>CALKOT010000106.1 GCA_938092015.1 uncultured Paracoccaceae bacterium
CGCTATTATGGAGGAGATTAACGCCTCCATCGGGTTCGACCAACGCCTCGCCCGGCAGGATATAGAGGGCAGCCGTGCGCATGCCAGAATGCTTGCTGCAACCGGCGTTATCACAAGTAGTGACGCCGACCAGATTTGCGACGGCCTCCTCACGGTGTTGTCAGAGATTGAAGGGGGAACATTTCAGTTTTCCACCGCGCTTGAGGATATTCACATGAATGTCGAAGCGCGCCTGAAGGAATTGATTGGCGAACCTGCTGGGCGTTTGCACACAGGCCGGTCGCGCAACGACCAGGTCGCACTGGATTTTCGCATGTGGGTTCGTGATCAGGCGGACAGTGCTATTCAGGGCCTTGAGGGTCTGATCAAGGCGCTGGTTAATCAGGCCGATGGGCATGAAGCGACGGTTATGCCGGGCTTTACGCATCTACAATCGGCCCAGCCCGTCACATGGGGCCATCACATGATGGCGTATGTTGAGATGTTTGGCCGCGATCTGTCGCGGTTTCAGGATGCGCGCGCGAGGATGAACGAATGCCCACTGGGCGCCGCTGCGCTGGCGGGTACTGGCTTTCCGATTGACCGCGAAATGACAGCAGAGGCGCTGCGGTTTGATCGCCCCACGGCGAACAGCCTCGACAGCGTCGCGGATCGGGACTTTGCGCTGGAGTTTCTCTCCGCCGCTTCCATCACCGCCACGCACTTGTCCCGGTTCGCTGAAGAGCTGGTGATCTGGTCCTCGGCCCAGTTCCGCTTTGTGAAGCTGTCCGACAAATTCACCACCGGGTCGTCCATCATGCCGCAAAAGCGGAACCCTGATGCGGCGGAGCTAGTGCGTGCCAAGATCGGGCGTATCATGGGCGCACAGGTTGCGATGACCATAGTGATGAAGGGTCTCCCGCTGACCTATTCCAAAGACATGCAGGAAGACAAAGAGCCGGTGTTCGATGCCGCCGACGCCCTCGCGCTGGCCGTCGCCGCGATGACCGGTATGGTCAGCGACATGGCGCCGGTTGAGGACAATCTTCGAAAGGCGGCAGGAGCTGGATTCGCCACTGCAACCGACCTTGCTGACTGGTGTGTGCGGGAACTGAACATGCCGTTCCGCGACGCACACCACGTTACTGGCGCACTGGTGAAGATGGCCGAAGATAAGGGCTGTGATCTGCATGAGCTGACCCTTGCGGAGATGCAGACCGTAGAACCAAAGATACAATCTGAGGTAGTTTTATCATTAGCCTTAGACAGCTCAGTGGGTAGTCGCGCATCTTACGGCGGCACGTCGCCTAAACGGGTTCGCGAACAGATTGAGCGGTGGCGGGAGCGGCTCGGATGATTGTGCGATTGGTTGCAGCGGCGGCGCTGGTCGTCGTCATTGGTCTTGGGGCCTGTGGGCGCAAAGGTGATCCTTTGCCGCCGCAGCCTGCTGATGAAACGCAGGAGCAAACGACGACCGGCTAGAGCGTTTTGATCAACGGTTGAGACGTTTTGAAACCTGACCGCGTTTGCTTTGGCAAAAGCTTTCTTAGATTTCAAAACGCCACTTGAACCAGCCTAAGATCAAATCGCGTTAATCACTAGCTGCCCAGGAGGTCCGTCAATGCTCACGCCGATCTTACGTTTTCCCGCTTATATGTTAATGGCTTTGGGCGCGCTTCTCGTTGCGCCTAACGCCTTCACCCAAGAGGTTGAAGGCCCGGTAATCCTCACCATCTCAGGCAATGTCGCCAATCCCAACCGAGGCGCTGTCGACCCCGCTGTCGACCAGTTCTTCGTCTATTCCTAAGCCGAGTTTAACGAGGCGACCCAGTTCAACTACGCCTCGCTGCAAAAACTCGAATGGTTGAAGGCGAACGCCGATTTTCCAAAGGATGGCGACATTCAGGAATTCGAAGGCCCTCTACTGGCTGATGTTCTCAAGGTGGCGGGCGCCAAGGGCGAGATGGTCACAATGACTGCGCTGGATGGCTACGCCATCGAAGTGAAAATGCCGGACCCGATCGATCAGGGGGCTGTTCTGGCCCTGAAACGCAACGGTCGTCCGTTTGCTGTGGGTGACTATGGCCCGACGCAGATTGTCTTTCCACGCGCTGAGCGGGCCGACTTAAAGGATATGCCGGACGACAACTGGATCTGGTCAATCTACCATATCAAGGTTGAATAGTCAGGCAGCCCTAAGCGCTGACAAGGTGGACATCAGGCCATCCTTGTCGGCGTAACACCCTTGCAGCCAGCGATTTCCTCTAGCTGACCCGTAGCCCGTGCGGGCATGCAGAACGCGGGTGTTGTCGACGATGAAACTCTCACCCGGTTCCAATTTGAAACTGACAGTCATGGACGGGTCATCGATGATTTCGCCAAAGCGGCGGTAAGCCGCGTAGTACGCCTCCATCTCATCAAACGGCACGTCGGTGATTGGGGCTGCGGACCGGTTGTTGAAGCGCACGCCAATCAGTTCGCCATCTGGCGCAAGTTCGATCATCGGGCGGCGGGCGAGCAGGTGGACGCCATTTGATCCTTTGTATTCAAACCGTGCGCAGTGTTTCGCGAGGCACGCAAATGCATCCGGGTCTTCGTCGCGAAGACGTTCGGCAGCGCCAAATCCGTCAACGACTTGACTATCGCCACCCTCCGCCGCGTTTTCGAGGCAGTAGAGAATCTGCAACGTAGGCGTCGGGTCGCGATAGGGATTGTCGGTGTGCGCCTGAAGGCCGAGGCTGGTGAAGGCAAGGTTGTTGGGGTTTATTTCCGTCCGCACCTCGAACCACTTGCCGTAGTTCGTCTTGCGGACATAGCCGAAGAGGTCGACTATTTTCAGTAAGGCGCCGCTATCTGTCGGCCCGCCAGTCAGCCGCGCGAAGCCAAAACGCGCTGCGTGGCTGAGCCAGTTCGCCAGTGCTGCTTCATCGGTCGAGATATCGCTAAAGCTGGCGCTGACCGCATCTGGGGACAAGTTGCTATCGAAGGTTTCAATATCTGCGGCCAGCCAGCCGTCGGTGCGCCGATCCTGCCGGTCGTAGCTGTTCGCCTCCAACCAGTTCAGCGGAAACTCTACTGTTTTGCTCTCAGGTGCGAATGTGACGCTGATGGCGTCGCCCGCTAGCGTTGCATCGGTCAGACTGGTCCCTGCCGGTATGTCGCCTAGCGTGATCAACCGCTGCCCGTTGCCCGCAGCGCGGGTGGCCTCATCCAACGCATTGTCGCGCAGCCAGATCGCGTGAAACCGGTGATTTAGGTCACCTGCCGCCAATCGCAGAACGGCGCCGTTGTTCTCTATTGATACGCTTGGGGCGGTCATGGTAATCTCCTCCGCTGTTTCGATATCTTTGGAATGAGTCAGCCCGCTTGGCAATCCATTGCTTGAAGTGGCATTCAGCGCAGGCTACGTCGCGTTGCATCTGACCAGAGGGTCGTCCGCCAAAAGGCAGCATCATGCGAAATGTCTACCTTATCCTTGCGATCATCGGCGCTGTTGTGCCGATGTACTATTTCGTCAGTTGGTTTGAGGAGTTTGGCTATGACCTCGGCGCCATGGTCGAAGCGTGGAATGTAAACGACGCCTCAACTGGTTTGACCTATGACCTGACCATCGCGGCAATCGCGCTGCTGGTCTGGATTATTGCTGAGACGACCCGCTCGAAAGCCTGGTTGAACCTGATCGCCATTCCGGCCACGTTCTGCATCGGCGTCAGCTGTGGTTTGCCGCTTTACCTCTACCTTAGAACAAGACACGCATAGAACGAGACTGGCCTGATGGATCACTTCACTTACAAGAACGGCGAGCTTTACGCCGAAGACGTCACCATTTCGGACATCGCGGCAGAGATCGGGACGCCGTTCTACGTCTACTCCACCGCCACGATTGAGCGTCATCTGCGCGTGTTCGATGAAGCGCTGTCAGGCATGCCGCATCTGGTGTGCTATGCGATGAAGGCAAACTCTAACCTTGCAGTGCTTCGCATCGCAGTGAAGGCGGGCGCCGGGCTGGATGTGGTGTCAGAGGGCGAATTGCATCGCGCCATCGCGGCAGGCTGTCCGGGCGACAAGATCGTGTTCTCGGGCGTCGGCAAGACGCATGAGGAAATGCAGCTGGGGATCGAAGCGAATATCCGCCAATTCAACATCGAATCTGAACCCGAAATGGCGCGCCTGAATGAGGTCGCGACATCGATGGGCCGCACAGCGCGGATCACCATTCGGGTGAACCCGGATGTAGACGCGAAAACCCACGCTAAGATCTCAACGGGCAAAGCGGCGGACAAGTTCGGCATCCCAATTTCGCGGGCGCGCGAGGTTTATGCCCTGGCGGCATCGATGGAAGGTCTCGAAGTTGTTGGCATCGACGTCCATATCGGTAGCCAACTGACCGATCTGGAACCATATGAGAGCGCCTTCAAAAAGGTTGCAGAGCTGACGTATCAGCTGCGCGCTGACGGCCATGATATCCGCCGCCTCGACCTTGGGGGCGGCCTCGGCATCCCATATCAGCAATCGAACGAGGCGCCGCCGCTGCCATTCGACTATGGTCAGGTGATCCAGCGTACGGTGGGCGACCTTGGCTGTGAGATCGAAATTGAGCCGGGCCGTCTTATTGCGGGCAACGCCGGTCTGCTGATCGCCAACACGATCTACCGCAAAAACGGCGAAGGCCGCGATTTCCTGATTATTAATGCCGCGATGAACGATCTGATCCGCCCGGCAATGTACGAAGCATGGCACGACATCATCCCCGTCAAGGAACCTGCCCACGACGCACCCATCGCCCCGGTCGATATCGTTGGCCCGGTTTGCGAATCTGGCGACACCTTCGCCAAGCAGCGCGAAATGGCGATTGTGAACGAGGGTGAGATGGTCGCCTTCCGTTCAGCCGGCGCATATGGGGCGGTTATGTCGTCGGAATACAACAGTCGGCCGCTGATCCCTGAAGTTTTGGTGAACGGCTCACGGTTTGATGTAGTGCGCCCGCGCCCCACATATGATGATATGTTAAAGCGGGAGCGCATCCCGGACTGGTTGAAATAGCCGAGAGGGCCTGATGGCCGAACGATCGATAGCACGCTCAAGCGCCCTCAGCGTCGCCAGAGCCTCCGTCACACGTGAGGCCAAAAGGGTTGGCTGGGGCCTGTGGGTCGAAGCTGCGATCAAGGCGTTCTGGCCGGTTTGGGCGGTACTGGCCCTTGCTGTTGGTGTTGTTTTGCTGGGTATTCCTGCGCTTTTGCCCCGCGAATTGCACTATGCTCTATTGGCCGGTTTCGCCGCTGCGATCCTGTTCTTCATCGTTCGCGGCGCCATGGCGATGCGCGCGCCATCGGAAGCAGAAAAGCTGGCGCGGCTGGATGCAGGCGCTCGTGGCAGGCCGGCGCAAACCTTCGATGACGCACTTGCGTCTGGCTCAGGTGATCGCGGGTCAGAGGCCTTGTGGGCTGCTCATCAGTTGAAATTGGCCGAAAAAGCCGCTGCATTGAAGGCGAAAGCGCCTGATCTGCGCGCCTCTGGCCACGATGTTTTCGCCCTTCGCCACGGGGCGCTTTTGGTGCTGATCGCTGGCGTCATCGGCTATTTTGGCGCCGACGCGACGCGCATTTCTGATCAGTTCACACCGGTTACGCCAGCTGAGGCTGGACCGCCGCCCATTGTTGCGACGATAGAGGCTTGGGCCAGCCCCCCCGTCTACACTGGCGCCTCGCCGGTCTACCTGACACCGCTGTCAGGCGAAGAGATAACGTTGCCGGAAGGCACTGAAATCTCGCTCCGGGTGTTCGACACCGACATCTTGCCGGTGCTTGAACAGGGGATCGGAGAGGCTGAGGCCACCTTTGTCGATCAGGGTGCCAAAGTTTTCGACGCCAGCTTTACCGTTACTGCATCGGGCAATGTGACGGTGATGCTGGGCGAAGACGTGATGGGTGACTGGTCGTTCACTGTCATCGAAGATATGCCGCCTACGATCAATTTTGCATCTGAGATCACGTCAGGCATTCGCGGTGGCATGACGTTCGATTACACCGCAACTGATGATCACGGCGTGCGGTTTACGGATGCGACGATCACCTTGGATCCTGAGGCTGAGCCACCGGTCAAAGGCGCGATCCGTCCGTCGCTGTATGAGCCGATTGAGCTGGATTTGCCCCTTCCGCTGACGGGTGACGTCACCTCGGTCACTGAAACGGTTGTTGAAGATCTGTCAGAGCATCCATGGGTTGGCCTTCCGGTCGTCATCACAATCCGCGCCCATGATGCGGCTGGCCAAACCGCTGAATCAGTCGCGCGCCTTAATCTGCCGGGTCGCATTTTCATCCACCCCGTCGCCAAAGCATTGGTCGAACAGCGCCGCGATCTGGCGTTCTCCCCCGATAGCGCGCCGCGCGTTTGGGACGTTCTTGAGGCGATCATGATCTGGCCGGATGAGGTGTTTGACGACACCGCCGGGTTCCTAGCCGCCTCTATGGCGCGGCGTCGGCTGGGATATGCACTGGAAGACGGGCGGCTTGAGGAAGAATCGAAGTCTATCGTCGATCTTTTGTGGAAAGCCGCCATTCGGCTTGAGGATGGTAATCTTTCCTCTGCTGCGGCCCGGCTTGCCCGCGCGCAGGAACGTTTGGAACAGGCGATCGAACAGGGCGCCTCAGACGAAGAAATCGCGCAATTGATGCAGGAACTGCGCGAAGCAATGGCCGACTACATGGCAGAGCTGCAGCAAGAGGCGCTGCGCGATCAGGCCAACGGTCAGCAGCAACAACAGCAGCAACAGGGTGAACAGCAGACGATCACTCAGCAGGATCTGGAAGAGATGCTGCAGGCGCTGGAAGAGGCGATGAAAAACGGGCAGCAGGAACTTGCCCGCCAGATGCTGCAAGCACTGCAGCAGATGATGAACAACATGCAGATGGCGCAGCCCGGTCAGGGACAACCCGGCCAGGGTGAGCAGACGATGAACCAGATGGGCGACATGATCGGCGAACAATCTGATCTTGCCGACCGTTCGTTCGACCAGATGCGCGAAGGCCAGCGTGGCCAGCAACAGCAGAATGGTGGCCAGGGTGAGGGCATGGAGGGCGAAGACAATGGTCAGCGCGGCGGTCGCCCTGGTGATGATCCCGGCCAAATCGCCCGCGATCAGGAAGCCCTGCGCGAACTGCTGGAAGATTTGCAAAACCAGCTTCCAGGTGAGGCTGGCGAAGAAACCCGCCGTGCGCTGAACGAAGCGCAGCGATCGATGGAGGACGCGGTTGAATCGCTTGAGAACGGCGATACGCGCGGCGCTGTCGATGATCAGGTGCGCGCACTGGATCAGCTGCGAGAAGGTCGCAACCAGATGGGCCGCGACATGGCCGAAGCGCAGGGTCGCCGTGAAGGTCAGCAGGCCGGCCGTGATGGTCGCGGTGGTGACGCAAGGGACGAAGATCCATTGGGTCGGCCACGCGCATCAGATGGCGCTACCGAAGGTGATGCGACTAATGTGCCAGGCGCTGCGCTAGGCAAACGCGCCCGCGAGTTGCAGGAAGAAATCCGCCGCCGCGCGGGAGAACGTCAGCGCCCAGCGGAAGAGCTGAATTATCTGGAACGGCTGCTCGACCGATTTTGATCGAATTATCTTGGGTGTAAAAATTGGTATGACCACGTAACCACCCAATCAGGCAGCTAGCTATTGCTGGCGTTCCACTGTACCATTTTCGGCCATGACACAAGACTTTAAGATCGCCGTCTTCGCTGGCGACGGTGTTGGCCATGAGGTTACACCTGTCGCTAAAACCATCCTCGACGCCGCCGCGGCGCGTTCCGGACTCAAACTGAGCTACCAAGACCTACAGGGTGGCGCGCAATGCTGGCGCGACACTGGCCACGAAATTCCGCCTGCGGATTATGCAGCAGCGGGCAAGGCTGATGCGATCCTCCTGGCGGCGATGGGCCTGCCGAACATCCGCTACAATGATGGCCGCGAAATCACGCCGCAAATCTCCATCCGCTTCCATTTTGACCTTTACGCAGGCGTTCGCCCTGTCCGCCCGATCCCCGGCGTGCGGCATATTCTGGCTGACCCCGCGGCGGCGGAAATGGACTTCGTTATCATCCGCGAAAGCATCGAAGGTCTTTTCGCCCCTTCCGCCCCCGGCACGCTGACTGATGATGATGCGACCGAAACGATGTTGATCACCCGCGCGAATTCTGAGCGGTTGTTCGACTTTTCGTTCCGCCTCGCAGAACGGCGCAAGGCGCAGGGCCATCAGGGCAAGGTTACCTGCGTGGACAAGGCAAACGTCTTCGCCGCGTTCTGGTTCTTCCGCGAGATATTTGAAAAACGGGCAGAGGCGTTTCCTGACATCATTGCCGATGCAGCCTATGTCGACGCGTTTTCGATGCAAATGGTCCAACGTCCTCTGACGCTGGACGTCGCCGTCACTGAAAACATGTACGGTGACATCCTGTCTGATCTCGGCGCCGCGCTGATGGGTGGTATGGGCTACGCGCCCTCAGCCGATATCGGCGACGATCACGCGGTTTTCCAGCCTTGCCACGGTACTGCGCCGGACATTGCGGGCAAGGGCCTGGCGAACCCCACGGCGATGATCCAGTCCGGGGCGATGATGCTGGAATATCTAGATGAAAAACTGGGCGCCCCAGAGGCGACGCAGGCGGCATCGCTTGTGCGCAAGGCCGTGGATGCAGCTTTTGCAGGCGGCGATTTGGTGACATGTGAACTTGGTGGCGACGCCGGTTGCGCAAAGGTGCAAGCGGCAGTTCTGGCGGCGATGGAGGGGATTGAGGCGTGAGAGTCGCCCTGATCGGCGCAGGCTATTTCGGCCAGTTCCACATCGACGCCTGGCAAAGGATGGAAGGTGCTGAAATGGTCGCATTGGTCGATCAGGACCCGTCTAAAGCAATCGAAGGCGTGCCGCATTTCATCGATGCGGTTGAAATGGCAGCGGCGATCAAGCCTGACATCATTGACATCGCATCGCCGCCAACAACGCATCTTGGGCTGATCACCGCATTGGCGCCTGTCTGCAAGAATCTGATCTGTCAGAAACCCTTTTGCCGAGACCTCGAAGAAGCGGAGCAAGCGTTAGTAGCGGCGGGTGACGCGCGCGTGATCATCCATGAAAACATCCGCAATCAGCCCTGGTATGCTGAGGCGGTGCGTCTGGTGAAAAACGGCGCCGTTGGCGTGCCCTTTCAAATCAGCTTTCGGATGCGGCCGGGCGATGGGCAGGGACCAGACGCGTATTTGGCGCGGCAGCCTTACTTTCAGCAGATGTCAAGGTTCCTGGTGCATGAAACGGCAATCCATTGGATCGATTTGTTTCGTGCGGTGTTTGGCGAACCTGATGGCGTCTATGCGGATCTTCGCCGATTGAACCCGGCGATTGCGGGTGAGGATGCTGGGGTGATCATGTTGGACTACGACGATGGGCGTCGCGCGGTTTATGATGGAAACCGGCTGGTCGATCATATTGCCGAAGACCGCCGTCGCTCGATGGGTGACTTGTTGGTCGAAGGTGAAACGGGGGTGCTGCGTGTGGATGGTGAAGGGCGTATCTGGGTGCGTCGCTTCGGATCCAACGACGAACACGAGCATCCGTTTGAGTGGGAGGCCCGCAATTTCGGTGGTGACTGCGTGTATTTGTCCTGCGCCCAGTATCTAGAAGCGTTTCGCAGTGGTGCGCAGCATCCGACAGAAGCACAGACTTATCTGCGAAACATCCGCATTGAGAATGCCGTGTATGAAAGCGCTGAAACGCGGTGCCGTGTAACGTTGTAGGGGCGGCGAACTTGCGGGCCGAACAAAGGGCGGTCAGGTTATCTCGATGACCACCTTGCCCGTTGCTTTGCGCGTCGTCAGCAGATCCAACGCCTCTACCGCGTTCTCAAGTGGTATACGGTTTGAGACATGAGGCTTTAGTTTACCCTCTTCCCACCACGCAAATAGTTGGCGGAAACTGTTGGCCAGAACCTCTGGCTTAAACCGCCGATAGCCGCCCCAGTAGAACCCATGAACCGTCAGGTTTTTCACCAGCAGGATGTTTGCCGGAATTTGCGGTACGTCGCCTGATGCAAAGCCAAGCGGTAGAAGCCGCGCCTCTGGATTACAGGCGCGCATGGCGGCCTTGAACTGATCGCCGCCAACCGGATCGTAAACAACATCAGCGCCGCCCAGCGATTTGACGACCTCGCGGATATCGTCCGTATCGCTGTCGATCAGGTGGTCGGCGCC
>CALKOT010000107.1 GCA_938092015.1 uncultured Paracoccaceae bacterium
ACTGGCTTCAGACCATCACGGGCGTCGGGCAAGGCCCGGTTGGTGATGGTGGACAGCGCATATTGCAGATACCGGTCGCCCAAAGCGCGGCGCATCGGTTCGGACGAGATACCGCCCATGTCGTTGTTATCGAGCAAATCAGCCATCGATGTCGTATAGGCGCGTCGTCAGCGCCGGTCCAGCGGTCAGAGCCGCTAACTCGACATTCTCAGCACTTCTTTACGCCTTGGGATCGGATCGACCGCACCGAGCCCCGACACAGTTCCAGCGGCGACAAAAGCGGCGCGATTGGCTGCGAGGACGGGGTCTTGGGTCTCAAGCCAATATGCTAAGAACGATCCCGCAAAACTGTCGCCAGCGCCTGTGGAATCGATAGGATGTGCAGGGGCTGGCGAGATGATTGTTTCTTTGCCGCGAACACTCAGCAAGCAACCTTTTGCGCCCATAGTCACGAGAACGATCTCTGGACCCAACTCATGGTAAAAAATGGCGATGTCTGATGGTTTGGCCAGCCCCGTCAGATGCAAACTATCGTCGATGCTGGTTACGGCTATGTAAGCGTCCGCCATCGCCTTGTGAGTGATCGCGCGGGCAGTTCCGATGTCCCAAAGTTTCAAGCGGAGATTGGTGTCTAGCGAAACCGGAACGCCTGCCGTCTTTGCAATGCCAATCGCGGCGAATGCGGTGTTTCTGAGATCATTCGAAATCGCCAAAGTAATACCGCTCAGGTGGAGGCACTTGGCTGCTTTGATCGCTTGTTCTGGCAGATCGTTGGGCTGCATCAGACTGGCGGCTGAGCCTTCGCGCCGATATGTGAAGTACCTTTCAGCCGGGTCTGGTTCGACAAAATTCAAACCAGTTTGGGCCGTTGGATGGCGTGTCACAAAGGCCGCGTCGATCCCTTCCTCTTTCCAATAGTCGATAACAGCGTCGCCGAAGCGACCGGGACCGAGGGACGTGAGGTAGCCTACTGATGCGCCTTGTTTTGCTGCGGCAACGGCTGCGTTAGAGGTGTCACCGCCTATACTGCGTTGATAAAGGCCATCTTCCCGACGGACAAACTCAATCAATGGCTCGCCGAGGCATAGGATTTCTGCGCTCATGCGAGTTCTTTCAAGGCAGCTTTAACTGTGCGGGCGGCAGCGCGGATAGCTTCGTCGTCTTTGGCGACGAGCGCCGCGTCACTAACCAGTTTGCCACCCATTCCAACACAGGCGGCGCCGGCGGCGAAATAGTCGGCAAGATTGCCTGCTTCGATGCCACCAGTCGGCATGATGTCGATCATCGGATAGACTGATTTTAGCGCCTTGATGAAACCTGGCCCACCAAGTTGAGCCGCAGGAAAGACCTTCACAAACGCCGCGCCAGCTTCGTTTGCCCTTAGAGCTTCGGTTGGAGTGGCGGCGCCAAGCGCGACGGGAACACCTGAGGCTGCGCCAGTCTCTGAAAGGCCGGGAATGAAGGCTGGGGAAACGACGAATGAAGCGCCTGCGTCGATGGCCGCCTTTCCTTGATCAACATTCATAACAGTGCCAACGCCGACTGTCAGGTCGGGGTCTTTGGCCAGATCCGCGATGACTTCCATTGCGCCGGGCGTTGTCAGTGTAATCTCGAAGAGAGCAAAACCCTCATCCGCCAACAACTCAACGCCTCGCCGGGCTGCTGCTTCAGTGCTTGTGCGGATTACCGGGGCGACGCGAGCAGAGATGAGGTTTGCTTTAATGTCCAAGATGTCCTCTCAACCAGCCGGGTGGCGCGGCTGGGATGCATAGTCAGAATTGTCGTATTTGGCAGGCCAAATTGCTTGGGGTATCGTATATGCGGCGGATACGCGTCGGTCCAGCGGCGTGACGAGACAGGTTTGTTATGAATGCAAATGCCAAGACAGATCGACTGGCGACCTCGCCTTTCCCAAGGTTCATGTTTGGCGGCTTGGCGACGTTTATCCTGTTGGCGCCAGCGATGCCTCAGGTGTTTGGCTATGGTAATCCGATTTTCCGGCCTTGGAAGATGTATTCTATCGTCGGAATGGGCCTGCTAAGAGGCGAATTTACAATCAACCGAAATGGCAGCGACGAAGTTCTGACCCCGAGTGAATTCCTGAACTTGCTACGCTATAAGTTGGCGATGAGGCTGACACAGCCGTATTTGGTGTTTGGCGAGAATGACCTGAGAGCAAGGATTGAAGAATATTGCGCGAGGAACCGCGTTGACGCTTCCATCTCGTTCAAAGGTGAGGTCGCCTTAGTCAGAGGGTGGAAAGCTTTATCCCTAGCCATGAGATGCAAAGAATGACCCATTCTCGGTGGTCTATGGACGCAGTGGGCTCTACCCGCGCAGTAGGTCTTCTGAGAATTGCGTTGGCGCTGATCATCTGGGCGAGATATGCGCGCGAAATGGGCCTCTACAATGGGGTGGAATGGTGGTCGTTGGCTCTTTCAATCGCGTTCTTTGCAGCGACCAGCGCAATGCTGCTTGGTCTTTATGCTCGGGCCGCTACTGCTGCGGTCGGCGCCATACTGATTTACTTCTATTATGGTCTTGGGATTGGTGGCGTCTGGCCGTAGTTCTTTGGCCATCACGCCTACCTTCTAATGGCGACGACATGCCTGCTGGCGCTGACACCGTGCGGCAGATCATATTCCTTTGACCGGTTTCGTGCGATGAACAGACGTGAGGAATTACCCGAAGAAGCGCCGCTTTGGGGACAGAACCTGATCGTTCTGCAGATGGCTTCGCTTTATTTCTGGACGGCCTTCGACAAGTCGGGGACACCCTTTCTGAATGGTGACCGGTTGGAAGCGATCTTCAACTGGGGCCACACAAAGCGGCCGATTGAGCCTTTTCTGGCTGTGCCGGGCTTCGCGATGGCGGCATCAGTTGCTGTGGTAGCGGTAGAGTATTTTCTGGCCGTTGGGATATTGGTTCGCCGCTTGGCGAAGTTCGCCATTCCAGCCGGCCTTTTGCTGCATGCTGGGTTTTACGAGCTTCTTCCGGTCAGCACCTATTCGATTTCGATGATGGCGCTGTATCTAGTCGTCATCCATCCCGATGTGTTGCACAGGTTTTTGGACCGGATACAGTGCTGACCGGTTTCACAATGAAACCTGGCGTTAGAGGCAGGCGGTCATGCCGCCATCGACAAACAACGTCTGGCCATTGACGAAGCTGGACGCCTGCGAAGACAGAAACACTGCGGCCCCCACAAGTTCTGGCAACTGTCCCCAGCGGCCCTGTGGCGTACGTTTGGCGATCC
>CALKOT010000108.1 GCA_938092015.1 uncultured Paracoccaceae bacterium
TAGCTACCATCAAGTTGGCCTACCGGCCAACGCGCCTTGGAACGTGCTTGCTATTTGAGGGCATCACGCACCAAGGCGCGGCACCAAATGGCCGACTTTTGCTCCGCCCAAGTGGCAGGCTTTTACGCCGCCGTTGACACAGAACATCGTTCTGTCGTCTGGCTGATTGTCCGAGCGGCTGCCAACACGGGTTAGCAGCCATCATCGGCACTTACACATCATCTTCGCGGCTCTACCTGTCGTCAGCCATCGCCTTTGCGGGCGCCTCTTCGTCAACGATCCGGCGGGCTACGGCGCCAATAGCTTTCTTATCCGACTCAGACAGGTCTTCGCCGTTTCGCCCTTCAATCTCAGGGATGCGCACTGTGACCTCTTTATGTGCGAATTTGATGCCTTCTTTTTCGAACAGGGCCCTGATTTCTTGATAAACCAGTTTTCGCGTTGTCCATTGATCACCGGGTCGGGTCATGAACTTGATCCGAATGATCATTGCTGAATCTTCCATCATGTACACGCCCTGCGATTTCAGAGGCTGCACAAATTTATGCCCTTCGGTCGCGTGATCCAGCAGCTTCACGCCCAGTTTTTTGACCAGCTTCCTGACTTTGTCGACATCGGTATCATAGGTCAGTCGCAAAGGCAGTTTCATCATCACCCAGTCACGTGAATAGTTGGTGAGATGCTTGATTTCGCCGAACGGAATGGTGTTAAGCGCGCCGAGGTGGTGACGCAGTTGGAACGACCTAAGCGAGATCTTCTCAACCGTTCCCTTCACATCGCCCACATCAATGTACTCACCTTTGCGGAACGCATCATCGGTCAGGAAGAACACCCCTGACAGGATATCGCGAACCAGCGACTGTGCGCCAAAGCCAATGGCCAGACCAACGACACCGGCGCCGGCGAACAGCGGGGCGACATTGATGCCCATTTCCATCAGGATTAGCAGAACGGCGGTAGTCGCGATCACAATCAGGATGAAAGAACGGAACAGCGGGAGTAGAGTGCCAAGACGTGACGCAGCCGCAGCAGCGCCGCCTTCGTCGCCTGGCTCAAGCTCCATTTCCGGTCCGGTTTCTTCGGCAATTTTCTGATCAATCCAGATGCGGATCGCGTGGAAAATAATGTAGCCAATAAAGGCGACATCTATCAGGTCCTGGGTTATGTCAGCGACTGATCCTTCAACAAACGCATCCGGCCCAACCCAGATGCGGATCATCAGGAACGCACCAGCGCCCAATGCGAAGAGGCTGGCGATCCGGCGGGCCAGATCTTCGAAGTTCTGCATGCCCCTGCGGGCGCCCCTCGTCGATGTGTCGGGGGTCATGTGGGCCGGTCCGGCACCACCTTCATCATAGCCGTCGCCGCCAACACCTTCAAGCACATCGCGGATCGCGGCTTTGTCGGCATCGATGTCTTCAAGGCGGTCTGCGGCCTCGCCGGCTTCGTTCATGACACGCATTTGGCGATATCGTTTGAAGATGCGCTCAACGATGTAGACGGTTATTGCATAGGTCAGCATCACTGCCAGAAGAACGGCGAACGCGCCTCCCAAAAGTGGCGTGCCTAACTTGTATCCCATTATAACGCGAAAGCTCATCTCTAAAAATGCGAAGATGAGGTAAGCGACGGCGAGAGGTCGCCACAGAAGGCTGGCGACAGCAGCAGGCCAAGAGGATTCCGAGCGCGTTTTCCCGCCCAGCAATGCATGGGTGATTGCATCGCCGCAGGCGCGGAGCATCGCCAGAATGATCAAGACTGAGATGAATGTTGATACGATGATCGTGACGCCAACGACTTCTTCACTGGCCCCTATCGCTTCCAACCAATTGTAGTAGGTGACGGTGGACACGCCAATCAACGCACCTGTCGCCATCCATCGATAGGTGCGCCGCGCTTCTTCGTCGGTCATCGCGGGAATGCGGTAATCTGGAAGAAACGGCGACAACGTCATGCGCCAACACACATCAATCAACTGGATCGTGACATAGGCGCCAATGATTGCGATGGCTGTAATGATCGTTGGCTCATCCTCTTGATAGAAACCTGATCCAACGGCCAGAATCAGCGCCAGCGAGATGATCGTGCCGCATACCTGCAATCCAACCCGCGCTGCGAGAACAGGTAGCTTGTCTATGATCCCGACAGGGTTTGGCTTCTGGATGCGCCGCATGAACCGTAGACCGACGTAAACCCCAAACAGCAATCCGGTCGCCCTGCCGATAGCGATCAACAATGCAATGAAAATCAGAACGCCCAGAAAATAACTCGCCTCACCTGTCGGGCTTTTTCGCTTCAGCGTTCGGATTAGTCGATCAGGGTAGGCAGGAACCGAAGATACAAAGCGCCGCATTTTTTGCTGAAAGACACCAACGCTTTGCTGGGTCATTTCGATTGCGGACTGCTCTTTATATTCTTCAGCAACCTCGCCGTATGCGCTTAGCCCAGGACCGTCATCTTCACTTTCTACGTCATCATCAGACGCTTCTTGACTGGTATCGTCGCCACTGGATGGCCCGAAAGTCAGCTGGCCATAGTTCTGGGCGGCAGCGTTGTCTGGCGTCGCGGCAATGGCCAAGGCCAAGAAAAAACTAAAGAAAACCACCAAAATACTGGTAAGGCGTGGTGTTTTCGTACCTGATCGATGGCGTAGCCGCATAACCTTAACCGTGTGCTGTGCTTTTATGCTTCGCATATAACGACTTTTTTTCGTTGTCCGCCAGAAGCGATACGAATTCCGCGTCGGGTGAGTTACGCTGGCGTTTCAGGACTTTGAGGGTTAGACCTCGATTCGTGGCGCTGTTCTGAATAGGGTCGCCAAAGGGACAAAGAAGGCCGAGGGAGACCTTGTCCATGGATGATTACGCCGGGGACGCCGGCGGCCGATACGGCCGTCGTGTACTGCTGTACAGCCACGATACCTTCGGGCTCGGGCACTTAAGGCGGTCCCGCACCATCGCCAGCGCAATGGCGGCGGCTGATCCCGATCTGTCAGCTCTGATCACAACCGGATCGCCGATCGCTGGCCGGTTCGATTTTCCGTATCGCGTCGATCATGTGCGCTTGCCAGGGGTCGTGAAACTGCCTGATGGCGTTTACGCCAGTCATAACCTTGGCGTGAACATCGAAGACACCGTCAAGCTACGCGCTGCCCTTCTTCTGGCTGCGGAAGAGGCTTTTGATCCCGACCTGATCATTGTTGACAAGGAAGCATGGGGTTTCCGGAATGAACTGTCCGGAACGCTTGAAACCGCTAAGCGACGTGGCGCGCGGATTGTCCTTGGCCTGCGCGATGTGCTGGATGACGCCGAGGTCCTGCGCAAAGAGTGGGACCGCAAAGGCGCCGTTGAGGCGATCGAACGCTTCTATGATGAGATCTGGGTCTATGGCGTACCAGAGGTTTGCCAACCGCTCGATGGAATACCTCTGTCAGACAAGATGCTGTCAAAGGTAACTTACACGGGCTACCTGCGGCGTGAGGCCCCCGATTGGCCGGTGATTGGCATTCCCATGCCAGAAGATCCATATGTGCTGGTGACAACTGGTGGTGGGGGCGATGGTGCCGATCTGATTGATTGGGCGCTACGGGCTTATGAAGAAGACGCAAACATCCCTTTGCACGGTGTTCTGGTCTATGGCCCGTTTATCGATGCCCAGCGGCGGGCGGAATTCGACCGGCGCGCCGCTGCGCTTGAAGGCCGGGTAACAGCGTTCAGCTTCGATCCCCGCCTTGAGCGTCTGGTTGCGGATGCAACGGGCGTCGTTGCAATGGGCGGCTACAACACATTCTGCGAGATACTTAGCCTCGACAAACCTGCCGTCATTGCGCCACGCACCAAACCGCGGCTTGAACAGTATGTCCGGGCTGAGGCTGCAGAACGTCTGGGGCTGATTCGTATGCTTCATGCGCCGCGCGATGGTCACAGCGCCTCTGTTATGGCGAATGCGATCCGGGGGCTTGTGGATCAGCCAAAACCTTCGGCCAATCGCATATCGGGGCTGATGGATGGGCTGAAGACTGTAGCCGAACGCAGTGCAGCCCTCTGGCCGACTGAGAAGGCGGCCAAGTGACCCCTTCGCTTGCGGTGGTCCTAAAGGGCTATCCGCGATTGTCCGAAACCTTCATCGCTCAGGAATTGAAGGCGCTGGAAGACCGCGATCTTCCGTTTGAGATCTGGTCGCTGCGGTTTCCCTATGACGACAAGACCCATCCCATACATGATCAGATAAAGGCGAATGTCCGCTATTTGCCAGAATATCTGTATCAGGAACCATTGCGGGTTCTGAAAGCTTGGTGGAAGGCGCGCCAAATGCCCGGCTATTCTGCGGCCAGACGCGTTTGGCTAAAGGATTATTGGCGCGACCGCACGACAAACCGGGGTCGGCGCTGGGGGCAGGCGATGGTCATGGCGGCCGAGATGGCGCCAGAGGTCAAATTCCACTACGCGCATTTTCTGCACACTCCTGGATCTGCGGCGCGTTACGCCGCTATGATCCGTGGGGTGGAATGGGGATTTTCGGCGCATGCCAAAGATATCTGGACGATTCCGGAATGGGAAAAACGCGAAAAACTGGCTGATTGCCGGTTTGGCGCCACCTGCACCGGGACCGGCGCTGCGCATCTGAACGGACTTGCGCCGACAGATTATACAGTTTCGTTGATCTATCATGGCCTCGATCTGGATCGATTTCCTGAACCGCCTGAAGAAAGGCCTCATCGCGATGGCGTGGCAGAAGCTGTCGAACTTGTTTCAGTCGGTCGGTTGGTCGCCAAGAAAGGCTATGACGATCTAATGCAGGCGCTTGGTGCGCTTCCTGATGAACTGAATTGGCGTTTGGTCCACATCGGCGGCGGCCCGTTGAAAGATGAGTTGCGGGCCCAGGCGGAGGCGCTTGGTATCGCAGATCGCATCGAATGGCGTGGAAAACGAGACCAGACTGAGGTGATCGAAGCGCTGCGATCAGCAGACCTTTTCGTCCTGCCATCAAAAATCGCAGATGATGGTGACCGCGATGGCCTGCCGAACGTGTTGATGGAGGCGGCCAGTCAGAAACTGCCGATATTGTCGACAGCAGTCTCAGCCATCCCTGAATTCATCGAAGACGGCGTCCATGGGCGCTTGACGCCTCCGGGCGAACCCGTCGCATTTTCGGAAGCTTTATCCGAAATGATCTCCAACGTAACGAAACGCACGTGCTATGCTGATGCCGCCTATGATAGGCTTAGGCAGGAATTCGGCATGCGTGGGGGCATTGACGTGCTGGAAGTTTTGTTGCGTGGGGCGTTGGGGCGTGGGTAGGAAACTGGCATTCTATGCGCCTATGAAGGCGCCTGATCATCCAAATCCGTCTGGAGACAGACGAATTGCGCGCCTTTTGATGCGCGCGCTGGATCGTGCGGGGTGGGATGTTGAACTAGCTTCGCGCCTGAGATCCCATCAAAAATCGGGCAATCCGGTTGCTCAGGTTTATCTGTTTCAGGAAGCTGACAGGATCGTCGATAATCTGATCGCTGACTACAAGGCCGATCCGCCCGCAGCTTGGTTCACCTATCATTGCTACTATAAAGCGCCCGATATGATTGGCCCGACCGTGGCTGATACGCTGGGCATTCCCTATGTCGTGGCTGAAGGGTACCGCGCGAAAAAACGCTTTGATGGTCCCTATCAGCGTTTCGCGTATGCCGCTGCCCGAGCGCTGGATCAGGCCAAAATCATCTACTACTTCGCTGAACGTGGCCTTGATGCGTTGGAACGTGACCGCACAAATGGTCAGCAACTGATCCATTTGCCGCCATTCACCGCGTTGGGGGATGAACCTGCGGAAAAGGCGGGCGATGGTCCACTTAAGTTGGTGACCGTGGCGATGATGCGTCCGGGTGACAAGACGGAAAGTTACCGGATGCTGTCAGAAGCGCTGAAAAGCGTGAAAGCTGACTGGCGATTGCAGGTCATCGGCGCTGGCGTAGGCGAAGATGCGATCAAGGCGATGTTCGCGCCTTTTGGCGACCGGGTTGAATTTTCCGGAATGACTGAAGATCGCGATGTGATCCGGGCTGCTTACGAAGCTGCTGATATTTTCGTCTGGCCCGGCGTCAACGAAGCTTTTGGCATGGTGTATCTTGAGGCTCAGGCCGCTGGTACGCCCTGCATTGCCCAGAACCGTCCGGGCGTGAAAGAAATTGTGGGCCCGTCAGGTCGCCTGACAGACCCAGATGATCCGGCTGCGTTTGGCGCTGCGATTGATGAATTGGCCTCTGACCGGACAGCCCTTTGCGCGGCGTCCGTAAAGACGCGGGAACATCTAAAGTTACATCATGGCGTCAACGCCGCGTCTGATCTGTTAAATCGCAGCCTGGAGGCAATTATTTGAGCCTGACCATCGGTCTGATGCGTCATTTCCAAACAGACTGGAACGCCCTGCATAAACTGCAGGGCCGGACCGACCGTCCGCTGACCGAAGCCGCCCGCGCCCGCCTTGCCGAACTGACGCCCCCAGCACCCTGGGATGCGGCGCTGCTGATCGCGACGCCGCTATCCCGTGCGCAGGACACCGCCGAAATTCTCACTGGCCGAAAGCCGGAGGTCATCGAAGGCTTGACCGAACTCAGCTGGGGCGACTGGGAAGGCAAGCGTGGCGCTGATTTGATCGCGGATCCGTCCTCCGGCTACAAGCACATCGAAGACTGGGGCTGGGATATGGTGCCGCCAGGCGGGGAAAGCCCGAATGACGCATGGGCGCGCATCGGCCCCGCACTGGCTGACATCGCCGCTGCCCAAAAGCCGGCGTTGCTCGTCGTTCATCGCGGCGTCATGCGTGTAATCATGGCCAAAGCGTACAATTGGAATTTCGACAGCCTTGAACCGTTCAAGATCAAGCGCGAACGCATCTATCCGATTACCCTTGGCCCCGATGGAAAACCGACTGGTTATGGTGAGGCGGTCAGGCTGGTGGAGCATGCCTCATGAAGGTCATGCTTGTCGTCACCAGCCTGATGGGCGCTGGCCACCTACAACGAACCTTAATCATCGCTCGTGCGATCCGCGCTGTTGGCGGTGATCCGGTCATCGTTTCTGGCGGCCGCCCGATCCCACACCTCGAAACTGGCGGGGTGGTGGTTGAGCATATTCCGTCCCTGTCAGCGGACGGTTTCGATTACAGCCGGATGATGACGCCTGACGATGTCGTTGATGATGTCTATCTGCGCAGTCGCGCGGCCCGTTTGGTGGAGCTTTTTGAAGAGCATAAGCCGGATGCGCTGGTCACTGAATTGTTCCCCTTCGGTCGCCGCGCGCTGTCATCGGAATTTCTGACCTTGCTTGCCCAGGCCAAAGGCAAAGCCAAGATCTATGCGTCTATTCGCGATGTGTTAGAGCCGAAACGCAAGCAAAAGCGAGCTGAGGAAACCTCGTTCCGTCTTCGTCGCTGGTATGATGGCGTGCTGGTCCACGGTGATCCTGCGTTGATCGGGCTTGAGGCGACATGGCCGTTGGTCCGGAATTTCAAGAATATCATCCGCTACACCGGCTATGTGGCCGAACCATCGCCGCCGTCCAATCTTGGCTCATCCGACGAAGTGCTGGTTTCTGTGGGGGGCGGCGTTATCGGACGCAACCTGCTTGAAACGGCCGTGGAGGCAGCGGGGCGCGGCGGTCGGGCATGGCGCCTGCGCGTTGGTGGCGCCGATGCAGAGCAAGAGGTGCAGCGCCTGCAGCTAGGCGCAGGCGACGCGCCCGTTATTATTGAGGCCGCAGCAAGCGACTATCGCGCCCGGCTGGCGGCCTGCGCATGCTCGGTCAGCCTGTTGGGGTATAACACCTGCACCGATCTTCTTCTCGCCGCCCGGCCGTCCGTCATCTGCCCGATGCGCGAAGGGGATGAACGCGAACAGCGCATTCGGGCGGAAGCGTTTCGCCAGCTAAGCGGATTTCATCAGCTTGATAATGCGTCGCCTGAGGAACTGTCAGATCTGGTTGAAACTGCAATTGCTGCGGGGCCGGGTGAACCGCACAATGTGAAGATGGACGGCGCTGCGACGACGGCAAAACTGCTGATCGCAGGCTAGCATGCCTTCACGGCTGGATTGACAGAGGCAATCCCACTCGCAAGGCTTCGGTCAACGTAAGACGCCGCCCTGAAGGATGCCTGTGATGTTAATGAACCATATCGGCCAGATCCCCGCGATCGCTGCAGAAAAGTTCGGTGAGAAGGAGGCGCTTGTCTTTGAAGGGCGTTCTTTGTCATTTTCAGAAATCAATGAATTGGTCGAGCGCGCCGCAGGCGGGTTAAGCGCCGAGGGCGTTGCGCAGGGCGATATCGTAACGCTTTACGCCGCGAATAGCTGGGAATGGGTGATCAGTTATTACGCCATCGCCCGGCTCGGCGCTGTGATCAACCCAGTCAACACTATGCTGACGCCAGCTGAGATTGAATACGTCGTCCAGGATTGCGGCGCCAAGGCGATCATCGCCTCACCTGACAAAACCGCTGGGATCATGGGGGTGATCGCGACATCGGATGTCAGCGTCATCATCTCGTTCGGTGATGACATTGCCAAAGGCGCAAAATCATTCAACACCCTTCTTGCCGCCAAAAAAACCGCGCCGCCGCCCGTTGAAGTGGCGCCTGAGGCGCTGTCCACCATCGGCTACACATCTGGAACAACGGGTCATCCGAAGGGCGCGATGCAGTCCCATCGCGCTGTGATCCTGAACGGCGCGATGACCAGTCAAATGCACATGCGTGGCCCGGACGATGTGGTCGTCAGCGCGCTGCCATGTCCACATGTTTACGCCAACGTTCTGATGAATGGGATGATGTTGGTCGGCACGAAACTTGTGCTCCACCCCACATTCGATCCTGCAAAATGCTACGCGGATATAGAGGCGCACAGTGCGACTATCTTCGATGGCGTGCCGGCGATGTATATGTTCATGCTGAATGATCCTGCGATGAAAACGGCGGACCTTTCCAGCCTGACACGCTGCTATGTGGGTGGTCAGACCATGCCGGTCGCCACAATGGAAGCCGTTGAAGCCGCCTTCAAGATCCCGCTGATTGAGCTGTGGGGTATGACAGAGGTGGCAGGTCTTGGCTCAACCCATCCTCTTTACGGGGCAAACAAGCACGGCTCCATCGGGTGCGCGATGCCCTATTGTGAATTGCGCATTGTGGATGCGGAAGATGGCGCAAGAACCCTGCGGCGTGGTGAAGCGGGTGAATTGATGGTGCGTGGCCCTATCGTGATGATGGGCTATTACGGCGCTGAAGAGAAAACGCGTGAGGCGTTAAGGCCTGACGGTTGGCTGCATACGGGCGACATCGCGACAATGGATGACGACGGCTGTGTTTTCATCGTCGACCGCAAGAAGGACATGATCCTAACTGGCGGCTACAACGTCTATCCTGCCGAAATTGAGCGCGTATTGGCCGCCCATCCGGCGGTTGCGCTGGCGGCGGTTGGCAAACTGCCCGATGAGATAAAGGGCGAAATCGCCAAGGCTTATGTCGTTCTGAAAACCGGAACGGCGGCCACAGAGGCTGAGATGATCGCCCACTGCCGTGAAACGCTAGCCGCCTATAAATGCCCACGGGCCGTGAAGTTTGTGGATGACGTACCAAAGACCAGCACTGGGAAGATCATGCGGCGGGAACTGCACACGCTGGATGGCTAAGGCGCCCCGATTGTCGATCACATCGGTCCAACAAAAAGTCTCAGCAGAATTGTTTGCAGCTTAAGACAAGATCGTCGCGTCGGGATGAGTGAAGCTATGGCAAGCGACGCTAATCTCCGTTGCCGGGACCGCTGACCAAGTTGCATTGCTGATTGGCGACGCCGCTTAAACCAGCGCCAACTCGTACGCCGATCCAGTCACTGATGTTCGTCTGACTGAATAATCGCAGCGCATCAATTCAATTGCGTCCTCAAAGGTTAATGGGAAATCAAATCCACGCCTTATCAATGGCTTAGAAATGGTTTCACGCGTGAAACCATGTACCGTTTCACACCAGTGCCAGCCGCTCAGTTGAATTTGTTATCTCTCGGGAAGCCACGCGGCGCCATTCGACCAGCCCCGGCCCGTTTGCCAATCCAGTCGGCCAGTTCGGTCTCTGTCCGGGTCCGACCAGCAGGGTCTTTCCAGCTGAGGCCTTCGGCAAGCGTGAAGGTCGTAACGTCGCTTAACTTGCCGCCCAGCCCGGGTAGGCCGCCCTTGTTTGCAGCATACTTCTGCAACCGGTTGCCCTTGCCACGCGTCATTTCCGGCAGTTCAGCCAGAGGGAAGATCAGTACTTTGCGATTGTCCCCGACCACAGCGACATGATCGCCTTCAACCCGTCTGCAAACCTGAGTTTCAATGCCGTCTTTGACGTTCAAAACCTGACGGCCCGATCGTGTCTGTGCGATCAACTCATTTTCAGCGGCGATGAATCCGTCCCCGGCCGAAGAAGCGAACAGCAACTTCGCGCCAGGACGGTGAAGGATCAACGACACCATCTCCACATCATTCGGCAGGTCGACCATCAGACGAACAGGTTCACCCATCCCCCGACCGCCGGGTAGTTTGTGGACGTCCAGAGTGAAAACCCGGCCATTGGTGCCGGTCATCAGTAGTTTATCGGTGGTTTCACAGTGAAGGATGAACCTTCCTTCGTCGCCATCCTTGAACTTCAGATCGCTGTCGAGGGCGATATGCCCCTTCATCGCCCGGATCCAACCTTTGTTCGAGCAGACGACGGTTACCGGTTCTTTTTCGATCATTGATTCGAGGCTGACTTCCTCGATGTCAGGCGCATCTTCAATCACTGTGCGCCGCTCACCGCCCTCGGTTTTCTTGCCGAATCTGGTGCGAATATCGCGAACTTCGTCGGCGACTTTCGCCCACTGAAGGGCGGGATCGGCCAGAAGGCTCTTTAAGCTTGCCTGTTCTTCCAGAAGCGTGTCACGTTCCTTGCGAAGCTCCATCTCTTCAAGCTTACGCAGGTTACGCAGGCGCATGTTGAGGATCGCTTCGGCCTGATTGTCCGTCAGCTCAAATTCGGCGATCATCACCTTCTTCGGCTCATCCTCGTAGCGGATGATCTCGATCACCCGATCGAGGTTGAGGAAGGCGACGATGTAGCCTTCCAGAACTTCCAGCCGCCGCGCGATTTGTTCCAGACGATGCTCTGACCGACGCTGCAAAACCTCGCGACGGTGGCCAAGGAAAGCCAGCAGAACTTCGCGCAGGGAACATACCTGCGGCGTACGGCCGTCGATCAGGACGTTCATGTTCAGGCTGAACCGGGTTTCAAGTTCTGACTGCTTGAACAATGTCTCCATCAGCATTGCGGAGTCGACTGTCTTGGAGCGAGGCTCCAATACCAGCCGGATATCTTCGGCCGACTCGTCGCGGACATCCGCGAGGATTGGGATCTTCTTGGCGTTGATAAGCTCTGCGATCCGCTCAATCAGCTTGGATTTCTGAACTTGATAAGGGATTTCAGTGACAACGATCTGCCATGTCCCACGCCCCTGATCTTCAATGCCCCATTTAGCGCGCAACCGGAATGCGCCGCGCCCGGTATCATAGGCCTTTACGATGCTTTCCCATGGCTCAACCAGCACGCCACCTGTTGGAAAATCAGGCCCGGGGATCAGGTCAACCAGCGTCTCAGTCCGCGCATTCGGCGTCTTGATCAGGTGGAGCAGTGCCTGACACACCTCATCCACATTGTGCGGTGGAATTGATGTCGCCATGCCGACGGCAATTCCGCTGGACCCGTTCGCCAGAAGGTTTGGAAATGCGGCAGGCAGGACAACAGGCTCCCGCTCAGACCCATCATAGTTGTCGCGGAAATCGACAGCGTCCTCGTTCAGACCTTCAAGAATGGCTTGCGCCGCCTTGGTTAGCCGCGCCTCAGTATATCGCTGAGCGGCCGCGTTATCACCATCAACATTGCCGAAATTGCCCTGACCGTCGACCAGCGGATAGCGCACCGAAAAATCCTGCGCTAAACGGACCAGCGCATCGTAAATCGCCTGATCGCCATGGGGGTGATAGTTACCCATCACCTCACCAACAATCTTGGCGCATTTGCGGAAAGCCGTACCGGGATCCAGCTTTAACCCGCGCATCGCGTAGAGGATTCGGCGGTGCACTGGCTTCAGACCATCACGGGCGTCGGGCAAGGCCCGGTTGGTGATGGTGGACAGCGCATATTGCAGATACCGGTCGCCCAAAGCGCGGCGCATCGGTTCGGACGAGATACCGCCCATGTCGTTGTTGTCGAGCAAATCAGCCATAGATGTCGTATAGGCGCGTCATCAGCGCCGGTCCAGCGGTCAGAGTCGCTAACTCGACTTTCTCAGCACTTCTTTACGCCTTGGGATCGGATCGACAGCACCGAGACCCGACACAGTGCCGGCAGCAACGATAGCGGCGCGATTGGCTGCAAGAACCGGGTCTTGGGTCTCAAGCCAGTATGCCAGGAACGATCCCGCAAAACTGTCGCCAGCGCCTGTGGAATCGATAGGATGTGCAAGGGCTGGTGATATGAGTGTTTCTTTGCCGCGAACACTCAGCAAGCAACCTTTTGCGCCCATAGTCACGAGAACGATCTCTGGACCCAACTCATGGTAAAAATTGGCGATGGCTGATGGTTCGGCCAGCCCCGTCAGATGCAAACTATCGTCGATGCTGGTTACGGCTATGTAA
>CALKOT010000109.1 GCA_938092015.1 uncultured Paracoccaceae bacterium
GGGGCATGCCTTGCCCAATCAAAACTTCAACTTGCCGTAACTTCACGACAATCTCTTCGGGCTTGGGTCTCTTTATAGCCATCTCGGGTCCTCCGCTTTCCTAACTATAGAGGCGGACCAATTCAAAGGGGGAGGCTCAAAGTTAGCCAATACAGGTGGAAGCCTTATCCTGTACGATGACCATGGCTGTATTATCGATCACGTGACCTGGTCCAAATTTGACATGCGCCGGATCGGCGAAGGGATGGCCTATATGTTTGAAAGGGGGCAGTAGGTGTACAGCTAGCGAGAGATAGGGTTTGTGAAACCTTGTTGAAAAAAGTTCCTTAAAATGCTTTAAAAACAGTGGTGTAGACATGTTTTCACGCGTAAAATCCATGCCGCTTTCACACCTTAGACCTGATCTGTTAGCAAAACGAAGATCAAAGAGGCGTACAGCAGGCCCATTGCCAGGATGAATGACCATAGCCTCAGTTCGGTCAACTGAAGCGCACTGGTTCCGGCATCGACCTTCGGCCAAACAGGCGACGATCCCAGCTGGGCGACCGTGTAGGTGAGGTCGCAAAGCCGGGTTCTTGATCTGAGGTATTCGGTGAAAGCGATTAGCCCCATCTCTATATCAAGCCGCAGTTTGGAACCTGAAAAGACGTTTTAGCCAACAAGTGTTATCAGGTTTGAGACCGCCTCAACCTTTGATCAAAACGCCTATATGACGCTTCTGGACTTCGCCCGGTCGCCATGGCTCTTTTCCTTGGTGGCGCGTAGATGCATGTTCCAGCCAACACTTGGATCAAGGACGAATCCCATGCGAACTCATGCCCGCGCAGTAGTTGTTGGAGGCGGCGCCGTCGGCGCCTCAATCGCTTACCATCTGGCCAAGGCCGGCTGGACCGACGTGGTGCTGTTGGAGCGGGATGAGCTGACCTCAGGCTCCACCTGGCACGCCGCCGGCTTGCTGCCGCTGTTCAACATGTCCTACGCGACCAGCCACATCCACGATTATTCAGTGAAGTTCTACAAAGAGCTTGAGGCAGAAACGGGCTTGAACGCCGGTTTCTCTGTGGTCGGCAACCTCCGTATGGCGCAGACCGACGCGCGGATGGACGAATACATGCTCTACGCCTCTACGGCGGAAAGCGTCGGCGTTCCATTCGAATGGATGACTCCGAAAGAGATCGCCGACCGCTGGCCATTGGTCCGGTCTGAGGATCTGAAGGGCGCAATCTATCACCCGACCGACGGTTACATTAACCCCGCCGATGTGACCATGGCGATGGCCAAAGGCGCCCGACAGCGCGGGGTAGAGATCATCCGCAAGATTCAGGTCGACGGGTTTGAGCGGGTCGGCGATGAGTGGGTCGTCAAATGCGTGAAGATGGTAGAGCAGGGCGGCAATCTGGTGCCGTCCGAAGAAACGTTCGACATCACCTGCGAACACGTCGTCACCGCCACTGGCAACCATGCGCAGCGTACCGCCGCGATGGTCGGCTGCTACATCCCCGCGATGCCGGTTGAGCATCAGTTCATCGTTACCGAACCCGACCCGGCGCTGGTCGAGTACCGAAAATCCCATGGCGAGCATCCGGTTCTGCGCGATGCTGACGCCAAGTGGTATGTCCGCGAAGAACGCGGCGGCTGGATCCTCGGCCCTTACGAACGCAACGCACCTGCGCGGTTCAAATTTGGCGTGCCGGACAGCTTCCGCGCTGACCTCTTCCCCCTCGATCTTGAGCGGATCGAAGAAGAATACATGTCGATGATCCACCGTATCCCTTCGACAGAAAACGCAGGCCTGAAAGACGATTTCAACGGGCCGATCTGCTACACGCCCGACGGCAATCCGCTGGTGGGTCCTGCACCGGGCGTTGACAATTTCTGGTTCGCCGAAGGCTTCAGCTTTGGCATCACTGCGGCAGGCGGCACGGGCTATTACATGGCCCAGATGATGACGGAGGATGAGGCCGAGATCGACATGTGGTCGCTCGACCCGCGCCGGTATGGCAAGTGGGTCAACCGCGAGTACGCCGCGAAGAAGAACGAGGAATGTTACGAGCACGTCTACATCCTTCACCACGCGGACGAAGAACGTGAAGCGGCGCGGCCCTTGCGCACTGCGCCTTGCTACGACCGCATGGCGGCTGCGGGCGCCCAGTTTGGGCAGGTGAACGGCTGGGAACGGCCAAACTACTTCGCTCCCAAAGGCTTTGATGACCTTGCCTCCCGCAGTTTCCGTCGTGGCGGCTGGTGGGGTTTCGCAGTGGAAGAGGCGAAGGCCGTCCGCGAAAAAGCAGGCCTTTTCGACGCCACTGCCTTCACCAAGCACCGCATAGCCGGGCCGGGTGCGACGCAGTTTCTGGACTGGCTGACCTGTAACAAGTTGCCCCGCGTGAGCCGCATCAACCTGACTTATGGGCTGACAGATGCGGGCGCGATCCGGACGGAGTTCACGATCGTTCGCGAAGCGGAAGACGAATACTACGTCGTCACGGCAGGCGCGGCGCAGGCCTATGACAGCGACTACATGGTCAAGGAAGCGGCCAAGAAACGGGATGAGTTTGGCTGGATCGAAGTTCAGGACGTTTCAACTCAGTGGGGCGTCTTCGCCATCGCAGGGCCAACCAGTCGCGATATCCTTAAAGAGATCATCGTGGATGCTGACCCCGAAACCTCACTGACCAACAAGGCGTTCCCGTGGCTTTCAGCCAAGAATATCGACCTTGGCATGTGTCCGGTCAAAGCCATCCGTGTGGCGTACACAGGGGAACTGGGGTGGGAACTTCATCACCCGATTGAAATGCAGAACTACCTCTTCGATCTGATCACTAAAGCCGGTGAAAAGCATGGGTTGAAGCTGTGTGGCGCCCGGTCCCAGAACTGGCTGAGACAGGAAAAATCTTATCGTGCATTCGGGTCCGATCTGGGTCGGGATGCGACGCCGATGGAAAGCGGGTTGGACAGGTTTGTCGACCTCGACAAGGATTTCCGCGGAAAGCAGGCGATGATCGATACGGGCATTCGGGCCAAGTGCGTCACGGTGCTGATCGATGGCCCTACGGATGCTGACCCTTGGGGCCGCGAGGCACTGGTTGTTGACGGCGAAAAGGTCGGGCGCCTGACCTCGGGTGGCTATTCCGTGGCCTTCGGTAAGCAGATTGGGATTGGTTATGTTCGGCCCGATCTGGCCGAGGTTGGAACGAAGATGCAGGTCCGGATGTTCAAGGAGCTTTACGATTGCGAGATCGTCGAAGACAGCCCCTACGATCCGACCAACGCGACCATCCGTCAGAACGGATAAATGGTGGTTTCACGCGTGAAACGCAGTGTAACTACCTGTAATCAAAAAATATTAGTGATCTGTTCATTTTTCTGAGCGCGCAACCGGCGTGAGCGGCTGTGATCTGCGAACTTGTGTTCGATGACGAACATCTTGCCCGCCACCGCTTGCCGATATCATTTCAGGATGATTGATCTTTGCAGTGGATCATCTGGGAACACCCGACCTGATTTCATGCATTGGAAAATGTGATTGAAGACCATCCCTGGCTTTCCGGGTGTCGCTGTATCCGTAAAATAGGAATGACCCTTAGGCGTGTCGTACAGGGTGTTGATGTCATCGCAATCTACCTGAAACACATTTCGGGGCGTCTCTTCCATGTCTTCCGGACCGGAATGCCCCAAGCGGCGTGAAGCGACTTTGTTCTTCAGATTAGCCGCTTTGCTGGCCCGCAACGCCAAATCATCCGAAGCGTAGTAAACAACAACATTTCGCGACGCATGCGAAATAAGTTCACCCGGCTGCCCGCGATGTACTGTTTCGTTCACAACGTCAGAAGCTACCAGAAACTTATTGCGGAAGATCAGAGGCACGCCGCTTGCCAGATCATACTTGTCCCAGTTTACCAGCGTTTGTCTAAGAACACGCGACCCCATGGAATGCGCCAGCATGTTTATGCGTTTCAGGCAGGGCGCTACATCGGGGTCATTGGCGTCTGAATTGCGCCAGGCCATGAATTTTTCCAGCACCCGGGCAAAAGAAAACCCGCTTTGATCCGCAGATTTCTGATCATCCCAGTATGCTTTGACGATCCCCTCTTCGTTGTCGCAAAGCCATATCAGAGGCACGACCAGAACTTCGTTCTTTTTCTTATCATCACATAGTTTCTGCAACTCTTTTGTTTTTCGGAATATGTGCTCTGGTAGGTTGTTGAATCCGTGAACTTAAAGAAGAACCTGTCGGTGCTTGGCGTCTTTGACTCGTTTCAGTAACTCCAGACTGCCAATTTCCTTATGGTCTTCGCCTTTGCCTTTAACGCAGAAAAAGACGGATTTGCTGGGCGCGTTATTCTTCAGGTCAAAATTGAACTTACGGCCATTGCGCGACCGAATACTCTGCGTTGGAAAACGGTTGGTGACAAATAGCATCTTTTTGCTACTTGAGCTGATGACGTGGCTTGTCGTGGCGCCAATGAGATAAGGCTAACGCGATGCCATGCGGCTGTCACTTGGCCTTTCAGGCGATGCAGCAAGGGTCAGTTTTAAAGCGCCACTCTGTCGTTTGAGGTGAAAAAAACCCCCGGCGAAATGCCGGGGGAGTTTGTGAGAGAGATCGCACCCGATAGGGTGCCGAAACGCGAGGCCGGGACAGACCGGAAGAAATAGGTCCGGTGACACCGCGCCGCCTGTCTCAATAGGTCCTCTTCCTTGAAATAGGATAAGGTCCTGACGGCGCGGCATCTGTCTCGGTTTGAAAGTCCTTATGAAAGGTCTTCATCTGGTGTCCGGGATCAATGTTCCGAACAAGACCTACATTAGGCGCCTACCGTTATCGCAGCGTGAAACATCTATTCGGAAAGCGTGAATCGCTTCGTGATTTGACCGATTACTTTGTTAATTTTTGGTTTCTGAGCAGAAAATCACAGTGGTTGGAGGTGTCGAACGCCTCAATAGAATCATTGAAACGCAAAACCCCGGCCACAGGGGCCGGGGATCACGCCAGGGTTCCACGCCCTGGAAGATGGTTTTGGTCAGCCTGTGGGTCGCCCCTCAGAAATCAGAGATCCGTCTCAGCAGCGTGTCGACCGGCGCAAACCCGGACGCAGCACTCGCATCTCTCAAACTGACGATATCCAATGCCCACCTGAAATCTGAATTCGTAGCCCCACGGACCAGACAACGACTCAGACCTTACGGAGGCGGCGTGAAAGAAGCGTGAATTTTCAGGGTAGTTTGACGAAAATTCGCGGTCCTAAGCGATTTTTTTCAAAAAACTATGATTATCCTGGGGTTTTGAGCCGGTCATAGCTGGACCATGCCAGCGCGCCGAGAACAATTGCGCCGCCAATCAGGGTGGCGTCACCGGGATATTCGCTGAGCGCCCACCAGACGATCAGCGGCCCAAAGACTGCCTCGATCAACATTAGCAAACTAACCTCAGGCGCTGGGATCAAACGGGGACCGGTGGTCAGGCACCAGGTAGCAATCGGCATGATGATCAGACCCATAGCGAGAAGGGGCCAAAGCGATCCTGCCGGGATTGAGAAATCCGCGACCAGAAACCCGGCCACCACCGCCGATACTAGGCCAGCAGGCCCAACCAGCGGCGACATACTGCGCGGGCGCACGGCGCGCGATACGACGAACATCAACGCCAGGAACAGCGCGGCGCCGACCGCGGCAATATCGCCAGGCAGGCTGTTTGGCGCACCATCCTCAGCCCCGAAGGCGATGATGCTGACGCCGATCAGAGCAAGGGCAATCGTGCGGATGGTGCGCCTGTCCGGTGTTTCTTTCAACGCCAGCCACGAGATGATTGCTGAGAAGACCGGCGATATAGCGACAATGAACAGCGTATTCGCCACGCTGGTTTCACGGATCGCGTAGACAAAGCAGACCGTCGTCATGACATAGGCGACAATGAACGCAGGCGCGGCCCAGCCAAGGCCGCGAAGCATCGACGGATATTTGCCGCGATAGACCATAACATAGGCCAGCATGACAACCGCCCCGCCTAAAAGGCCACGCCAGAATACGGTCGGCCACTGATCCATCGCCATCAGTCGCAACATCAGGCTGTCGGGCGCATAAAGCAGCGCCCCGGCTGAGACGATCAGGACGCCCTTGGTGTAGTCGTTCATAAATTACCTCTGACGCCGCTCTATCACGACGGTGGCAATCCCCAAGGGCGTCAAGCTGACGCCCTTGGATGGGGATCAGAGGGTTCGGATCGTGGCGACCAATTGGCCGTGGTCAGAGGCGAGTTTATTGTAGGGCGCTTCTTCAAATCCGCCATCGGTGAGGTGGTCGTTGAAGCACTGAAGGTATTCTAGAGCAAACTCCTGCCCCTCAGCATCCGGCTGAAAATGGTGCGAGAGGAGGATCTGATCGATGCTCTCATAGACGCCGCCTAATGCCGAAGTATAGATCATGTCCCGCAGGCTTTGGCGGATGAACATCTTTTCCGCCGACAGAAGTCGACTATGTCGGATTGCAGTCTGGATCTGATCGTTTTCTTCATCGGTATAACGCTGGTTCGGTTTGGTCGCGTCATGACGGCGCAGCCAAGCATAGTTTTTGAACGGGCGTTCGCCTGCGATAATGGCGGACGACACCGCATTTTCGCTGTCGTTCAAGTCGCCCATGACGACGACTGGCGCGCCGGTTTTCAGTTCATCGACGACGAGGCGGCGCAGCGCGGCGGCCTCTGCCGCCCGGCGGATCAACGACCGCGCCTCACCAATTGCGCGGCCAACTGGATCATAGTCCAGAAGGTTCTTTTCCGGCGCGCTTTCGAATGAACCTTCGAACTCACCCAGCTTTGATTTCAGGTGGCAGTTGAAGACGGTGATCGCGCGGCCATCCACGTCGATCCGGGCGCGCACAATGGGCCGTGAGACATTGGTCAGCCGGTACGAACCAGCATCGCCGCCGCCAAGTTGGTCAAAACCCATCTCAATTGGATCATCGGAGATGTCCTGAATGGCAACGGGCGGTTCGATGAAAGGATGGCGCGACAGGATGGCGAGGCCGGGTCGGCGATTGCCAGGCTCACCCGTGTCATGAATGTTGGGCAGAAAGGCGAGGCCGCCTTCGGGATAGCTGGTGTATTTCAGCCGCCGGAAAATCATCTTCCGCGAATAGCGTTTCTTTGGGTAGGGAATAGCTACTTCGTTCAGCTCTTCGCCTTTGGTGTTAGTCATGGCGACTATTGCGGCCAGTGCGTCGTCTTCAAAAATTTCCTGGAACCCGACGATATCCGCGTCCATCGACAGTAATTGGTCAGACAGCCAATCCTGCTTCCACGCGTGTTCTTCCTGCGTGTAGCGTTCCCATTTGTAGTATTCCTAATCGGCGCCGATCAGGTTTTTGACGTTGAACGTGCCAAGGGTGAAACTGCTCATATGCTGTCTCCAAATTCGTTGATGGCGGAGGCGAACATCTCTGGGTCCGCATTGCCGCCTGAAACTGTGCCTATCACGGCGTCGCCCTCGATCGTGTCATGATGAAAAAGAATAGCGGCAAGCGCGACGGCGCCGCCAGGTTCTGCGACAATCTTCAGGTGCTTCCACGCAGCGGCCATGGCGCGGCGCGCCTCGTCATCGGTAACGACCAGACCCGGGCCGCACAGGCGTTTGTTGACAGGAAAGGTCAAAGCGCCCGGCATTGGCGATACGATTGCATCGCAGATCGACTTTTCGTTGCCTGTGATCTGCTCACGTTGCCCCGAAATCAGGGACCTGGCGGTGTCGTCAAAACCCTTTGGCTCCGCAGGGCGGGGTCGCAGGCCAGGGGCTTCAGCCTCTATCGCCAAGGCGATGCCTGACAGCAGCCCACCGCCGCCGGCGCAGATGATCACATCCGCTTCGCTTACGTCCGCTTCAGCAGCCTGCGCAGCGATTTCCAGGCCACAAGTGCCTTGTCCCGCCATGACCATTGGTTCATCGAACGGCTTGATAAGGGTCAGGCCACGTTCGGCAGCCAGCTTGGCGCCGATTTCCTCGCGGCTTTCCCCCCAGCGGTCATACAAGACGACCTCAGCGCCATAGCCGCGCGTATTCGCGATTTTCATCGCCGGGGCATCGGATGGCATGACTATCACTGCAGGCGCGCCATGCAGCTTCGCAGCCAGCGCTACGCCCTGTGCGTGGTTACCGGATGAAAATGCAATGACGCCCTTACTGAGCGCATCTTTGGTCAGCGATGAAATCGCGCTCCAACCCCCGCGGAACTTGAAACTGCCAGTACGTTGCAGGCATTCGGCCTTTATCAGAATTCGCCGCCCGGCCAGATCGTTCAGAGTATCAGCCTCAAGCAAGGGCGTGACCCGTGCGGCCCCCTTCAAGCGGCCAGCGGCGGCGTGGATATCGGTGATTGTGATGGCTTCGGACATGGCGGCCTCCCTCTGAATGCGGGGACCATAAACGCCAAATCTCAGAGGCTGTCGAGAAGGTCCCGGATCGCTCCCAGCGCCACAGGTTCGTTCAGGCGCGGGATATGCCCAAGACCGGGAATGATTGCGTGGCGCAGATCGGGCTTGACCGCGATCATCTTGTCGAGGGTTTCCTGGCTGAGAATATCCGAGTTTTCCGCCTTTAAAGCCAGAACCGGAATATCCTGAAACAGTGCGAATACCGGCCACAGCCCGTGGCCGTCATCTTTCACCACCTTCATCTGCGCCTCAGTCGCATCACGCAGATGGCCATCATAATTCAGCGCTAAGCCATCTTCGCCAACCGCATAACTGCGTTCGACGATATCGAGGAAATAGCGATGGTCATGGCCGACGAAAATGTCCCTCAGCTTGGCCGCAAAATCTGTGGCTGCTTCGTCCATGGTTTTGTACGGCGGCTTCATGCCGATATAAGACAGGATCCACCGCAGCCCTTCAAAATCAACATCTGGCCCAACGTCGGACAGCACCAGCGCCTTTACGGCGCCGGGGCGGATTTGCTGCATCAGCATGCCCAGAACGCCGCCGCGTGATGTGCCGATGATGACAGCATCATGAATGCCTAGGTGATCCAGAAGGGCGAGGGCGTCCTCCGCCTCTTTCACGACATTATAATTCGTCCAGTCCGGGTCATAATCTGACCCGCCGCGCCTCCTGCAATCCAGCCTTACAATGCGGTTCGAACGGTCCAGATCGCGGGCCATATAGTCAAAATCAGATTTGTTGCGGGTCAGACCCGCAAGGCACAGGATTGGCAGGCCAGCGCCTTGTCCTTCGTCCAGATATTCCAACCGCAAGCCGTCTGCGGTGGTGAAGAAGGCCATGGCAAAGCCCTTTGAAAAGCTGATTTCTCGTTCTGACAGATGTGCAATCTAAAGGTGAATTCAAGAATATCTATCAACTTTATCGTGATTTTCGAGATTCTGTTCATGTGTAGGATCACATGGTTTGGTCTACGGCGGGAATGCGGAATTTCCCGACTTTCGCAAGTGTGGCACGAACGGCTGCTTGTTATATGACATTCAAAGATGCAATTTTAGCTATGCTTGACAGAAACCCTGGAGGCAGACTTGCCGATGAATGACGTAGTGCGCACGCCCGACAACCGTTTTCTTACCTTGCCTGACTTCGATTGGCATCCTCAGTACATCGATCAGTTGCCTGGCTATGAAAGGCTACGGATGGCAAGAATAGACGAGGGTCCAAAGGATGCGGAGCGGGTTTTTCTTTGCCTGCACGGGCAACCAACCTGGGGTTTTCTGTACCGGCATATGATCCCAGTGTTTCTCGAAACCGGTGCCCGCGTTGTTGTTCCCGACCTATTCGGTTTCGGGCGGTCTGATAAACCCATACATGACAACGATTACACATTCACATTTCACCGCCAGAGCCTGATCGCGCTGATCGAGGCGCTTGACCTCAACAGGATGACACTCGTGGTTCAGGATTGGGGCGGGCTTCTTGGACTGACGATACCACCCGATATGCCCGAACGATTCAACCGGCTATTGGTCATGAACACAGTTCTCGGACTAGGTGGTGGCAGCAGTGAAGGGTTCGATGCTTGGAGAGACTTTCACCGAACACAGCCGGATTATGACATCGCAGCGTTGTTTCAAAAATACGTACCCGGGATGAGAGATGATGTTGCGAATGCGTATGCTGCTCCTTTCCCTAACGCACAATTTCGGGCAGGCGTGAGAAAGTTCCCTTCACTTGTTATGACCGATCCCGACATGGAAGGCGTTGATGTATCGCGACGTGCCGCGCGATGGTGGAAAGAGGAGTGGTCTGGCGACAGCTTCATGGCCGTTGGAGAAGCCGATGTCCTAATACCACCGAGGCTAATGCGCCGCATGCAGGAGATACTGGGCGTTGTCAGCCCGCCGCTGATGCTACCAGATGCTGGCCATTTCGTTCAGGAAACCCATGGTGAGCAAGTTGCGCGCGCCGCCTTGTCAGCATGGAACGGCAGCGAGGCCTCAATATAAGCAAAAGTTGTGAGACACGGACATTCATTCAATGCGCAGCATCTGTCACATTGGGCTCAAAGCCGACCTAAACTTCCAGCTTCACCTATCTCCCAACCGCGTCCTCAAGCACGCGAAACGGAACCGGCCCGCCAGCAATCCTGTTGCGATACACCTGCAGACCTTCCAACACCCGTTGCACGTAGTTGCGTGTCTCGCGAAACGGGATGGTTTCGATCCAGTCGATAACGTCAACACCAGGTGCGCGAGGGTCGCCGTAACGTTCTATCCATCGGTCTACGCGCCCCGCACCTGCGTTATAAGCCGCCGCTGCCATAGCGACTGATCCGCCGAATTGATCGAGCCGCCGTGCAAGGTACGTCTGGCCCAGCGTTGCATTGTACTGCCAGTCAGTCGTCAGCCGCGCCTTGTTGTAGGGCATGTCCAACCAGCCAGATACTTTCTTAGCCGTGCCAGGCATCAACTGCATTAACCCGCGCGCGCCTGCGGGGCTGATTGCCTCTATATTCAGTTCACTTTCCTGTCGGGCGATAGCCATGGCGAGCGCCGGTTCTACGCCGCGATTGAACTGTGCGAGTCCATTCAGGGGGTAATAGTGCCCCTGCAAAACGTGACCTTTGCGGGCGGCGATTTTTGAGATGCGAATTGCTGCATCTTCCCTTCCCAGTTCAGTCGCCAGCTGCGCAACAGAGGCAAGATCCTCGTAGCTGCTTAAAGTTGATGCGATATGTGTGAGGAACCAATGAGCGCGGCGCCGGTCAAAGTCGCGCGACAGGGCGACTGTGGCGCGGGTGACTGTGCGGTTGGCGAACGGCGCCGACTTCCAGCTCCCGCCGGGCAGGGCGGCTAGATCGGCCTTAGGGCCTGCACCGATTTTGGTTGCGGCAAGCTGGCCATAATAGCTGGTCTGGTGTTCAGCGGCGCGGGCGTACCAGTCACGCGCGGCGTTCTGGTCGCGTTTCGCCTCATGCGCCCGACCCATCCAGTAATTGCCGCGCCCATAGCTGATCGGTGTGGCGACAGCAGCCAGAAACCGTCTGAAATGGGCGATGGCCCGATCAGGTTCGTGCATCCGGCGCAGCGCAATCCAGCCTGCCAGCCATTCAAGGTCGGAGTAGTTTGAACCTTCGGTCATGTGGTTTTGATTGGCGAGGTTATATGCCGGGATCACCTGACCCAAACGCAGCATCCGCCGCACAAGAAGCCGCCGCCGGTCGCCCCATAGTTCAGGTCGTCCCAATGTGGCGGCGCTGCCAGACTGGGCGCGAATAATATCCGCCGCGCCATCGTAGCGATTCTTGCGCATGCGCCAGACAAAGCGTTCGTACGCCAGACCGGGATCAGATTGCAGTGATGCGGGCACGGCTTTGATCGCAGCATCTACACCATCAGCTCGGCGTCGCAACAGGACGCGCGCACGGATCAGAGCGGCGTAGCCGGGGTCAAGAAGGGCGGCCATCGCCTCGGCCTCACTGGTCAGGCCACGCCATGCCAATTCATCTGCGCGATCGCGGTGATAGGCCTGGATTGTCGGGCCGTGGTAAGCGCGATACTCGTTCTGCTCTTCCGCCGTCATTGACAACGTGCGCCATGCGGTGACGATTTCGGCCGCCGCAGCATTGGCGCGTCCAGCTGCGCGCAGGGCTTCGGCGCGCCGCAGGGCGCCTGTTCCTGTTTGGGGGCGCTCCGATCCAAGAAACCCGTCGATTTCCAGCAAAGACAGTCCTGAAGGCATCGTCCGTTCGCCCTTGGCGCGGATGCGTTTCAGGTTGGGCCAATCTGGATTTTGGGCGATGAAGCCGCTGTAGTCGCGCCAAGTTCCCTCGCCAGCGGATAGAATACGCCACATCGCGAGGTCGGCGATAACCGGGTCGCCATTTGTGAAGTTCCGGACGGTCAACCAGTTTTTCTGATCAGCCGCCTCCATCACCGATCCGGCCAGCCCGGCTGACTGGGCGTTGGCGGTTGGCGCAATAGTGAGGATGGCAGCGACGGCAAGTGCAAAACGAAGCATGTATGGGCCCGATCCAAATCAGTTTGGCAGAGGGTAACATGCCCGGAATTTGGCGCCAGTCACGTTCTTGCGCCCGATGCGCACAGCCGGTAGGTTCCGCGCCGCTGGGGGTCGCTGTGATCCCCCCTATATCTGAAAGGCCAGATCAATGTTTCGAGGTTCCATGCCCGCCCTAGTTACCCCGTTTAAGGACGGAGGGGTGGATCATAAGACCCTCTCCGATCTGGTTGAATGGCACATCGCAGAGGGCTCAAACGGTCTTGTTCCGGTTGGCACCACTGGCGAAAGCCCGACGTTGAGCCATGAAGAGCATGAGGAAGTGATTGCGGCAGTTGTGAAAACCGCTGCGGGCCGCATCCCCGTGATCGCGGGCGCCGGGTCGAACAATACGGCTGAGGCGACCCGGTTCGTCCAGTTTGCCGAAAAGGTCGGTGCGGATGGTGCGCTTGTGGTGACGCCCTACTACAACAAGCCTACGCAGCGCGGGCTGATCGAGCATTTCACGCAGTTGAATGACTGCGCCGATATCCCGATCATCATCTACAACATCCCGCCGCGTTCAGTCATCGACATGACGCCGGAAACGATGGGCCAGTTGTCGAAACTGAAAAATATCGTCGGCGTGAAAGATGCGACTGCGGACATCGCCCGTGTGTCCGAGACGCGCATCACTTGCGGTCCGGATTTCATCCAGTTGACCGGCGAAGATGCTTCGGCGCTGGGCTTTTACGCCCATGGCGGCGTTGGCGCGATCTCGGTGACGGCGAATGTCGCGCCGCGCCTCTGTTCGGAATTCCAGGCAGCGCTGGCTGCTGGAGATTTCGCTAAGGCGCTGGAATACCAGGACCGCCTTATGCCCCTTCACAAAGCGATCTTTATTGAGCCGGGGCTTGCAGGCGCCAAATACGGTATGTCGCTGCTGGGTAAATGCGAAAACACTGTCCGCTCGCCGCTGACAACGGTTCTGCCTGAAACGGGTGAACAGATCCGATCTGCAATGGTGCATGCAGGTCTTTTGAACTGATTTCTCGCCTCCGGCGGGGATATTTAGGGCCAAAGACCTCCATCTTTGTTCCATAAATATCCCCGCCGGAGGCATTTATACTTAGGTCCCATGGCCCCGAAAAAGAAACCAGACCAGAAGATTGCCGCCGAAAACCGCAAGGCGCGCCACAACTACTTCATCGAAGAAGAGTTGGAGGTCGGCATCATGCTGGAAGGATCAGAGGTGAAATCTCTGCGTGAGGGCCGTGCGCAGATCGCTGAAAGCTATGCCAATGTCGAAGATGGCGAGTTGTGGCTGATCAACAGCTATATCCCAGCCTATGACAAGGCGAAGACTTTTGGTCACGATGAGCGTCGTCGTCGCAAACTGCTGGCGAAATTCCGTGAAATAGCCCGGCTTTGGCAGGCCATCGGGCGCGAAGGCGCAACGCTGGTGCCATTGAAGATCTACTTCAATAATAAGGGCATTGCGAAACTATCGCTCGGCGTCGCCAAAGGTAAGAAGATGTCCGACAAACGCGATACAGAGAAAAAGCGCGATTGGCAGCGCGATAAGGCGCGTTTGATGCGGGATAGAGGGTGACCGACGCTGAGGCTTTCGCCGCACTAGATGCGACCTGGCCTGCTGCAGAGGTGGCGGAACATAGCGGCTGGTTGGTGCGTAATGGCGCCGGTGGCGGAAAACGCGTTTCAGCAGCGTCGCAGATATCACTCGACGCCGATATCAACGTCGCGGCGGATGCAATGCGTGCGATGGGGCAGGTCCCACTGTTTCAGGTACGTGGTGATGAAACGGCGCTGGATGACGCTTTGGAAGCGGCCGGATATTCGATCATCGACCCGGTCTGGATCTATTCTGCACCGACGGCTGATTTGATTGATGGCTTGTCCGAACAGTCGCGGGTTTATCGCGGCCAGTTCGCAGTTGCTGCGATGCAGGAAATCTGGGCGGCTGGCGGCATTGGCCCGGCCCGGATAAAGGTGATGGAACGGGCCGCTTCGCCAAAATCCTGGCTATTGACCCGTATCGATGACCGGCCCGCAGGTGTCGCTTTTGTCAGCGTCTCAGGTGGTATCGCTATGGCCCACGCGATTGAGGTGTCGACAAATTACCGAAGGCAAGGCGCCGTGCGTGCATTATTGTCAGGCGCCGCAACTTTTGCAGCCGATAATGGTGCAAAACACCTGGCCCTCGCGGTCACAAAAGCGAATGTTGCAGCAAACGGTCTCTATCAGTCACTAGGCATGAAGGTGGTCGCAGGATACCATTATCGCATCTTAGACTAACTGGAGACTGCGATGAGCGACCCCAAAGTAACCGCGCTTGATTTGCCTGCGGAAGATCCGTTGCCCGAAGGCGTTCAACGCTATTATGAGGTTTGCGAAGAAAAGCTGGGCATGGTGCCCAATGTTCTGCGCACCTATGGGTTTTCGCAAGATCGGTTGAACGGGTTTTCGGCGATGTACAATTCGCTGATGCTGGGTGAAAGCGAATTGTCGAAGGCTGAGCGCGAGATGATCGCAGTCTGCGTTTCCGCTGAAAACCATTGTTTTTATTGCCTTGTTGCGCACGGCGCGACCCTTCGTCAGCTAACGGGCGACCCTATCCTGTCAGAGGCGATCGCCGCCAACTATCGCCATGCCTCGTTGGATGATCGTCAAAGCGCTATGCTTGATTTTGCGACAAAAGTAACGCGCGCCAGCTACGATATTGATGAAGCGGACAGACAGATCCTGCGCGATTCTGGGTTCTCTAACCGGGCGATCTGGGACATCGCGGAAACGGCTGCATTCTTCAACATGTCGAATCGCATGGCTTCCGCCGTTGGGATGAAGCCGAATGACGAATATCACGGGATGGCGCGCTGATGCGGTTAGCATTCGCGGCTTTCTGTTTACTTTTCCCGCTCTGCGTTGGGGCGGAAGAAGAAGACATCGTGCCCCGTTTTGGTGCGTTGGAAGATGCGAATCTGGCCCATTCACTTACCTGGGCCTTTGATGGTTATGACTTGCCGACAGGCCCATTCACGCGGGATGAAAAGCCTGTTCGAAAGCTGGAAGGTCGTGTGCGCGAATGGGTTTATCAGATCGAAAGTGAAGCCTCGACGCTGGAAGCAATCCGCAACTATGAACAGCGGCTGGCGGAACTTGGCTATGAGTTTCTTTTCGAGTGCGCGCAGAACGAATGCGGCGGATTTGATTTCCGTTTCGGCGTCTATCTGGTTGATCCGCCTGCCATGCGGTTTGATCTGGCGGATTTCCGTTATCTTGGCGCAGAAAACGTTGAAGACGGCGTAAGCGCCTCTATCCTCGCCAGTCGCCAGGGCGGCAAATTGTTCGTTCAGGTGGTTGAGGTTGAAGGCGAAGCGGCACCAATTTCGATGACGCCCGTTGAGAATGCGCCGCGCCCATCGGCCAAGCCGGGCGATGCGCGATTGTTCGCCCTTGCCAGACGCCTGACAGAAAGTGGCCATGCGCCTTTGGAAGGGATCGCTTTCGAAGCGGGGTCAGCGAAACTAACGGTGGAAAGCAGCGCGTCACTGGAACAGGCTGCCCAACTGCTGCAGGGACGGCCTGATCTGAAGTTCCTCGTTGTCGGGCATACCGATAATCAGGGTGATCTGGAATTGAACTTGGAGCTGAGCCGCAAACGCGCAGAATCAGTGGCCGCTGCGCTGGCGTCGATTGAGGGCGTAACAGCCGATCAAGTGACGCCGCATGGGGTTGGGTTTCTGTCGCCGCGCGCCGCAAATTCAGATGATGAAGGGCGGCGGCTAAACCGACGGGTTGAACTGGTTCTCCAGTAACTGCGTAGATTTCTCTTGCTGGCTTAAAACGTCTCAAAGGCGACTTGGGCGCCTTATTTTGAGAACTTCGCAGCTATTTCCACATGGGATGACCATCTGAACTGATCGACCGGCTGCGCCCAACTAAGCGTGTAGCCGCCATCAATCAGCGTCCGAGCGTCGCGCGCAAAGCTGCCTGCATCACAGCTTAAGGACGCGATAACCGGGATGGTTGAGACCGCAAGTTGCTCCATCTGCGCCTTGGCGCCTGCGCGTGGCGGGTCGATGATGGCGGCAGGGTAGGCGTTCAATTCTTCAGCCAGCAACGGGCGGCGGAACAGGTCGCGCATTTCAGTTGTAATTCGGGCAAGGCCGCCAACGGCCTTCCAACCTTTGGTCAGTGCGGCAAGAAGGGCTGCATCGCCTTCGACCGCATGAACCTCTGTCCGGATTGCGAAGGGGATGGAAAAAGCGCCGCATCCGGAGAAGAGATCGACCAGTTTCGATGGGGAACCTATTGCCTCACGCACGGCCGTCAAAAGGGCGGCCTCACCTTCCGAAGTCGCCTGAAGAAAACCGCCAGGCGGGGGGGTGACAAGCGCTGGGCCAATACGCTGGTGCGGGTCGCGCCGTGTAACGAGGATTTCGCCGTTCCAGGTCAGGCGGGCCAAATCAAAAGTGTCAGCCAGCATGGCAGCGTCCAGCAACGCTTTTTTTTTCAGCGGCTTGCCGCCCTCAACTGATAGATCCAAGCCGTTTTCTGAACGTGTGACGGTCGTGCGGATCACGCCCTTGCGAGAGGCGGCGAGGCGAGCGCAAGCCTCAATCGCGGGTAAAGCGGACAGAAGGTCTGGGTGTACGACGGCGCACTCGGACAACGGAATGATTTCATCCGATTTGCGACCATGAAACCCAATCTGGATCGTCTTTTTCGTCCGACGCGCGGCAAACGTCGCCCGACGGCGTGATCGTGTGGGTGAGGTGATTGTCGGCCGTACTTCAACACCTTCAATGCCACGTGCTGAAAGCGCGCTGATTACCTGGTCGCGTTTCCAATCAGCAACGAAGGGGTCCGATGCGTGTTGCAGGGAACAACCGCCGCACTTGCGGAAATGGCGACAAGGGGCGGCGACGCGATCTGACGACGGTGTCACGATCTTTGGCACGTCTATCCGCCCATCGCTTACCTCACCCTCAACCACTTCGCCGGGCAGAGTGTAGGGAATGTAGATAGGCCCGGGCGCAACGCCGTCGCCGGCTGAGCCAAGGGTTTCGATGGTGATCTGTGTCATGGCCGCTGTTTAGGCGGGGACGACGCTTTCGTCGAGGGGCAGGTCGCGCCCGCCACCATTTCGCGCAGAAATCAGGAATTCGACATTGCCGTCACTGCCCGTAATCGGGCTGTCCACTTCTGCTTCAATAGTCCAGTCGGACGCCTGCAGAAAGGTGCGAACTTTTGCGCGGGCTTTGTTGTGGGCGGCGTGGTCAGTGACGATGCCCCCCTTGCCGATCTCAGCCTTGGAAAGTTCGAACTGAGGTTTGATCAGCGCCACAAGGCGCGCGCCTGGCTTGGCGAGTGACAGAGGCACGGGCAACGCCTTGGTCAGGCTGATGAAACTGACATCCGAGACAATCCAATCGACCGGCGGGATCAACCCAGCCGGAATCGCACGGGCGTTGATGCCTTCCAGATCGTGAACCTGCGGATGGTTCTGCAGGCTGGGATGCAGCTGTCCGTGGCCGACATCCAGCGCGTAAACCTCTGCCGCGCCCCGGTTCAACAGTACCTCTGTGAACCCGCCCGTCGAAGCGCCGACATCAAGGGCGATGGCGCCAGCGGGGCTAAGCGACCAAGTGTCCAGTGCGCCAGCAAGTTTCAGACCAGCACGGGAAACCCATGGATTCGGATCGCCGATAATGGTGATCTCGGCGTCTGGTGCCACAGTCTGCGAGGCTTTGCGCGCAGGTGCCCAACCAACCATCACAACACCGGCTTTGATCAACGCTTGCGCCCGCGCGCGGCTGGGCGCGAGGTTCAGGTCGACAATAAGTTGGTCTAGACGAGACTTAAGGGGCATAGTCGGTGGATACAGCGATTTGCGCTTACTTGGAACGCTCTTAGGTCGAATTGGGCCATCCAAGAATACGAATAAGATCCTGAGGATGGAGCGATGATATGCCGGAACTAAGCGGATTTGAACGAAAAGACCTGGAGACGGCCGGCTTTGTCGGATGGACGGCGGTGCAAGAGGCGGCGTCTGACGTCCCTGATACACCGGGCGTCTATGTAGTCTACTCTGACCGCCGACGCGCGGGAGAGTTCCTCGCGACCAATCCTGCAGGCTGGCACAAAGGACAGGACCCGACGGTGCCGTCCGCACTTCTTGAAGAACGCTGGATCGCAGATGTTGGCGTGCTTTATTTCGGGTCTGCGCCGGATCTTCGCAAGCGGATCACGCGGTTAGGGCAGTTTTCTGCTGGTGAGCCTGTTGCGCACTACGGCGGCCGAATTCTGTGGCAGGTTTCGTTCTCAGCCGAATTTCTTGTCGCTTGGAAGGAGGCGGATGACGACGATCACGCCAGCGAAAAGAGGGGCTATGTCAGGCAGTTCAAATCGACGTTCGGACGGCAGCCGTTTGCAAACATCCAAAGGCCTAAAAGCTAGGCTTTTGAATCAGGCTCTGACGCCGCCAGCGACTTCGCTTTGACCCAAAGCGCCTACCGCTGTTCGCACAATATCAGCAGCTTGCATTGCAGCGGTCTCGTACATTTTCGCAGGAGTATCCTGATCAATGAATGTGTCCGGGAACACCATGGGACGAATGCGCAGGCCATCGTCGAGTGCGCCTTCCATGGCGAGGAACTGCAGGACATGGCTGCCAAAACCGCCGACAGCGCCTTCTTCCAGCGTTATGAGGGCCTCGTGGTGCGTCGCGAGGTTACGGATCAGGTCGTGGTCCAGAGGTTTGGCGAATCGAGCGTCGGCGACGGTGGTGCTTAGGCCCATCGCATCAAGTTCTTCCGCTGCTTTCATGCACTCTTGCAGGCGCGCGCCAAACGAAAGAAGGGCAATTTTCGTGCCCTCTTTCACGACGCGGCCTTTCCCGATCTCAAGCGGAGCGCCACGCTCGGGCATTTCAACGCCGACGCCTTCGCCGCGTGGAAACCGGAAGGCTGACGGGCGGTCGTCAATTGCTGCTGCAGTAGCCACCATATTCACCAGTTCCGATTCATCAGCCGCCGCCATGACGACGAAATCTGGCAGGTTGGCGAGGTAGGCGATGTCGAAGCTGCCTGCGTGCGTCGCGCCATCAGCGCCCACCAGACCGGCGCGGTCGATAGCAAAGCGGACGGGCAGGCGTTGCAGGGCGACGTCGTGGACGACCTGGTCGTAGCCGCGTTGCAGGAAGGTCGAGTAGATTGTGCAGAAGGGCTTCATCCCCGCGCCCGCGAGGCCGGCCGAGAATGTCACGCCATGCTGTTCAGCGATACCGACGTCAAAGCAGCGTTTCGGGAAGCGTTCAGCGAACAGGTTCAGGCCGGTGCCATCGGGCATGGCGGCGGTGATGGCGACGATCTTGTCGTCGTGTTCAGCTTCTTTAATCAGGCTTTGCGCGAAGACTTTGGTGTAGCTTGGGGCGTTTGAAGGGGCTTTTTTCTGCTCCCCTGTGATAACGTCAAACTTCGCACGCGCATGGCCCCGGTCGGGGGATTTTTCTGCGGGATCGTATCCTTTGCCCTTTTTCGTCAGCGCATGGATTAGGATCGGGCCATCGGCGCGTTCCTTGACGGTCCGCAGAACTGGCAGCAGTTGATCCATGTCGTGGCCGTCGATGGGGCCAATATAGCTGAACCCAAGCTCCTCAAACAGAGTGCCGCCAACGGTCATCGACTTGACCATTTCTTTCGCCCGCCGAGCGCCCTCGCGGAACGGCGGTGGCAGGAAAGATGCGGCGGTTTTGGCGGCGTGCTTCAGATCCTGAAAGGGTTCGCCTGCGTAGATACGGCTGAGGTATGCGGACAGGGCGCCGACCGGCGGTGCAATCGACATCTCATTGTCGTTCAGGATGACGATCAGCCGTTTGCCGAGGCCGCCTGCGTTGTTCATCGCCTCGAACGCCATGCCCGCGCTCATCGACCCATCGCCAATCACGGCGATCCCGTCACCAGTGTCGGCGCCAAGTTCCCTCGCCATGGCAAAGCCCAAAGCGGCGGAGATGGAGGTTGACGAATGCGCTGCACCGAACGGATCGTATTCGCTTTCGGCTCGTTTGGTAAAACCGCTCAGCCCGCCGCCCTGGCGAAGTGTGCGGATGCGATCACGACGACAGGTGAGAATCTTGTGGGGATAGCATTGATGCCCAACGTCCCAGATCAGCTTGTCGCGCGGTGTGTCGAATACAGCATGGATGGCGACGGTCAATTCGACGACGCCCAGCCCGGCGCCCAGATGACCACCTGTTACGGACACTGCCGAAACCGTTTCAGCGCGAAGTTCATCGGCCACTCGACGCAATTGGCTGTCCGAAAGGTGCTTCAGGTCCTTCGGCTCGCTGACTTTATCCAGCAGCGGCGTGGCGGGTCTGTCGTGGGCGTCGGCCAAATTGGCCTCCTTTAGCGGGGTCAGCTTAAGATCGGCGGCTGACGGTATATTGGGCGGCGAAGCGTAGTGCGTCCGCGTCTGGGCCAAAGGATGACAGACGTTCGCAGGCCCTGTCGACTAATTCCTTGGCTCTTACTGTCGCGCCCTCCAGGCCAAGAAGGTCTACAAAGGTCGCTTTGCCAGCGCCTGCGTCCTTGCCTAAGGCCTTGCCGGTTTCCGCCTCATCCCCTGTAACATCTAGGATGTCGTCGGCGATCTGGTAGGCGGACCCGAGGTCGCAGGCATAGTCGTGGATCGCCCGCCGGTCGGTCGGTTTGGCCTGCGCCAGGATCGCGCCTGATACCGCTGCGTGGGCGATCAGGGCGCCGGTTTTCAACATCTGGATCTTTTCAATCTCAGCCTGATCATGACTGGCGGTCGTTTCGGCCGCGATGTCCAGCATCTGGCCGCCTACCATACCGGAAAGGCCGGAATTTTGCGCAAGGCTCAACAGAAGGGCGGCGCGGACTTCGCCATCCTCATGCGTTTCGGGCGCCGCAAGGATTTCGAAAGCGAGGGTTTGAAGCCCGTCGCCGGCCAAAACCGCTGTTGCCTCATCCCATTTCTTGTGAACGGTGGGTTGGCCACGTCTCAGGTCGTCGTTGTCCATGCAAGGAAGGTCGTCATGCACCAGGGAATAGGCGTGCAGGCATTCGACCGATGCAGCCACGCGGTCCGCGCGCTCAGGGTTGGTGTCAAACAGATCAGCGACCTCAATCGTTAGGAAGGCGCGCATCCGTTTGCCGCCATTCAGCGTACCGTGACGCATTGCGTCGGCGAGCACGCCCTGCGCGCCCGCGCCGGTCGGCAGGAGGAAATCCAAAGTTTCTTCCACCCGCCCACGCGCGCTGTCGAGTCGAGTGCGAAAAAAAGTCTGCTGTTTGGGGGTCATTCGGCGTCGAAAGGCTCTGACCCTTTGGCCTGACCGTCAGATCCGGCGATGATCTTGTTCACGCGCAGCTCTGCGTCTTTCAGGCGACCCTCGCAGCGTTCTTTCAGCTTGGCGCCGCGCTCGTAAAGGTCGATCGACTGGTCAAGTGGCGCCTGGCCGCTTTCCAGCTTGGCGACAACCTGCTCCAGCTCAGCCATCGCGTCCTCAAAGCTCATCTCATCAATCGGTTTATCGGTCATGCGCACCGCTCCGCCAGAACCTCAACATGGGCCGCCGCGCCGGTCGCGAGGCCGGACAGATCATAGCCGCCTTCCAATGTGGAAACCACCCGGCCCTGTGCATGTTTATCCGCCAGATCGCACAGTTTTTCGGTGATCCACGCGAAATCTTCATCCGTGACGTTCAGATTTGCGAGGGGGTCGCGCGTGTGGGCGTCGAACCCGGCGGAAATGATGATCAGATCGGGCGCATGGGCGTCGATGGCGGGCAGAAGGCGGTCGGTCCAGACCTGCCGAAATTCTACCGTGCCGCCCATCGGCGGGATTGTGGCGTTGTGGATGTTTCCGGCGCCCGTCTCATGTTTCATCCCTGTGCCGGGGTAGAGCGGGGATTGGTGCGAGGACGCGAAAACGACGCGTGGATCATCCCAGAACACATCCTGTGTGCCGTTACCGTGATGGACATCAAAGTCTGCAATGGCGACGCGGGCCGCCCCATGCGCTTCGATGGCATGCAGCGCGGCGATAGAGGCGTTGGCGAGGAAACAGAACCCCATCGCCGTTTCCTTTTCCGCATGATGGCCCGGGGGCCGCATCGCGCAGAACGCACCCTTCGCCTTCCCGCCCATCACCAGATCAACCGCTGCGACATTTGCGCCAGCCGCCCGGCGGATCGCAGGTGTTGATGTGGCTGAGATATGCGTGTCGGGGTCCAGCGATGTCCAGCCATCTGCGGGTGCCGTCGTTGCCTTTGCGATGTAGTCCGCCGGATGCGCGCGAAGTAGGGGGACGTCATCTGCCAGCGGCGCCTCAACCCAATCAGCCTCGATGCCTTCCAGCGCTTTTAGAACAGCGGGCATGCGGTCGACACGTTCCGGATGGCCGGGCGGCGTCACGTGAGCCTCGCAGTCGGGGTGGCTGTAGATTGTGAATGTCATGCGCTGCTCCTCTTCCCAGATAAAGTGCGGCGGGCGGGGCGAAGGGTCAATGGGGCAAGCGGTGCTTTGATGGCTGACGACGCGATATCGGCGGCGTTCTTACAGCCCTCAGTTTCTTTCACGATTGCTTGTATCACGCGGCGGTCACTTGCCATTTGGTCACCAGCCGCCCAGCGTCGAAGCATGTATCGAATAGCTGAAACTTTCTGCCTGCGGGCCCTTAATTCCATCCCGCTGCTCTATCTGGTGATGTTCCTGACGGGCTGGACGCTGATCGTCGATCTCGTTCATCAAAGCTTGTACTATCCGCAGATGATGCATGAGAGTGGAAATCTCTCTATCTGGTACCTGATCCTGACGCTTTCGATCACGCCGGCTCTGGCAGTCATTAATCACTTGAAACGAGGCTTTTCGATCGGTCGCTGGCTGATGCGTCGCCGCAAACATTTTGGTATTGCCTGCTTTGTCTACGCCTCTGCGCACACTTTACATTACATAAGATATATCAACGATTTTACTTTGATCTGGTTAGAGGCTTTTGACCTTGAATATCTTGTAGGATGGCTGGGTCTGATCCTGTTTTTGATCTTGGCGGTGACGTCAAACAGGGCATCCGTCCGCATGCTGGGGCGAAACTGAAAACCTTTGCACAGGTCAATCTATCTGGCGACGGCGTTGACGTGGCTGCATTGCTACCTGTTCGACTTCTTCACGGAAGTAGTCTTCTTCTGGGGGGCTGTCTTGCTTCTTTGCCGGCTGTTGCACCTTGGCATTCGCAGATTAGCAGGCCCGATAAGATGGCGTGGCGAGCCAATGGGGCATGCATGAGCAACTAGGCGCTGCCGATAAAAGTCAGGGCTTGTCCGATCCGCCGCCAACATCGGCCGCCGACATCCGTTCAAACCAGTCCGAGATGCGTGCGGGAAACAGTTGTTCCCACCACAACAAGAAAGACCATGGCCATGGCAACACCAGCCGACCGCGCCTATTTTCGATGGCGCGGGCCATGATACGGGCTGCCTTTTCTGCCGGAATTTCGAACGGTTTCGGCCCGTGATGTTTATCGGCCATAGGCGTCTTGATAAAGCCGGGCGAAATGACAGTGACCGAGACGCCGTGCCCGCGCAGCCAACTGCGGATCGCCTCGCCGTACCCATGCACGGCGGCCTTGGTGGCGGAATAAGTTGGGATATCCGCTTGCGGCCGCAGCCCCGCGATAGAACCGATCATGGCGATCCGCCCGGACTTGCGTGCAATCAATCGGGGCAGCATCGGCTCTATCGTATGCAGCATGCCCATCAAGTTGATCTCAACCTGTTGGCGGGCCACGCCGGGGGCCTCGGGCTCTCCCTTCCGGCGTCCAAGTGCAATGCCTGCATTCGCGATGACGATGGTAACTGGGGCGTCATCGTCGAACGCCTCAATTGCAGCTTTCATCGCTGGTTCGTCCGTTACATCGATAGCCTCGATCTCGACAGTCGCGCCCTTGGCGCGGACGGCGTCAGCGACGTCTGAAAGCCGTTCAGCGTTTCGCGCGATCAGCAACATTGAGGCGCCTGGAACGGAATATTCTTGCGCCAACGCGGCTCCGATGCCGCTGGATGCGCCAGTGAGGATGATGCGTTCGGCCATTGGTGTACTCCTCAATACGGCCGCGGGCTGAGCATTTTCGCCGCCATGTTCGCAGCGCCCGGTTCTGCGCCGGTGCCATCAAATCCGCCGGGGACCTGAATAGCGGCTGTCAGTGCGCGAAGGAATAGGGCGAGCCTGGCTTCGTCCGGTTTGGCGGCACCAGCCCAGAACGCATCCAGATCAGTCTGAAACGTCATACAAGGTAAGTCATAGATCGCTGCGCCCAATGCCTTGACTGGAGCGCCCAAGGTCAGAGCGGTCAGCCCAACGGTTGAGTTGATGACGACACAGCCTGCCGCCCGCGCCAACATCGCATCCAGATCGCCGCCATCCAGATAAACAACGCGGTCTTCAATGCCCGCGATTTCTTCGGCTATCAGCGCCTGCCAAGGCGTCCAGCCATTATCCAGCGGATGCAATTTGATCGCCAGCATGGCGTCAGCAGGCGCATGTACGCGGAACGAGGCGATGATGCGTTTGAGAGTCTCACGCAGCCCTTCTGCTGGGCCGTGCAAGCGGATCTGGTAGTCGGTTTCAAGCTGCAAAGGGAATACGTACAGCGGGCCTTGATGCGCAGTCACCCGACCTTCCGCCACTTCCAACATCGCGCGCCGGCCCTTCAACCGAAGTGCCTTTTTGAAGATCCAGCCGCCCCATTCCCGAAGCGGATGATCCAGCGCATGTTGTTTGTAGTGAGGGTAAAGCACCCACGAAGACAGGATGTTGGCCAGATTGAAAGCGACGTCCATTATTGAAAAGGACAGAAAGCTTGATTTGAATCCTGGATGGGGCAGGGGCGTCTTCTCAGCCAGTTCAGCGATATTGTCCCAGTCACGGGGAAAGCGGGTGTTGCCACCGGTGCCTTCAGGTTCGACCGTCAGATAGTGAGGACGCAGATAACCTTGCTCAATTACATGGATGCGCACGCCTGCCGCCTTCGCTACGGGTATGGCGTCGGCATGCCAACGCCGTCCGTCACCGAGGCTGACTATGTCGGTAACGTCGTGCTCGGCGATGAAGCGTTTTACATACTCAGGCCAGTCGTTGGGCTTGCCCCGAAATGAAACGCCCCCAGGTCCACGCCAGAACAGCCTATCCCCCGGACAAACATGAATGCGCCGCACTTCAGCCCCTTGATCGCGCAGTGCGCGGCCAAGGTAGGTGAAAAAATATGACATAGGGCCCTGCAACAGCAGAAAGACCCGTTTCGAAGCGTCGGCATTCATGTTCACACGCCTAGTCGCCCTAGGGGAAAAGATAAACCCGCGTTCCTTGCCCAGGCTCTCTATTCATGCGAGAGAAACGTCGATATCGATATGCGACAGATCAAGACCAAAGGCGCGTAAGTGGCCGAGACGAAGACCTTTCTTTTCTTGCAGGGACATCCAACTTTTTTCTGCGTACGCCTTGGCGATGCGCTGAAAGCTGAGGGTCACAATGTTCGCAAGATCCGTCTGTCGGGCCAAGATATGCTGTTCTGGCCGCGCCGAGGCGCAAGCAGTTATCGAGGTGGGTTCGCGCGTTGGCGTGTGTGGCTAACGGATTATGTGAAGCGGCATGGCATCACAGACATTATTTATTACGCAGATCGTCATCCCTACCATGTTGAAGCGTTGGTCGTTGCCCGGTCGCTCGGCGTCCGGGCGTGGGCTGTTGAGTTTGGTTACCTTCGCCCCGATTGGCTGACGCTGGAGCCTGAGGCGATGGGCGCATTCTCACGCTTTCCGAAGGATCCGAAGGTCATCCGAAAACTAGGCATCGCCGCTGGCCCGCTCACTAACGACGAGCACGAAAGCACTTACAGCCATTCATTTCTGGAAGAGGCGTTGTTCGACATCGCCCGCAATGTCGCGCACACGATCTTCATGCCGTTCTATCCGTTTTATAAGTCGGACGCGCCGTTCAGCATGGTTGAAGATTATTACTATTGGATCACAAACTTGCTGACGACCGACAATGCCGAAGCGCGGGCATCGCAGATTCAGGCGGAATGTGAAGAAGACGGTGCTGACTTCAATCTGCTCGCCATGCAGCTGGCGCATGATTATCAGATCCGCGTCTCAACCCACTATGATCATCTGATTGATATGGTGGAGGAGGTTTTTGCATCCTTCGCCGCAAATGCGCCCCGGTCGCGTAAACTGATCATCAAGCAACACCCACTGGACAACGGCTACCAGAACTGGCCGCGCCGGATCGATGCTTTGAAAGAAAAATACAATCTGGGTCGGCAAGTGCGGATGATCCGCGGCGGCGATCTTGGCGTGTTGATCCGAAATTCCAAAGGCGTTGTTCTGGCGAACTCAACGGTTGGATTAAACGCGGCCAGGGCCGGAGTGCCGACGGTAGCATTGGGCGAAGCTGTCTACGATATCGCAGGGATAACCCACCAGGGTGGATTGGACAGTTTCTGGACTAAGCCAGAGCCCGTCGATGCCAAGCTGGAACGACAGTTGGTTCGTGCAATGGCGGCGGAAATTCAGGTCCGTGGATCATTCTATGACAAGGCCGGACAAAAACTGGCGATTGGCGAAATAGTCGACAGGCTTACACGCCGTCCTTATCCTGCATGGGCGCGGAACCCCGTCAGCGTCAGTTGAGAATGAGCCCGGCCAGCACCAGCGCCAGCCCCAGAAACGCCGATCCCATCGAAGCCATATTGGCGGCTGAGATTTTGTAGAATGCGCCTTTAAGCTCTTCATCAGTTGGCTTCATCGTCTTGATCCGCCGCGCGAGATTAATGCAGTAGACCAAACCTGACAGTCCCACCACGATAAAGACCAGTCCTACGCCGATCAAGATATTCGCCGTACCCATGGCAGTCCCTTTCCACACTCGTACAAGCGGGTTAACGCGGGTAGGGTAGCGCTACAAGGGTTGTTACGCCTCTGCTGATAGCAAGGCAGCGTCACCACCAGATGCTGTGGTGTCGATACATACATGGCGTTCCAACGTCAGGCGCGGTCTTGGGTCGGCCTCTGCGATCAATGGGATGATGGCGTCATCGCGGGTGGCGAGGGCGTGGCGTTGGGCGCGCAACGTCGTTTCATCCGCCCATGAAATAGCTGCTGCGAAACCGGTGAGCATCGCCAGTGCTTCTGGCTCTATTGCCGCTATCACTGGCGCGCAGCCAGCTTCGCGCGCAGCGATTGCCTGCGCCTCTGCCGCTTCAGCGCCAGGGCCAAGACATAAAACCACGCCCCTGCCAAAGGTGCTTAGGCGGTTCGATTCCCCAGTAGGGCCAGGCAAGTCGAATGTTGCGAGTGGGTCTTGCGGAGGTTTCGCCGCTTCTATCGCCGTCTGGATTGCCGCATGATCGCCAGCGCTGACCTTCATATTTTCGCTACGCCATTCTGGCCGGGACATCCGCGCCACATACTCCGGTCCACCAGCCTTGGGCCCGGTTCCGGACATTCCTTCGCCACCAAAGGGCTGGGAGCCGACGACGGCGCCGATCTGGTTCCGGTTCACATAGACGTTGCCCGCGCGCACTGAGCGCGAAACGTCTTCAACCCGGCTGTCGATCCGGGTTGAAGGCCAAAGGTCAGTCCAAAGCCTGCCGCGTTGATGTCTTCAATGACCTTGTCGATTTCATCAGCTTCGAACGTCGCGATGTGTAGGACTGGGCCGAAAATCTCTTCTTCCAGATCCGTAATTCCATTCACTCTTAGCGCGGTCGGCGCGACGAACCATCCGGCTCCAGGGGCGCGAAGCTGTTTCAGCATCCGGCCCTCACCGCGCGCATGTTCAATATGGCTGATGATTTTTGCCTGTGCGATCTGGTCTATGACAGGTCCAATATCGGTGGACAGCCGCCAAGGGTCGCCCATGATCAGTTCTTCCATCGCGCCGAAAAGCATCTGCTGAAACGCCTCGGCGATACCGTCCTGCAGGTAGAGGATACGCAATGCTGAGCAGCGTTGACCGGCAGATTGGAAGGCTGAAATGATGATGTCCTGCACCGCCTGTTCTGGTAAGGCCGTGCTGTCGACGATCATGGGTTCAAGCCACCGGTTTCTGCGGTCAACGGCGCAGTTGGGGCCATATTCTCAGCCATGGTTCGATTGATGCGCTGGGCCGTGGCGGTAGAGCCCGTGAAGGTAACGCCATCGACTTTCGGCGACGACGTCAGCGCCGCGCCAACGGTTGAACCTAGGCCGGGCAAAAGCTGCATCGCGGCTACGGGCACGCCTGCTTGGTGAAGCAATTCGATAGCGCGGTGGGCGACCAGCGGCGTCGCCTCAGCCGGTTTGGCGAGTACGGCATTTCCAGCGGCAAGCGCGGCGGACAGTTGCCCTGTGAAGATCGCGAGGCGGAAGTTCCAGGGTGAGATACAGGTGATGATCCCCCGCGCTGGCATTTCGCCTAGCCGCTCCGCTTCGTCAGCATAGTAACGTAAGAAATCAACGGCCTCTGGCAACTCTGCGATAGCATCGGGAACGGTTTTGCCTGCTTCACGGGCGAGAAGGGCGAAAAGCTCGCCAAAATTTTCTTCATATATGTCTGCGGCTTTGCGAAGGACGTCGGCCCGGGTGCTGACAGGGGCAGCCCATGGCGTCGCGTCGTTCAACGCCGCTTCGATATCTGCGTTCGACGCCAGCCTCACTTCGCTCACCACATCATCAGTGTAGAACGGGTTTCGGATCGTCATGACATCGCCCCCTTCAGGGGCCGAGGCAATTAGTGGGGCGGCCAACGCCGTCGCCTCATCAGCATGGGCGCGGTCGCGGATGATCTGGCGGAGGGGGGCTAGGTCGGTCATATGTGGCGATTCCTTATCATCAGGGCAGAGTATCTCTGATTGTAAAGGCATGTTTCCTAAAATTACCGCATCTGATAGGCGTGTAGAACTTAATCCACACAATTATAGGGCGATCAGATGCGTATTGGCGATGTTGAAGGGCGACTAGACGGGCACGATAAAGCGATCCTCTCTGAGTTAAGCTCAGAGGGGCGCATTCCAGTTACCGAGCTGGCCGTGCGCGTTGGGCTTTCAAAAACGCCCTGCCAGGTTCGGCTGAAGCGGTTAATTGAGGAAGGGTATATCCGAGGGTTCCGGGCGGACCTTGATCCGGAACGCCTCGGCCTCGATCACGTCGCCTTTGCTGAGGTGAAATTGTCGGACACCCGTGAGACGGCGCTAAGCGCGTTCAACGCCGCTGTTCGCAAAGTGCCAGAGATCGAAAGCTGCCACATGATTGCGGGCGCCTTCGATTACCTTCTAAAGGTGCGCACCGCTGACATCCGCGAATATCGCCGGGTATTGGGGGAAGTGATTTCAGCCCTACCTCATGTCGAAAGTTCTTCAACCCATGTGGCGATGGAGACGGTGAAGGACCGCGCGTTCTGATCTCAGATAAGTGTTCCGCGATGTTGAAGGATCAGGTTAGGCTGATCTCATGAAACGCTTACTGACCCTGCTCGTCGCCTTGTTTGCGATCCCTGCATCGGCTGAAGACATCGCTGTGGATATCGAGCTGATGTTGGCGGTCGATGTCTCATATTCCATGGGCCCGCGTGAACTGGAATTGCAGCGACGGGGATATGCAGAGGCGCTGACATCACCCAAAATCATGCAGGCGATCAAAACTGGCTACTATCAGAAAGTCGCGGTTACCTACGTGGAATGGTCCGGGGACTATGATCAGCGTGCAATCGTGGATTGGGCGCTAATTGAGAATGAAGACGATCTGGCGGCGTTCGCCGGGACGCTGACGGCGCGGTTTGATGATAGTCTTCGGCGGACATCAATCTCTGGCGTTATGGATTATGCGCCAATCGATTTTCGGACCAACGGATTTGCGGGTGAACGTCGGGTGATCGACATATCGGGCGATGGGCCGAATAATCAGGGCAGGCCGGTTGTCATCGCCCGGGATGAGCTGATTGCCGATGGGTTTGTGATCAACGGCCTGCCGCTGATGACCCAGGGCCGGGAAAGGGATAACCCGTTTTTCGATCTCATTGATCTCGACCTTTATTATGAGGCCTGCGTAATCGGGGCGCCGTTGTCTTTCGTCGTGCCTGTGAAAAGCTGAAAAGAATTCCCAGCGGCCGTGCGGCGCAAACTGGTGTTGGAGATGGCAGGGCGGGTTCCATCGCCGAAAGTGGTTCCGGCGGCATGGTCCGGGAAAACCGATACCGGTTATGATTGCCTGATCGGCGAGAAAATCTGGCAGGAGTTCTTACGACGGAACCCCGGCCTGCGCGGCTTTCCATAGCTCAAACGAAAAACGCCGCCCCGACAGGGACGGCGTTTCATCAATCCGATTAGATCGGCAGTTAGTTTTTCGCGTAGTACTCGACCACGAGGTTTGGCTCCATGTGTGCAGCGTAAGGCACATCAGCCAGACCAGGCGCACGTACGAACGTGGCTGTCATCTTGGAATGGTCGGCCATGACGTACTCAGGAACGTCACGCTCTGCCAGCTGAACAGCTTCCATCACGACTGCAAGCTGCTTGGAACGGTCGCGGATTTCGACGACGTCGCCAGCTTTCAGGCGGTAGGACGGCACGTTGACACGCTGGCCGTTCACTTTGACGTGGCCGTGGTTCACGAACTGGCGTGCAGCGAAAACCGTTGGCACGAACTTGGCGCGGTAGACGAGCGCGTCGAGGCGTGATTCCAGCAGGCCGATCAGGTTTTCACCGGTGTCGCCCTTGATACGCTCAGCTTCGGAATAGATCCGGCGGAACTGTTTTTCGGTCAGGTCGCCGTAATAGCCTTTCAGCTTCTGCTTGGCGCGCAGCTGCAGACCGAAGTCAGACATCTTGCCTTTGCGGCGCTGGCCGTGCTGGCCGGGGCCGTATTCTCGGCGGTTAACTGGTGATTTGGGGCGGCCCCAAATGTTTTCGCCCATGCGGCGGTCAAGTTTGTACTTGGCGGAGGTGCGTTTGGTCACCTTCGTACTCCATCACTATATGCGGCGGAAAATGCCGCGATCATCAAGACGTTTTCCTCTGCCGGGGCTCATTCCCCGACCGACAGGTCCCCCCTTGCGAGGGCCACAAACGTCAACAGGCACACCGTCCTAACGGGCGGCGCAGTGGTTGTGTCTATGATTGGTGGGGGGGAGAGTCAAGCAAAGCCAGCATCAGACGCAGTAACGGGCCAGAAACGTGCTTCGATCATTGCCCGGCCCGGCTTGTGAGAAAAAGATTTCACATGTGAAAGTATCACTAAGTAATTGTAACATATGGGGAATGGCTCGGCGTGCCATGACTTGTTCATTTGTGTTCGCGTGTTCTCACACTCGTCACGCCAAGGCCTTAAAGATCCATCGAATACTTCTGGCGCAACTTTTCTGCGCCTTCTTGCATGCCGTGTTCGATCTGAAGGCGCAAAAGTTCCTGATCGCGCTTATGATATTCCTCAAGCAATTCTTCCACGACCGCTTCTTCGCCAAGCAATTCAAGGCCCACACGGGCCAGCGAGACGGCGCTTGCGTGGGTTTCGCGTCTGACATGCTCTGCGCCAGCTTCGCGCAACTTCAACTCGGAAAAACGATCATAGGTAGAGAACAGCGCAGGGGTGTTGGGAAAGCGTTGCTTGACGCGGGCGACTGCCTGACGGGCGCCTTCACGATCATTAATGCAGTAGAAAATTGCGCTGGCCTCATCCGCGCCTGCAGCCGTCAGCACGTCTATCTTTGTGGCGTCGCCGTAGAATACTTCGGACCCAAAACTGCGAGCCAGGCGAATACGGCGGGGGGCGTTGTCGATCAGCGTAACTTCGTACCCCCTCAGGCGCATGATACGGGCGATCACCTGACCGGTGCGACCAAACCCGGCGATGATGATAGCGCCGCCGCCTTTTGACACCGGCCCGCTTTCAACCTCATCCCCGGCGTCGTTGCCGTGAAGGACCAGCCAGCGCTTTACGGCAAGCGAGGCAATCGGGGTCAGCGCCATGGAAACAGCAACTGTTGCGGTTAACAGCGCCTCTTGCTCAAACCCGATCAACCCGTCCGCTGCGGCGAGTGAGAATACGACAAACCCAAATTCACCCGCCTGACCCAGCGTTGCGCCAATTTTCAGGGCATCTTCCTTCGATGATTCGGCGGCGCGGGCGACGGCGAACAGTGCCGCCATCTTTATCAGGAACAGAAGTATGGCGCCGCCAAGAACAATGTGAAGCGACTGGAAGGTCAGGCCCCAATCAACGCTCATGCCCACGGCGACGAAAAACAGGCCGAGCAGGAGAACGCGGAAAGGTTCTATGTCGCTTTCGATCTGATGACGAAATTCCGTTTCCGCCAGCAGCACGCCAGCGATAAACGCGCCAAGCGCCATCGACAGCCCGGCCCATTCCATCATCAACGCCGCCAGGGCGACGACCAGCAGCGCAGCGGCTGCCAAAACCTCATGCGCGTGAACCAATGCAAGCAAGCGGAAAATATAACGGATGCCGTATTTGCCGACGAGGTAGAGGGAGCACAAGGCGACAATGGCGATCATGACATCGTCAGTCCGCATCATGTCGCCGCCTTCGCCGCCGACAAAGGCTGTCAGCGCCAGCAGCGGAACAACTGCAATGTCCTGAAACAGCAGAATAGAAAACGCGCGATCGCCATAGGGCGTCTTCAAGGCGCCTTCATCGCGCAGAATCTGCACCCCGAACGCCGTCGATGACAGCGCCAGCGCCAAGCCGATGACACTGGCGTGTGCCAACAGACATACCAAAAAGATACGCAATCTCCGCGAACAAAAGCCCACTGAGAACCACCTGCGTAAAGCCAAGGCCAAAGATTTCGGATCTGAGACGCCACAAGCGCGAAGGCTGCAGTTCCAGCCCGATCACGAAGAGAAGAAGGACAACACCGAATTCGGCGATGTGCCTGACCTCATCCACATTGGTGAACATCGCAAACCCATAAGGCCCAATCGCGGCCCCGGCGGCGAGGTATACCAATATCGAACCAAGGCCGAGACGTTTGAACAGAGGAACGGTAAGCACCGTTGCGCCCAGTTACAGGGCGACACTGATCAAAAGCGGATCGGAAGCGGCGGTGGGATCGGCCAAAATTCTGTCCTTATAGCAATGGGCGCAGTTTCGGTCCCAGCAATTGCCCGCCAAGTGGGCATGCCATGGGATCTGGTTTTCTGTTTGAACGCCCAGTGCTCAAAATGCGATTTCATGCACTATGCCGCAACCCGCAGGGCAAGGGTAGGCGGCGTATAGGTTCCGATAAAAAAAGAAATTCTGTTTGGCGTGTCTATCGTTTGAGATGCCCAGACAGGCGTGGTGGGTTCGGGCGCCGCTTCATAAATGGAATGCGTTGCAATGACCGAACTACCGTACGCGAGTCGCCCAACGCTCGTTTTGCAGGAATTCATAAGGAAGAGGTAAAGGGGCGGACAAATTCCCGCACTGAAAGACGCCTTCTGCCCATCAACGCGACCAACCCTGCCTTGCACGCGGCGGCGCATTGCCTATAACCGGCCCGATCCTGCGACGGGATCGCGAATCCCTATTGCGCCGGAGCCGCCCTCATGCCCAAACGCCAAGACATCGATAGCGTCCTGATAATCGGCGCAGGCCCCATCGTCATCGGTCAGGCATGTGAGTTTGACTATTCCGGCGCGCAGGCGTGCAAGGCGCTGCGGGAAGAAGGGTATCGGGTTGTCCTGGTCAACTCTAACCCCGCGACGATCATGACGGACCCGGGCCTCGCTGATGCGACATACGTTGAACCGATCACGCCAGAGGTTGTCGCGACGATCATCACCAAGGAACAGGCCGCGCATCCGGGCGAAAAGATGGTCATTCTGCCGACGATGGGCGGGCAGACGGGTCTGAACACGGCCATGTCGCTGGCCGAAGACGGCACGCTTGATCGCCTGGGGATAGAGCTGATCGGCGCCAACAAGGAAGCCATCGAAATGGCCGAGGACAGGAAACTGTTTCGCGAAGCGATGGACCGGATCGGCCTGGATAACCCGCGCGCCACGATTGCCGAGACAATTGAAGAATGCATGGCCGCAATTGATACGGTCGGTTTGCCAGCGGTCATCCGGCCCGCGTTCACGCTGGGCGGCACAGGCGGCGGGATCGCGTATAACCGTGAGGATTACGAAGCGATCTGCACGACCGGTCTGGACGCTTCCCCCGTCAATCAAATCCTGATCGACGAAAGCCTACTAGGCTGGAAAGAGTTCGAGATGGAGGTTGTTCGCGACAAGGCGGACAACGCAATCATCATCTGCGCCATCGAAAACGTCGATCCGATGGGCGTTCATACCGGCGACAGCATCACCGTTGCGCCTGCGCTGACGCTGACCGATCGCGAATATCAGATGCTGCGGAACGCTTCGATCGCTGTACTGCGCGAGATTGGCGTTGAGACCGGCGGGTCGAACGTGCAGTTCGCGATCAACCCCGAAGACGGGCGCATCGTGGTGATCGAGATGAACCCGCGCGTTTCGCGGTCATCGGCGCTAGCCTCCAAGGCGACCGGGTTCCCGATTGCAAAGATCGCAGCCAAGCTAGCGATTGGCTACACGCTGGATGAGTTGGACAATGACATCACCGGCGTCACGCCTGCTTCATTCGAGCCGACGATTGACTATGTCGTCACCAAGATCCCGCGGTTTGCCTTTGAGAAATTCCCAGGCAGCCTTCCCGAACTGACCACAGCGATGAAATCGGTCGGCGAAGCCATGGCCATCGGCCGTTCGTTCCATGAGAGCATGCAAAAGGCGCTGGCCTCAATGGAAACGGGCCTGTCAGGCTTTGATGATATCGAGATTGCAGAAGTGCCGGAAAGCGCGCCTCTGGTCTCCAAAGCGATATTGGAGATGGGCGGGTCACACAATCTGGATGGCGCCCATCCGATTGTGCAGGAAGCCGTCGACAAAGGTCTGACCAAGGCGATGTCGCTGCGCACGCCTGATCGCATCCGCATTATCGCGCAGGCCATGAGGTATGGTTTTACCGACCAAGAGATCAACGAAATCACGGCTTTCGATCCATGGTTCCTGGCCCGCTTCCGCGAGATCCTGATCGCAGAGGCAGGCGTTCGCGAAGATGGCTTGCCAACTGATACCGATGAGATGCGGCGGCTCAAGATGATGGGCTTCACCGACGCCCGTCTATCGGCGCTGTCAGGTGAAACGGAAGTGGCGATCAGCGCCGCACGCCGCAAGCTGGGCGTCAAAGCCTCGTTCAAGCGGATCGACACCTGCGCCGCTGAATTCGAAGCGCAGACGCCATATATGTATTCAACTTACGAAGCCGACGTGATGGGCGAAGTTGAATGTGAAGCGCGGCCATCGAACCGTGACAAGATTGTCATTCTGGGCGGCGGGCCGAACCGGATCGGGCAGGGGATTGAGTTCGATTACTGCTGCTGCCACGCCTGTTTTGCGCTGACGGATGCAGGCTATGAAACAATCATGGTCAACTGCAATCCAGAGACTGTTTCAACCGACTACGACACATCAGATCGCCTGTATTTTGAACCGCTGACCTATGAAGCGGTGATGGAGATTTTGCGGGTTGAGCAGGAAAACGGCTCATTGAAAGGCGTGATCGTGCAGTTTGGCGGTCAGACGCCACTGAAACTCGCAAATGCGCTTGAGGAAGCGGGCATCCCGATCCTCGGTACATCGCCTGACGCCATTGATCTCGCTGAGGATCGCGAAAGGTTCCAGCAGCTTCTTCAGAAGCTTGGCCTGCGCCAGCCCCATAACGGCATCGCCACTACCCGCGATGAGGCCTTCGCTGTAGCGCATGAAGTCGGCTATCCAGTCGTCATCCGCCCGTCCTACGTTCTGGGCGGTCGCGCGATGGAGATTGTTCGGTCAGACGAGCAGCTAGAACGCTACATCCGCGAGGCTGTCGTAGTCTCAGGTGACAGCCCGGTCCTGATCGACGGGTATCTCGCCGGCGCGGTTGAGGTCGATGTTGATGCGCTTTGCGATGGAACCGATGTCCATGTCGCTGGCGTGATGGAGCATATCGAAGAAGCAGGCGTGCACTCAGGTGACAGCGCCTGCTGCCTGCCGCCGCATTCTCTGTCGACCGAGATGATTGAGGAATTGAAGCGCCAAACAGCTGAAATGGCGCTGGCGCTGGGCGTTGTCGGTCTGATGAACGTGCAGTTCGCGATCAAGGGCGACGACATCTATGTCCTCGAAGTGAACCCACGCGCATCTCGCACCGTGCCCTTTGTCGCCAAGGCTGTTGGCGCGCCGATTGCTGCGATCGCCGCGAGACTTATGGCCGGTGAACAGCTGACCTGGTTCGATCTTCCTTCCGCCACTCCGAACCATGTTGCGGTGAAAGAGGCGGTGCTGCCCTTCGCCCGGTTCCCGGGCGTGGACACTTTGCTTGGGCCGGAAATGCGGTCTACCGGTGAAGTCATGGGCATTGATGAAGGGTTTGCACGGGCGTTTCTGAAAGCGCAGCTTGCCGCTGGCGTTGTGTTGCCAACAGAGGGCGCGGTCTTCATTTCGGTCAAGGATGCCGATAAACCGGTCATCGTGGATGCCGCACAAAGGTTGGATGCGATGGGTTTCCGCATCATCGCGACCAAAGGCACGGCCGCGCATCTGGCTGAGCACGGCATCAAATCAACGGTTGTCAGCAAGGTCTATCAGGGCCGGCCTAACATTGTGGATACGATGAAAGACGGCGGTGTGGCGCTGGTGTTTAACACGACGGACCTGCCTCAATCCATCGCAGACAGCGCCTCAATCCGCGCCACGGCGCTTACCATGCGCACGCCATACTACACGACCGGCGCTGGCGCGCTGGCCGCGGCGCGGGCGATTGAGAACAAGCTTGAAGGCGTGATGGAGGTGGCGACGCTGCAGGCCTACGCCGCCGAATGAGCGACCCGCAGCGCATCTACGCCATTGGCGATGTGCACGGGCAGCTTGAGATGCTGCGGGCGGTCCACACCCGGATCGAAGCCGATCTGAAAGATCGTCCAGTTGATAATCACGCCATTCTGCATATCGGCGATTACACTGATCGCGGTCCGGATAGCCGGGGCGTGATCGAGTATTTGATCAAGCTGGACGCTGACGGCGAACCGATTATCAACCTCTATGGCAATCACGACCGGATGTTTCGTCTGTTTCTGGAAACGCCTGGTGGACGTGACTACAAATTGCGTCGTGATCTGTCGTGGCTGCATGATCGGCTGGGCGGTCGGACGGCACTGGCAAGCTATGGCCTTGATCTGCCGGATGAAGCGCAGCAGTCCGATGGCCAAGAATATCACGCAGCGGCGGTTGGCGCTGTTCCACCTTCGCATCTCGCATTTCTGCAGAACCTGCGTGACAGTTTTCATTGGGGTGACTGGTTCTTCGCTCATGCTGGCGTATCGCCCGGTTTGGGCCTGATCATGCAGGATGAGGACGACCTGATCTGGATCAGAGGGCCGTTTTTGGAAAGCAAACGAAACCACGGCGCGACCATCGTCCATGGCCACACGCCTGTCGATCATGTCGAAGACCACGGCAATCGCATCGCCATCGATACCGGCGCCGGGTACGGCTATGCTATTTCGTGCATTGTGATTGAAGGCGCTTCTGTGCGGATCCTTGATGGTGCAGTTCTGCGCTAAGGCCTGGGTCGACCCGGGGCGGCGCCTTTTCAATGATATCCGGTCGCCTGCGGGGCGGCGCCTCCGCCACGAAACCCCTTTAACACTGAAATCTCGATTGAATGGCGCGGCAGGCGCCTCTATCTCTGGTCGAAAGCGGTAAGGAGCACACAATGCCTCAGAGCGATCCCAAACTTCTCGTCAGTACCGAATGGCTGGCGGACCATCTGAGCGCACCGGACGTGAAAGTTCTGGATGCAAGCATGTTCCTGCCCGGCGATCCCCGTGACGCCAAGGCTACCTACGCTGAAACGCATATCTCCGGCGCGATTTTCTTCGACATTGATGAGATGTCGGATAAATCGAACCCGCTGCCGCATATGCTGCCGCCCCCCGAAAAGTTCATCAGCCGTATCCGCAAGATGGGCATCGGCGACGGGCACCGGGTTGTGGTCTACGATCAGGACGGCCTGTTCTCAGCCGCCCGGGTCTGGTGGATGTTCCGCGTCTTTGGCCATGATGATGTCGCAGTGCTGGATGGTGGTCTGCCCAAATGGTTGGCTGAGGATCGCGCCACCGATGATGAAGAACCGATGCTGCGAGAGCGTCACTTTACCGGACGAAAGAACGCTTCGATGGTGCGCGACGTCACGCAGGTCGCCGCCTCACTGAAGGTTGGCGAAGAACAGATCGTTGACGCCCGTGGTCCTGGCCGTTTCCGGGGCGAAGAGGAAGAACCCCGCGCAGGTCTGCGTGCCGGGCACATCCCGGGGGCAAAGAACGTACCTTACGCCTCGCTTCTGAACGATGACAAGACAATGAAGTCGGTTGAAGAGACCAAGGCGTTGTTTGAGGCGGCTGGCGTTGACCTGGACAAACCAATCATCACGAGCTGCGGCTCTGGCGTGACTGCCTGCATTCTTGCGCTGTCACTGGAGCGCCTCGGCCATGCCAAGAATGCGGTCTATGACGGGTCGTGGGTTGAATGGGGCGCCTACCCGGATCTGGCCATCGAAACCGGCGCATGAAGCGAGAGTACAAAGCGGGGGAGGAGATCGCGTATACGGTCACCTACCTCGAAATGACTTCGCACCCCAAATTTCCCACGCCGCGCCCGCCATCCATGCCGGGCCTGTCGTTGATAAGGGCCGAGGACCCGCCGGTGCGCTGGTTCCTCCACCTGTATGACAGCGTTGGTGAGGGGCTTGAGTGGACCGATTGGCATCAGAAATCGCGGGCTGAGCAAGAGGCGTTCGTCGGCGATCCTGATGTTTCCATGCACGTCCTCTTCCTGAAAGGCTGGACTGCCGGGTTCTTCATGCTGGACCGGAGCGAACGGGGCGTTTGCGATCTGGCGTATTTCGGCCTGACGCCCGAGGCGCAGGGTCTGGGCCTTGGCAAATACCTGTTGCAAACGGCGATCCTGACCGGCTGGGCGGATGAGCCTGCGAAGATGACTGTTAATACCTGCACGCTCGACGGCCCGCGCGCCTTGCCGCTGTATCAGCGCTTGGGGTTCTCGCCGGTGCGCCGCGAAGACCTGACCCGCATCCTGACCAATGATTTCACACGAGAGGAAACGCCATGATCGTCATGCATCACTTGAGGGTCGGTCGCGCGATCTTTACCACCTGGCTGCTGGAAGAGCTGGGGGTGGATTATGATCTGAAACTCTATGACCGCACTGAACAGGGCCGGGCGCCGGCCGAGTTGAAGGCCGCCCATCCCTTAGGGAAATCTCCTGTGATTGAGGATGCGGGCGTGACGTTGGCGGAATCGGGGGCGATCACGACCTATCTGCTTGAGTCCTATGATCCCGAGGGCAAGCTGTCGCCTGCCGCAAGCGATACCGCGGTGCGGATGAAGTACCTGCAGTGGTTGCATTATTCCGAAGCATCCGCCTTTGCGCCTTTGCTTCTGAACATGCTGTTGATGCGCGAAGATCCAAAACCGCCGGTTATCTCGGCATTTACCGGGGCTGAGGTGAAGCTGCACCTCGATTACTTCTCAGCCGCTCTGGGCGATCAGGAGTACATTCTGGGCGATACGTTTTCTGGCGCCGACATCGGCTGTGCGTTCATCGCGAACATGGCCAACAAGTTCGGCCTGACCGGCGGCCATCCAAACCTTGCCTCCTATATTGAGCGCTGCATGGCCCGCCCTGCGTTCCAGCGTGCGCTGGAAAAGACCGGCGGATAAAGCTTCCCAACCGTCCCAGCCTGTGGTTGGGGCGGTTGCACTATCTTCAGACCTCGGCCTCAGCGTTGGCACGCACCATGCCAACATCGCGCCAAATGTTCTTTTGCCCGGTCTTCACCAACCACCAATTGTTGATCTCCAACTGCCGATGATTAATCCCCGGCAGTCCTTGCAAATCCAACCCGTTCCACGGCGCAAATGGATTGCGGCGGAGGTGGCCATGCAATTCCGTGCGGATCGTCGGCTTTGATGATGGTGAGCGGGAATGGAACCCGTAGGTATCCGCCACCACCAGCGTATTTGCGGGAACTGCGACCTGACGGGGAGGCTGATAGCCCAACGCCTCCATCTGGTCAGCGTTGATCCGGAACGAGCCATAGGAATGATGCGCCCGCTTTTCGGCGCGGGCTGTCAGGCTTTGCTCATACTCCCAGGCCAGCCGCTGAGGCGTCAGTTTGTGACTGCCGGGGGCGAAAATGAACGGGCTGTCCTCAACATCCACATCATGCAGGAACAACCAGAACTTTGACGTGGAATGAAACGTGTCAGCGTGAAGTGCCGTTTGAGGGTCCGCCTTCTTGCGACTTGGCTCCGCGATCACCGTCTGGATGAAATGGATCGGCGCGCCGGTGCGGCCCGCGACGTATCCCGTCAAACGGTTCAGGCCTTTGTCCCACGCTGCTGTCGTGGCCTCTGGCAGCAGAGTGCGGTTGGCGTGGCTTAACGGGATCATCCGCGTCACTGTCTGCCCTTGCCGCATCTCGCGGGCGGGTAGAGGCTGGTCGAACACCTCATCGCGAACACGTTTGAAGACGTCATCGGGCAGATAGTTTTCCTTGATGACAAACCCATCGCGATTGTAGGCGGCCTTATCCGCATCAGATACGCCGGTCATCATCCCGCGCCGCAGCCGGGCCATACGTTCAGCCGTTTTGACCCGCGCCCGATGAAGGCCCCATTCGTTCAGCTTCGCGTTCCCAATGATTGGGTTCGCAACGAAGGATTTTTCTGCACCGAAGACGCCGGTCACCCAGCCAACAGCGCTGATAGGGGCAAGGAGATTCATGTCCGGCCTCGTAAGTTACGCCCCATATTTACTTTGTCTCAGGCGGTTTTTCCATGGCTTGGGCTGCCTGCGACGCAGCAGCCGCAATCGCTGCCTTATCTTCATCATTCAGCCTGTCTGTATTGTCAAGGCTGGGGATCGCGACGCGCACTTCGCGACGGGCAAACTCAATACCCGCCTCGTTAAAAGCGGCTTTCACCCGATTGTAGATTTCTTTGCGCAGTGTGAACTGTTTGCCCGGTTTGGCCATGAACTTGCCCCGGATGATCATGCCGACGTCGTCAAAATCAAACACGCCCTGAGACTTGAACGGCTGCAAAAGATCCGCCGCGAATTCCGGCACCTGCTGCATGTCCTTGCCGATCTGTTTGAACAGCTTTTTGACTTTGTTGGGGTCGGTCTCAAACGGGACGGTAAATTTCAGCTTCATGATCACCCAGTCGCGGGAATAATTGGTGATCTTCGGGATCTCGCCATAAGGGATCGTATGGATCGGCCCTTTGTGGTGGCGCATCTGCATTGAACGGATGGAGATTTTTTCGACCGTCCCGACTGTACCTTCGACCTCAATGTATTCGCCAGTCCGGAACGCGTCATCGATCAGGAAGAAGATGCCTGACACGATATCCGCCACCAGTTTTTGCGCGCCGAAACCAACTGCCAGACCGATGATCCCGGCACCTGCCAGCAACGGGGTAATGTCGATACCGATGTTCTCCAGCGCGATCAGGCCGAAGATCATTACAATCGCGGCCTTGGCGACACCCAACAGCAGCGGCAAAACGGTGGATAGACGCGAACCGCCGATGCCGCCGCCTTCGCCGCCGCCGGGTTCATCGTCGTTGATATCAAAACCGGCCATTGTGCGTTCGGCGGCCAGACGGCGGTTGATCCACAGTGAGACGAGTTCCCACACCAGTTAGCCGACTGCGATTATGGCTAGAATCTCGATGAAGCGCCCGGCGAACTGCGCGCCGACGCCTGCGCTGGCGAGGTTAGCGAAATCAATGCCCCGGATGCGGCCTATGATCATCAGGACAAGTACAAACGCCAGCACCCGTCCGATCCGAACATATGACCTCTTGGCGGAACGGCAGGCCGCTTCGGCCACGACGCCCTCATCCTGCATCGGCGGGATGAGGTGGCGGACCATGCCGCGCACGACCGTATCGGTGAAAGGTGAATAGCCAACCAACAGAATTGTCATGATGTGCGGCCATCCAATCATCAGTTCCCACAACTCGTATGCGGCGATGATTTGCATTACCCACCACATGAAAACGACCAGGCCGATGATAAAGTAGGGATAGATTTGCGCCGCCCGCGCCTGGGTCAGGCTGATATCGGGGTCGCCGCCACGAGCCATCATCGTCAGGCCCTCGCGTGCTTTCCAGGCAGACCAGCCGAAATAAATGTGAAGGGCAAGGTTCAGCCAGAACCCGAACCGGGATTCGCCGGGCGCAACGCCGTTGAGCAAGTTGAACTGAATAATCCAGACGGTGAAACCAAACAAAAGGGCAAAGCCGACCTGGTGGCGCATCATGAATTCAGCAGACCATTGATCCGTGACCATCAGGCGAAATTCGGGGCGATTTGGCGCGATGAGGAAGTGGACAAACGCGGCTGCGAAACGGGGAATGATGATCAACCACCACCAGATGCCGCCGATATAGGCGCCTATGGCCGCGAAGACCTTCGCGTCGCCAAGCATGCTGGGGGCAAGTTGCCATCCGATCTGTGGTCCGGCCCATTCGGCGACGCGCCAGAATATAATGACAGCGACAATGTCGGCGCTGAGGCGTTTGGCCAGAAAATAAGGGTTTGACGTAGGTTTCTGTCGCCCCCGGCAGCGCCAGCGCTTTCCTGCCATTTTCGGGTCAGACGACGGAAAATCAGCTCAGCAGTCAGGCCGACCATGATGGCCAGCGCCATGACGGTGAGCATGAAGACAATGCCCTTGGTTCCAAGCTTGTCATGAAAGTTGGAAAAACTTGTGACTTGGTTTTCCCAGATCAGGGGAACCCTGGTGATCGAATCCACAACCGATTCAAAAACGCCGACAGTTGCTTTGCGCCCGAACTCCACAAGTCCGCCCTCGGCAGTGGTTTCTTTCGCTGCAGATTCTGCGGCGACGGCGTCGAGCCGATCGAGGAGAAGTTTGCGAACCTTGGCATCGGACAATTGAGAGACGACTTCACGAACGGCCTCAGGACTGTCGAGCAAGACCGGAGCAGCAGTTTCATCGCCCCCGCCGGCGCCTGTAGCCAACATCATCTGAGCGCTGCCAATGACTGGCGCTGCGATCAACATCAAAGCGATCAGAATACCGCTAAGCTTTGCGAACATGGTTGCCTCCCTCAAGACGTGCCCTGCGTATCACGCGGTGGCATGACACCTCCGTCGATGAACACGTCATGCTTCCGATACGGGCTCGTAAGTAAAGGTCCGGGGTCAGGTTAAGCCGCCGGCCTCTTTCAGCCGATGTTCCAACGAAATGACCCGCGCATCATCGCCATCGACAAGCGCATAGACCCAGGCATGGGTCAGGTGAAAGCGGCGTTCATCCGCCGTCTTGGCAAAATCATCCGCCGCTTCTTCATGCAACGCTGACAACTGAAAGGCGCAGCCCTGCCGCCCGTGCAGGCGGGTCAGGACGTCGTCGACCTTTTTCCGCCGATCAGGCGGAGATGCGGGCAGCGACCCAGTCATGGAAACAATGGGTGGGGCTGTCCATCACAGCAGAAAAGACGCCACCGGCGAATCCGGGCGCGCCGCGACCAACCTGCATGCCTTGCGTGACGAACAGGTCTTCGCTCAGCACCTCTTTCCACATCTTGGCGTTGGTCGTGCGCATTTTAGCAAAGTCGTCCGATTTCGCGGCCTCTTCGGAGGCATAGTAGATCTCAACCCGTTCAACTGTTTGATTATGTGCTTTGGGATCTAGATGCGCGGCCCAATAGTGATCGCGGTGAAACCCGAACAGGGTGTTCGGATAGAACGACGGGTACTCCGCCGCCTTGTCCCATTTGGCGGGCAGATTCGGAAAGTCAGGCAAATCTGGCGCGTCGCCATAGTCAGGATTATAGACCAGCGTACCCTGGCCTGAAAAACCGCCCGGTTCAGCCAGATGATAGTGATCTTCAAGCCGCGAATAACTGCTGAGCCCTGGGTGCACCCAGGGCAGGTGATAGCTTTCGCAGTTGTTTTCGAGAATCAGTTTCCAGTTCGCCTCGATATCGAAAGAGAACCCGGATGAAGTTGCGGCATGGAATATCTGCGCGCCTTCAAAATCCTTCATGTGCCCCTTCAGCGGCCCCATCCAGTCTTCGAACGACGGCGCCTTGCCATCGAGGTTCACGAACACAACGTCCATGAATACGGCTGAACGGACTTCGTTCAGCCCCATAGTTTCAGGATCAACGCTTTCATGGCTATTCACGCCTGGCCCACCAACATGTGGTGTTGCGCGCAGCTTGCCATCAAGGCTGTAGCACCATGAATGATAGGGGCAGCGGATCACGCCGCCGAAATTCTTCTTTTCTTCGACGAGAATCATGCCGCGATGGCGGCAGACATTCTCATAGACCCGGATTGCCCCCTCTTTATCACGCAATAGTAGAAGCGGTGCGCCGAGATAGTCGATGGGGGTTGCATCGCCGACATTGGGAACATCGCACCCGAATCCGATCGACGCCCAGCCGGAGTGGAAAATCTTTTCACGTTCCAGCGCCAAAGCGTCTGGCGAATTGTACAGCGCATTTGGCAAGCCCTTGGCGCGGGCTACAGGTTGACGAACGGCTTCAAGAGCCTCTGCTAGGTCCTGTGCGTGCAGCATTTTATCCTCCTGGAACGATGGCCCATTTGATGCGGGAATGAAGGTTGTCCCGCTCGTCAAAATACGACTGTAAGGAGGCGTGTTTTTGCTGCCATTAGCGAGTTTTGGTCACAGAGCGGCGTCGCAAAAATTTCACGAGACTCGGCGGATTCGCTCGGTTTCTGGGGATAACCCTGTGGATAAGTGGGTGTTAACCCTTCGTTAAGTGCATGTTCCTTATTCGTTCCGCAAAATGTGGTAGGGTCGCTTTGGTCAAGCGCAAAATGTCGTATTTGAGTCGAAAAAAGCGTTTGACCCAAAGCCGACCTTCCCCCCATAACTTGTGCCCACGAGCAGGACAGGCCCTAACTGTAGCCTCCACATCTACAGACGGGACGGCTCAAGAAAACAAAATAACAGAAGCTTCGCAGCAGCGGGGCGGACGGAAAAATGTGCGCGATACAAGCGTCGCGCGCCGCCAGAACGACTCGCCCTTTTTTCAGGGCGCACAGGGGAACGCACATGAAAATCGACCGCAGGTTCACAACAGCAAATAAATCACCGTATGACGCTATAGAGTTTCGTAAAGCGGTAAGTGAAATCAAAAACCCCAACGGCTCCATCGTCTTTAAGTTAGACGACATTGATGTGCCTTCGGCGTGGTCTCAGGTCGCTTCAGATGTTCTGGCGCAGAAATACTTCCGCAAGGCTGGTGTTCCCGCAGTGCTGAAGAAGGTCAAGGAAAAGGGCATCCCTTCCTTTTTGTGGCGTTCAGTTCCCGATGAGAAAGCACTGAAGAAACTGCCAGAGGATGAACAGTTTGGCGGCGAGACTGCGGCGACGCAGGTCTTTGATCGCCTTGCGGGCGCCTGGGCTTATTGGGGCTGGAAGGGCGGTTACTTCACCAAAGAGGCCGACGCGCAGGCGTATTACGATGAGATGCGCTACATGCTGGCGACGCAGATGGCGGCGCCGAACTCCCCTCAGTGGTTCAACACCGGTCTGCATTGGGCCTATGGCATCGACGGCCCGTCGCAGGGTCACTTCTATGTCGACTACAAAACCGGCAAGCTAACGAAATCTGCGACCGCCTATGAGCACCCGCAGCCACACGCCTGTTTCATCCAGTCCGTCTCTGACGATCTGGTAAACGATGGCGGCATCATGGACCTTTGGACCCGCGAAGCGCGTCTATTCAAATACGGTTCGGGCACCGGCACGAACTTCTCATCCGTCCGCGCTGAGAACGAAAGCCTTGGCGGCGGCGGCAAGTCATCTGGCCTGATGTCCTTCCTGAAGATCGGCGACCGGGCAGCGGGCGCGATTAAGTCGGGCGGCACCACCCGCCGCGCCGCGAAAATGGTGATCTGCGACATGGATCACCCGGACATTGAGAAATTCATCAACTGGAAAGTGGTTGAAGAGCAGAAGGTCGCTTCCCTTGTCGCTGGCTCCAAATTGCATGAGGAACATCTCAACCTCATCTTCGACGCCATCAAGGCGTGGGACGGGTCGATTGAGGACGCTATTGATCCAAAGAAGAACCCATCGCTGAAAGCGGCGATCAAATCCGCCCGCAAAGTGAAAATCCCTGACACCTATGTCTACCGCGTGTTGCAGTACGCAAAACAGGGCGTCGACCGGATTGAATTCCCGACCTACGACACTGACTGGGATTCAGAGGCGTACAACACAGTCGCTGGCCAGAACTCCAACAACTCAGTCCGTGTCACCGATGCGTTCCTGAAAGCTGTCGAAGATGACAGCGACTGGGACTTGATCCGCCGCACCGACAGCAAGGTTGAGCGCACTGTCAAAGCGCGCGATCTGTGGGATCAGATCGGTATGGCCGCATGGGCCTGCGCCGATCCGGGCATGCAGTATCACGACACGATCAACGATTGGCACACTTGCCCTGAGGATGGCCCGATCCGCGCGTCGAACCCGTGTTCTGAGTACATGTTCCTCGACGATACGGCCTGTAACCTGGCGTCGATGAACCTGCTGACGTTCCTTGACAGCAAGGACGTGTTCGACATCGAAGCTTACGAGCATGCGACACGCCTTTGGACGGTCACGCTGGAAATCTCTGTCTTGATGGCCCAGTTCCCAAGCGTTGAGATTGCCGAGCGGTCTTACAAGTTCCGCACACTGGGTTTGGGCTTTGCCAATATCGGCGGCCTTCTGATGAACCTTGGCCACAGCTATGACAGCGACGAAGGTCGTTCTCTCTGTGGTGCGTTGACCGCTGTCATGACCGGTGTTTCTTACGCCACATCGGCAGAGATCGCGTCAGAAGTTGGCGCTTTCCCGGGCTATGAGAAAAATGCCGAGCACATGCTGCGCGTCATCCGCAACCACCGCCGCGCCTCTTACGGTGAGACAGACGGGTACGAAGCGCTGGCGACCAAACCAGTTGCGCTGGACCACGCCAACTGCCCCGATCAGCGCCTCTTGGACCACGCCCACAAGGCTTGGGACGAAGCGCTGCGCCTCGGCGAAGTGCACGGTTTCCGCAACGCGCAGGCTACTGTGATCGCACCAACAGGCACGATCGGTCTGGTCATGGATTGCGACACGACGGGCATCGAGCCTGACTTTGCACTGGTCAAATTCAAGAAGCTGGCCGGCGGCGGTTACTTCAAGATCATCAACCAGTCGGTTCCCGCGGCTTTGACGAAACTCGGCTACGGCGAGAACGCCGTCCGCGCCATCGTCGACTACGCGGTGGGGCAGGGCACGCTGGTCGGCGCACCGGGCGTCAACCATGTCACGCTGTCTGAGAAAGGCTTTACGAGCGAAGTCCTGAAAACGGTCGAAGACAACCTCGTTACCGCCTTCGATATCCGCTTTGTCTTCAACCAGTTCACACTGGGCGTTGATTTCTGCCGCGATGTACTGGGCCTGACAGAGGCGCAGCTGGGCGACAGCTCCCTCGACCTTCTGAAAGCCATCGGGTTCGCCCGCAAGGACATCGACGCAGCAAACAACTTCGTCTGCGGAACGATGACGCTGGAAGGCGCGCCTGGCCTCTCGGACGACCACATCGGCGTCTTCGATTGCGCCAACCCATGCGGCAAGGTCGGCAAGCGGTATCTGAGCGTGAACAGCCACATCCATATGATGGCTGCGGCGCAGAGCTTTATCTCTGGCGCGATCTCGAAAACCATCAACATGCCGAACGATGCGTCGGTTGATGAAGTCAAAGACGCCTATCGCCTGTCATGGGAGCTTGGTGTCAAAGCTAACGCCCTTTACCGGGATGGCTCAAAACTGTCTCAGCCTCTGGCGACCCAGCTGGTTGAGGACGAGGATGAGGCGGAAGAGTTGATGGAAGCGCCGCAGGGCGTTCAGGCCGCTGTTATGGCCGAAAAGATCGTCGAGAAGATCGTCATCAAGGAAGTCGCTGCGAAACGTGAACGTAACCGCCTGCCGGATCGCCGCAAATCCTACACCCAGAAAGCAGTTGTCGGCGGCCACAAAGTCTATCTCCACACCGGAGAGTTCGACGACGGCAAGCTGGGCGAGATCTTCATTGACATGCACAAGGAAGGCGCCGCCTTCCGCGCGATGATGAACAATTTTGCGATCGCGATCTCGATGGGCCTGCAGTACGGCGTGCCGCTTGAGGAATTCGTTGAGGCCTTCACCTTCACCCGCTTCGAACCAGCGGGCGGCGTGCAGGGCAATGACAACATCAAGAACGCAACGTCGATCCTGGACTACATCTTCCGCGAGTTGGCGATCAGCTACCTCGGTCGCGATGATCTGGCCCATATTGAGCCTGAAGGCACCCGGTATGATGAGCTTGGCCGGGGCGAAGCGGAAGGCGTTCGCAATTTCACCGAAGCTGAGCCTCAGGTTGCCGACACAGCGATTGAGATGATCCGCGCAGCAGCCTCTGCCGGGTTCCACCGCCAACGTCTGCCGCAAGGCGCGAAAGAGCTGTACGTCGTTCGCGGCGGCGCCGCTGAGGCGAAAGCGACAGGCCCAAGCGCAACGTCGATGGAGGTCGATACGATGACCACGACGACGACCGCCACGACTTCGGTCGCTGCGGTGGCGACGGCGGACAAGACGGTGATGAACCAGCGGTTCGAAGCCAAGATGAAAGGCTATGAAGGCGATCCTTGTGGGGAATGCGCGAACTTCACGCTGGTGCGTAACGGCACCTGCATGAAGTGCGACACCTGCGGGTCCACCTCTGGCTGCTCATAACTGAATTACGGCGCGCCCAGCCTCCAAAGGGCGCGTCGTTCCCGAACAGGCCACAGGCGAGAACCGGGCAGAAAAGAAGCCTGATAATAGAAACTTCAGCGGGTCCCTTGGGGCCCGCTTTTTTTGTTTCTGGATGAGGTTTCACGCGTGAAACCGCACATAACCTGTTGAAATATAATAAAACGTGAGCAGCGTTAACTTTTTTCGCGCCAGGTTTCATACAAGATCTATCTTGGAAGGAACAGCATGCGCCGCCAAAAGGGGTGGGGATGATCAGGGTTTGCTGGCCAGCCAATACGCCTGAACTTCGTCAAATCCTTTGAGAGATATCAGCGCCGGACTGGCGGCATATCTGTCAGGCAACAACGCCTTCGTTTCTGACGAGACAAGTGTCTGCCCGGGCTTTGAAGCCTGCTCCAATCTTGCGGCAAGGTTCACAGTTTCCCCCCAAACATTTTAGAAAAACTTGTTCTCGCCGATGACCCCGCCAACGGCGGGACCAGTGGCGATACCGACGCGCATTTGCAAACCATCGGGTCGCAAGGCAAGGCGCTGATGCAGCTGGCGCGCAAAGTCCGCAACGTGCAGGGCGTGATCTTCCTGAGGCAATGGCGCACTACCTGCCAGCATATAGGCGTCGCCAATGGTTTTGATTTTCTCGAGATTGAGTTGGTCAGCGATTTCATCGCAGACAGAGAATACCTCTTCCAGGCATTGGACCAGGTCCTCCGCTGTCATTCGCCTAGACATTTCAGTGAAATTGACAATGTCAGCGAACAGGATCGTCACTTCATCAAGGTGGTCTGCAATGTGGTTCTGCCCCTCGGTCATGCGCACCGCAATTTCCGGCGGCAGAATCTGGTTCAACAGATCGCCGACTTTGGCGCGCTCAATTTCGACCAGTTTCAGCGCGGCGGCCTGACCTGAGGCGAAATAGTTCATCAGAACCAACACCACGAGCGATGCGCCTGAGATGTTCAGAACAAACAGAATCGAGCGGGCCAGTGGCGTTATCTGCGAAGCGCCGTCGGGCGAGATGATGGGCGCGAGGACGCCAAATCCAATCAGCCCGGCGACAAAGGCGACAAACCAGATCGCGCCGGCCTTTCTGCTAGCGAAGACCAGCGCGCCAATCGGTGCGGTCACCGACCAAAGCGCAACGGCGGAAGATGCGATGAAGCCGCCAAGCGCCACCATCATCAACATCGGCAGTAACAACGAGGATGTTAGCTGCACCTTCCTGAGGAAATGGTATTCCCCGGTCCGGGCGAAAATCAGCAGGGTTATCCATGAGATAAGCGAATAGGCGATAGGCATCATCGCGGCCGTCGGCTCACCCAGCCACAGGTAAAGGGCGCCCCAGAATATGCCCGCCAGCGACATCATTCCGGCAGAAATCAGTAGAAGTGTCTTTTTCAGTTTTTGATCAGAATTGTCACCTGGCAGGACCCCGATGTGGGAAACACTGGCGACAAGGCTGCGAAATGCGCCCTTCATCGACCGTCGCGAAGCGCCCCGGGAATGTCGGCAGACAATCCACCCAGTCGCGCGAGGTGCCAGATCAGTGCTGAATTGGACGAGATGACCGGCTTGCCCAACGCTTCCTCCGCTTCCTCTATCACGCCGAATGTATTGAGGTTCGTGCAAGAGGCGAAAACAGCATCGACATTGGCGCCGCTGCCGACCTTCAGCATCGCGGCTAAAGTCGACGCTTCACTGATCCGGGCGACCTTCGCTTCCTCCGCTTCTTCAAAAGCGCCGAAGGCGGCGATTTCGAACCTGTTCGCCTCTAACAGCGCCTGCATCGCTGCGGACACGTCCAGCGTATAGGGCGTCAGCAGCCCGATCCGTTTGGCCCCCAAAGCAGCTAACGCCGCCATCACCGCTGTAATCGGATCGGTCGTCTTCGCCCCCGGGTGCGCCGTACGAATGGCGGCGGCGACATTGTCCTGCCCGATGACGGTCGCGCCGGATGTGCAGCAATATCCGATGGCATCGTAAGTCACGTGCCCCGGAAAGGTGGTCGCAGCATGAGGCAGCTCAGCCTCCATCTGGCCCAGCGTCTCTGGCGTGACGGTCGGGGCGGAATAGATGCGGGTGTGGTGTAGCGACGCCTCAGCCGGGATGGCGCGGCGGGCTTCATTTTCCAGTGTCTCGTCCGTTTCCAGAACGATCAGGCCAAGGGATGCGGCGCGCGGCGGGGCAAGGTCATATGGCAGGGGCATCAGATCACCGGTAGTTCAGGCGCAGCGCGCGTAGTCAGCAGTTCAGGCGCGCCATCCGTGATAAGGATGTTTTCTTCCTGCACCATCATGGTCGTTCCTGTGACAGCAATCGAAGGCTCCAACGTCATGACCATACCCGCCTTCAGAACGGTCTGATCGAAAGGCGCGATCGAAGGCCATTCCGTTAATTGCATGCCCAGCCCATGGCCGAGGCGTCCGACATTGCTGTCACCGCCTAGATGCGCCGCCACCGCGTGAAAGAGTTCAGCACATGTCGTGCCGGGACGGGCGGCTTCAAGCCCGGCATCCGTCGCCCGGTGCAGCGCAGCGTAAGCGAGTTTGGCCGGTTCTAACGCCCGACCAAGTGCGAAGTTCCGGTCAAAATCGCAGAAGTAGCCTTGCAGTGTTGCGCCGGTGTCCAGCATCAGCACATCACCCTCGGCTAAAGGCGCATCCGATGGCGGCGAGATTACGTCGCCATATCCTTCCGGTCCGACGCCGCCGACCAGATAGGGCACATCCTCGGCCCCTTCTTCCAGCAGCGCGATCTTGAAGGCGCGGAACGCGTCGCTGAGGGGCTGGCCCACGCGAAACAGGTCCGGCGCGCGGGCGAACGCAGATGAGCCGATGGCGCAGACCTTGCGGATGATCGCCAGTTCTGCTTCCGATTTCACAAATCTCAGCGTTTGGATCAGGGGCGTGCAGTCAACCAGTTCAGCGCTGATCGCCGCCGTCACTGCATTGAAGTCGTTCAGCGGCTGGCGCAACGACGCCTCAGCCCCCATCGGGACACCGATCCTGTCCATGCCGGACAGCGCTTCGATCAGCAGGCTGACGCCTTCGTCCTGACCGCGCGGCGACGGCCACGATCGGATGTCATCTACCGGGGTGGCGGCCATCAACTCCGCCCCGATGCCGGGTATGATGGCGATGGGTTTGCCTTTGGCAGGCAGAATGACGTGCCAGGGGCGCGTCGGACTTTGCCAGAAGAGCGTCCGAAAACCGGTGAAGTAGCGCACTTCCGCTTCGGTCGTCAGCCAGAGGGCGTCAAGGCGCGCCTGCGCCATCAACCGCTGTGCGGCTTCGGCCCTTGCTTCAAATTCCGCGACCGGGAAGTCAGTCATCAGACGGGGCTTCAGACAGAATGACCAACGTGCGGCTGGCTGTATTCAGCCCCAGCACCTGATCTGCCCTGGCGGCCATCAGGCCAGCAAAACCACCACCACCAGAGGGCGACGTCGGCAAACCATCATCCATCAGGAAATCAACGGCCTGTTGGACGTATTCATCCGTCACTGCAATGAAAGCATCGGCGTCTCGGGCCAGTGACTTAAGCGCAATATGGGATGGGTCCTTGCAGTCAAGGCGACCCATGTTCGACACTTCGCCCGGTGCATGGGCGGGGCCATCGGCCTTGATGCTTTCCAGCAGGCATGCGGCTTCGGTCGGTTCGACGACAGCGATGATCGGCGAGTCGCCCCAAACGCTGCGGAAATAGGCGGCCATCGCGGCCGCCAGACCGCCTACGCCCGCCTGCAGAAAGATGTGCGTCGGCGGCGTCGGGATCTGATCGGCGGCCTCTGCCCCCATTGCGAGATAGCCTTCCATCACGGATCGACCGACATCATAGCCATCCCAGGTGCTGTCGGACAGCAGACGCCAGCCATTGTTTGCCGCCGCTTCGGCCGCCGCCGCCATGGCGCCCTCATAGTCAGCGCCCTTTATGATGACTTCAGCGCCGCGGTCACGCAGACGGCCAGCAAACCCCATTGGCGCGGTTTCAGGCAGATAGATCACTGCCTGCGCGCCAAAAATACGGGCGCCTGCGGTCACGGACAGGCCGTGATTGCCAGCTGACGCGGTCACAAAGGTTTCGCCTTCAAGCGCCTCGGACGCCACACCGGGTTGCAGCAGCTTTGCGCCCTTCCGTTCCTCAGCCAACGCTGCGATGGCGAAGGACGCGCCTAGCGCCTTAAAGCTGCCAAGCCCCATGCGGGATCGTTCGTCCTTGATATGCAGCGAGAACAGGCCAAGCGATTTCGCCAGGCCATCGCGCGCAAGCAGCGGCGTGGCGGAATAAACAGGGCACGAAGAAAGCAGCGCCAAAGCCCGCGTTGGATCAGTGGCCGTCTCTCCGGCTACGAGGGTTTCAGGGTTTGACAGGCCCCGGCCCCTCAGCGGGTTCATAAGTAATCTCATGGCCGCGAACCTGCTGCGAGATTGATGTTTTGTCATCCGGAATTTTCATCTGGTCCCATTTTTCATGGCTCCAGATGATGTTTATCTGGCGCCCAATTGGTTACTTGCAGCCCTTTGCCCCCTGCCATAACGTCGGCAGCAGGGATGCATGTTCCGGGGCCCCCAAACGACGAAAAACAGATCGTGGGCCTTCCGACGGGAGAGGTACTTTGGGATCTATTTTGGCGTTGATCGCCAAGCGTCTGGGTTATGGCCTGGTGACGCTATTCGCCGTTTCAATCATCATCTTTGCTGCGATTGAAGCATTGCCGGGCAACTTCGCCGAAGAAATTCTGGGGCAGGGCGCCACGCCAGAGGCCGTCGCAGCGATTGAGCGCGATCTAGGTCTCGATAAATCAGCTGTCGAACGCTATTTCGGTTGGATTGGCGGCGTTCTTGTGGGCGATTTCGGGGTGCCATTTGCGCAGCTTAGTTTCGCTGGGAACTTTGGCACCGCCAACCGCGACATCATCACAGTGGCCGACCAAATCGCGCCCCGCTTCAGCAATACGCTGTTTCTGGCCGGGTTCGCCGCAGCCGTTGCTGTGCCTCTCAGCCTGATCATCGGTGTTCTGGCGGCGCTGTATCGTGGGTCGATCTTTGATCGTTTCGCCAACATCTTCACGCTGACATCGGTTTCCAGCCCGGATTTCTTTGTCGCCTACATCCTGATCTTACTTTTGAC
>CALKOT010000110.1 GCA_938092015.1 uncultured Paracoccaceae bacterium
CTCAACAATGGGATCGAACCACATCGGAGTCAGCAAAGGAGTCCCTCGCGTGCACGTGCGTCAGAAATCGCAAGCTTTTGAGCTGACCCCCGGCCAAACCTTGCAAATCTCTATACTTGAAAAATTGAATTATCTGCGCGGGTCCATAGGCTTATGCGAAAATCACAGGCGACTCGGCTAGGACGCCAATCTCTAGATCAGATAAAGAAACCGTTGACCATTCCACTAGTCTGAAAGCGAAATTTCCACCGCTGGAACTGAGAGTTCATCAACTCTAATCACCGGACACGCATCGCAGACTAAGCACCTTATGCGTTCTAAGGCGGCCTGGCAGGACGGTGTCGCTGTCTTCAATCACATCTGCGCACACCAGCTTGGTTCAGTTATGCAGCCCTAGCAAAAACCGATTTAGCCTGCCGCCTTCCGGTCTTGAAAATGCCTCAGCATAGCGAGCAGCGCAGTGATCCGGTCCTTGCGGTATGCGTCAACATCCATGCCGTCGTAGTCCATAAACCCGGCGCCGGTACGGAGGCCAATGCGCCCTTCGGCCATGTTCTCGCCGATGATTTTCGGGGCCTTAAAGCGGTCATCGCCGGTCGCGTCCGCCATGTAGTTCGACGCGTGGTGCAGAATGTCGCCTCCGCCGAAATCGATGAATTCCAACATCCCAAGCACAGCGAACCGGAACCCGAGGCCCCATGTCGTCGCTTTGTCGATGTCTTCGGGTGAGGCGACGTTTTCTTCGTAGAGGCGCGCGGCCTCGTTCATGGCGAGCGCCTGAATGCGGGGAACGATGAAACCGGGTGAGGCTTTGCAGACGACCGGGACCTTGCCGAGGCTTTCCAAGAGATCCACGAGGCGCTTTGTAACAGCAGGGTCGGTGGCGTCGCCCGGCGACAGCTCTACCAGCGGGATGATGTAGGCAGGATTCAGCCAGTGGGCGTTGAGGAACCGGGCCGGATTGGCGACGAATTGTTCTAGGTCGGTCGAGAGGATGGTTGAGGTGGTCGATGCAACAATGGCGTCGCTGTTGGCGGCGGATATGGCGCTGAGGGCGGCCTCTTTTGCGTCCATCGTTTCTGGCACGCCTTCGAAGGTGACCTCGGCTTGCGCCATGGCCTGGGTAGAGTCTGGCGCGGCGATATAGCTGACGCGCGCGGCGTGGGCGGCGGTGTCGGCGGCGGGGAAGAGGCCGCATTCGGCCAGCATGGTTAGCGTGCTTTCTACCTCGGCCCGTGCTTCGCGCAGATAGGTGTCGGCGTTGTCGCGATTTTTCAGATCAACCAGCGCGACGTCGCGGCCCGCAACCGCGAAGGCGACCGCCAGTCCGCGCCCCATCCGGCCTGCGCCAGCGGCGGCGATCATGGGCCGACCTCTAGCATCTCAGCCATTTCCAGTCGGGTCATTGTGGCGAGGCCCAGTGTTTCCAGCGTTCGTCCGGTCTGGCGGAAATCTTCACTGCAGATAGCGGAGCCTAGCGCGAGCAGACCCTTGGCCGTTGGCGCCTCCACCCCGATCCAGTCGGCGCAGGAGACAATGAAGGCGAGGCCAAGGGCGACGTCTTCGCGCATATAGCGGTGTTCGGTCAGGATCAGGCGTTCGCGCCAGTCGCCGCTATTCGTCAGCTTGTCGTGGGCCATGTTGCCGTACATCCACTGGTCGGTGTTGTAGTGGTCGGCGAGGGGGAAATGCGGTGCTCCGTATCCCAGCGCTTCCCGAACGGCCATGCGCTCAGCGTCCAGCGCAGTTGTCACGCGCCGGATGGCGGGTTGGGTGCCCTCGTTGTGGATGTCCCAGTGGTCAAAATGCTCGATGGGGCCCGCGTTCATCAGGATGAGGGGCGGATGGATAATCGGCCCTGCGTTCATCAGGGCGCCGGATAGGGCACAGCCGGTGTCCTCGACTGAGGGGAAGGCCTGACGGATGACACTGAGGGCGTGGTTTTTGTTCTTTAGTGGCAACACGCCCGTCGGCAGGCGCGTGGCACGGGTGGTGATGGCGATCGTGTCATCGCCATGTTTGCGGGTCAGCCAGGGCAGGGTGCCTGTTTCAGCGAAAGACACGTCAGCAGTGTTGTCCTCGTCCTTCATCGCCCTTGCCATCATGTAGGTCCCGAACGTGCCTGGCGGCAGGAATACGACCTGACCGGCAGTGAGGTGCGGCGCGAGAGTGGCGGCGATGTCTTCATGTGCTGTGGCCGGAGCGGGCGAGACGATCAGGTCCGCGCCTTTCAGCGCCTCAGCGATGTCGCTGGTAATTAGGCTGATGGTGACGGGCCGCGCGCCGGTATGATCCTTCAGCGTAATGGGATTGGGTGTCGACGCTGCGACGGCCTGATTGCGTCGCCAAAGGCGTATTGCATGGCCTTGTTCAGTCAAATCCACTGCCGCCGCGAGGGATCCGTTGCCGCCGCCAAGAACTGCTATTTCCATGGCGTTACAGCCCCTTTGGATGATTGAGAAATTCTTCGATAACTTCAGGCGGCGCTTTCACAAAGTCGGACGTGCGTGAGACGCCGAGGCCGGTCAGCTGACGCAGCTTTACCGCCATCTCAGCCGATTTCACCGCTATTGGAATCCCGTTGATCACGGGCGCATCGCCAACCCGGTGGTCATGGATTTGAGAAAACAGCAACATTGGGATGCCGCCTGCCGGGATCAGGATGTCGACGCCATCAGCGACCAGCGGCTTGGCCTGTTCCTCGAACAGCGCGGCGACCTCATGCAGGCGTGTTTCATCGCCGATGGCGGAAAGGATCTGACCTGGTTCAAAGGTCATGCCGTGCACGCCGGTCACGCGCTGCTCAAGCCCGTACTTGCGAATCTGGTGCTTGTGGCCAGCCACGAAACGAGGGTTAATCGTGATCAGGCCAATGTGCTGCCCCAGTTGGCAGGCGTGCAGCATTGACGCCTCACCCAAGGCGATGACTGGGATGTCGACCATGGATCGTACTTCGTAAAGACCGCTGTCCTGAAAGTGGCCGACGATGAAGGCGTCATAACCTTCGCGTTCCGCCTGCACGGCCTGCGCCATCATTTCACGGGCGCAGCGCCATTCGACGACTGGGTGGGCGTAGCTGTCGAAAGGGGTGATGCCCTTGATGTGAACCTCGGTTCCTTCATCCACGATGTCGTCCAGATGGGCCTTTAGCGCATCCCAATAAGCGGCCCCGTTTTCGTAGTCGACATAGGACTGATACCAGATCTTCATGACGCCTCCTCAACGCTGATCCTCTATGGGTAGAGAGGGCGGCGTAGATGCGCAACTACTTCAAGTCTAAAGCACCGCCTCGCAGGGTTGTGACGCGGCGGCGGGGTGAGGATGCTTGCCCGGAAACGCTGAGGTATGCTTATGTTCACACTGTCGCATCAGGTGATCTGGCGTTGATTTTTTGCGCCAGTATGATCACCTTAAAGGCGTAGCACCTAGGGGACTTACTGATGGACTTTGAAGCGACGTTCAAGGAACAGCTGGAAGCTTTGAAAGCGGAAGGCAACTACCGCATTTTTGCTAACCTGGAACGTAGAACCGGATCCTTTCCCAAAGCCAAAAACCGTCATGACGGCGGTGAGCGGGACGTGACCATCTGGTGCTCAAACGACTATCTCGGCATGGGCCAACATCCTGACGTCGTCGCGGCGATGAAAGACGCGGTTGATGCGTGCGGCGCCGGGGCAGGGGGCACGCGCAACATCTCTGGCACCAACCATTACCATTTGTTGCTAGAGCAGGAACTGGCAGATCTACATGGCAAGGAAGACGCCCTGCTGTTCACGTCTGGCTATGTATCCAACTGGGCGTCGCTTTCGACGCTGGGCGCTCGACTGCCGAATGCGGTGATCCTCTCGGACAGCCTGAACCATGCCTCGATGATCGAAGGCATTCGCCATTCGAAAGCTGCAAAGAAGATCTGGAAGCATAACGATCCTGAAGATCTGAATCGCGCGCTTTCCGAATGCGGCCCGGATCAAGCGAAGATCGTCGCGTTCGAAAGCGTCTATTCGATGGATGGCGATATCGCCCCGATCAAGGAAATCTGCGACGTCGCCGACAAGCACGGCGCTATGACCTATCTGGACGAAGTGCATGCTGTCGGTATGTACGGCCCACGCGGCGGCGGCGTTGCGGAACGTGAGGGCCTGATGGAACGGGTGACGCTGATCGAAGGCACACTCGGCAAGGCGTTCGGCGTGGTTGGCGGATATGTCACCGGGTCAGCGGCGATGTGTGATTTCCTGCGCTCGTTTTCCTCGGGCTTCATTTTTACCACGGCGCTACCCCCAGCGGTTGCTGCTGCAGCGACGACCTCCATCAAACACTTGAAGCAGTCAGCGGTTGAACGGGCTGCGCAGGACCGTCAGGTTGCAAAACTGCGCGCCGCGCTGGATCGTGAAGGCATCCCGCATTTGCCGAACCCCAGCCACATCATTCCCGTTATGATCAACGACCCGGTGAAATGCCGGATGATCGCGGACATTCTGATGGATGAGCATGGGATTTACGTGCAGCCGATCAACTATCCGACCGTGCCGAAAGGGACGGAGCGTTTGCGCTTTACCCCCGGGCCGGTGCACACGGATGCTGATATAGAGCATCTGGTTGGGGCGTTGAGCGCCTTGTGGAGCCAGTGCGCGCTGGCCCGCGTCGCGGCGTAGTTGGACGGGCTGATCAGGTCTTCTTGCGGCAGTACAATTGCAGCCGATGAAAGACGATCTCGTACCCATGTTGGCGGGCGACCTGTCGTTGCAGCTCTTCGATCTCGGGTGACAAAAATTCGACAACCTCACCAGATTCCAGATCGATGATGTGGTCGTGATGGGGGGCGTCGCTGGTTTCAAACCTGGTAGGTTCCCCCTCCAGCGTCAGGCGGGTGACGACGCCTTTGTCAGCAAGTTCCGCCAATGTTCGGTAGGTGGTAGCCAAAGATACCTTTAAGTCAGAAGCTTGCGCGCGTTTGTGAACCTCTGGCGCATCCGGGTGGTCTTCTGCATCCGACAACACGCGATAGATCGCCCGACGCTGTCGAGTGACCCGCAAGCCGGAGTTGCGGATGGTTTCGTCGATGATTTGATCAGCTGTATTTGGGGCCATTCGCAACAACTACACGAAGATGAGACGCATTCGCAAGAATATTTGAGAATCATTCTAAAGTAGCTTGTTGTTGAGAACGGTTCGCATTAACTGGTTTAGCGACGCACCTCGCAATTGGAGATTTAGATGCGGTTATTGCTTGCCCGATCAGTCCTGTCCGCCGTTTTCGCGTTCGCCTTGGCTGCGCCCGTCGCCGCCGAAAGAATGAAAGTTGTTACGACATTCACCGTTCTCGCGGACATGGCACGCAATGTGGCTGGTGACGCGGCAGAAGTTGTGTCCGTGACGAAACCGGGCGCCGAAATCCATGGTTATCAACCTACGCCGCGCGACATCGTGCGCGCCAGCGATGCGGACCTGATACTGTGGAACGGCATGAATCTGGAACTGTGGTTTGAGCAATTCCTTGGCAATCTGCGCGATGTGCCTTCTGCGATCCTGACCGATGGTATTGAACCGATCTCAATCGCGGAAGGATCTTACGAAGGCCTGCCGAACCCACATGCCTGGATGGGTCTTGATAACGCGCTGATCTATATCAGCAATATCGAAGCAGCGATGTCGTCTGAGGACCCGGAGAACGCTGCGATCTATCGCGCGAACGCAGAGGCGTACTCAGCGCAGATGCGTGAAACGATTGAGCCGCTTCGCACTGCGCTGGCCGATGTGCCGGAAGACAAGCGTTGGCTGGTGACGTGTGAGGGTGCATTTTCCTATCTTGCGCGCGATTTTGGCCTGAAAGAGCTGTATCTCTGGCCAATGAACGCCGATCAGGTGGGGACGCCGCAACAGGTTCGCAAAGTGATCGATGGCGTGCGGGACAATGATATCGAGGCGGTCTTTTGCGAAAGCACGGTCAGTGACGCGCCGGCCAAACAAGTCGCGCGTGAAACTGGCGCCGCATATGGGGGTGTATTGTATGTCGATAGCCTCAGCGCCGCTGATGGCCCCGTGCCGACATACCTCGAACTGTTAACTGTTACGTCACAAACCATCGTCGACGCCCTAACAAAGGACCAATAGTCTATGAACGCGCCCAGCCAGGATATCGCGGCGACGACCGCCGGTATCTCAGCCACTGACGTAACAGTGACCTATCGCAACGGTCACACAGCGTTGTGGGACGCAAGCTTCGAAGTGCCTCGGGGGTCGGTGACGGCCCTCGTTGGCGTTAACGGGGCTGGGAAATCGACACTCTTCAAAGCGATCATGGGGTTTGTGCCGGCTGCGAAGGGCGAAATCCGCCTGCTCGGCAAGCCGGTAAAAGAGGCGCTGAAAGACAATCTTGTCGCGTATGTTCCCCAGTCGGAAGAAGTTGACTGGGCCTTCCCCGTGCTGGTCGAAGACGTCGTGATGATGGGGCGTTACGGCCACATGGGCTTTCTGCGCATTGCCTCTGCCAAGGACCGCGCCGCCGTTGATCAGGCGTTAGAGCGGGTCGGCATGTCTGAGTTTCGCCACCGTCAGATTGGGGAGTTGTCAGGTGGTCAGCGCAAACGTGTTTTTCTGGCGCGAGCGTTAGCGCAAGACGGTCAGGTCATCTTGTTGGATGAGCCGTTTACTGGCGTCGATGTGAAAACCGAAGATCAGATCGTCAACCTGCTGCGTGAGATGCGCGATGAGGGGCGGGTGATGCTGGTATCGACGCACAACCTTGGCTCGGTCCCGGAATTTTGCGACCGGACAGTTTTGGTGAAGGGGACGGTGCTGGGGCATGGACCGACAGACACTGTATTCACGCGGGAAAATCTGGAACTGGCCTTTGGTGGCGTGCTTCGGCACTTTACGCTTGGCGGCGACGCGCTGCACGACGATGGCGATGAGCGTCAGGTGACGATCCTGACCGATGATGAGCGTCCATTTGTGCAGTACGGGGAACGCACGCAAACCAAGGTGCCGGAATCGAAAGAGGTCGCTGAGTGATCGACCTGCTAGCTGAGCCGTTCGGCTACAATTACATGACCAATGCGATGTGGGTGTCTGCTCTGGTCGGTGGCGTCTGCGCTTTCCTGTCGGCCTTTCTGATGCTCAAGGGCTGGTCCCTGATCGGCGATGCGCTTTCGCATTCTGTCGTGCCCGGTGTGGCAGGGGCCTATATGTTGGGCCTGCCATTTGCTTTGGGGGCATTCGTGGCGGGTGGCCTGGCGGCGGCGTCGATGTTGTTTCTTTCCGAACGATCTGGCCTGAAAGTCGATGTGATCATCGGACTAATCTTCACGTCCTTCTTCGGCCTAGGCCTCTTCATCGTCTCGTTGAACCCGATATCGGTCAGTGTACAAACAATCACCATGGGCAATATTCTGGCGATCACGCCTGAAGATACGCTGCAACTTGCGATCATCGGCTTCGTCTCGCTGACGATCCTTTTGCTGAAGTGGAAGGACATCATGGTGACCTTCTTTGATGAAAGCCATGCGCGGTCGGTCGGTCTGAACCCGCAAATCATCAAAGCGTTGTTCTTTGTGCTTTTGTCCGCCTCTGTCGTCGCAGCGATGCAAACTGTCGGCGCGTTTCTGGTCATCGCGATGGTCGTCACGCCCGGTGCGACAGCCTACCTGTTGTGCGACCGCTTTCCACGATTGATCGCAACATCCGTCGCCATTGGCTCAATCACCAGCTTTGTTGGCGCTTACGCCAGCTATTTTCTGGACGGCGCAACCGGCGGGGTGATTGTTACCTTGCAAACACTGATCTTCCTGATGGCGTTCGTATTCGCGCCCAAGCACGGCTTTCTGGCGTCCAAACGCAAAGCAGCCGCGGCGATGCAATTGCATCGGGCAGGGGAGGGTGCGTCATGATTGAAGAGCTTCTGTTTCCCTTCCAGTTTCCCTTCATGCTGAACGCCTTCTACATTTCGATGATCGTATCGGTGCCGACGGCCCTGCTGAGCTGCTTTCTGGTGCTCAAAGGCTGGGCGTTGATGGGTGATGCGGTCAGCCATGCAGTGCTGCCCGGCATTGTGCTGGCATACATCGTTGGTGCGCCCCTAATCCTGGGCGCGTTTATCGCAGGCATGCTTTGCGCTACGGCGACAGGGTTTCTGGCCGACAACAGCCGGGTGAAGCAGGACACCGTCACGGGCGTCGTCTTTTCGGGCATGTTTGGCGTCGGCATCGTGATGTATGTTGCGATCGACACCAATGCTCACCTTGATCACATCTTGTTTGGAAACATGCTGGGCGTCGATGCGGCTGAGCTGTGGACCGCTGGCGTGATCTCGTTAGTCGTATCCGCAGGTCTGCTGATGAAATGGCGCGATCTTTTGCTGCACAGCTTCGACCCGGCACAGGCCAGGGCCTCTGGTTTAGCCGTCAATGTGCTGCACTATGGCCTGCTTGTGGCGCTTTCTTTGACGATTGTTGCGACTTTGAACGCCGCCGGTCTGATCCTGGCCATCGGCCTGCTCATCGCCCCGGGCGCGATCGCTTTTCTGGTGGTTCGTCAATTCAAAGCGATGCTGTTTGTTTCGGTCGTCGTTTGCATGGCCTCAATGCTACTGGGTGCGTATCTGAGCTTTTTCCTTGATAGCGCCCCTGCGCCGACGACGATCCTGATCCTGACAGCGATATTTCTGGTCGCCTTTGCTGTGCGCCTGTCCAAAACAAAAGCCGCGTCTCAACAAGCAGGATAAGGCAGCCTTCCCGGACTTACGCTGCCTTTGCGACGCCTCGTTGCCTTGCTTGTGCGTCCGTCAGGTCAGTTACCAGCATCCGCCCAGGTGTGTGCGTGATGCAAAGCGGTGGCGCCGCCTTTTGCAGCACGTTTTGCGGGGTGACGCCGCAGGCCCAGAACACCGGGACATCTCCGTCCGCGAAACGTCCGGGATCGCCCCAGTCGGGCTGATTGATGTCTCGCACGCCAATCTTCGCTGGATCGCCAATGTGTACCGGGGCGCCATGGGCGTGGGGGTAGGCGGCGGTCACCTCAACGGCCAGATCAACCTGATCACGCGGAACCGGGCGCATGGATACGACCATGCCGCCGGAAAAAGGTCCAACCGGCGTCAGGGCGATATTGGTGGCGAACATCGGCACAGTTTCATTGTGCTCAATATGTTTGATGCGAATGCCCGCATCCAGCAGAGCCTGTTCGAACGTGTATGAGCAGCCAAGCGCGAAAGCGACCATATCGTCGGCCCAGAGGTTGGTGATGTCGGTCACCGCCCCCTCCAGCACCGCATGGCGATAGATGTTGTAGCTGGGAATATCAGTGCGAATGTCGATATCGCCGAGATCACGCATCATCGGATCGCCTCGGCCAGAAACGCCTACCAGCGGGCAGGGCTGGGAGTTGGCGAGGCAAAACTCGTGGAAGTCCTTCGAATGTTCTTCACCCAGAACTGCGAGGTTGGCCTGTAGATTGCCAGGTGCAAACCCAGCGGTATGGCCCTGATAAGCGCCGGATCGGATGTGCTGGCGAATGTCGCCCATCGGCAGGGTGCGAAGGCTGTCATAATCGATCTGGGTCATGGCGGTGGTCCCTAATGTTCAGCCTCAGATTGCGCACAATAGCGCGCATTCGCAACTATTAATCGCGATTTGGGTTCCCTTCCCGAGCGTCTTCGGCCATCGTACGCACCCAGGCGGCGCATGATCGTCGAACCAACGGAGAACGAATTGATGAAGAAACTTGCGATTGGCGCGGCTGTGACCGCGTCGCTGGCGCTGTCAGCTACTGCGATGGCGGATATCGACGAAAAGGAATTTCTGGTCGTCGGCACTTGGGGCAATCTCTTTAACTGGAAAGAGCATGAGAGCCGCATGTGGAACGACGTGCTGCCTGCCGCATCTGGCGGTAAAATCACCGCAAATGCTAAGCCCTACACCGAGCTTGGCCTGTCAGGCTATGAGGTCGTCAAGCAGCTGGAACTCGGCGCCTATGAC
>CALKOT010000111.1 GCA_938092015.1 uncultured Paracoccaceae bacterium
AACGGCGAGCGCCTGCATAGCGCCATCGGATATCTCAGCCCCAACCAAGCAGAGGAAGCCTTCTATGAAGACATGAACCTACATGCTAAAGCCGCCTGACTTTTGAACCAAAAGCTCTCCGGGAAACCCGGGGCGGTTCACATTGCCGAGAACACTACCGCACAACGCAAATCCCAGTGACGTACGACTGCGCTGCTAGCGCGCCACGGTTTGAGACGTTCTTGGAAGAGATCTTTCGCGATGACCGCGACAAGGATCAGAAGAAGAAATCTGTTCTTGAGATGATGGGTTACACGCTGATGAGCCACGCCCGGCACGAACGTTTAATTATGCTGATAGGACCGGGTGCGAACGGCAAGAGCGTGCTGCTGGCCGTTCTGGAGGGCCTGCTGGGCGCATCAAATGTTGCAGGTGTTCAGCCCGCCAACTTTGAGAATAAATTCCAGCGCGCTCACCTGCACCAAAAGCTGGCGAACATCGTCACAGAATTGAAGCAGGGCGAGGTCATTGCGGATGCTGAATTGAAGGCGATCACATCTGGAGAACCGGCGACGGTTGAACATAAGTTCAAAGACCCGTTCATCAGGCGACCCTTCGCGATATGCTGGTTCGGCACAAACCACATGCCGCACACGCGGGATTTTTCCGAGGCGTTGTTCAGACGCGCCACGATCGTTCAGTTCAACAGAACCTTTACAAATGAGGAGCAGGACCCGAACCTGAAGGACGTGCTTCTGGCGGAACTGCCCGGCATTTGAAATATGGCACTAGATGCTTGCGAGCGCGCTCTTACCAACTGCTTCACAGCCACCGCGTCGTCGGAGGAAGCCAAAAAGGAATGGCGGCTCGAAGCGGATCAGGTGGCGCAGTTTGTCGATGACGCCTGCAGCCGTGATGCCGGTGCGCGATCAGCGACTGCGGTTGTGTATTTCGCTTACAAAGACTGGGCCAACGAAAACGGTATCGCCAAAACGATGAGCCAAAAGGGGCTGCGTGATCGGTTAACCCGCTTTGGTTTTGGAAGTGAGCGGGATAAAAAGGCGCGATATGTGACTGGCTTGCGCGTCATTGACGGCGGCTTTGGCGAGCCACCGGTTTTGGGGAGGTGACGCATGTGACGCATTTTTTGACCCTATTAGGGTTTCCCCCCCAAACATATACTTTATTACGCTTTTTTCTCTGATTTCCCAAAAACTATGTGTCTCTCAGGACTGTCATGACAATTGGCTTTTATCCGTCATATGCGTCACCATCCGTCACTTTTGTAAGAAAACCTTCGAATTCAGTGACGGATCGGTGACGCATTGGTGACGTATGGCCTGAAAAAGCGTCATGGTCCGATGACGCATATGACGGATTTTTCCACACTGGCGGTGAGGCCGAACACATACACCAGCAATGACGGTGGAATGCCTGACGAGTGTCAGGAGTTCCAGGAAATCAATTACCCCAAATTCTGTAAAAATCGGGGGTTCGCTTCCATGCTTTCAACCGCACCGCCTGAACAAGCACCGTGAGCGTCTGCTGAGGCCGCAGCGCGCACGAATGTCGGAACTGGGTGCAGCAAGTCATTTAGCGATACCAAGGACCTACAGCGAACCATTTAAGTGCGTTGCTTGTAGTAGGTGTCTTTGTGCACGATTAGGCCATCTTCGTAGGTCAGGATATCGACACTCAGATATTCTTCTGTCGTGCCGTCCTTGTGCCGCGCTGTGCGTCGGTACTCGCAATAGGCTTTGTTCTCGGTTACCGCGCAATCCAGCGTTTCCCAGTGCACGTTTTCGACCTTGTCGAAGAGCCCGGCAAACACGCCTCGGATCACATCCGCGCCCTCAAACCGCACACCATGAGCATCCGGCCCAATGGCATGATCAAAGGTCGCGTCGGGGGCAAAGTACTGCATCACCGCGTCAATATCATTGGCGTTGAAGGCATCGCCCACGGCATCCAACAGCTCACTTGTCAATTTGGTCACATCGGGTTCCTTTACAGGCCAAGAATGGCACAGGTTTTGGCAAAGAATGGGCTGGTGGGATCTGCCAGCACGTTGAGCTCATCAAAGTGATCGACGCCGGGCACAACATACATGTCCACGGCCCGCGCAGCGCTGGCGTATTTGTCGACATACATCTGAGTCTGGCGGTGAAACTCATCCGTTTCGGCACCGCCGACAACCACCAGCTGCGGCGCATCTGTCATGGGGGGATGGTTGGTCATCGGGCTCAGTGCGTCAGCCTCGGGCACGTCCATCCGCAGGTTCTCATTCAGGGCCAGCGTCAGGCGCACAGGCTCAAGATAGCTGAGGGGTGAGACAGGGATGCCTGCCTTGATCATGTCCGCTGGCAGCGCTACGTCCCGCGCAGGCCAATCTGTGGCCATCATCATCTCAGTCAGGTGTCCCCCTGCGGAATGGCCCATCACGGTGATCCGGTCGCGGTTGATGCCGAGCGTCGCGGCCTCATGCCAGATGAACGCCATCGCCTCACGCAACTCTTCCGTCAGGCGGGTCATGCTGACGGCAGGGCAGAGGTCGTAGCCCACCACCACCACGTTAACGCCCTTTTGCACGAAAGGTGTCGCCAAAAAGCTATAGATCGATTTGTCACCGCGCTGCCAATAGCCGCCGTGGATCCAGATCAATGTGGGGGCATTGGCATCCCCGCAGCGGAACACATCCAGCTTTTGCTTCTCGCCCTCACCGCAACGGATATCCAGCCTGCACTCCAGCGTGTCGCGGGCATTTTGGCTCCCCTCCAGCCACCCAGGGATGATCGCTTCTTCATAATCGGGGCGAGCGGCGCGCAGGTTATACTGGGCGTCGAACCAGTCAGGGTCGTTGCCTTCGTGATAGGTCAAAGCTTCGGTCATCAGATCACTCCTTCGTTTGCGCAGGCCTTTTCCAAAGCGGCCTATTCATCGGGGGGGGGCGCCAAAGTGGCGCATCACGTGGTCTTGGTAGTGAGCGTCTGGTTTGACCGCGCTGGCGGGAACGTAACCCTTCCTGTTACGCTGCGGTAGCAGCGTAACGCCAAGGCAACAGCTCGTTTATTCGATTGATCTTGTGATCAGCGATGCGGCCGATGACATCGGTAAGCTAGGCCTGCTGAACGCCGTCGATGGGAATTTGTCCGCGTGGAACAGCGACGGCGAAGTGAAAGTCCATTGGCAGGGAAAATTCAGGGGCGCACCATGGAAGCCGTGGTTTTTCGAATTGTCCGAGTACACCACCGACAAGCTTCTAGACGGCAAGGGCAGGCACATGCCGACCGTCTTGGCTCGCCCGATGATGGATAGCGAAATCGGCAAGGCCATCGAGCAGGCCGAGAAAGTCGAAAATCAGGTTCTCAAGCTGATCGCCGACGGCAAGTCGATGAGGGCAATTGCGGATCATGTGTAAGTCGACGGTAAGCGAAGCGTGAAGGTTAACCGGATTGAAAGCTGCATCAAGCAACTAAAAGTGCTGAAGTGGATATTCAAGAACGGGCGAAAATGGGTCGTCTCTCAGGAAGGGATTGCAGTGCTGAAACAGGCTTCTGAGGAGGCTTGAAATGCAAAAAAGTATTGTCGGAAATCTTGTCTGGCCGAAGTCCCGTCAGACAGCGTTTCAGACAGACAAAAAACCAGACAAAAACCAGAAAAAGACAGGTAAGAGACAAAATAATAATATAAATCAAAGGCTTAATTTTTCTGATTCTTGTCAGATCTTGTCTGTCTGCCACCCAAGCTTTTCTCTATCTGACTGCCCCCATACCTTAGTATGGGGCAGGTCAGGCAAAGTCCCAGACAAGGAAAATCACCCCCCCCCGGGGAAACCCTCTGCGCCGCGCAAAGCCTAGAGCGGAAATAGGACGCCCCTGACAAGCGTCAGGAATTCATCAAAATCAATTAACCAAACCCCATAAAAAGGGGTGGTTCGCTTCCTGCGCTGTCCCCTTCCAAGGCGAGGTGGGAAAGCACCTAACGAACATCATTGACGCGATGAACGATGAGAACCTGTTTGGCGATCAATTCAGCGGCGAAAGCTGGAACGTCTGGAAGGCCTTTTTAAGCACGTTCAGCAGCATAGCGCAAAGCCAAGGCGCTGTAGGCTCTGGCGGGCCTTGCAGAGCCTCTCAGCGCATCCTCAAATGAGTTGTGGGTGGCTGTCAGACGCAGGGGTGGGAAATCCTGCAGCGCCGCCACTGGAGCCGCCCGAAGCCCATGAGCAGCAGCAGCGGAGAGCCGCATCATGATCCTGCACCTGTGCGATTACCGGGACGAGCCTCAGCACTCCTCAAGCTCGACTAGCAGTGCGGTGGCACCCTAGTCCTCCGCCAAAATAGCCCCTGACAGGTCGACAACAAAGGTCGATTGAGCCTGCCCACCCACGGGTGGTTGAAAGGCGGTCCTGGACGTCGCCTCTGGAAGCGGAGCGAGGTCGCCTACATCCAGAACAAGCTTGGGCGCTGAGGTGGACGATGCCGCGGCCCGCCTCGTTGCCGCAGCGAGCTTCGCCGAACTGGCCGATGCAGACGGGGCGACGGTGTTGACCGCTGCGGCGGCCGGGCGGGTTTCGGTCAGGACCGGTTCAAGAACGATCGCGTCGTTTCTCTCGACCTTCGCCGTCAGTTCCTGCTCCGCGGCTGTCAATCCTACATTTGCATCACAGCTGATGTCGTCACAGCTTAGACCAAGACCCCAGACTTCGCTCATCAGCGCGATATGCTTGGCGAGCCTTCGCTGCGGTGCCTTGCCATCGGGGCCACGTATTGTCTCAGTCGACTGTAGCCATATGGCGAAGAGGTCGAGGATCTGCGGGCTTTTGTTCAGCACGATGGCCGTCGCGCCGTCGATGAGCACATAGTCCGCACGAATTTTATGATTTGGGCCAAAAGCGCTTGAATTTTCGGGGCGTACAGGCAGAAATCGGTGGACATGCACTTCTAGCATCAGGGGCCGCGCTCCCTTTAGTGACCGCGCCGGCGCCGACTGCTTCACTCATAAACGCGGCGATGCGGCCGCCATCAGCTGAACCGTCAAACCAGCGCGTCGCAGCCCCAGAGGCAATGACAGGCCTGACTTCTGTGATATGGAACAGGCCCTCTGGTTCTGCAGCGGCGACTTCGCCTGCTGCCAACAGACATGAAGTAGCTAGCAATCCCGCATGGAGACGAGTGATCCTTTTGATATCCAAGATTACGTTGCGCGCCCATTAAACACTTACAACACCGACAGACTGCGACAGAAACGCTACATAGTGTGGCACCGTCATTCAATCAGAAATCTCAGTGACGGACACCATGATTATGACAGATATTCGTTTGCAGAAAGGTGAGAAGCAGCCACAAGCCTTGGGCGGAACGCTGGAGGCGCTTATCGGATGGGATATTGATGAATGGCCAGGAACCCACCGAGTTTATTGTGACGCGACGCGGCGCAGGAATTGGGCGAGCCTAGGAAGGACGGAAAGCCCTAACTGGGGCGGACTGGTCCCCAGTTATCTACACCCGACGTCGTTGGCGGCAAGGATACCTTAAAGGACTTGCGCCAGATCGTAGCGAGAATTTCCACCCTAGGAAAAAAGCGACGCAGGCGAGGCAGCTTGGGATGGCTAAACCCGCGTCGCTACTGAGCAACAGTCAGCGATGATCAAAATAAAGCGCTAGGGCCGCGCTTCCATATGTGACCTAAGGGAATGCGACGTGGGCGCTGAGGGCGATTGCCACTCGGCTTTGCGGCGTAATCTGTGCACCTCTACACTCCGCTCGTGCAGCCTTACACGCCCTGAACGATGGAAGCGTTGAAGTGCTACGCAGCTTTCTTAGTTTTTCAGTAGCACCGCTTTGGTGCTGGCCAAACTGGAGGTTGAGGAAATGGAAGCATTAGCAAGGTTCCGCATACGCATAATGGTTACGATGACTTTGGTTTGCTGGTTGGCCTTGACGCTTGCTTCAGCTTTTTCCAGATACAGCTTTCCACCTACCAAAGGACTTTCCCGTTTATCGGTGACGGGCAGCATGACTAGTGGTCTGGATCAATCACTTGGTACCCAACGAACGACGGGCTGAACCCGGCCCCTGATGGTCGCCCTTCGGACTTTCGATCCTTCGCCAAGTCCGCCCTGCCCTCGCAGGGAGCAGGGGGCGTGTGGGAGGTCGTCGCGGCTGAGAGCGCCTTCTTTTTATCGTACGAGTCTATGGCAGGAGCATCTGGTTCCAATTAAAAGTTCCTCGAAGTTGCTTTCTGGCGACTGGCCATCGACGGCGATCAGGAAGGCTGTACATTGTTCGACCTCCAAACCCGACGATAGGCGCCTGCTAAGGCGACCCTCGGTGTTGCTGCTCCTCAGCTTAGGCGCTATTTTTCGTGAGTTCCAATTCCCTTCACTCAGGAAGTCATCATGTCCCTAGTCCATATTGTCGCCGTGATTAGAACCAAACCGGGTCTACGCGCAGACGTCCTGGCATTATTCAACGCAAATGTTCCTGCTGTGCTTGCTGAAGAAGGGTGCATCGCCTACGAGGCAACTGTCGATACAGAAAACGCAGGGCCGGTCCAGACCCCTTTTGGTTCTGACACCTTCGTAGTCATCGAAAGATGGTCCAGCATGGAGGCGCTCGGCGCGCATGCCCGATCAGCGCACATGAAGGCTTACGCCGCCAGCACAAAGGACATGCTGGCTGACCGCAAAATTCACATTCTATCGCCGACCTGATTGATCTGGGTTAGGTGAGTTCGGGCCATCGCTGGCTGGCTACCTCAACAAGCATCCGCATCGGTCATTTCATTCTCAAAGCCGCTATAAAGCGCGCTTGCCTCTGGCCGCCCGGGCAGATATGGCCCGTGCGCCCAGCAATCTGCTTTCTATAAGGCATGCACCTGAATGCAATCATTCCCCAAAGTTTCGTCTCGACTGATGGGCTATCTGATGCTCGCATCACTTGGCCTGTTCTGGGGGCTGAACTGGCCGGGCATGAAGATCGCACTGGAAGAGCTGCCCGTGTGGTGGTTTCGCTCGCTAAGTGTTGGCGTTGGCGCGTTGGGTCTGCTTCTAATTGCTTTGATCTCTGGGCTTCGGGTGCGTCCTACACGTGCAGAATTTGGCCCTCTGCTGATTTGCACTGTCTTTAACATTCTTGGCTGGCACATACTGACGGCCTATGGCGTGTCGCTAATGGCGGCGGGCCGCGCCTCTATCATCGCGTTCACCATGCCGGTATGGGCGGCGCTTCTTGCAGCGGTTCTTCTTGGTGAGAAGATCACCATCTGGAAAGTTATCGGTCTCACCCTTGGTGTTGCGGGCCTTTGTGTTCTGATCGGTCCTGATCTTGCCGCGCTCGGCGCCGCGCCGCTTGGGGCGATCTTCATGCTGGGCGCGTCTCTCAGCTGGGCGATGGGAACGGTTCTATTCAAAAAGTTCAACTGGGATCTGCCGGTCGCGTCGGCAATTGGCTGGCAGCTGGCAATCGGCGCACTGGTCATAACAGGGTTCGCCGTATCGCTTGAACCTGCGCCAGACCTCAGCCAGCTGAGCTGGCGGGCGATTGGCGCGCTGGCGTATTTGTTCGTCTTTCCAATGATCTATTGCCAGTGGGCCTTTTTCACTGTTGTCCGAATTTTTCCAGCTGCAATCGCCTCAATTGGCACATTAGCGGTGCCCGTAGTCGGCGTCTTTTCAAGCGCACTGATTCTGGGTGAACCGGTAGGTTCGGCAGATATTGCTGCGCTGGCCTTAATTTTTTGCGCCCTGGTCCTGGTTCTGGTGGCGCCGAGCTTAGCTAAGCGGCTTTAACAAGAACAGAAATCTGGACCGATCTTTGGCACTTGAGGCGTTACGTTCGGCAAAACCATTAGCAGGTGCCAGCCAGTCAAGTTTGTAGGATACCTTGCCGTTAATCTCAGGCCAAGAAAGTACATCAGGAGATCCGATCGCAGTTTGATCATCGTGATCGGCACATTGCAGCCGTTGGTGCATCGCGCAGCTATGCGTCTTCCCCTTCATCTGGAATGGACCTGTTGCGGTTTGATGCCGCCCCTTTGATAGCATTTATTGCACCAAAGGAGACGGACTATGGGACTGAAACGTACGGAGGAATTCCGCAAGGATGCTGTGCGCATCGCAC
>CALKOT010000112.1 GCA_938092015.1 uncultured Paracoccaceae bacterium
GCGAAGGGTGGCAATTTCGCTGTCACTAAAGCAGCGGCGACGTTCTTTGGTCGAAACCGTTCGCCAGTGACGTTTATGCCAAGGCGCTCAAGCAGGTTTGAAAGCGCCTCTTCCGTGAAAGGAGAGTTGCGTAAGCCGTCGCCTGTCGCGGGTAAGCCAACAACCAGACCATACCCAACCAGATCGTTGCCACGAAAGCCGTCGAACTCGACAAGATCTTCGATGCGAACATCTGCGCCTGCCGCCGAAAGATTTTCTACGGGCAAAAGCAGAAACGACAGCATCATTAGCAAGAAACGTCCGGACCGCATTAGTTTATAGAAGCATCTCATCTGATCAAATTGGTAAGCGTCAGACCTGACAATCGCGCCGTGATAGAGAAAACCGCCTGCACCTGCGTTTCAATCGCAGACAGTTCTACGGCAGCCTCAAATGGATCTCGCGCAGCAATTGACGAGCGGGCTTGTTGCAGAAGATCCTCTTCCGCTTCGATCCGCACGGCGGCTTCATCAAAGCGTTCTTCCGCTATACCAAGTTCGCCTTTTAACTCGATGATCTGTTCATTTGCAGAAATTGCGCGTCTGCCTGCTTCGCCAAGCAGTGATTGGCGTTCATCCGCAGTGTCGCCAACAAAGCCGCCTTCTGCCCCAATTACGGCGATTGTCAGCGCGGACAAGGTTTCAAGTATTTCGGCGGCATCAGCCCGTATGGCGAATGTAACCGTTTCTCCATTGTCTAGTTCCACGTTTGAAGCATCCAGACCCGATCCGAGAAATCCTGTAGCCTGAAACCCGGCCGGATCGCTGAAGTAGGAGTTAACGGCATTTAGCACTTCACCCGCGTCGGCAGCGCCCGCGATTTCTGTAGCCAGATCCGATAAGATATCATCTGCGCTGGCAAGAGCCGGGCCATCCGTAGCCGCACCTGCGAACAGCGATCTGTCGCCAAATTGGCTGTTTAGTGAAGATATGACCTGCGAAAATGCACTGTGCGCACCGCTGGCGATAATGCTGGACGCGTTTCGGTCATTTTGCGTCACCGAAGCCAATAGCGGTGCGCCAAGCTCACCTACAGCGCTTTGTACCTGTTCGAGCGCCGCCTGGCTGACACCTGAACGGCCCTTCGCCTGTGCAATTGAGAATTTCTGTACTTCATTCATGCGCAATTCGCGTTCGATTGCGTAAAGCTTGCCCGGGTCGCCACCACTGGCTTCGACGATGTTTGAATTCAGGCCGCTCGACAATTCCTGCGAGACCCGCGCCAGGTCTTGGCTGACATTAGAAATCGAGCGTGATGTCTGAATACTTGTCAGCAAATCTGGAACACCTAACAGGTTCATGGAATGCTTCCTTTTCTAGATCTGCAGCAAGCGCTGGAATAGGTCGTCTACGACTTGAACGACGCGGGCATTCGCAGAATAGGCTTGCTCGACTTGCAGAAGCCTTGAGAGTTCTTGATCGGTGTCCACGCCGGTCTGCGCCAATTCCGTTTGGCGCAAAGCACTCGCAGCACCTTGCTCAAATACGGCGGCGCCTTCGGCGCGATCAGCGTCTGTCAGCACATTTACGCTTAACTCGGCCGCAAAACCCGCTGCTGATCGACTTCCCGTCAATCCGGATAAAGGCATGGAACTTTCGTTCGCCGTTAGAGCATCCCTCAGGCCGCGCAATACCGACGCATCGCCTGCGACGCCAATCGTCATTGCGTTGATGCCATCGCGAAGGCGCAACGCGTCACCGTCTGTAGATTGATCAATTTGGCTGTTCAACGAGATACGCAAACCGATCCCAGCAAGGTTGTTAGGGTCGAATGCACCACCGCTATCAGTGAAAAGGCTGGGGTCACCAGGTGTCAGCGTGCCATCTGCAGGCAAATCCTCGACGCGGGTTATCAGGCTGGCCGCCAATCCTTCAATCATATCGGCGGCTTCTGGCGCAATGCGATCCCGAATTTCAAAAGTTGCTGCTAGGGAGCCACCATCAAGCAGTCGATTGCCATCGCCTTGACCAACTGCGATCGAAATGCCGCTCAGTGAGATGCTGACTAATCCACCATTGGCCACAGTTGCATCAGCCGCAGCATTCGGGCTGGGCGTAAATTCAAGCTCAAACACTTTGCCATCCAGTAACTGCCCGCCGTTACGTGCAAAAAGAGCAATTTCCCTGTTGAATGTCACCGAGAACTGACCCGTTAGAGGTCAGAATTGTCACTGAGAACTGACCCATGTGCGACCCTGCCCCTGACCGTATGTGTCGGGTGTTATTGGAGTGATAGACATGGGATTTTTGAGCGTAACTCGACGATGGGCACTAAGAGACAAGATGCCCATTCGCGAGATTTCATGGCGGACAGGGTTATCACGGAACACCATCAGGAAGTACCTGCGGGCTGACATAGTGGAGCCCAGTTTTCGGACTCCGACGCGGCCAAGCAAGTTGGATCCATTTGTGGAGAAGCTTTCAGGCTGGCTGGTGACTGAGCAGCGCAAATCGCGGAAGGATCGACGCACGGCCAAGCAGATGCATGCCGATTTGGTAACGCTTGGCTTTGATGGATCGTATGAACGAGTGGCGGCTTTTGTGCGGGCCTGGAAAGCTGATCGTCAGCAGGCACAGCAAACTACTGGGAGAGGAACGTTCGTGCCGTTGGTGTTTCGACCAGGCGAGGCGTTCCAGTTTGACTGGAGCGAGGACTGGGCCAACGTCGGTGGCGAACGCGTCAAACTTCAGGTGGCTCATATCAAGCTGTCGCACAGCCGTGCGTTTCTGGTGCGAGCCTATCTGCTGCAGACGCATGAGATGCTGTTCGACGCCCATTGGCATGCCTTCCGTGTGTTCTGTGGAATCCCAGCACGAGGCATCTACGACAACATAAAGACGGCCGTTGATCGTGTTGGGCGAGGTAAGCAGCGCGATGTGAACGCACGCTTTCTGGCGATGACGAGCCACTATGTCTTTGAGCCGGAGTTCTGCAATCCGGCTGCCGGATGGGAGAAGGGCCAGGTTGAGAAGAACGTCCGCGACGCGCGCCATCGTCTGTGGCAGGTCGCTCCTGACTTTCCTAACCTTGAGGCCCTGAACAACTGGCTGGAAGACCGCTGCACGGTGCTGTGGTCGGAGACAGCTCATGGTAGCTTGCCCGGGAGCATTGCCGACGTCTGGGAGGCCGAGAAGCCGGTACTGATGCCTTTGCCCACGGCATTCGATGGTTTTGTCGAACTGAGCAAGCGGGTGTCCCCGACTTGTCTGATTACCTTTGATCGGAACCGATACAGCGTGCCTTCCAGCTTTGCGAACCGCCCAGTCAGCCTGCATATTTACCCCGAACGGCTAGTGATCGTCGCTGAGGGACAGGTGGTCTGCAAACATTCGCGCATCATCGAACGGTCGCACCGTCAGCCGGGGCGCGTCATCTATGACTGGCGTCATTACCTAGCGGTGGTCCAACGCAAGCCAGGGGCATTGCGCAACGGCGCACCCTTCGTGGAAATGCCGGAGGCCTTCCGTAAGCTCCAGAGCCTTATGTTGCGCAAGCCTGGCGGAGACCGCAAGATGGTCGATATCCTGTCTCTGGTCTTGCACCATGATGAACAGGATGTGTTCTGTGCCGTGGAGATGACGCTGGAAGCAGGCGTGCCGACCAAAACCCATATACTGAACCTGCTTCACAGGTTGGTGGACGGGACTCCGATCAACCAGCCCGATGTGACCCCACCTTCAGTCCTAGCCTTGAACAAGGAACCGGAGGCCAATGTCAGCCGCTATGACGGGTTGCAGCAAGGAGGGAAGCGTCATGCGTCATGATTCTGCTGGCGCCGCCATCGTCATCATGTTGCGCAGCCTGAAGATGCCGGGCATGGCGCAAGCCGTGGGTGATCTGATCGAACAGGGAGCGCTTGCATTCGACGCAGCCGTCCCCATGCTGTCCCAGTTGCTTAAGGCTGAAATGGCTGAGCGAGAGGTGCGCTCAGTTGCTTACCACATGAAGGCTGCACGCTTCCCGGCGTACAAGGATCTCTCTGGCTTTGACTTCGTCGCCAGCGAGATCAACGAAGCTCTCGTGCGCCAACTCCATCGCTGCGAGTTTATGGACGCAGCTGAGAATGTCGTCCTGATCGGTGGACCAGGTACGGGTAAGTCGCATGTTGCGACGGCCCTTGGCATCCAGACAATCGAACATCACCGCAAACGTGTTCGCTTCTTCTCCACGGTCGAACTGGTCAATGCGCTGGAGCAGGAAAAGGCCCTCGGAAAGGCTGGGAAGATCGCTGAGGCGCTGGTGAAGACAGACCTCGTGATCCTCGACGAGCTCGGATACCTGCCGTTCAGTTCATCAGGTGGTGCGTTGCTGTTCCATCTTCTCAGCAAGCTTTACGAGCGCACAAGTGTGATCATCACAACCAACCTCAGCTTCAGCGAATGGGCAACGGTCTTTGGTGACGCCAAGATGACCACTGCCTTGCTCGATCGATTAACCCACAGATGCCACATCCTGGAGACCGGCAATGACAGCTATCGCTTCAAAGCCAGCTCCGAGATTGCGAAACAGAAGAGGAAGGAGCCACCAGTATTGACCACATCATGACGAAGAAAGCATAATGTCTGAGCGGGTCAAATCTCGGTGACAATACCGGGTCAGTTCTCAGTGACATTCAACACTCAATACCGCCAATGACAACCAAGGCTTCGCCAAAGTCGGCCTGACCATGCCCCGGCGGATGGCTCAGAGGGACAAACATCTCCCGTGAACCGCGCTTGTCGGCCCGAACATAGTCTTTGACAATCGTGTAGCCACCAT
>CALKOT010000113.1 GCA_938092015.1 uncultured Paracoccaceae bacterium
GAGCATGGGATAAGCTCTATTTTTGAAAAATCCCGTTATGGTGACTTGAGCTTCCTCCACTAAACTGGTCCGCCTCCATGGTTAGGAAAGCGGAGGACCAAGGTTGGCAAACAAACGACTGACGCCGTATCCGTTCTCCCAGGGTGATCCCGGCTCGATATAGGCTGTTTTCGCCCCGGCCGCTGCGATCCAGTCGCGCACCTTCTGGGCGATAAATTCCGGGCGATTGTCGGAACGGATACTGTGAAAGCTTCAATGCCCGGTTCCGTGACGAACACTCAATGGTGAACTGTTCTATAGCCTGCGCGAGGCCCAAATCCTGATCGAAGAATGGCGGGTTCATTACAACACGATCAGGCCGCACAGCGCATTGGGATACCGCCTGCCTGCGCCGCAAAGCATCGTTCCAATAGACCAGAGGCCGACGATGCACTAACAATCAAACCGGACCACCTGATAGGGGCACACCATTAGAGATATCGGGCTTTGGGCATTGCTTTGTCATTCTCATTATCGCTGCGTGAATTGCGCCCATCTACGCCATCAACAGAACTTCCAAAGCGTCCCGCGGCTCAATCGAATGGAGGTTATCTTCATCGAGCGGCTGTGGCGCAGCCTGAAGCAGGAGGCCATCTATCTCGAGGAAATCAGCGACGGCTTCCAGTCGCGCCGCGTCATCAAAAAATGGATGGCCTTCTATAACTCAGACCGCCCGCATTCCGCGCTTGATCGGCAAACACCGGACGACGCATATTGGGCGGGCTTGAAAGACAAGAAAGCAGCATGAAACTTAAACCCGATACACCTTAAAAACGCTACAAAACTGTCCGAAAAGATGGGACCACTTCAGTTTCAACACACTGGACACATGGGCCTCACAGGATCGGTGAGCCCCACGTCACCTGATTGACTTTGGGCGTTTTTTCTTTGCATTTGAGGGGAATTCCAACCCCTGACGCAACGTTTGCGAATGTGGATCATGAAATCTCAAACTCCGGCGATTTGACCGCCAGGAACTGCCAAAATGTTAGAATTCGCCGTCGCCGTTTTCTTTATGCTGATCACTCCCGGGCCGGGCGTGCTGACCACCGCGGGCGTTGGCGCCGGATTCGGGTGGCGATCAGGCGCCACGTTTCTGACCGGGCTATTCCTTGGGACGAACCTGGTGGCATTGCTGGTTGTGTCCGGTCTGGCGGCGGTCGTGTTGTCTGCGCCCGGCCTGCGGACAATCCTGACCTTCGCCTCAGTCGTATTTTTTCTTTACCTCGCCGGCAAGATCGCATTTTCTGGCACCAAGATCGGGTTTCTGGAAGCGACAGCCGCCCCTGGTCTGATGGGCGGTATAATGCTGCAATTCATCAACCCCAAAGCGTATGCCGTGAACAACCTGATATTTTCCGGTTATCCGTTCTGGCAGGACAGCCTGTTCATCGAGGCGGCAATCAAATTCGCTATCGTCAATGCGATCTGGATTCCGGTGCACATCATCTGGCTTTGGGCCGGTGTATCGCTGAAACGGCTCAGCCTGCCGGAAGGCACCCAGCGCATGATCAATTTCGGCATGGCGGCGTCCCTTTTGATCGTAGTTGCGCTTGCTGTTCTGTCGGGTCAAAGCGCCAGTTAAGGCAGGATGCGCTGGTGCGGCCGGTGTGAAACCTCGGTGTCAAAAGGTTAACAAAAATCCAGATTTCAAATTTTTCAAAGAGTTAGGGATGGTTTCACGCCTGAAACCCTGCCCAGTTTCACAGTCCCTGCGCGAGATACCGCCCCCTTGCGCCACCGGCCTCGAAATCGCCCGAAACACCCTGAAAATAACGCATATTCGACCGTCACGGGACTGACATTTCCACGGGCGCCAGTTATAGTTTCGAAGCAACAATAAAAAGACGCAAAACATGGCTGAAAACGAGCAGACACCTGAAGAATACGGCGCAGACAGCATCAAGGTTCTCAAAGGCCTTGAAGCAGTTCGAAAACGTCCGGGCATGTATATCGGCGACACGGACGATGGGTCGGGTCTGCACCACATGGTGTACGAGGTCGTCGACAACGGCATCGACGAGGCGCTGGCAGGTCACTGTGATACGGTTTCTGTAACGCTGCACGCAGATGGGTCTGTTTCCGTTTCTGATAACGGGCGCGGCATCCCCACTGACATGCATCCTGAAGAGGGTGTTTCAGCGGCTGAAGTCATCATGACCCAGCTGCACGCTGGTGGTAAGTTTGACAGCAATTCCTACAAGGTATCCGGCGGTCTGCACGGCGTCGGCGTCTCGGTTGTGAACGCCCTGTCCGAATGGCTGGAACTGCGCATCTGGCGCAACGACAAGGAACATATCGCCCGCTTTGAAGGCGGTTTCACAACGAAACCTCTGGAAATCGTCGGCCCGGCGAATGGCCGCAAAGGCACTGAGGTTCGCTTCCTCGCGTCGACCGAAACATTCACCAACGTCAACTATGTCTTCAAGACGCTTGAGCATCGCCTGCGCGAGCTCGCCTTCCTGAACTCAGGCGTTCGCATCAGCCTGCGCGACGAACGACCCGCTGAGCCGCTGGAAGAGCTGATGGTCTACGAAGGCGGCGTGCGGGAATTTGTGAAGTATCTCGACCGCTCCAAAACCGCGATGATCCCTGACCCGATCTATATCAACGGCGTCAAGGACGACATCGGTGTTGAAGTCGCGATGTGGTGGAACGACAGCTACCACGAGAATGTGTTGCCGTTCACAAATAACATCCCCCAGCGCGACGGCGGCACCCATATGGCCGGGTTCCGGGGTGCTCTGACGCGGACGATCAACAACTTTGCGACCTCATCGGGCATCGCGAAGAAGGAAAAGGTAAACTTCACCGGCGACGATGCCCGCGAAGGCCTGACCTGCGTGTTGTCCGTAAAAGTTCCCGATCCAAAATTCTCTTCCCAGACCAAAGACAAGCTTGTGTCATCAGAAGTACGGCCTGCCGTTGAAAGCCTGATGAACGAAAAGCTGGCTGAGTGGTTCGAAGAAAACCCAAATGAGGCCAAACAGGTCGTCAGCAAGATCGTTGAGGCTGCTCTGGCCCGCGAAGCTGCACGCAAGGCCCGCGAACTGACCCGCCGCAAGACGGCGCTGGATGTAACGTTCCTGGCGGGCAAATTGAAGGACTGCTCTGAAAAGGACGCCTCGAAAACAGAACTGTTCCTGGTCGAGGGCGACTCTGCTGGTGGATCAGCCACCCAAGGCCGCGATCGCGGCACCCAGGCGGTTTTGCCCCTGCGCGGTAAGATTTTGAACGTGGAACGGGCCCGGTTTGACCGAATGCTCGGCTCTCAGGAAATCGGCAACCTCGTCATGGCGATGGGCACCGGGATCGGTCGGGATGAATTCAACATCGACAAGTTGCGCTATCACAAGATTGTTCTGATGACGGACGCCGACGTCGATGGCGCCCACATCCGCACACTGCTGTTGACGTTCTTCTATCGTCAGATGCCTGAACTGATTGAAGGCGGGTACCTCTACATCGCACAGCCGCCGCTCTACAAAGTCGCGCGCGGCAAATCCGAAGTGTATCTGAAAGACCAGAAGGCGCTTGAGGATTACTTGATCCAGCAGGGCATGGAAGGCGCCATTTTAAAGGTTTCCGACGGCTCTCAGATCGTTGGCGAAGACCTCGCTCGAGTGCTGGAGGAGGCCCGCTCAGTCCGCAGCGCCCTGTCTGTTTTCCCAACCCACTTGCCCCGGTTTGTGTTGGAGCAGGCTGCAATTGGCGGTGTTTTCCGTCGCAAACCGAATGAAGAGGGTGAGCATGGTCTAGCAGGCCAGTTACTGCGCCTGCCTGCTGCCGATGCCGCCAATTTGGTCGCCGCCCGCCTCGACGCTATCGCACCAGATACAGAACGTGGCTGGCAAGGCCGCCCAGCGCAGGACGGTGGTATGGTTTTTGAACGCACCGTACGGGGCGTGACCGAAACCCGTACGATCGACGCTGCGGCCTGCCAGTCAGCCGAAGTGCGGCGGTTGGCCAGCTTTTCCGATGGCTTGAAAGAGGTCTACGACAAGCCTGCAACCTTGGAACGCAAAGACAAAACGCAAATGATTCGTGGCCCTCTGGAATTACTGGATGTCGTTATGGCTGAAGGCGAGAAGGGCCTTTCGCTGCAGCGCTACAAGGGTTTGGGCGAGATGAACCCAGATCAGTTGTGGGAAACTACATTGGACCCGAATGCGCGCACGCTACTTCAGGTTAAGATCGACCACATGGACGAAGCGAATGAGATCTTCACAACGCTCATGGGTGATGTGGTGGAGCCACGACGCAAGTTCATTCAGGACAATGCGTTGAGCGTTGAGAACCTCGACGTCTGATCGGTTGCCTGCTTTTGGTGGCTGGCGGTCTTACTTTGGCTCGGCTCATGAATTCTGCATCGAACGTGCGAAACCGTGCGCTAAACAGAGGGCAGTGAAATGGATCACAAAGCACTGATCGCCAGCCTGCCTGCAGATGAACGCCAACGGATGCTGGAACGTTCCGACGCGAAGGGCCTTTTGCATCTGGCAGTGCATTGGGGCCTGATCGCATTTATCGGCTGGCTGATGATGGCAGGCGTTCCAGGCTGGCAGGCGCTTTTGGTCTTGCAAGGTCTGCTCATCATTTTCTGTTTCACGCTGCTGCATGAGACCGTACACAAAACCCCTTTCGCGACTGAATGGCTAAACGAAGCGGTCATGCATGTATGCGGCTTTCTTGTAATCTTGCCGCCAGAGCACTTCCGCTACTTTCACCTAGCGCATCACCGCTACACTAACGACCCAGAGAAGGACCCTGAACTGGCAGATGCGAAAGCATCCAACCTTTTGGTGTACCTCTGGCGTATAACTGGCATTCCGATATGGCGTGAACATATCGGACAGGTTTTGCGAAATGCTGCAGGCTGGGCGCAGGACGATTTCCTGCCAGAGGGGCGCAAACCGCGTATCCGTCTCGAAGCACGGGTTATGTTGGCTCTTTACGTCGTCGTCGTCCTACTGTTGGCGCAGGGTCAGACATGGCTGTTCTGGTGTTGGCTTGGTCCCGCGCTACTGGGTCAGCCATTTCTTAGGCTCTATCTGATGGCCGAACACGGTCGATGTCCGCCTGTCGCCAACATGCTTGAAAACACGCGCACTACTTTTACCAACCGACTAATACGGCGGCTTGCATGGAACATGCCTTATCACGCCGAACATCATGCCTGGCCAATGGTTCCGTTTCACAAGCTGCCGGAATTGCATGAGATCGCCAAGCCGCACCTGAAAAAGACCTCAAACGGCTATACGGAATTTCATCGCGATCTATTGGACGATTTCTCGTAAACAATCCGTCTCCACTCCATTCACTGACGCCACCACGCTTTCGATGTAACGTCTGATGCAGGAGGACGGGCAATGGGACTGATGTTGGACGGAAAGTACCTGATTGACGATCCAGCGCCCGATACGTCGGCAAGCGGACAGTTTGAGCGGGCAAGATCGACACTTCGCGATCCAATCCCCAAGGGCGCCACACCTTCCCGGCTGCATCTCTTCGCTGCTTGGAATTGCCCATGGGCCCATAGGGCGTTGCTCATGCGGGCCGTTCTGGGGCTTGATGATATCTCAGTTTCCTACGCCCTGCCGCGTCGTACAGATCAGGGATGGGTATTCGAAGATGAACCGTTGCTGGGCGCGACCGCAATGCATCAGGTCTACGCGACAGGGGCAGACGCTTATACCGGGCGTGTCACCGTTCCCGTTCTTTGGGACCGCGAGACAGGCCGTATCATCAACAATGAAAGCGCAGATATTGTCCGGGCATTAGGCGATGCGTTTGCGCCCGGACACATGTGCAATCCAGACAATGTCGAGGCTATCACGCGTTGGAATGATCTAATCTACCCGACTTTGAACAACGGCGTTTACCGCGCCGGATTCGCCAGGACACAAGGTGCATATGATAAAGCAGTAGCTGAGGTTTTCGCTACCCTCGACCAGATTGAGAACCAAGTGGCGCGAACACGATATCTTACCGGACCAGCGCTTTCTGAAGCGGATATACGCCTTTTCCCCACCCTTGCCAGGTTCGACGTCGCCTATCATAGCGCCTTTAAGTGCAATCTTAGGCGATTGATCGATTACCCAAACCTTTGGGCTTACGCTCGTGACATTTACCAAACACCCGGCGTCGCAGAGACGGTGAAGTTCGATGTTTATCGCAAGGGCTATCATTCGCCATCTGAGCTGCGAAATCCCCTCGGGATCGTGCCCGTCGGCCCGCAGAATGATTGGTCGGCGCCGCATGGGCGGGGCTGAGGTGTCGCAAACGCCAGTGGACAACGCAGCGCACCGCTGATTGAAACAATGAAAGCCTCAGCCTGACAGGACAAACCCAATGACCAAGACTTATGACGCCATTATCATCGGCGCTGGCGTAATCGGCGCCTGCACGGCTTACGAGATGGCAAAGGCGGGTATGAAGACCCTTTCCATCGACAAAAAGGGGGCCGCCGGTCACGGGTCAACGGCAGGATCATGCGCGATCATACGGCTGTACTATTCCACGGTGGAAAGCTGCGCACTGGCGTATGAGAACTGGTTCTACTGGAAAGAATGGGAAACGTACCTCGGTGGGGCGGACCCTCGTGGCATGATCCAATACCGCGACGTCGGCGCATTGGTGTCTGCGGTAAAAGAAAACAACTATCTGGCTGATGCCGCAGACCTGATGGACGCTATCGGCGCACCTTATGAGAAATGGTCATTCAAACAGATGAAGGATCGTTTCCCATTCTACGATAGTGGCCTCTATTCCCCCGCCAAACGTCCTGATAACGCTGGGTTCGGCGAGGCAACCGGTGGGGAATTGAAGGGTGGCATCTATTTCCCCCGCTCAGGCTATGTCTCTGACCCTGCACAAGCAGCGGCCAACGCGGAATATGCGGCAAAGCGAGAAGGCGCAGAGTTTCTTTACAATTCCGAAATCACGGAAATACTGATCAAGGGTGGCCGCACCGCTGGGGTGAAGTTGTCTGACGGAAATGAGCATCACGCACCAGTCGTCGTAAACATCGCCGGCCCACATTCATCAAAGATTAACCAAATGGCCGGCGTCTATGATGAGATGAAGATCAAGACAGCAGCCCTTCGCCACGAAGTTGCGCACGTGCCCGCGCCTGAAGGCATAAACATCGAAGAAACAGGTATGGTGACGTCGGACAGCGATATCTCCACGTACGCCCGGCCAGAAACGGGCAACCATGTTCTGGCGGGGTCGGAAGATCCGGCCTGCGATACACGCGAATGGGTCGATCCTGACGACTGGAACGCCGAACTGAGTGAACAAGCCCGTATCCAGGCGATGCGACTGGCGCAGCGCTGGACCGGACTACCAATCCCGAACCAAATGAAGGGTGTGGTTGAGCTGTATGACGTCACCGAAGACTGGGCGCCGATCTATGATAAAACGATTCTACCTGGCTTTTATGTCGCCATCGGAACGTCAGGTAATCAGTTCAAGAATGCCCCAGTCGTCGGTAAGATAATGTCCAAGCTAATACTGGAATGCGAATCCGGCCGGGATCACGATGTTGATCCTGTTCCATTCCATTTTGAGAATGTGGGCATGGACATCTCAATCGGCTTTTTCTCGCGTAACCGCGAGATCAACACAGCCTCAAGCAATTCAGTTCTGGGTTAAATATGCACGATACCGGCGCGACCTTTGCAGATAAAAAGACACCGCCAGTTCTGATCACGCTGATCCTTGTTACCTCGATCAGCGTGCTTACAATGAACGCATTCATCCCATCGCTGCCCGCGTTGGCGGATGACTTGGGTTCATCCTACGCATTTATGCAGATTGCGGTTTCCGGTTACCTGTTGATGACCGCATTCATGCAGCTGCTAATCGGGCCGCTATCGGATCGTTACGGGCGCCGACCGGTCATCCTGATATCGCTGGTGATCTTCATCCTTGCATCACTCGGCTGCATCATTGCCGAAGATGGCGAGACTTTTATGATCTTCCGCATGTGTCAGGCGGCGGTTGCGTCTGGCATGGTTCTAAGCCGTACAATCGTTCGCGATCTGCTCGAACCGAATGAGGCGGCCTCAATGATCGGCTACATGACCGCCGCTATGGCCTTGGTGCCAATGTTCGGCCCGATGTACGGTGGCGCGATGGAAGAGGCGTTGGGCTGGCGCGCCACGTTTTGGTCTTTTGTTGTGTTTGGAACAGCAATCCTATGGCTGTGTTGGATCGACCTTGGTGAAACCAACAAGACCAAAAGCTCAAGCTTCAAAGAACAGATCAAGGCTTATCCAGACCTGCTACGCGCCCGCCGGTTCTGGGGATACACGCTAACAGCCGCGTTCGCATCAGGGTCCTTCTTCGCATTACTGGGCGGCGGACCCTTCGTCGGGCGGGAAATATTCGGCTTATCTCCTGCAGCGACCGGCCTTTACCTCGGCATGATTGCATTCGGATATATGAGCGGGAACCTCATCACAGGCCGCTACGCATCGCGTATGGGCATCAACCGAACAATGATGGCTGGCTGCCTGATTTCGACATTCGGAATAGGCGCCGGCTTGTTGGTAAACCTGTTCGTCGTTCAGCATCCACTTGCTGTGTTTGGCTTTTGCGTCTTTGTCGGCCTTGGAAATGGTCTGACGATGCCATCCGCAACAACCGGGATACTGTCAGTCCGACCAGGCCTAGCTGGCAGCGCATCTGGGCTTGGATCAGCCATGATGATCGGCGGTGGCGCAGGCCTGTCCGCGCTGGCGGGCGCCTTGCTCAGCAAGGAAAGCGGCGCGGCGCCATTGTTGATGCTAATGGTCGCGTCAGCAATCTGTTCGGTTGTGGCGACATTCTACGTCATTCGCCGTGCGAAAACCGTCGGTGCGACCTGAACGATCACGGGCGTAACTACCTTTTGGTCTGCGGAAACGCTGCTTGCGCCTCGTAGCTTTCAAAGCTCGACAATGCCTGACCGTTGCATTCAGTCTGCCATCGCGATCCAGGAACAATTGCGGAAACGCAAGGATACGTCGCACGGTAGCGGTTTGTGCGTTCGTTTTCCTCGATAGCGACAGCAACCATGCCCGCCACGATACCTTTTTGGCGTTCAATCAAACGAACGGCGCCATCCATTGTGCCACCCGTTTCGATCCACTGATCAACCAACAGAACGCGGGTGCCTGGACCAAAGGCAGGCAGACGCATTTCCATATCCTGCGTACGTCCGGAGTAGTTTCCAAAAGACACTTTATCGGTATCCACACACAGCTTGCCTGCCTTTCGTATTGGAAGGAAACCGACACCACGACGTGCAGCGATGGCGGCGCCCAGAACAAATCCCATCGCATCCAGCCCAGCGACAACATCGCATTCGACGTCTTTGAGATCGTCCAGCAGATCATCCAGCAGATCATTGAACGCTTCAGCGTTGATGTAGATCGACGTTGGATCAAGCCACGCAAACTTATCGCCTTTGGTGTTGGGCGCCATGATATTGAGATACCAACGGTCGTGTCGGGGGCCTTTGTCCGGTGTTGTCATGTCGGGCGTCCTTTGGAAAGTGAGCGTGTGATGGCCATCAGATCGGCCAACCGGACCGGATCGATGTCATAGAAATTGCCCGGCTCGTTAATGCCAGTAGCGACCATAAAGCAGTCTACATCTGCATAGGCGCACGCGTTTTCGGGTGAGATTCCTGACGCCAGCGCCATAGGGCGATCGCCAATCGCTGCGCGGAAGGTTTCGATCTTGCCAAGGTCGGCTTCTTGCCCTGTTGCGACGCCAGATGTGGTGATCACATCCATGAAGGGACACGCCTCACGCGCCGCATCGCCATAGCGGCTGGGATCGACCTCGCGCTGTTTCTTGAATGCCGTACCGCCGAAATACAGTCCATCCCATCCGCTGATATCTCGCGCCGCAGCGATGCGCTTGGCTTCGGCATTTGCGCCATCTTCGTCGATGCAGGCATCATCGGCCCAGTAAGCGTCGACTTGGCATCCGTCAGCCTGCAACTGGCCTAGCACGGGAAAGGCGTGCTCGCCTGTGACCGCTAGGAAATTCACCGCCATCCATAGAGATGGGAACGCTTTACGTGTGTCGCGGATAATGGGCAGGAATTTTTCTGGCTCAAAATCGTGATTGATCAGGAAGCAGCCCTGCGCCCCGGCCTCTAGCAAGACTTCAACGTTCTTGCAGGTTCGGTCACTGTCCAACACATGGATTACGGGCAACACGACCGGCCCTAGGGTTTTGAACAATTTGTGGAATTCTGTGCGGTTCATCTGATCAGATTAGAATGGATTTCTAGATAACAAAAATTTATAGAGTTAATGAATTCATATGTGATTGAAATGGCTGCATCATGGCTCAGATCAACCTTCCGACAGAGCTTTTGCGCACCTTCGTCACTGTGATTGAGGTCGAAAGCTACACCCACGCGGCCGAGCTGATAGGCCGGACACAGCCTGCAATCAGTCTGCAGATGAAGCGCCTAGAGGAATTGGTTGGTGCGCCGCTGATTGTTCGTAAAGGGCGCGGCGTCGCCCTGACCGAACGGGGCGAAGCGTTGATTGGCCATGCCCGCCAGATCCTGCGCTTGAATGATATAGCAGTCAGTCAGTTCGGTGGTGATACCGCTGACGGCACCTTGCGGATCGGTTTGCCAGTCGATTACGGCGTGAGAATGTTGCAATCGTGCCTGACGCGAATCGTGCAGCAAGAACCACATATCAGGACAGAGATCAGGTGTGATCTGTCACGCAATCTGATTGAAGCGTTGCACAAGGACGAACTTGATGTCGCAGTTGGCCTCTACCCCGGCGGTGATCAACAGTTTCTGCACCGTAGCTGGCTGGAAAAGCCGGTCTGGGTGTCTGCCGAAGGGGCAGACTTCAGCAATGCTGAGGAACTACCCGTGATCGCCCACCCCTATGGCTGCGTTTACCGCGAGCGGATGACCGAAGCGTTAGAGCGGGCAGGCCGCCGCTGGCGCATCGCCTTTTCAAGCCCTGGCATTGGCAGCATTCAGCAGGCCATTTTGGATGGCATCGGCGTGTCATCATTAACCGGTCCGACGATGCTCAAGGGACTGCAACGCCTGCCAGCGGATCGCGGTTTGCCTGATCTGGACCCGCTGAACATCGGCCTGTTCTACCGCCAAACCGGTCTTGCCGAGCATGGACATCAGGTGGTGAACGATATCGAAGTGACGCTAAATGAGGCACTCACATAAGAACTGCTTATGATTTCATACATACGATAAATTTCTCATCTGAAAGCTATTGCAATAGCTTCGGTATTAACGAGTGGTGTTACAAAGCACTGCCAAAACGTAGCGCTGCCACTGCTTGCGAGCGCCAACAACCGGGAGAAGAAAATGACGAAAACAACAAAAAGCGGCCTGATGGGAACGCCCACCCGACGCCATGCTCTGAAACTTGGCGGGGCGGCAGTTCTTTCAATGCCTTTCGTTAACCGGGCTTGGGCCGCCACAACAGAGATCAACATGCTGGCTTGGTATGGTCATGGTGAGGCTGATGTCGTCGCGGAATATGAAGCCGCGAACAACGTAAAATTCGTACCGAAATACTATGCGGGCGGCGACAACATGCTGGCGCTGATCGCTCAGTCGCCGGCAGGCACTTACGATCTGATCCTGTCGGATGCGGAATTTGTGCAGCAGCTGAACGCAGCTGGTTACATTGATCCACTCGAGGCGTCCGATTACCCGCTCGACGACATGCTGCATGAAGACTTCACCAACTTCCCTGGCCACTGGGCTGACGGTAAGCTGTATTCAATGATGCTACGCGGCGGGCATCTGGGCGTTTCCTACAACAAGAACTCTGTCTCTGAAGAAGAAGCGCAAAGCTATTCCTGCTTCTGGAAACCAGAGCTTGAGGGCAAAGTTGGTCATTTTGACTGGCACTTGCCAAACCTTGGCATGATGAGCCTTTACAATGGCAACGGCGCCAGCCTTTGGGATCTGGACGACGGCAAATGGGACGCTGTCCAGGAAACCACCATGGGTTTGCGCAAGCAGGTCGGCGGCTTCTTCGACTATGGCGGTACGTTCAACGGTCTGAAAAACGGTGAGATGCAGGCGATGTGCGGCATCGGCGACTGGATCACCGGCGTTCTGGAAAAAGACGGCGCGCCTGTCGCATCGACCATCCCGAAAGAGGGCGGCATTCAGTTCACTGAAAGCTATTCCATCGGTAAAGGCAGCGAAAAGGTCGCTGAGGTGACCAAATTCATCCAGTACATGCTGTCGCCTGAAGGTCAGGTGAAAACCGCTCAGATGGCGGCCTATCCGGGTTTCTGCGTCACCAAGGCCGGGCGCGCGGCTTTGATCGCAGCGGATCCGGCCGAGGCGAAACGTTCGCACCAGATGGAAGGCATGGCTAACGATCCGATCGCGCTGATCAACGAAGGCCGCATCCATTACCGTGACATCCCTCAGCAGCAATCTCTGGAGGATTGGAATGATTTCTGGTCAGAGTACAAGAACGCCTGATCTGATATGACCTCGGAAATGGGCGGCTTCGGTCGCCCATTTTCTCAAGGACGCCCGAATGCCCCAGAAACCCGCCCGCAAATTCAGCCTTTATGCGATGACATGGCGTCTGCCGATCATCGTCTGGCAGCTTGTGTTCTTTGTCGGCCCCGTCCTCTTCATGATCGCGATGTCGTTCTTCCTGGTGAAGAACTACCGCATGACCGAAGCGTTCGAGTTCGTGAACTGGTCCAAGATGATGTCGCGCGGGTACTTCTGGGACAGCTACTGGTATACCTGCCTCATAGCCGCCGTCTCAACCGTTTGCGCGATGCTTCTGGCCTTTCCCGCAGCCTTCGCACTGGCGTTTCGCGCCAGTGACAGCACACGCCGGTGGGCGATCTTTCTGCTGATCATTCCGTTCTTTACCAGCTATCTGGTGCGTACATTTTCATGGTTCGTGATCTTGTCGGAGAGTGGCGTGGTCAATGCGATGCTCGGCTATATCGGGCTTGGGCCGTTCACGATGCTGAACACAAACTTCGGCACGCTGGTCGGTTACATGACCCTGACGTTGCCTCTGGTCGTGATCCTGCAGACTATCACGATGGCGAATATCGACAAGACGCTGGTTGAGACCGCGCGAAACCTCGGTTGCAAACCGCTGGCAACGATCTGGCAAGTGATCCTGCCGCTATCGAAAACTGGTTTCATCGTCGCTGCGATCTTCTGCTTTATCCTCTCGTTCGGTGATTTCGTTGCGCCCTTCTATTTGGGCGGCAGTCAGGAACCGACGCTGCCGATCCTGATCCTCGACACCACGAAATCCGGCCAGCAATGGCCGCGCGCCGCAGTGGTTGCGATTATCATGATGGGAACGCTCTTCACCATCGCCTTCGCCGGTATCGCGCTGGCCTATCGCAAGCGGAAGGGCGCGAAATGAACAGCTCGCGCGCCCTGAATTACGTTCTGGCCGCCTATGTCGTGCTGATCTTCGCGTTCGTCTTTGCGCCGATCATCTTTAGCCTGATCTTTTCGTTCAACTCGCAACGCTTCCCGACGATCCCCCTCGGAGAATTCTCAACCGAATGGTACGAGAAAATCCTCGCCGACCCCGATGTGTGGGAGGCGGCTTTGAACAGCCTCATCGTCTCATCCAGCACCGCCGTGATCGCGACGTTTCTGGGGTTCTGCACCGCTTATTCCGATTTCCGCTACAACTTCCGCCTGAAAGGCCCGTACCTGGGTCTAATCCTGCTGCCGCCAACAATCCCACTGATCATCATGGCGTTAGCGATGCTGGCGTGGTTTTCCAAGATTGGGATGTCGGGTCAGATATACTCAATCATCATCGCACATTCCGTCCTCACGGCGCCCTTCGCGATGGCTGTCATCCGCCTCCGCCTGAACCAGATGGACCCGGATCTTGAGGCCGCGGCATGGAACCTCGGCGGGTCGGAATGGAAGACGATGCGCCATGTCATCATCCCGTTTTGCAAACCCGCCATTGCGTCCGGTCTGTTCCTGACTGCCGCTGTATCCTTCGATGAGTTCGCCGTGTCGTGGTTCGTCTCTGGCCTGAACAAGACGCTGCCCGTGATCATTATGGAAATCGTGCAGGGCAACATCGATCCGCAGGTCAACGCCATTGGCACCTTCGTTTTCCTAATCTCCATGACCCTTGTCGTGCTGGCGCAAGTCTTCTTCGCCAGCCGCCAATTGAAGAGTATCCGCCCATGAGCGCGCCGCTGGTTGTCTTCGACAAAGTTGAGAAAAAGTTCGACGATTTCACCGCCGTGAAAGAGCTGGATTTTGAGATCCGCGAAGGTGAGTTCATCGCCATCATGGGCCCGTCTGGCTGTGGCAAGACCACGACCCTCCGAATGCTGGCGGGGCTTGAGGCGCCGACTTCGGGCGAAATCCGCTTGAATGGTCAAGTGATGAACGATGTCCTGCCGCATGAGCGGGACACGCCGCTGGTCTGGCAATCGCTGGCCCTGTTCCCGTTTCTGACTGCGCAAAGGAACGTCGAGTTTGGCCTGAAGATGCGCGGCGTCGGCAAGGCTGAGCGGGCTGAGCGGGCCCGCAAATGGCTCGACAAGATGGGCATCCTTCAGTTTGCCGACCGCGATATCTCTACCCTGTCCGGCGGCCAGAAACAGCGCGTCGCCCTCGCCCGCTCGCTGGTGATGGAGCCTCAGGTGCTGCTACTGGACGAACCGCTGTCAGCGCTCGACGCTCACCTCGTGATCCGCATGCAGGCAGTTCTGACCGATCTGCAGCGAGAGCTTGGCATCACCTTCGTTTACGTGACCCATTCCCAATCCGAAGCCTTCGCCATGGCCGACCGCGTGGTGATCATGACCGAGGGTGAGATCGCCCAGATCGGCGCGCCAAAGGACATCTATCGCGCCCCAGCCAATCAGTTCGTGGCGGAGTTTGTCGGGCGCAACAACATCCTGTCTGGCGCGGTCGAGGCCATCTCTGATGACACGGCTAAAATTACCACCCCATCTGGCGACTTCGCTGTCCCAATGAATGAGGTGAAACTGGCGGAGGGCCAGCGCGCAAGCTTCGTCATCTCGGCCGATCTCGTGCACCTTGCGCTAGACAAACCAGCCAGCGAAAACGCTGCCCAATGCAAACTGATTTCAGAGGAATTCATCGGCTCTATGGTCACTCTGTTCCTTGAGGACGCCAAAGGACATGAGTTCAAGGTTCAGATGCAGGAGCGTGAATTGTCGACTTTCGATCTGAAAAGCGGCGACGATGTCTGGCTGTCATGGGACACGCAAAGCGCCCATGTTCTGAGCGAGGAATAATGCAATGATCCGCAATCCAATTCCCTGGCCGAACGGCGCGAAATGCGCGGTGGCGATCAGCTTTGACATGGATGCGGACAGCCTGATCCACATTGCAAAGCCGGAAGACAGTCATGACAGACTCTACCCGATCTCCATGGGCCGCTACGGACCGATGGTCGCCCTGCCGCGCATCCTCGATACCTATCGCCGCTTTGGTTTGAAACAGTCGTTCTTCATCCCTGGCTGGTGTTTGGAAACTTATCCCGATGTGGCCGAGGCGATCCTGAAGGACGGGCATGAGATCGGCCATCACGGCTACCTCCACGAAGACCCGATCAAGACGCGAGGCCAACAACGCGAATGGTTTGAGCGCACGCTGGACGTCCACCAGCGGATCTGCGGGCGCAAACCAAACGGCTACCGAGCGCCGGTTTACAACATCACGCAGGAAGTTGTGGATCTGATGGTTGAGCATGGGATGCGCTACGACAGCTCTATGATGGCCGACGACATCCCGTATCAGCTGCAAACTCCGAACGGCTTGCTTTACGAAATGCCAGTCCACTGGGGCACAGATGATTGGCCGCCCTTTGCACATTACGACGAAATCGGCTACATGATGTCGGTCCGCGCGCCGTCGCAGGGCCTTGCAGGGTTCTGGGAGGAGTTTGACGCTCTGTATGACGCAGGCGGTTTTTTCATGCTGATCATCCACCCGTTCCTTACCGGCAGGCTGGCGCGTTGGAAGCAGGTCGAGGCGTGGATTGCGAAAACGCTTGACCAAAAAGACGTCTGGTTTGCGACTTTGGATGAAATAGCGGACCATATGGACGCTTTGCAAAAGGACGGTTTGTGGTCGCCAAGCGTTGAAACCCTGCCCTATTATCCAGGCCCAATTCTCGGTGAGAAGGACACGACCTCATGAACTCAGAAGACTCCCGCCTTCTCCGCATCGCATATGACGAGGCTAAAGCCGGATTTGATGAGGGTGGATGCCCGATTGGATCTGTATTGGCGCGGGGCGGTGAAATCGTCTCGCAGGGCCGTAATCAACGTGTCCAGAAAGGCGATCCGATTGCGCATGGTGAAATGGATGCACTGCGCAAGGCGGGACGGCAGAAGACGTACCGCGACACCACGCTCTACACGTCGCTCAGCCCTTGCATGATGTGCACCGGCACGATCATCCAGTTCGGCATCCCGCGTGTTGTCGTCGGTGAGAACAAGAATTTCGGTGGCAATGAAGATTTTCTGCGTTCAAAAGGCGTCGAAGTAATTGTCGCTGATGATCCGGACTGCATCGCGTTGATGCAACGTTTCATCGACGAAAAACCAGAACTTTGGGCTGAAGACATCGCAGACTGATCAAACCAGATCGGGTTTGGCGTCGATTCTGACAGATAGTGAAAGTCAATACAGATGCTTGCTGGCGACTGTCTGACGTCAGCGCTTATGGGTCCAATTAGGCTTATTTGCGAAGAGAGGGTTTGTTGCTCATCGTAGCCACCTAGGAGTGGACGATGAGAAAGACACCGAAGAGCCCCGGCGACAAGATAGTCAAAGACATCAAGCGGGCGACCCGCAAACACTATTCATCCGAAGAGAAGATCCGGATAGTACAGGATGGCCTTCGTGGCAAAGACAGCATTGCTGATCTAGGCCGCGTTATTTTTTCACCTGGATGCTGCAATCATCTGGGTTTCTTAGCTACAAACCGGCGCAACGCTAGTTGCCATTGGCTGCTCAATGTCTGCACCTGGGTTCGCAAGGAGCTTAAGAATAGACCTCAGGATTGATCATATGGATGGGAGCGCCATCCGCGTAAGCGTTGATCTGGTCAAAAATATCGGAGAACTGAATGTCAAATTCATCCTCGGTGACAAAGCCAATATGTGGCGTGGCCAATGCATTGGGATGAGTTAACAGGATGTTTGACTCATCTGTCATAGGTTCTTGATCAAAGACATCAACGGCTGCGTGTAGCTCTCCTTTAGCCACTGCAGCCTCAAGTGCTCCTGTCACCACCAAACCTGCGCGTGACGTGTTCACGAACAATGCACGCGGCTGCATTTGCGCCAAATCAGTGGCTGTGATCAGCCCCTTCGTCGATTCATTCAGCCGCACATGGACACTCACAATGTCGGACGTCGCAAAAAACGCTTTGCGTGATGCTGCGATAGTCTCACCCGCGGTCAACGCCCGCGCCCGGCCTTGCTCCGAACCCCACCACTGGACCTTCAGGCCAAGCGCCTTGGCCGTCTGTGCGACAGCGCCTGCAATCTTGCCATATCCATAAAGCCCCAGTGTACGTCCCCTCAGAGTACGACCCACACCAGACTGCCAATTCCCGGATTTAATCGAAGCCATCTGCTGCGGGATCTGACGGTAGCTTGCAAGAATCAATGCCAGCGTATGCTCAGCAGCAGCATAAGACGGCACGCCAGCAATCATGTTGGAACTAAGCAGAACGTTTTGCGCAGTACAGGCTGCCACATCCACATGAGGGTAGACGCTGCGCTGGGAAATCAGCTTGAGCTTCGGCATGCCTGCCAGCAACTCTGCGCCAACCTTTGTGCGCTCGCGAAAAAGCACCAGTACCTCGGCGTCTTTCAGCCTGGCAGCCAGCTTGACCGGATCAGGCTCGTGATCAGTCCAAACTGTGACCTCATGGTCTGCCAGCTTGGCAAAGCATGGCAAATCGCGCAGCGTATCAAACCAATCATCAAGAATATGAACTTTCATCGGACCGACCTTTATCAAATTAGGCTGCAGTGGTCAGACCATACAGCTGCAACCAACACCTCGCTAGCGACAATTTTGCGTGGGGTAGGGACCAACCCTAAGGTTTCGACTCAAAACCCTTTATCGGTTTGCATGCAATCCATTGCCCCGTCGACAGTGCCCGAAGCATATTCGAGCGTGACTGGTGCATGGGCTTTGCGCATTGATCAAAGTGTCATTTGGAACCAACTACAAGCGCATGTGGGCGTTGACTTAGCGATGGAACTCTAGCGCTCCTACGCCCTAACGTGAGTTTGAAAGAGTTGTCTGCTCTAGCGACCCCAACGCCTATCCCTACTAACCGGACAACTGGACACCCCTTTAGGGGGATGTCCGTGTCTATCCGTCTGGATGGGGCGCTGACATGGGTCGGACATCTCCGCTAGGTGGGCTGTGAGACGCCACGTTGCCCCTGCGTGCGTGTCGCTATGCTTAGGGGGCATGGCGCAGGGGCCGATGTCTATTCGCTTGTCGATCACAGCGGGTCAGCTACATTAGCATGGGCGTTATAGGGGGGTAGAAAATGGCAGTGACCAGTTCAATCGAGCTTAAGGATATGATCCTTGCGACAGACATCGGCACATATGGCCCGGATGACATTGTGCCAGACCATCACCTGTTGGACCTAACGTTAGACATCGCAGCAACCCGCATGCTGATCACAACGGACTGCATGGCGCATGTATTCGACTACGATCCCCTAATCGCAGATATCAAAACGCTGGCTGCGACAGACCACCATGAGACTCAGGAGTGGCTGGTGACCCAAATCGTGCTGTTGTGCGCGCAGTATCCAGAGATAGAGGGCGCTTGCGTGCATTTGCGGAAGTTCCCTGTGGGCGAAGGCTCCGGTACGCTTGGCATCCGCCTGACTTTGGCACAATGCGATCTTGTGGCGTTGCGTGCATCGTAGTGGGTACCGCGTGGATCGCGACAAACATTAAGGGCAGGGTATGTCTCAAATCCCGGTGATTTATAACACTGCATACGATATCAGTGTGCCACCGACACATCGTTTCAACGGCACCAAGTTTTCGCGGCTCATTCACGAGCTTGAGCAAAGTG
>CALKOT010000114.1 GCA_938092015.1 uncultured Paracoccaceae bacterium
CAGAAAAAGATATATAAATCAAGGGTTAGTTCAAAGTTAGTAGCAAGTTAGTAAATAAAAAAATGTGTAATATCAAATACTTAGGATACTTAAACTACTCCCATTCAATCGTGCCGGGTGGTTTTGACGTTATATCATAAGTAACCCGGTTTATCCCTTCGACCTCGTTTATGATCCGCGTCGCAGTCTCGCCCAAAAACTCATGACTGAACGGATAATAGTCAGCTGTCATGCCATCGACCGAATTCACAGCCCGCAACGCGCATGCGAAATCGTAGGTCCGTCCGTCACCCATCACCCCCACGGTGCGGACGGGCAGGATGGCGACGAAGGCCTGCCAAATCTCATCATACAGACCGTGTTTGCGGATCTGGTCGATGTAGACAGCATCAGCTTTGCGTAGGATATCCAATTTGGGCCGCGTAATTTCACCCGGGCAGCGGATCGCAAGGCCCGGGCCTGGGAAGGGATGGCGACCGACAAAACTGTCGGGCAGGCCCAATTCTCGGCCCAATGCACGGACCTCGTCTTTGAAAAGGTCACGCAGTGGTTCCACCAGCTGCATGTTCATGCGTTCAGGCAGACCACCAACATTGTGGTGTGATTTGATCGTCACCGATGGTCCGCCAGAGAAACTGACGCTTTCGATTACATCAGGATAAAGCGTCCCCTGGGCGAGGAATTTGGCTCCACCTACGGATTTGGCATGCTTTTCGAAGACGTCGATGAACAGCTTGCCAATGATCTTGCGCTTGGTTTCGGGGTCGGACTGGCCATCCAGTTCGCCCAGAAATAGATCGCTTTCATCAGCATGTATGAGTGGAATGTTGTAATTGTCGCGGAACATGCCGACAACTTCATCCGCCTCGCCCTGCCGCATCAGGCCGGTATCGACGAAGACGCATGTCAGCTGATCGCCGATTGCCTCGTGGATCAACACTGCCGCAACAGAACTGTCGACACCGCCTGAAAGTCCGCAGATCACACGCTCATTGCCGACTTGCGCCTGGATAGCTTCAATCGCCTGTTCTTTATAGGCCCCCATTGTCCAGTCACCCGTAAACCCAGCCAGGTCCGTAAAGTTCTTAAGCAGGACTGAACCCTTGGGCGTGTGGTGAACTTCTGGGTGGAACTGAACTGCATAGAAATTGCGCGCCACATCAGCCGTGATCGCATAGGGCGCATTGGGCGAAGCACCATAGGGCGCAAAACCCTCGGCAAGTTCAGTGACCGTATCGCCATGGCTCATCCAGACTTGCTCGTTCCCGGTTTCAAACCAGCCATCCAGCAAGGGTAGATCAGCAGTCGGCGTCACAAACGCACGACCAAATTCCGAATGGCCTTCGCCTTCGACCTTGCCGCCAAGTTGTTCCATCATCACCTGCTGGCCGTAGCAGATGCCCAATAGTGGAAGACCCATCGTAAACAGTTCATCCGGCGCCCGTGGACTGCCTTCATCCATCACGCTTGCGGGACCTCCCGACAAGATCACCGCCCTAGGATCAAAGGCGCGAATGCTTTCGCCTGTGACCTTTTGATAGGGGTGAATTTCGCAATAGATCTTCGCTTCACGCAGACGACGCGCAATAAGCTGCGTCACCTGGCTGCCAAAATCGATGATGAGTAGGCGCTGGTGGGTTATATTCGTCATGGCCGGTGATTAGGCGCGGGCGCGGATTCGCGCAAGACACCTATGGTGACGCGACGCATTCCGACCGGTGATGTCGCTGACTGGCTGAGGAAGGGCGAAAACCGCCGCAACCTGCATCGCCTTATTAGTAAATACGGAGGCAACGCATTGTCAGGCTCAGGAGAATAAGATGTCTGAAGCAGCAACAGAAGGTCGCCGCAGGTCACGTGGCGCAGGCGGCGGTGCCGCACGGCGCGCCGAACGCACTGCCGTCAAGATCGAAGCGGCGAAGTATATCGAACGCAATATTCCAACGATGGACATCCTGTCGGAGGAAGCGCTGCAGATTATTGAGCACAACGCCGAAACTGTGCTTGAAGAAATCGGCGTCGCATTCACTGACAATCCGGCCGCGCTGGATCGCTGGCGTGAAGCAGGCGCAGACGTGCTGGACGAACGTGTCCGTATTCCCCGTGGCCTTGCCCGCAAACTGTGCGAAACCATCCCCGGCGCATATACACAACATGCCCGCAACCCAGCGCGAAACGTCGTGGTCGGCGGCAATTCCACTGTTCTGGCACCAGTCTATGGTCCGCCTTTTGTACGCGATGCGGATGGTGGACGGCGCTATGCCACGATGGAAGATTTCCGGAATTTCGTGAAGCTCGGCTATATGTCGAAGTGGCTCCACCATTCCGGCGGTACAGTGTGTGAGCCTACCGATATTGCGGTAAACAAGCGCCATCTGGACATGCTCTATGCCCATATGACGCTGTCCGACAAACCCTACATGGGCTCAGTCACAGCGCCGGAGCGCGCAGTTGATAGCGTAGAGATGTCAGGCATTCTGTTCGGCAAGGACTTTGTTCAAGAGAACACAGTCATGACATCGCTGATCAACATCAACTCACCCCTGACTTTCGACGGCATCATGATGGGCGCGCTTGAAGTATACGCCCAGAACAATCAGGCCTGCATCGTTTCCCCCTTCATCGTGGGTGGGGCAATGGCGCCTGTGTCTGTCGCCGGTACGCTGACGCAGGTAATGGCTGAGGCTTTGGCTGGCCTCGCCTATTCGCAGCTCTGCAAGCCGGGCGCACCCGTGATCATGGGGGCGTTTGTTACGTCAATCGACATGAATTCAGGCGCTCCTACGTTCGGTACGCCGGAAGCGACGAAGATACTTTGGGGCGCTGGTCAGCTGGCTCGTCGAATGGGTCTGCCATTCCGGTCAGGTGGGTCACTTTGCGGATCCAAACTGCCAGACGCGCAGGCGGCGTATGAGACTGCGAACACTCTGAACGCAGCGCTTACGGGCGGCGTTAATTTCATGCTTCATTCCTGCGGTTGGCTGGAAGGTGGCCTGGTGTCGTCTTACGAGAAATTCGTCATGGACGCAGACCAACTAGGCGCACTTCATTCCATCGCAGAAGGCGTGGATATGAGTGAAGACGCACAGGCGCTAGGGGCAATCCGCGAGGTTGGGCCAGGGGGCCATTTCCTTGGCTGTGAGCATACCCAAGCCAATTTCAAAAATGCGTTCTGGCGGTCAGAGATGCTTGACTACAAGCCGTTTGAAACATGGGCGGACGAAGGTGCGCGTGACACGCAAGCTCTCGCGTCGGATCGGGTCGCCAAGCTTCTGCGCGACTATCAGCAGCCAGCGATAGATCCGGCCGTGGATGAAGCGTTGAAGGAATTCATGACAAAACGCAAAAAGGCCGAACCAGATTCGTTTATCTGAGTCAGCTTGATAAGCTTCTCTCAAGCATTGGCATGGGTTAAAGCGCCCGCGCCAATGCACAAAACTCTGCAATATCAAGGGTTTCAGCGCGCCGTTCGCCTAAAATACCTGCCGCGGCCAGAAGGTCAGTTGGCGGCACACCTAAGCTTTTCAGGCTTTGGCGCAACATCTTACGTCGCTGCCCGAAGGCCGCTTGCGTCACCCGTTCCAACGCTTTCATTGACGCCTCAGCAACAGGCGTGCGGGGCGTCACACTGATGACTGCAGAGGTCACTTTGGGTGGCGGAGTGAACGCCTTGGGCGAGACCTCAAAGGCAATCTCCGCATCCGCCCGCCATCCTGCCAATATCGCCAACCGTCCGTAAACCTTGTCACCCGGTTGCGCGACGATGCGCTGGGCGACCTCTTTTTGGAACATCAAGGTCATGCCTGACCAGAAAGGTGGCCAGACATCCGATGACATCCAACGCGTGAACAACTCAGTTCCGATATTGTAGGGCAGGTTAGCGCTTATCTGGACTGGTCCGCTGAAATGATCGTGCGGATCAATTTCCAGTGCATCCCCCTCAATAACTTCAAGACGGCCGGGGTAGTGTTCGGATATCTCAGCTAACGCTGCCAAACACCGCCTGTCGCGCTCAACCGCTACGACGCGCTTGGCCCCGTTCATCAGCAAGGCGCGGGTTAAACCGCCGGGGCCAGGGCCGATCTCCAGCACTTCTTTGTCTTCAAGAGGCCCGCCAACACGGGCGATACGCCCCGTCAGGTTCAGGTCCAGAAGAAAGTTCTGACCAAGTGACTTCTTCGCTGACAAGCCGTGCTTTGCGATCACCTCGCTTAGCGGGGGAAGGCCGTCCAGCGCGGTCATGAAGCGCCTGAACTAGTGCGGCGTTCAGCCATTTCAGCCGCCGTATTCAACGCCTCGATCAGGCTGGACGGATCGGCCTGATCAGCGCCAGCAATATCATACGCAGTGCCATGATCAGGAGATGTTCTAATAAATGGCAAACCCAGCGTGATATTCACGCCCTTTGCGAAATCCAACATCTTGACCGGGATCAACGCTTGATCGTGATACGTGCACAGCGCTGCGTCATATCCTTTACGCGCAGTGGCGTGAAACATCGTATCGGCGGGCAGGGGGCCAAAAATGGTAAGACCTTCTTCCTGCAACGTGCGCACTGCCGGGGCTATGATCGATAGATCCTCATAACCCATCGCCCCGCCTTCGCCTGCATGAGGGTTAAGTCCGGCGACAGCGATGCGCGGATTGGATATGCCAAAATCCTGAATGAGAGATGTGTTGAGGATACGCGCCGTTTCCAGAATCAACGGCGTCGACAAAACCTTTGGCGCCTCAGACAGTGGTATGTGAATCGTCGTCGGAACGACCCGTAGTCCAGGCGCCGCCAACATCATTACGGACGTTTTCACACCCGCCAAACTACCAAGAAATTCCGTGTGACCGGGAAAAGAAAACCGCGCGCCATCATACAGCACTTTCTTGTTGATCGGCGTGGTGACAACGGCCGATGCATCACCCGCGATCGCAAATTCAACAGCCCGACTAATCGAATTGACCGTGGCCTGCGCGTTGGATGGATCGGGCTGACCGGGAATCGCTGGCGTTGCGAGTTGTTCCACAAGAACCGGCACACCTATCGGAAAAGCAGCCTCAGCTTCAGACGGGTGTGAGATCTCGACCGTAGACAGGCCAAGCGTCATCAGGCGCTCAGGATCATCAATGCAAAAGAACGGCGCCCTGACGGACCCAGACAAGTAGGCTTTGGCGATGATTTCACCGCCAATCCCAGCAGGGTCGCCCATTGTCAGGGCGAGAGGATTGATCACCGGCGCTCAATCACCGCGTCGCGGCGAAGCTCTTGCAAGAAGCCTTGTGAAAACCGTGAGAGACGGGTATTTCGGATCTGCTCTGACAGTTGCTGGCGTGCTTCGGCGTCGGCGCCGCCGCTGCGTTCGCACATGACGAAAACGTCCATACTGCCTGCACTACGCACGGGGCGTGACGCTTGGTTGGGTAACAGCAACTGCACAGCAGCCTGAACATTTGTCGGCAATTCAGTCAGGGGCCGTGTCGTGACCTGCTCAGACAGCGCATCCCCCAAATCTGGAAGACCTGTACAGCTTCGCGTTCCGCCCGCCAGTTCAGACGCCTGCTCACGCGCTTCTGCGATTTCTTCGGCGCTGGCGTTTTCTGACAAAGGCAAAGCAATACGAACCATCGACACCGCTGCAGGCTGCGCCCATGGCGGCGCTTCCGAGCGTTGGTTCTCCAATTTAAAGAACGACACACCGCCCGGCACTTTGATCGGCTGGGTTACCTGACCGGGCTGCAAAGCGCCAATGGCCTGCGCCAAATCCGGTGGCAGCCGCGATTCTGGAATCCAACCAACATCACCGCCATTTGAAGCGGAAGGTGATCGGCTGTAGCGCTGCGCCAACGATGCAAACGATGCGCCAGCCGCCAATTCCCGCGCGACGCGCTGCGCGATCGCCTCTGCCTGACTTTCCCGGCCTTCAGGCGCTGGAATGGCGATCTCTGACAATCGGAAGGATTGAGTGCGCCCTGCAGACGCCAACAAAACCTCTTGATCGATTTCGGCGTCGCCCGGCGTCGCGCGCGATGCAAAACGGCCATTGATCAATTGGCGCCATGCAACCTGCGGGCGGAGAAGGTCGATCAACGTATCTTCCGTGACGCCACCACGGGCAATCTGTTCAATAAACTGATCTCGGCTGATCCCCTGTCGCCCGGCCAGTTCGTCCGCTGCAGCAGATATCGCGCCTGGCGATGCTGCGACCTGCGCCTGTTCAGCAGCCTGCATACGCAACCGATCATCGATCAACTGTTCCAAAGCCGCACTATGCAGTTCTGGCCCGGCAGGAGTGTTCGCGCCAAGCGCCAACAGCCGCGCCCGCTGCTCAATCTCATAGTAGGTGATCGGGTCGTCGTTAACGACCGCCGCGGGCGCAAAAGCGGTTTGAGCCTGCGCAACAGCGGCAATCGCCGCTCCGGCGACAGCCAGCAAGGGCATCTTCCAGTTCATAGTCTTCTCCTCACTCGGCGCCGTAGGCGCACGCGCCCGACGCCCGGCTTTGATCGCCGCCGCCCGCCCCGAACAATCTTACGCGCAAGCCGAAAGTTGTCGCCTCGGGCGCGCTCACCGATTCGGTGAAGCGGCGTTTAACGAAAGCGTCAAAGCCTGCACATTCATTTACATAGCTTAATATGGCCCCTGCGGTCACGAATCTATCCGCAATCAGGTCGCGCCGTGCATTCGCACTAAGCGACCAGTTTCTGTCCAGCTGCGCGGATCCGCCCAGTGTCAGCTCTGACCGGTTGATCGAGCTGTTGATTGCCGCGTCTTTCTCTACAAAAAAGTACGAGGCGTAGATGCTGAAAGGGTCGTAACTTGAGCTGGCCAGAATATCCGCCCGCTCAATTCCGAAATCATCCGAAAAGCGCCAGGACGTCCTGACTTCAGCCCAATCACGATAAGAGATATCCAGCGAAGCGACATATGAGCTTTCGTCATCCACCAGTCCGCTGTTGGGCGAGAAATCGGTGATGTCTTCGATGCGGAATATACGCCCGGCCGCCGCCTTGTAGCTGAAGCCGTCTTTTAAAAAGCGCTGATAGCGTCCACCAACTGTGACCCGAGATCCGGTCTCAATCCTGTCAAAACCGGTTTGCCTATCCGTTTCGAAAAGAATCAGCGTATCAAATTCCGACAACACACTGTCATCGTTCGGGATATCCCCATCAAAGATGTCTTCTGGGGCCACAACGAATTGGACGATTGGTTCAATCACATGCCGGCCACCAGATTCGTCCGCGCGGGAAAAGGGCATCCTCGCCTCGATCCCGGCGCGTGGGCTTAGCCGGTAAGCGTTTTCATCAAGTGTAGGATCGTCGCCAATCTGATAGTAATCCGCCCGTGCATCTGCAAACCCACGCAGCACCATGCCACTGTCTGTGATCACTTCGCGCGACCAGTCAGCGCCCAAAGAAACGCGGGCGCTGTCGCGACCATTTTCGCGGATCAAACCGACGCCATTCAGGGTCAGACCAAACTCCCCACCACCCAGAAACGGCGTATCCAGCACATAACGGGCATCAATTTCTGGAACGACATAAGGAATGGCGTTTTGCGGGTCATTGGCGCGAAGGCTTTGCAAATAGGCTGCGGTAACCGTCGCATAGTTCCGGCCGTCGTATGCGTGAACATATGCTTCAGATGTCAGACGATCATTATCCGTATAGTCGTAGCGGCGCAGGAAGGGGTCATCAGCGGCGATCTCAAGCTCAAACCCAACATAGACACCTGGGTCGACTTCAATCTCACCCGTACCAAACCCGCCAATCCTTGCGCGAAATCCACGATTGTCATTCCCATAATCTGTCACGCCACCGACAATGGTGATGTCCAATGAGCCACGCTCAAACAGTCTACGATACTGGATCTCAAGCAACGCTCCGTCACCGGCTGAGATGAACGGCGTTACTGTTAGGTCTGCGCTATCGCCAAGCGTCAGAAAGTACGGAACTTTCAGCGCCGCGCCATAGGCGCCATCGATTTCAAACTCCGGCTCAAGAAACCCGCTGGCGCGTTTCACTTCGGGTGAAGGATGACGAAAGTAGGGAAGGAACCCGACGGTTACGCCCGCAAGATCAAAATAGGCCTGATCATAGTGGATCTCGCCCTTTTCCTCGTCATGGATGATCTGCCGCGCCCGAATCCGCCATAGGGGCGTGGGATTGTTTGCGCAAACCTTACATGGGCTGAACACGGCTTTGGAAAGAACGTTGTAGCGGTTGTCGACGCGTTGCGCCTCAACCGCCGAAATCTTTGCGCCGCCATTGGCGATAACGCTGCGCGCGCCCCGGATCAGCCCATCCTGCAATTCAGTGTCGAGATCGGCCGCATCAGCGAACAACGTCTCGCCCGCTTCGGTTCTAAGGGTGATGCGTCCTTCAGCCGATATACGGTCAGTCTGGCTATTGTAGACGATCTTGTCGGCAGTCAGCGTTCGCCCGCCAAAGTAAACCTCAACAGCGCCCGTCGCCGTCAGAACGCCTGCAACGCTATCATAGGCGATGTCATTGGCTACCAGTGCAACGGGTTGATCTGTTTGCCGGTGGAACACGGGTTTGTCGTCAGCCGCAGCAACGCCGGACACGAGAATAAGCGTCACCATGATCAGGTGCGCAATAAGGGTCCGTGCGGGGGGCATGGGCGACTCGATTCCTAACTCCAGCATCAGTCTTACCGCCCGGCGACCAATAGCGGCAAGGGCGCGCCTAGGCGCCCATGCAAATACGCGCTACCTGTTTAGCAACACTGTTCCCCGATGAGGATGAAGATGAACCAGCCCGTTGAGATTACCTTCGTAGAACCGGACGCCGCCCCAATCGCAGATGCTACCGGCGCAGTCGTAGTTTTCGTCCTTGCCGATGGCGCGCTAAGCGATGGCGCCTCAAAAGCGGATGACCTGACTGGCGGCGCGGTAAAGCGCCTGCTCAGCAGTGAAGGCTTCAAAGGCAAGACCGGCGACGTTGGTGTGATTGGCATGCCAACGGGCATGGCCGCGAACAATTTGATCGTTTCTATTCAGGGCACAGCAGCCAATCACGCAGCGCGCAAAGCGGGCGCGGCCATCGCCAAGCGGGCAGGGAAGGACGCCGTCACATTCTACGGCGCTGGCGACCCAGAAGCACAGGCGCAGATCGCATTCGGTTATGCGCTGCGCCGCTACAAGTTCGTCGTCTACAAAACCGAAGAAGACGAAACGTCGCCAGGGCCTGTCACATTCGCCTCAGCTGACGCAGATTCTGTTGCACGCATTTCGCAACCACTGGCCGCGCTGGCCGAAGGCGTCTTCTTTACCCGCGATTTGACGAACGAGCCTGCAAACATACTGACGACCGGCGATTTCGCAGCGCGCCTTGCTGCGATGGGTGAACTAGGACTTGAGGTCGAAATTCTCGGCGAGGCCGAGATGCAAGAACTGGGCATGGAAAGCCTGCTTGCGGTTGGCATGGCCTCTGATGATGAATCCAAACTGGTTGTGATGAAGTGGAACGGCGGCGGTGACGAAGCGCCGCTGGCTGTTGTCGGCAAAGGCGTCGTTTTCGACACTGGCGGCGTATCCATCAAACCAGCCGGCGGCATGGAAGACATGACGATGGACATGGGCGGGGCCGGCGTTGTTGCCGGGCTGATGCGCTCACTCGCCCTGCGAAACGCCAAAGCGAACGTCGTCGGCGTTGTAGGGCTGGTCGAAAACATGCTGGCCGGAAACGCGCAGCGTCCTGGCGATATCGTCAAAACAATGAAGGGCGACACGGTTGAAATCATCTCAACCGACGCAGAAGGCCGGATGGTTCTGTGTGACGCCCTTTGGTACACTCAGGAACGTTTCAAGCCGAAGGCCGTCATCGACCTTGCGACGCTGACCGGCGCCGTCATCATCGCTCTTGGCCATGAAAACACTGGTGTGTTTTCAAACGATGATGAGTTCTGCGATAAGTTCCTCGCTGCCGCTAAAGAAGCGGGCGAAGGAGCTTGGCGCCTGCCCATCGGCCCGGGCTACCAGAAGCAGCTGAAATCCCGCCTTGCTGACATGAAAAACGTTGGCGGGCGGCCAGCCGGGTCGATCACGGCGGCGCAGTTCCTCAGCCGGTTCATCAAGGAAGACATGCCCTGGATCCACCTCGATATCGCAGGCACAGCGTCTGTGAAGGCTGAAACGGATCTGGCCCCGACAGGCGCTACTGGCTGGGGCGTTCGCGCGCTTAACCAGCTGATTGAAGACGAGTTCGAGGGCTAAGTTGGGCGAAGTCCTTTTCTACCATTTAACGACGCGGCCTTTGGAACAGGCCGCACCCGCGATTTTGGAAAAATGTGTGGAACGGGCGTGGAAAGTGACTATTCGCTGCGGCTCACCCGAGCGGGTCGCAGCGCTGGACTGGCATCTCTGGACCTACCGGGACGAAGGTTTTCTTCCGCACGGCGTCGCGGGGGCGGACAATGCTGACCGCCAGCCAATCTACATCACCGCAGGTGAAGAAAAGCCAAACGTTCCAGAGATCCTGTTTCTGGTTGATGGTGCGACTTCGACCGTTGATGAGATGAGCACCCACATGCGAACACTTCTGATGTTCGACGGCCATGATGAAGACGCAGTCGCCGACGCGCGCAAGATCTGGAAATCTGTCGCTGAAAGCAGCCTCAAGGCGATCTATTGGGCGCAGAATGATGAAGGTGGCTGGGCGAAGAGGGCAGAGAGTGGCTAGTGCGTCGCAGTTTTTTTGGAAAGGTCTTTGACCAATCCCCTTTCTAGGTAAATTTGTGCTATGATGCCCTCACTACTGGGGGCGCGCCATGGACAAATACAAAGCGGCACTATGTGTTGAGATCCAAGATACACTACGTTTTGACGGCTCTAACATTGCGTTTTCACCAAAGTTCGGACCCGATGCGCTGGCTGAGCTTGAGCGCCTATGCTCTGGTCTTTGCGACACCTGTCCAGTACTGTAAGTCGTAAAAACGATGAGCGCTAAGCGCCATGGCATTGATGGTTTAAAGAAGGACAAGCCGTTGAACTGAGTGAAACTCTTTTAGCGCTGGCACTACAACCTCGCCTCAGTCCTCTTCGTCCAACTCATCCTTTACCTGACCCCAAGCCATTAGCGTGAACACAGCCGTTCCCCCAGCAATGTTCCCAGCCAGCACAGGTAAGAAGAACGAGAAGATAGCCGTATTTGCTGTCGTGCCGCCAGTCAGCAACAGGAACCACATCTCAACTGACCCAGCCACGATATGGGTAAAATCCCCCGCTGCAATCAGCCATGTGAACGCAACGATAAGAAGGAAGGCAGAGCCCGGAACCTGTGGCAACATCCAGACGATGGCGGCGACCAGAATACCTGCAGGGATCGCACGCATAAAGGCTTCGCCCGGCTCAAATCCAAGGGCATGCTCAGACAGATCGGTAATGGCTGGCAAAAGATCAGCTGGAATGGCTGGGGTGTAAGCGAACAGCGCGGCCGCTGCAAAAGCGCCCGCGACGTTTGCACTTAGAACGATTGCCCAAAGGCGCATGACGCTTAGAAACATGCGCGGCGTTGGTTCTGACACCAACGGAAAGACAGTGGTGATCGTATTCTCGGTAAACAGCTGTAGGCGGCCGAGGATGACCAGCAGAAAACCAAAGCTATAGCCAAAATTCTCAAAGACATACCGGCTGGGCGTATCCGGCAGATGCGTGCGCAGGATCGCTTCGCCGAGAACCGAAAAGCTGATCAGCATACCAGCCGCAATTCCCGCCCAGATGAGGGAACGGAGCGGGCGTGCAAGTTCTTCTTCCCCCTCGATCCGGATAATTTGGTAGACGAGGCGTGGCGACAGGCTGAGGCTGTCTTGAATGATCTGGCTTTCTTTAAACTTTTTCATGTCATATCCGCGCTGAATTTCAAGCCGATGGTAGTCAGCTTTGAGCGCTTCGCAATATCACTTTTGCTAGTGTTAACAGCAACCAATCCATCATTCCGGCAAGATCACTAGCCGGAATCCGAAAAACAGAACAGGCAAAGCATGCAAAACTAGGCAGATGTCACACCTGATTGAGACCACTAGACGTGAGAAGTAGACTTTCGCTTCAAGCCACCCCACCAGCCATCGCTTTTGCGGCAGCTTCAACCCCACCCGAGGTAAACGGCGCGCCAATGTTAGCCAGCGCAATTTCTACAACGCCTAGCGTCCCCAGAATCATCGGTGCATTAACGTGCCCCATATGTCCGATTCTGAAGGTAGAGGCCGCAAATTGGCCGAGACCATTGCCAAGCGTAACACCCAGCTGAGCTTCGGCGACTGACCGCAAAGATTCAGGATCAATTGAGCCGGTCAATATTGCGGAAACGCTGTTGGAACATTCTGCATCATCGCGAATGTTCATCTCAAGTGGCCCATCCTGCCCCCACTGAGCGACGGCGGCGCGAACCCCAGCGCCGATTGTGGCATGGCGGTCCCAAACCGCCTCCAACCCTTCGTCCATTATCATGTCCAGCGCCTTACGAAGCCCGTAGATATGCTGGACCGGGGCGGTGCCGCAGAAATTCTCGTAGAACATTTCCGGATCCATCCGGCGGTTCCAGTCCCAGTAGAACGATCCGCGTTTCAACTGATTGCGAACTGCCTTGGCTTTGTCGCTGACATGAAGAAACCCTAGGCCCGGCGGCGTCATCAGCCCTTTCTGGCAGCCCGATGTAGTTACATCCACGCCCCATTCCGAATGCTCGTAAGGGACACAACCAAGCGAGGCCATGCAATCGACCATGTAGAGGGCAGGGTGGCCAGCCGCATCAATCGCCTTGCGGATCGCGGCAATATCATTCCAAACGCCAGAGGCCGTATCGATCTGCACGACCAGAACCGCTTTAATCTCATGATTGATATCGGCGCGCAGGCGATCTTCGACCATTTGCGGGTCAACGCCAGCCCGGTCAGGTGCGTTCAGATATTCAACCTGAACGCCGAATGCCTCGGCCATTTCACCCCAACCGACTGCGAAGCGCCCTGATTCCAGAACTAACACTTTATCGCCTTCATCAAGCGTATTGACGATCGACGCTTCCCAGGCGCCGTGACCATTACAGATATAAATCAGCGGCGTATCCGTGGTGCGGGCGACCTTCTGCAGGTCAGGGAAAAGGCTGTAAGCCATCTCAACCAGTTCGCCGTCATAGATATTGATCGCCGGGCGGTGCATCGCCTGAAGAACGGCATCCGGGAAAACGGACGGGCCTGGAATGGAAAGAGAACGGCGACCATTGGCAAGAGGCATGTGAGGAAACTCCGAATATATCAGTCGGGCATGCTTAGCTGAGCATGCCGGTCGCCTGCAAAGGCTAATCCAACGTCATGAATCACCAATTGTGATGGAGAGAATCAAAAGTGGTGTCTGACGTCGGCACCTTTGGGACAGATTTGAGGTTTTCGTAACGGAGGATTTCTGGTTCATCGAAGCGACTAAGAAGCGGAGATGAAGAAGAGACCCGGAACATCGAAGGATGCCGCTGACAAGTTGGTCAGGGGTATCAAACGCAAAACGCGCAAGCACTAATCTGCTGAAGAGAAGTTCAGGGTCGTCCTGGCGGGCTTGCGTGGTGAAGAGAGCATCGCCGGGCTGAGCCGTCGCGAGGGTATTGCGCAGAGCCTCTACCACAACTAATCGAAAATTTCCTCGAAACGGACATGAATCTCCTGGTGGGTGATACGGCGCGCGGCGTAAATTTGTATCTATTTAGGGCAGATTGAAGGGCAGTTTCAAATTGCCTTACCTAAAAAAAACTAGAAACCTTGGAAGTTTGGGGATTTTTTGGAGGCGAGTACCGGAATCGAACCGGTGTACACGGATTTGCAATGCAATGCGTGTCATATAATCCATTATTTACAGCGTGCTAGATCTAAATTTTTGAGGTGTGTATGAAAGTGCGCATACGGTGCATGCGGATTTTGTGTAAAATGCTGTGTTGAACACAGTAACCTGAAACACTGTGTTGGCCATAGTGTCGGCAAACACTTACGGAAACACAAGAGTT
>CALKOT010000115.1 GCA_938092015.1 uncultured Paracoccaceae bacterium
TCTGACACTGTTGAGGTGCACTATACCGGCACACTGATCGACGGTAAAAAATTCGACAGCAGCCGCGACCGTGGCCAGACCATCGAATTCCCCCTGAACGGCGTAATCGCCGGATGGACCGAAGGCGTGCAGCTGATGAAAGAAGGCGCACGATATGAATTCACCATCCCGTCTGATCTGGCCTACGGACCCGGCGGCATTCCCGGTGTGATCCCAGGTGGCGCGACGTTAATTTTCGATGTTGAGCTTATTGCGGTAAAGTAAGGTGTTCGACTTTGCCTGCCGACACGTCTGGGTAGGTATTTAAGGGTTCAAAGAAGGGATCGTCGCGATGAAACTGAATGAAGCTCAGCTGAAGCAGTTGCAGGATGAAGGCTGGCTGTTCCTGCCCGATTACTTCTCTCAGGAAGAAGTCGACATCCTGAAGCGGGAATCTGACCGTCTGTTCACCCTAAAGCGCGATGAGATTTATCTGGAGAAGGACGGAACCCCGCGTTCCGCCTTCGCCGTTCATCGTTACTCTGCCATTTTCGACGCGCTTGGCCGCCATCCCAGGTTGGTTGAGCCGTTGATGCAAATGTATGGCGAAGGCGTCTACCTGCATCAGTACAAGATCAACGCCAAGGCGAAGTTCACCGGCGATGTCTGGCAGTGGCATCAGGACTATGGCAACTGGATGGAAAAAGACGGGATGCCGGAACCAAAGGCGATGAATATTTCGGTCTTTCTCGATGAAGTGTTCCCGTTCAACGGCCCCCTAATGCTGATCCCGAAAAGCCACAAGCACGGCGTTCTGGAATCGAACAAAGACTCCGCGACGACGTCGTTCCCACTTTACACTCAGCCCGAAGAAACGGTTGAGCGTTTGTGCGAAGAAGGCGGGTTGATGGCGCCGACCGGCAAGCCGGGATCGATGCTGATCTTCAACGGCAACTTGGTGCACGGATCGTCAGGCAACATCACGCCCTTCCCTCGTAAGATTGTCTATTTGTCGCTGAACGCTTGCTCAAACTACATCCGCAAGCCGACGCGCGAAGAATGGTTGGCGCATCAGGACTTTGCCCCGATAGAAATGGTCGCGGACGATGCAATCCTGCAGTTCCGGGACGAAGCAGCGGCTTAATTCACGTTTCATTGCAGATGCTTGTCCTTAGCCTGCTCACTGCGTAGGCTGAGATTATTGTTATGGTGTAAGCACGTTTTCAGTCTTATTTTGCTATGGGGCAAGACATGACAAAACCGTTTGCATCTTATCCGCAACCGCACTTCTCGTCGGTTGTTCATCCAAATCAGAAGACGTTAAGGCAGCGCATGTATCAACCTTGGGCTACAAACGCTTTACCTGCGTTGAGCTGATCGAAGAACGTGAGCTTCTGAAAAGCAAGATTGTTCAAATTGCCTCAGACCAGGACGCCAAAGCTGGCAGCGACGCCGCTGCAATGGCCGTTGGTGGCCTGTTATTCTGGCCCGCGCTTCTGTTCCTTGCCGCAGGTGACGACAAGGAGGGGGAACTTGGTCGCCTGAAGGGGGAGTTTGATGCCGTCACCGAAGTCGCCAAGATGAAGCAGTGTCTCTCGGCTGAGCAATTGCAGGCTGAAGAACAGCAGCGGATCACCGCGCAGGAAGCTCTTAAAGCGAAACAGTCGGCGGGGGCCAAGGGACTGAGGTCGGGAACTTGAAATTGCCAACAGTAACCGCGCGCAGAGCGTCCCCCCTTCAGGCTTTCTGAGCCAGCATGCAGACATCCTCTTTCGGTTTTCGATGAGTAAATGGATACTCAGCCATCGGATTCAGCAGGCCAACCTCTCGAAAATTTCGAAACCCACCGGCTCGACTGACCTGATGCGCTAGCCCTTCGAAATCATAGCACCAACGTTGCGCCTTGCCAGGATTGCTGTCTTCCAGATATCCGGTCTGATGCGCATAAAAGGCGAAGGTGGAACATCGTCATCAAAACTTCTGGCTTTGCGAACGTAGTGATAACCGTGCCTACCAAAAATCCCCTTCGTCAGATAAGATGCAATCGCAAGGCGCAAATCGGGCACGGTGATCAGCAAGTAACCGCCCGGTTTCAACATTTTGGCGCAGAATTCCAGAGCGCGAGGGTCATCTTCGTAAGAGAAGTGTTCAAAGACATGCTGCATACGAACCAGATCGAATTGGCCCCAGGGGATATCTTCCTCACCCGTAGTTTCAAGAATGTTCATCTGGCGGTATTTCAAAGCCTGTTCTGGCGTTAGATTCTCGGGCCGGAGTAGATTGTAACATTCAAATCCGGCCTAGATATCATATCCGCCAATATCTAGCCATTTGGTCTTGCCGTCCCGTTCCAACTGCGCCCGCAGACTGCTTGATCGCCTTCCCAATCGGCGAAGAAGCACTTCCGCGATACGAGTTCCCGGCCACGTGGCTTTGCCCCTTCATCAACACACATTTAGGCACTGAGACCAGAGCCGACCAGCGGGGTCTGATCGCAAGGAACTTAGGGGCAGGACACTGGATTGGCGAGTGTCTTCACCGCCCCTTGAACACCGGCGCCCGCTTCTCGACGAACGATTTCGCCGCCTCGCGATGATCTTCGGTGATGGCTGTCCGTGAATGGTTTAGCGCCTCCTGATCCAATGCGCGGCCCAATGGTTCTGTTTCCGCCAGGGTCAGGTTGCGCTTCATGAAGCCCAGCGCGACGCGCGGACCGTTGGCTAGACGCAGGGCTAACGTCCGGGCTTCATCGGCCAGCGCTTCAGGGGACACGACACGATTGACGATGCCGATGCGCTCAGCCTCCTCCGCCAGGATGATATCGGACAAATAGTACAATTCTCGTGCTTTGGCCGTGCCCACGAGGCGGGTCAGGAACCAACTGCCGCCGAAATCACCTGACAGGCCAACCTTGGTGAAGGCAGTCGTGAACTTGGCGCCTTCAGCCGCAATGCGCATGTCGCAGGCAAGCGCGATGGAAAGCCCGGCGCCCGCTGCCGCGCCTGGAATGGCGGCGATGGTCGGTTTTGGGATTTCATGCAGAAGGCGACTAACCTCCATCGACGATCGCAATCTCCCTGCCGCGTCCTCTGGGCCCATGCCACGGTTCGCGCCACCCTCTGCAGCAAAGCCCTTAACATCGCCGCCTGCGCAGAACGCCCGGCCGGCACCGGTGATCAGTATTGCGCCAATCTCGGGGTCTTTCTCAGCCCCGCGCATTTCGGCGCAAAGCCCTTCCAGCATTTCACCTGTCAGGGCGTTCTTCGCCTCTGGGCGGTTCATCGTCAGCGTCAGAACGCCCTCGGACTTATCAATCAGCAAATCGGCCATTCGTGCCTCCTGTTTTTGCGCCATGCACTAGCGCTTTTAATTGTGGGCGGTTCGGGTAAGACGATGATGGCGTGAGCTGGGTGTAGAACACGCAGGTCAGATCATCGATCGGATCATTCCAGAAGATGGTGGATGCCATGCCGCCCCAGCTGTAATCGCCAACATTTCCAGGCGTGCGCGCCAAGGCAGGGTCCAGCATGACCGACCAACCAATGCCGAACCCGACGCCGTCCATCGGCATCTCGGCAAAGCTTTTTGGCCCCATTGAGGAAATGTCGCCGCGCAAATGATTGCGCTGCATGAACTTCAGGGTCGAAGGTGAAAGGAAGCGGTGACCATTCCGTTCTCCGCCTCGTCTTAGCATGTCGGCGAACTTGAAATAGTCGTCGATGGAGGCAAGCAGACCGCCGCCACCGGAAAACGTCTGCGTGTTGCGGTAAGCGGAGTTTTCGGCATCGTCCACCCGCCGCAAAGTGCCCGTGCCCTTCGCGCCCAACGCCATCGCGTCACCATCTGACGACGTGTAGAGGTTGGCGAAACGGTCGAGTTTATCGTCCGGGATCGTGAAGAAGGTGTCTTCCATGTCGAGGGGACCGAAGATCTCTTCCTGGAAAAACACATCCAGCGTCTTGCCTGAGGCGACCTCGATGACGCGCCCCAGAATGTCGATGCCGACGGAATAATGCCATTCGGTTCCCGGCTTGAACGCAAGTGGGAGGGACCCTGCCTGCGCCGCCATCCCTTCCAGCGTGCCATTTGCAGGACCAAAATCCTGACGCAGGTCGGTATATTTCTCAGCCAACGGCGTCGGGTTGAACGAATACGACAGGCCAGATGTGTGCGTTGCGGCCTGCGCCAAAGTGGGCGTGGCGCAGCGTTTGGTCTGGTCAATGCTGGTGGCGCCGGGGATCAGCGCCTCCATATCCTTAAATTCTGGGATGAAGTCGGACAGCGGCGCATCCAGATGGAAATCGCCCTTTTCAGCCAGCATCATCAGCGCAACCGACGTGATGGGCTTGGTCATCGAAAAGATGCGAACGATCGTATCTTCCTTAAAAGGCTTTTGCGCCTCTACGTCCATCCAGCCGGTCGTTGCGCGATGCACGATCTCACCGCCTTCGGCCAAAAGCATGGTGGAGCCAGGGAATTTCCCTTCCTCCACATAGCCATCCATCCAGTCATCGATGCGTTTCAGCCGCTCTTTGTCGAAATTGCTCATTGGGTCCTCCGCTTCGGACAGACTAAAAGACCTGCTGCATAGGAAAAGGCCCAATCAGCCTGACCTTGCGTCCCGCCGCTTGCACGTCATCTCTGGCTGGTGAACATACCGCACATGAAAGAACTACCTGACATCGAAAACAGCTATCCGCTTTATAGCGGCCTTGAAGAAACGCTGGGCTATCGGCGTACCGTCTGGACGCCTGATCTGGCGCAGACTGAGCTGATTATTGACCACCGGCACAAGAACCTTTCAGGCCGGGTGCACGGCGGGATCTACGCGATGCTGATAGACGACGCAGCAGGGTTTCTCTTGTGCTGGTCATCGAACACGGTGCGCGACAAGCCGGGCCTGACGCTGAATTTGACAACAGAATACATCGGTGCGCCATCCACTGACCATCTGATCGCCACCGCGACCAGAAAGGGCGGCGGCCGGTCCATCGCCTTTGCAGCGGTTGAAGTGAAAGATTCGGCAGGCGTTCTGCTGGCCACTGGATCGGCGACCTACAAGCTGAAAAAACCGGATTAAGATTGGTCCAGTCCCTCAAAGTTGAAGGTGCGTTGGGGCGCTTTGAATTGAGTCGAGACGCTTTGAAAAGCGTCCACGTTCGCTGAAACAAACTCTTTCACGCTTTTCAAAACGCCATTTGATTCCTTTGAACGCAAAAAACCCTAGGTAACATTCTTAGCTTGCCCACGGGAAACCATGTTATTCCTTCCATCAGGCCTTGACTAACTGCGGCGTTTTCGCCCTGTTGGGTGCCTGACAAATGACAGCCAAGCCCCGGAAGAGGGCGCACCATCCTTGGGAGGACCAATATGAATACGGTGTTTAAAACGACCATCGGCGCAGCTGCCGGTGTTGCTATTTCTGCTGGCGCGGCGTTCGCGGCTGCGCATGGCCCGGTGAAGATCGCCTTCATCGACCCGCTTTCCGGCCCGTTCGCCACAACCGGCACGAACGGTCTGGCTGAATGGAACTACGCGGCTGATGTCCTCGTAAACTCCCAGGGCGGCGTTCTTGGCGGCAAGCAGATCGAGATTGTTCCCTTCGACAACAAGATCTCACCCAAAGAATCACTGATCCAGCTGCAGGTCGCAATCGACCAGGGCATCAAATACATCGCCCAGGGCAACTCTTCAGGCGTTGCAAACGCACTGACAGACGCGATCAACAAGCACAACAAACGGAACCCGGACAACCGCGTTCTGTTCATCAACTACTCAGCAGTTGATCCAGCACTGACCAACGACAAGTGCAACTACTGGCACTTCCGTTTTGATGCGAACGCAGACATCAAGATGGACGCATTGACCGACGTCATGAAGCGTGATGAAGCGCTGAAGAAAGTCTACCTGGTTGGCCAGGACTATTCGTTCGGTAAAGCTGTAGCCGCTGCTGCGGTCAAAAACCTCGGCGCAAAACGCCCTGACGTTGAGATTGTTGGCAACGAGCTGCACCCAATCGGCAAAGTGAAAGACTTCACGCCTTACGCACGTAAGATTATGGCGTCCGGCGCTGACGCTGTGATCACCGGCAACTGGGGTTCCGACATGGTCGGCCTTGGCAAAGCGATCATCGGCGCTGGCTACAAAGGCCAGATCTACACCTACTACGCAGCTTCCAACGGCATCACCAAAACCTTTGGCGCAGACGGCAAAGGCGTGATCAACCTGGTTGCTGAAGGCGCAATCAACCCACCAGCATCCGACCGTGCAGACGCTTATGTGAAGGGCTTCGAAGCGAAGTATCCTGACCATGACATCACGCAGGCCCGTATCGCCAACGCGATGGAAATGCTGGCCAAAGCCATCGACGCCGCCGGCACTGCCGATGACGTTGCAGCGGTCGCAGCCAAGCTGGAAGGCATGGAGCATGAGTCAATCTGGGGCGGCTCCGTCTACATCCGTCCAGAAGACCACCAGGCCATTCAGGATGTTCACATCCAGGCACACACTGACGAAGGCATCACCAACGCCCTCGACAACTCAGACTTCGGTCTGGTGAAGGTCTCAACAGTTGAAATGGCTGCGCTTGACAGCCCAACCAGCTGCAAAATGAAGCGCCCATAAGAGGCCTCTGAACAGGCGCCCGCCTTCCATCGGAGGGCGGGCGCTTTTTTTATATCGAAAAATGACAGGGGGAGAGTGGGACTATGGACCTGATACTCGTTAACCTGATCGACGGATTGGTCACGGGACTGCTGCTGTTTATGCTGTCATCCGGCCTGACGCTGATCTTTTCCATGATGGGCGTGCTGAATTTCGCCCACGCCAGTTTCTACATGCTGGGCGCCTACTTCGCGTACCAGATTTCCCTTGCCCTTGGTTTCTGGGTCGCCCTTCTGGTCGCCCCGCCGATCGTCGGTGTCGCAGGCGCGCTGGTTGAGCGCTATGGCCTCCGCCGCGTTCACAAATTCGGCCATGTGCCGGAACTGATATTCACCTTCGGTCTTGCCTTGCTGATCGAAGAGGTCGTGCAATTCTTCTGGGGTAAGAACCAGCTGCCGTTTGAGGAACCAGAAATCCTCGACTTTGCGCTGTTCGCCATCAGCGGCAACACGATCCCGGCCTATAAGGTCTTCATGATCTTCATCTCGATCGCGATCTTCATCGGCCTTCTCTACATTCTGACCAAAACCCGCGTCGGCCTGATCATTCAGGCCGCCCTGACCCACCCGAACACGGTTGAGACTTTGGGCCACAACGTCCCTCTCGTCTTTATGGGCGTCTTCGGTGTCGGCACCGCGCTGGCAGGTGTCGCCGGGGTGATCGCCGGGCCGGTTCTGGGCACGTTCCCAGGCATGGCCTTCCTGTTAGGATCAATCGTCTTCGTGACAATTGTCGTTGGCGGGCTCGGGTCCTTGCCCGGCGCCCTTGTCGCCTCTCTTCTCATTGGCTGGATCACGACATTTGCAGCCTCGTATAACCTGGAATTTGCAGACGTCTTGTTGGCCTTCGGGTTGGAGCGTCCTGCAGATCTGTCTGAAAGCATGTTGGCTGACGCCTGGACGCTGACGTTACCGCAGATCGGACCAATTCTGCCTTACATCCTGATGGTGCTGATCCTCGTGTTCCGCCCTTACGGTCTGATGGGGAAACGTTCAGTATGACCGCTATTGATCAAACACGTTCTCAGGCGATGGGCGGCGTTACGCTGGCCCGCGCCCTTCCTTGGATCATCGCTACGGCCTTCCTGATGGTGATGCCGCTGATCTTCACTCAGAACAGCGCAATTACCATCATGAACCAGATGGCGATCACCATCGTGTTCGCGCTGGCTTACAATATGCTGCTGGGTCAGGGGGGCATGCTGTCCTTCGGCCATGCGGTTTACATGGGCCTTGGCGGGTTCCTCTGCGTTCATCTGATGAACTATGTGGAAAACTTTGAAATCCCGCTGCCCCTGCCCCTGCTGCCTTTGTTCGGCGGCATCTTCGGCATGGGATTTGCGATGCTGATCGGGACATTTTCCACCCGAAACGCGGGTACGGTCTTTGCTATGATCTCGCTTGGGATTGGTGAGCTGATCGCCGCCTGTTCGATCATCATCGTCGTCTTCTTCGGCGGTGAGGAAGGCATTTCCGGCGACCGCACCTACGGGCTGCCTGTCTTCGGGATTGAGTTCATCAAGCAGATCGAAGTCTACTACCTGACGACCTTCTGGCTCGTCCTATCAGCCCTTCTGATGTACCTCTTTTCCCGTACGCCCGTCGGCCGGATGGCCAACGCCGTTCGCGACAACCCGGAACGGGCTGAGTTCCTCGGCTATTCCGCGCGGTGGGTTCGGTATTGCAGCTTTATCGCATCGGGCTTTTTCTGCGGCGTCGCAGGCGGCCTCTTTGCGATCAACTATGAGATCCTGACAGAGGAAAACCTGAACCTCGTCACATCAGGCTCAATCCTGCTGATCACCTTCCTTGGCGGCGTGGGTCTGTTCTTTGGTCCGATCATCGGCGCCATCGCCTTCACTCTGCTGCAGACAGTTCTCAGCCTTGAGACTGAGTTGTGGCAGCTATACGTCGGCGTCCTTTTCCTT
>CALKOT010000116.1 GCA_938092015.1 uncultured Paracoccaceae bacterium
TCAGTCAGCTTCAGGGGTGAAAATTTGGGAATTCAAAGGCTTGTTGCCTATGTGCTTGAAAATCCTAAGTTATTGGAATCGCTCATGAATGGGCTCATAACCTGAAGGTCGCAGGTTCAAATCCTGCCCCCGCAACCAAATAAGCCGCTAGTTCCTAAAGCAAGCGGGTTTTGCCGTTTAGGGGGAAGGGAAGTTGGACGTGTGCGTCTGCTTGCAAATGCCTCCCCAATCCAAAGCCAACAAGCCTAACCTTCTGACTAGGATTGCTGTTCACTAAACGTTGTCGAAACAAATTGTTTTGAAGTTTTAGTTACGGCAAAGCGATGCGCTAGGATCATAAGGACTAGGCTCAATAATCGTCGCGGTTGCTGTCTCGCCCGCCATATCAATCTCTACCGCTGCTCCTACGCTGGAATTTTCAACCTCAATAAAAGCATAGGCGAGGTTCTTCCCCACTCTATGCCCCCAGTCGCCCGACGTAACCGTGCCAACCACAACGTCACCATCGACAACTGAAGCACCAGGATGTGCTGGTGCTGTATCAGCATCGACTTGAAGCGCAACGAGTTTCCGGCGCGGGCCCTCAGCAACGCGCGTCTCAAGCGCCTTCTTGCCAATGAAATCGCCTTTGCCCATCTTCACAAACCGATCAAGTCCCGTCTCATAGGGATCGAACTCAGTTATCAAATCGACCTTCCAGTGAAGGTAGCCTTTTTCCATCCGCATTGACTCAACCGCCCTTGCGCCAAACAGGTTCATCCCCATTGGATCGCCGGCCTCTCTTAGTACAAGATATGTAGCGTATAGAGAGGCGTTCGGCACGTGGATCTCATACGCAAGTTCCCCGGAAAAACTGACGCCCAACACAGTCGCCGGGGCGATGCCGATGAAACATTCACGTGCGCTTAGCCAGGGAAATGCCTCTTTCGACCAATCTCCTCGGCTGCAAGCATTCAGCACATCGCGCGCTTTTGGTCCGGCTAGCACCAAAATGGTGTAGTCATTTGTCAGACTGCGGATATGAACATCTTCATTCGATTGAACGTGACTGATCAGCCAATCCATGTCATGGAATTCGCTGGCAGCGGCTGAGCCATACCAAACACGCGACGGCCCGCGATCTGATGGGGGCAGGTTTGCTATCGTCGCCTCACCTTTGACCATGCCGTAATGGTTCAAAAGATAACCTAGTCCAACACGCCCGCCCTGTTTTGTCACCGCACCACAAAACATGCGGTCGAGGAAAGAGTGGCGATCAGCGCCTGTAATTTCAAATCGGTTGAAACCATTCACTTCGCAAAGCCCGACATTGGTCTGCACGTTCTTCACTTCGGCGGCGACCACATCAAAGGCTTCATCAAAATCGAAGCTATGTGTGACTTTGAACTCGGGACTAGGCTTGATGTACTCAACCCGCTCCCACCCATTCACGACGGTAAACTCTGCGCCTGCAGCCGCCATTACCGGCGTCAAAGGCGTAGTCTTCGCCATCCGCGCGGCCGGGCGGTGTTCATGCGGGAAGTGAAACCGAAATTCGTTCTGATAATCTTCAATTGCTTTCAGCGCGGTCACTTCAACATTCGCATGCCCTGTAAAGCGGCGTGGGTCGGTGACCCAGGTATCGTAGCAAGCCTCGCCATGAACGATCTGTTGTGCAAGCAGCCAACCGTGGCCGCCGCCTTCGCCCAAACCAGCGCGCAAGCCAATGATGCAAAATGCATTTCTCTTTCCAGGAATGGGGCCGACCAGTGGTGCGCCGTCGATTGTGTATGTGATTGGGCCATTGACCACTGTGTGTATTCCCGCCTCCATCAATGCGGGCATGCGGGAGAATGCGCCTTCCAAAACGTCGGTGACCCGATCCAGATCGTCGGGGCAGAGGGCATTGACGAATTTCGGGTCGATCCCATCCATTCCCCAGGTTTTGCAGTCCTGCTCATAGAACCCTAGCAGCAGACCGTTCTTTTCTTGCCGGCAATAATAGTCGCTAATCGGACAGCGGAGCAGGGGCATGCGGTGGCCCGCATCGCGGATTGCCGGGATTTCTTCTGTCAGGAAATACTGGTGCTCCATCGATATGACTGGATGGTGCACATCCATCATGGCGCCGACTTCATTGACGCGATAACCGCAAGCGTTGACGACGACATCGCAATCTATATCGCCATGTTCTGTGTGCACGGTCCATGTGTCGTCGGAATGCTGGGTCAATGCCGTCACGGGCGTGTTGCGATAAACCTCAGCGCCGGCTTTTCGTGCTCGCCGGGCCAATGCCTGACATAGCTGGGCCGGATCGATGTCGCCGTCCATCGGGTCCCAAAGACCACCTACAAGGTTGTCGGTTGAGATCAACGGGTGACGGCGTGCGCATTCTTCGGCATCGATCACCTCAAAATCCACATCCATACCGCGCGCCATGGACCGAAAGTGCCGATAGCCCTGCATCTGCGCTTCGGTATTCGCCAGTCGGATGCCGCCATCGCCCTGATGATAATTGATTGGATAGTCGGGGTCGTCGGCCAGCTCTTTATAAAGATCTATGGAATGGGTTTTCAGACCCACCATGGTCTGGTTCATGCCAAAATTCGTTACCTGCGCAGCCGAGTGCCAGGTTGTGCCGCTGGTCAGCTCATTCCGTTCCACCAATACGACATCGCTCCACCCCTCTTGAGTGAGATGATAGAGAGTAGAACAACCGGCAATCCCCCCGCCAATGACGACCACTTTGGTGCGCGATTTCATGATCTGGATCCTCTGCAAACTTCCGGGGAACTAGAAGTGAAGCGGTCTACATCGGCAACAGTGCCGTTCATTGATGCGATAACATCCAATATAACATGCGAAAAAATCAGTCTTCACATTTTGAGTCCTCTATCTTCTCGGCTTCTAGGCAAAACTCGGCCAACAGTAAGACGAGTGAGAGCGAACATGGCTGGTCGATCTAGCAAAAGAGGGGGGCGTAGAGAGCGCCTAGCGCTCCGAGCGAACCCACCTGCATACGATCCCTGCCCGCCAGGTCAGATCGGCGGCACGTATAAACCCCTCACCGAAGCAGAGCTTGAAAAGATATACGAAACCGCCCTGGACCTCCTCGATCGGTTGGGTATGGAGGAGGTTCCTGATCGCCTGCGCAAAGACCTTCTAACCGTCGGCGCCAAAGACAACGGAGAAGGCCGCATCCTCTTTCCGCCCTCGCTGGTCGAGGCGGCGGTCGATCAAGCAGCGAAGACGTTCATCCTGCATGGGCGCGATGATAGCCGATCAATTGAGGTAGGTGGCAATCGTGTTTATTTCGGCACTGGCGGCGCAGCGGTTCAGACGTTGGATCTGGATAACGGGCGCTATAGGCCATCTACGCTGGAAGACCTGCACAATTTCACGCGGTTGCAAGACAAGCTAGCCAATGTCAGCTGGTACACACGATGCTGTATCGCCACCGATGTGCCGGATAATTTTGATCTGGACGTAAACACCGCATACGCCCTTCTGAAAAACACCACCAAACCGACCGCCACGGCCTTCACAATCGCAGATCACGTCGCGCCAATCGTCGAAATGCTGGACATTGCGGCTGGCGGCGCAGGTGCATTCGCCAAGCGCCCATTCCTAAAAGCGCATATCAGCCCAGTCATTTCCCCGATGCGATATGGTGAGGACGCGGTCGATGTCGTCCATGAATGCATCCGCCACAACATCCCGATGTCCTGCATCACAGCTGCGCAAGCTGGCGCAACGGCGCCTGCGACTTTGGCTGGATTCCTCGCGCAATCCTTGGCTGAAACGCTAGCCAGCCTTGTGATGGTGCATGCCATTCAGCCCGGCTTCCCGATGGTGTTTTCGAACTGGCCTTTGGTCATTGACCTCAGAACCGGCGCATTGTCGGGCGGCAGTGGCGAGACCGCCGTACTGAACGCAGCATCGGCCCAATTGTCTAACTGGCTGGGCCTGCCGTCCGGCGTAGCATGCTCAATGACTGACGCCAAAGCGATAGATGCGCAGTACGGGATGGAAAAGGGTCTGACTTCGATGGCTGCGGCGTTGGCGGGCGGAAATTTGATCTATGAAAGTTCAGGCATGACAGCATCGCTACTTGGCGCCAGCTTTGAGGCGTTTGTATTGGATGATGAGATGCACTCGCATACCTACCGCGCCCTTCGTGGTATAGAGGTTAGCGAAGAAAACCTGGGCTTTGAGGCAATATGTGACGCGGTGCTGGGGGAGGGACACTTTCTGGGATCATCCCACACCTATGCTGCGATGGAGAGGGATTATTTCTACCCTACCCTTGCTGACAGGGCGGAGCCACGCAGTTGGGCGGAAAGTGGTGGGGCTGATGCCTGGGAAATGGCCCGTGTACGGGCGAATGAGATCCTGCGCGATCATCAGCCAGAGTATCTTTCGAACGAACAGGATCGCGCGATCAGAAAGAATTTCAAGATTATCTGAAATTCAGGAAATCAAGCCAAAGCTGCCCTTCAGCCAGGGCGCGCTTTTGTGAAATGGCCCGATCGCGTGCGTCGTGATCAAAGCACGTAATTGCGTATCGACTAGATCGAGGATGGACCGGGAATAATCGGGCGTTGAGACGATGGCGAGCGTACGGGCAAAGGCCTTTCCTGGAAACTGGTGCATCTTCAACGATGGTTGAAACCGCTTCGCGCGTGAGAACAACAGCGGTGTTGTAATCGTCCAGCCTGGGCCGCCAGCCACCATTGCCATCAACGTTTGGTTACTGCCGCATTCGAACCCATGCGAAAGGCTTAGCCCGATACGTTTCAGTTGGGCCTCGATCTGGCGCGCAATGATCAGGTTGCTGGAAAATCGCAGGAACGGCAGATCCTCTTTTCCGTCGATCACGTCAGACAGCGATGGTCCTCGTTTGGCAGACAGCACAACTACAAACGGATCGTGGAGTAAGGGTCGGTCTTGTAAATCGCGTAAACGCTCAGGCGGGCTGGTCTTCACACCCAAATCAAGCTGCCGGTTGCGCAGCATGTCGATGATCGCGTGGCTGGAATCTGTCTGATAGGTGAAATCGCATCGCGGCATCTGGCGGGATAGAAATACGGCAAGCTCTGGAATGATGTCACTGTCGAAGTCTTCGATGGCGCCCAACCGCAGATAGCTTGCCTCTGCAATATCACCCGCGGTTGCTTCCGCCTTTGCTTTGCGAATGGCTAGCAGGGCGTCGTCAATGTTGCGCAGAAAAACACGGCCCTTAGGCGTTAGAACCATAGGGCGTCGGCTGTGGTTGAACAGCTCAACCCCCAAATGGGTCTCAAGCCCTCGTAAGTGATGGGAAACCGTACTGATTGACAGGCCGGTTTCATCGGATGCCGCCTGAAGCGAACCTTGGCGGGCGCAGATCTGAAAAAGCTCTAGCGCTTTCAGGCTGAGGTCCTTTTGGCTGGATGTCTGCGCCGCCATATCTGCCGCTTTCTTTGATGTGATCGAAACATTGCTCTCATTTCCTTGGCGGCAGTTCAACTTGTCCTCTGCCTTCGATCCGGCGATGCTGGCAAAAAGTCAGACAGAGGAGGCTGCAATGCAGGGCCAGGTCGCATTCGGAAAGATGGAAGAAGTGATTTTCGGCAAGCCGGTTGCCGAGGCTGCACCAGCGTTGATTGATCGCCTTGGCGCGTCGCGGGTGTTCATCATGTGCTCAGGCACATTGAACCGCGAGACGTCAGCTGTGTCTGACCTTGCGTCTGCGTTGGGGGACAGGGTGGTTGGCATTTTCGACGATATGCCCGCCCACACGCCACGAGAAGCAGTGATCGCGGCCACCAAATCGGCGCGAGCAGCAAGGGCTGATTTGATCCTGACTTTCGGCGGCGGCTCTGTCACCGATGGGGCCAAGGCGGTGCAGCTATGTCTTGCGAACGATATTACCGACGCCGCTGCGATGGACGCCCTCCGCGTTCCGCCTGGTGCCGCAAATTCTGACTGTGAGCCGCCGACCGTGCGTCAGGTCTCAATCCCGACGACGCTATCAGCGGGAGAATTTACGTCGCTGTCAGGCGTGACGGATGAGAGGACCAAAACGAAAGAGCTGTTCAAGCACCCGCTGGTCATCCCGCAAGCGGTAATTCTTGATCCCGCAGCGACGATCCACACGCCGGAATGGTTGTTCCTGTCGACGGGCATACGGGCCGTGGACCACTGTGTTGAAGGCGTCTGTTCATTGGAATCGCATCCTTACGGCGACGCGCAGGGACTGAAAGGACTAGCCTTATTGGCTGATGGGTTGGCGGCAGTCAAAGCTGATCCATCCGATCTGGATGCGCGGCTGAATTGTCTGTTGGGCGCGTGGATGTCGATGGGGCCGCTTGCCAGTGGCGTTCCAATGGGCGCGAGCCATGGGATTGGCTACATCCTCGGCGCGCTGCACGGGGTGCCTCACGGCCACACCAGTTGCGTGATGCTGCCACCGGTAATGCGCTGGAACCTGCAAGCGAACGCTGATCGGCAGGCGCTGGTGTCGGCGGCTATGGGTCGACCTAATGATGCGGCGGCGGATTGCTTGCACGATCTGATCAAGAAGATCGGAATGCCTACGACGTTGACTGAGGTTGGCGTGGAGCCCGAGATGTTTCAAGCGATTGCCGAAGGGGCGATGAAGACGCCATGGGTGCCGCGAAACCCCCGGCCAATCTCTGGGCCGGAGGCGATCATGGAAATTCTGCCAACGGCAGCTTAGCGGGTAAACTTCTTGTACTTGATCCGCTTAGGTTCAGCCGCATCGGGGCCAAGCCGTCTGATCTTGTCAGCTTCGTAATCCTCAAAGTTGCCCTCAAACCACTCCACATGGCTGTCGCCTTCAAAGGCCAGCATGTGGGTGCAAAGACGGTCGAGGAACCAGCGATCATGCGAAATGATAACAGCGCAACCGGCGAACATGCCCAACGCATCTTCAAGCGCACGCAGCGTTTCAACGTCCAGATCGTTCGTCGGCTCATCGAGCAGGATAACGTTGCCGCCTGATTTCAGCAGCTTGGCCATGTGCACGCGGTTGCGCTCACCACCTGACAACAGGCCAACCGGTTTTTGCTGATCGCCGCCCTTGAAGTTGAAGGCGCCGCAATAGGCGCGGGAGTTCATTTCCGCTTCGCCCAGCTTCACGATATCCAAGCCATCAGAAATTTCTTCCCAGACTGTCTTCTTTGGATCCAGCGCATCGCGAGACTGATCGACGTATGACAGCTGCACGGTGTCGCCAAAAGTAACTGAACCGCTGTCGGGTTGTTCCTGACCCGTCAGCATACGGAACAGCGTGGATTTACCGGCGCCGTTTGGACCAATGACGCCAACGATGCCACCGGGTGGCAGGCTAAAGCTGAGATCGTTGATCAGCAGGTTGTCGCCATACGCTTTCGAAATTCCGTCAACCTCAATCACCTTCGACCCCATGCGCGGGCCATGCGGGATGATGATCTGAGCGTTCCCGATCAATTCACGTTCTGACTGGTTCGCCATTTCTTCGTATGCGTTGATACGCGCTTTAGACTTTGCCTGGCGGGCACGTGGGGACTGGCGAACCCATTCCAACTCGCGGCTCATCGCTTTTTGGCGCGATTTATCTTCGCGGGCTTCTTGCTCAAGTCGTTTGGCTTTCTGTTCCATCCACGAAGAATAGTTGCCTTCGTAGGGAATGCCGCGACCGCGGTCGAGTTCAAGGATCCAGCTTGTGATGTCGTCCAGGAAATACCGATCATGGGTAACGATCAGGATCGTACCTTTGTATTCGATCAGGTGCGTCTGCAGCCACGCGATCGTTTCGGCATCCAGGTGGTTGGTCGGCTCATCCAGAAGCAGCATTTCCGGCGCTTCGAGCAGAAGTTTGCACAGCGCAACGCGGCGACGCTCACCACCGGACAGGTTGGTGACAGGGCTGTCATCGGGCGGGCAGCGCAGCGCTTCCATCGATACATCGACTTGCGCGTCGAGATCCCAGAGGTTCTGCGCGTCGATCTCATCCTGCAACTTGCCCATCTCTTCCGCAGTCTCGTCGGAATAGTTCATTGCAAGTTCGTTGTAGCGATCGAGGATGGCCTTCTTGGCTGCGACGCCTTCCATCACGTTCTCACGCACGGTCTTGTCTTCCAGCAACGTAGGCTCCTGCGGAAGGTAGCCAACTTTGGCGCCTTCAGCAGCCCAGGCTTCGCCGACGAAGTCTTTGTCGAGACCCGCCATGATCTTCATCAGCGTGGACTTACCCGAACCGTTGACGCCGACGACGCCGATCTTCACGCCGGGCAGAAAAGAAAGACGAATGTTTTCAAAGCATTTTTTGCCGCCGGGATAGGTCTTTGAGACGCCATCCATGTGGTAGACATACTGGTAGGAAGCCATGTGAATTCTCCGCCGGAATCTGAAGTTGCCCGGATGTAGCGGAAGCTGGCTTTTCCCGCAATCTTCTCAGCACCCTTATGATCGTTTGGGCGGTTTCACATTGCAGATGTGACGCGGTGGGATACTGTCAGCCTCAAGTTGAAACTCAAGTGGACCGTAGACCGCATGAAACCTTTGCCGCACGCCCGCCCGGGCGCGAAAATTGGCTTGCTCGGCGGTTCATTCGACCCCCCGCACGAAGGGCACGTTCATATCACGCAATGGGCGCTGCGACGCTTTCGGCTGGACGAAGTCTGGTGGTTGATATCACCCGGCAATCCATTGAAGGAACGCGGCCCGGCTGAGATGTCCCGGCGGATTGAGGCGGCAGAGGCGATGGTTCCTGACCGCAAAGTCGTCGTTACAGACATAGAAGCCCATTTTGAAACCCGCTTTACGGCTGACACGCTGCGGGAAATGAAGCGGCGTTATCATATGGCCCGGTTCACTTGGTTGATGGGGGCCGACAATCTGATCCAGTTTCATCTGTGGGAAGACTGGCGCTGGATTATGGACAATTTTCCCGTTGGCGTCCTTGCCCGCCCCGGTGCGCAGGTAAAGGCCGGGATGTCGCCGACAGCTCGGCGATATCGGCGTTGGCGGCTCAGCCGCGCAGCCGCAAGTCGCTTGCCAGTGAAGAAAGCGCCGGCCTGGGCGCTTCTGACCGGGGCGATGTCGCCTGCCTCTTCCACAGAGATCAGACAGCGGGGGGATTGGCCATGATCCGCGCCCTTGTGGTGACTTTTGGCGCCATGATGTTGATGGCGGCGGCGCCATTGCAAGCGCCTGCTCCGCCCTCCAAGCCGCTGATCCCTGTTCCAGACGCTGCGTATCTGGGTGGAAATGCGCCGTTGTCGGGGGATACGGCATATCTGGTCTTTGATCTGGATACAGGGCAACCGCTTGAAGCGGGCAATCTTGATCTGCCATTGCCTCCAGCCTCTGCCGCCAAGGCGCCGACTGCGATCTTCGCGCTGGATCGTTTGGGCGCCGGGTATCGCTTTGAAACACGGCTTTCGACTGTTGGCAAAATCGTCGGCGGTGTTCTGAAAGGCGATTTGATTCTGCAGGGCGGGGGTGATCCCGAACTGGACAGTGTTGGCTTGGATACGCTGGCGAATGATCTGGCCCTGTCGGGTATTCGTCAGGTCGATGGGCGGTTTCTGGTCGATGAAAGCCTTTATCCGCCGATTGAGCGGATTGACGATACCCAACCTGAGGTCGCGAGTTACAATCCGGCGGTGTCCGCCCTTAGCTTGAACTTCAACCGTGTATTTCTGGAATGGCGACGTGCTTCTGGCGGTTACAACGTGCGGGTTGAGGCGCGGGCGACCGACCTGTCGCCACTCACAAGTGCGGCAGTTGTCGAGGTGGTTGATGAAACGATCAGCGGTGGCGCGTTCGATTATGTGGACGCTTCGCGGGTTGAACTGTGGCGCGTCCGCCGATCAGCGCTGGGAAAGCGTGGAAACAGGTTCTTGCCGGTTCGCCGACCGGCGCTTTACGCAGGCCAGGTGTTTCGGGATCTTGCAAGGGATCGCGGCGTCAGGCTGCCACGGCCTGAGATAGGCGCAGCGCCGACCATATCGAATGTATTGGCCCGCAAGGAAAGCCGTTCGCTGACCGAAATCACCAGAGATATGCTGAAGTATTCGACCAACTTGACGGCTGAGGCCTTGGGTCTTGCCGCCACGCGATCTGGCGGGAATGCAGCGTCCAATCTGGCGGCCTCAGCGGGTGCGATGAACGCCTGGACATCCGCTTTTGTCGGGGCGGTTCCCGGTGATCCCGGACTGGCGCTGGTCAATCATTCCGGGCTGAGCGGGAATAGCCGCATGACGGTGCGGCGCATGGTTGAGGTGCTTGCCGCCGCAGATTTGCGCGGCTTTCCCGCCCTGAACGGGGGACAGGCAACGACGCTGTTCGCCTTGATGAAGCAGATTGGCGTTGAGGTGAAGGATAAGCCCTCGCCACGCTATCCCTATGTGATCAGGGCCAAAACAGGAACGCTGAACTTCACCAGCGCTTTGGCTGGATATATCCAGACCGAAGGGCGCCGGCTGGCCTTTGCAATCTTTTCAGCGGACCTTGCGAAGCGCGCGGCGTATAATGACCCAAGTATAGAGCGCCCTCGTGGATCCAGAACCTGGGGCGCCGTGGCGCGAAATTTGCAGCGCGAGTTGCTGCGCAGTTGGATCAACAGATACGGTGGTCCGCGATAAACGCTTATAGTGAACGGGGCGGGGATGGCGTCGTGTTTGATCGAAAGGGTCTCGCTGTGAAAATTGTTCTTTTAGCGACTTTGTTAGCATTGGCCTCATCACAGGCCATTGCCGCGTCTCATTCGGATGTCATCACCGTCGGCCCACGCCCTTATGCGTTAGTGGATCGAATGGACGAGGGCGCGCTGAAAGACCGGTTACTTTCCTGCGCCACTGGTCCGTTTGAGCGCACAGATTTTTCTATCGGGCATCGCGGCGCTGCGATGCAGTTTCCCGAACATACCGCTGAATCCTACAAGGCGGCGGCCCAGATGGGGGCTGGCGTCATCGAGTGTGATGTGACTTTCACCAGGGACAAGGAACTTGTCTGTCGTCATTCCCAAAGCGATCTGCACACTACGACAAACATCCTTGCAAGCCCGCTCGCCTCAACCTGCATAAAGCCGTTCTCACCTGCTTCAGGTGGGAAAAACGCCAGCGCTGAATGTCGGACGTCCGAAATAACGTTGGCGGAGTTTCGAACCCTCAGCGGTAAGATGGACGCATCTGACAAGTCAGCGACGACTGTGCGCGGGTATATGGGCGGTGTCGCAGACTGGCGAACGACGCTTTATGCTGCAGGTAGCGCACAGGTCATGACCCACGCTGAATCGATTGATCTGATACGTTCACTCGGCGGCAAATTTGCGCCTGAGCTAAAGGGCCCGGCCGTGAGGATGCCGTTCAATGGGTTTTCACAGGAAGACTATGCGCAAAAGCTTATCGACGAATACAAGGCAGCGGGCGTTCCGCCCTCGGACGTTTGGGCGCACAGCTTTAATTTGAACGACGTCCTTTATTGGATTCGGGCTGAACCTGAATTTGGTGCGCAGGCGGTTTTCCTGGATGCCTCATACCAGCGTGGTGATTTCGATCCTGGCAATCCGGCCACGTTTGAACCGTCTATGACTGAACTGAAGGCAATGGGTGTGAACTACATTGCGCCACCTGCCTGGGTTCTGGTGACGACCCGCAACGGCAGGATCGTTCCATCTGCATATGCTATCGAGGCAAAGAAAGCTGGATTGAAAATCATCACCTGGACGCTTGAACGATCAGGCCCGCTGCATACTGGCGGCGGCTGGTATTACCAGTCAATTGCGGACCTTACCGACAATGATGGTGTGGTCTTCGAATTGCTGGATGTTCTGGCGTGGGATGTAGGCGTTGCTGGCGTCTTTTCGGACTGGCCAGCGACTGTCACATACTATGCCAGTTGCATGGGTCTCAGGTAAGTTTTGGTAAGAACAGGCATGGCGGAATCGATGTCCGCTATGCTATCCCTTGGGGCATGATCGCCCAAGACCGCAACATCTCGCCCCCTCGCATCCGCAGGCTGTCTGCCGCCGCCGCTAACCGCATTGCGGCGGGTGAGGTGATCGAGCGTCCGGCAGCTGCGGTAAAAGAGTTGGTCGAAAATGCGCTGGATGCCGGCGCGATGCGCGTTGAGGTCGCCTATGTCGATGGCGGCAAGACGCTGATCCGGGTCTCGGACGATGGTGATGGCATGACGGCGGATGAACTGCCGTTAGCGTTGGAACGCCATGCGACGTCAAAGATAGACGGCGCTGATCTGTTAAACATTCGAACATTCGGGTTCCGAGGCGAAGCGTTGCCATCAATGGCGGCCGTTGCGCGGATGCGCATCACATCGCGCGCAGCTGGCGCTGATGAGGCATGGTCGATTGAAGCGCGGGGCGGTGACATTGATGCGCCCAAACCTGCAGCGCGGTCTCTGGGCACAGAAATTGAGCTTCGCGACTTATTTTACGCAACGCCAGCGCGATTGAAGTTCCTGAAATCTGACCGAGCAGAGGCGCAGGCGATCGCAGAAGTGGTCAAACGCCTCGCCATGGCCGCGCCAGATGTTGCGATCGTGCTGATCGATTCAGGCGCCAGCCCATCAAAGACCGTGTTCAAGGCAGAGGCGGAAACAGGCGACCTGTTCGATGCGCGCCTCAGCCGCCTTGCGCGTATCCTGGGCCGGGATTTTGCAGACAATGCGCTGAAGGTCGATGCAGATCGCGAAGGTCTTCGCCTGACTGGCTGGGCGGCGTTGCCAACCTATACGCGGGGTTCTGCTCGTCAGCAGTATTTCTTCGTTAACGGTCGCACCGTGCGCGACAAGCTGTTGATCGGCGCCTTACGCGGGGCATACGCAGATTTTCTTCACCGCGACCGGCATCCGGCGGCGGCGCTGTTTCTGGACTGTGATCCAGAGCGTGTCGATGTAAACGTCCATCCCGCCAAAACCGAGGTGCGGTTCCGCGAACCTGCGATGGCGCGCGGGCTGGTCGTATCCGCCCTTCGTCACGCGCTGGCCGAAGCAGGGCATCGCGCTTCAACCACTGTTGCGAATGAAACTCTGAAAGCGTTCGCACCGGGGGCGCTGGGCGCGGCGCCTGCAGCCGCCGCGGCCCCGATCTATCAGCGCGACTATCGTCCGCAAGGGGGTTTCTCGGAAGCAAACGCATGGCAAGCCCCTCTTGCGCCACAAACTGAGGCGCATCAGGGCGCGCCAGAGGTCTTTGATGCGCCAAGCGCCCGCGCCGCCGATCCCATGGATGAACGGTTAGAGGCGAACCCGCTGGGCGCCGCCCGCGCTCAGGTACACGAAAACTACATCGTCGCGCAGACCGATACGGGTATGGTCATTGTTGATCAGCATGCCGCGCATGAACGGCTGGTGTATGAAAAATTCAAAACGGCGCTGACGGAGAATGGCGCCAAAAGCCAGGCTCTCCTCCTTCCCGAAATTGTTGAACTCAGCACGGAAGACGCTGATCGCATAGCTGATCATTCCGATGATCTGGCGCGCCTTGGCCTTTACCTTGAACCGTTCGGCGGCGGGGCGATCTGCGTGCGGGAAACACCTGCGATCCTGGGCGCCTGCGATCCTGCGGCGCTGGTCAAGGATATTGCCGATGAGCTGGCCAACGAAGGCGCTTCGCGCAGCCTTCAGGAAAAGATCGAAGCGATTTTGTCTCGCATCGCCTGTCACGGATCTATCCGTTCGGGACGCCGCATGAACGGCGAAGAAATGAACGCCCTTTTACGCGAAATGGAAGCAACGCCCCATTCCGGCCAGTGCAATCATGGCCGTCCGACTTATGTCGAACTGAAGCTCGCCGATGTTGAAAAGCTTTTTGGGCGGCGATGATAGAACAGCTGAATCTGCAGGATCCTCTGGCGCTGGGCCTGCTCGTCGGTACGGCGGGCATGCTGGTTATTCTGTTCCTTCTGGTTTTCGCCCTTCTCGCAGTGCGTCGTAGCGCCAAAGCGACTGAGCCTTTGGCAGACGCCCTTCGCCAGCTTGGCCAGTCTGTGCAGACTCTTGATCAGGGGCAGCAACAATTGACCGGGGGTCTGCGCCATGTGTCTGAGGCGCAGGCGATCGCCCAGGCCAAGATGGTCGAAGTGGTGGAACGGCGGCTGGAAGAAGTGCAGAAAAACATGGGCGAGAGCCTGCATGGGTCTTCCCAGAAAACCACGCGTAGTCTGACCGAATTGCAGGAACGCCTGGCTGTGATCGACAAGGCGCAGACCAATATTGAAAAGCTGTCAGGTGATGTGCTGTCCCTGCAGGATATTCTGTCAAACAAACAGGCGCGCGGGGCGTTTGGTGAGATACAGCTGAATGATATCGTCACAAAGGCGCTGCCGCCGGACGCTTATTCCTTTCAGACGACGCTGACCAATGGCAAGCGGGCTGATTGCCTGATCAAACTGCCAAACCCACCGGGATCTATCGTCATAGACGCCAAATTTCCGCTCGAAGCGTTCGAAGCGTTGCGTGCGGCGGATACGGACCGGGGCAGGTTGGAGGCATCGCGATTATTCAAAGCCGCCGTGCAGCGCCATATCCGCGATATATCGGAAAAGTACATCATCGAAGGGGAAACCGCTGACAGCGCCCTGATGTTCTTGCCGTCGGAAGCTGTTTACGCCGAACTTCACGCCAGCTTCGCCGACGTGGTGCGGGAAGGCTTCGCCGCCCGTGTTTGGATCGTCTCACCCACGACGTGCATGGCGACGCTGAACACCATGAGGGCGATCCTGAAGGATGCGCGGATGCGCGAACAGGCTGGCGCGATCCGGCGGGAACTTGGGCTCCTCCACAAAGATGTCGAACGCCTTGTCGACCGCGTCGGTAACCTCGACAAGCATTTTGAGCAGGCCCGCCGCGACGTTGAGCAAATCAAAACCAGCGCCGGCAAGGCGGGCGGTCGGGCGGTGAAACTGGAAAGTTTCGAGTTTGATGGCCCTGAAGACGCCGAGCCTTTGAAAGCCATCGGCGACTGACGCTGCGCACCTCATCTTGCGCCGTTCAGACAGCGGTGATCTAACGGGCGACAATCAGACAGAGGACGCCCCATGAGCTTTGATTTCGACCGCCCAATCCCCCGTATTGGCACCCATTCAGCGAAGTGGGACAGCCTGCCTGCCCGCTTTGGCATCCAGCCTGAGGGCACGCTGCCAATGTGGGTCGCGGACATGGAATTCGCCGCGCCGCCTGCCGTCAACAAAGCGCTGCAGGACGCGATCGATCTGGGCGTTCATGGTTATTACGGCGATCCGGCCAGCTACCATGAAGCCATTCAGGGCTGGATGAAGCGCCGCCACGGCTGGGACATCAAGACCAACTGGATCCTGACCACCGCGGGCATCGTCAATGGCGTCAATCTGGCGATCCAGGCGTTTTGCCGCCCGGGCGATGGCGTGATCATTCAGCAGCCGATTTATCACCCGTTTGCGCCGTCCATCCGTAACAATGGCTGCCATGTCGTCGGCAATCTGATGAAGTATGAAAACGGCCGGTATGAGATGGATCTGGAAGGCCTCGCCAGCCAGGTCGACGCGAAAACTCGCATGATGCTGCTCTGCTCTCCCCACAACCCCACAGGTCGGGTCTGGACGAAAGAAGAGCTGACTGCGCTGGCTGAGTTCTGCCTGAAGCGTAACATCATCATCGTCTCGGATGAGATCCACCATGATCTCGTTTTTGATGGCCCGCACACGATCATGGCGACGATCAGCGACGAAATTGCCGACAATACGATTACTTTCACGTCGGCAACCAAGACGTTCAATCTGGCAGGCGGTCATACAGGCAACGCTATCATCTCAAACCCGCGTCTCAAGGCGCAAATGCACCGGCAGATGGAACGGTGCGGGATGCTCGCCTCGAACCGCTTTGGCTATATCATGAACGAGGCGGCCTATGCCGAAGGGGATGCGTGGCTGGATGAGCTGCTGGTCTATCTGCAAGGCAACCGCGATTATCTCGATGCGCGGGTCGCCAGCGATTTGCCGGGTGTGACCTCGGTCAAGCTGGATGCGACTTACCTTAGTTGGCTGGATTTTTCTGGCACGGGCATGCCGGAAAAAGACGTAATCGCCCGCTTTCAGGACAAGGCAAAGGTCATCTGCAACCACGGGTCCAGCTTCGGTCCTGGTGGCGACGGCTTTATGCGTCTGAACTTCGCTTGCCCACGGTCGATGGTTGTTGAAGGCATGGATCGTCTGGCCGAGGCGTTCAGCGACCTGCAGTAAAAACCTAAAGCGACCCTTTGTCCTAGGGCAGGGTTTCAGAGACTGTCTATCGTACCGCGCTGGCAAAGGTATTTCTGTTGGCGGGGTAACGATGAACGGTGCGGTGTTAAAAAGCGACCCAGAGCGGTATCAGCTTTCCAATGAGCTGCACGCCCGCCCCTTTCCCCGACTGACCGCGCCCTGCCGCGCAGTGTTTCTGGCGATCCGTCCAGATGGCGCGGCAGAGCGTGATCATGCAGTCGATCGTGACCACCTAATTGAACTTCTGGACAGGCACGGCAGCTCCCACCCGGCGCAGAACGCCCAGCACTACGCTGGTGAACTTGGGCGTGGATCGCTGAAATGGGAAAGCCATACCGAATTCGTGACCTACACGATGTTCGTGCCTGGCGTGTCTGAGGCGCCATTTTCCGCAGACAGCCTTGCCCTGTTTCCTGAAGACTGGCTTGCGGGGATCAATGGACAAATCGTATCTGCTGCGATGGTTCGTATCGAGCTGGCGGAAACCGCAGAGGCTGCTGAAGCTGATTTTGTGGACCGGATGGGAGAGCATTTCGCACCAGAAAGCCTGTCGACAGGTTTTGTCGTTGATCGGGAAGCGTTGGTCGCCACAGATTTTCGCATCCACGAAGATGGCCTAGCCCGCATCCTGGTCTATGCGATGAAGGGCATTGGTCCGCGCAGATTGGGGCGTGTTGTTCAGCGCCTGCTAGAGATTGAAAGTTATAAAAGCTTCGCATTGCTCAGCCTGCCTGTCGCCCGCGATATCGCTGGCAAAGTGACAGAGCTGGACAAGAAGCTTGGTGAGATTACTGATCGCGCCGACGATCCCAGGGTTGTGCTGGAGGCTTTGACTGACCTCGCTGCAGAAGTTGAAAGCTTATCGACCCAGAGCGCATTTCGCTTTGGCGCCGCTGGCGCCTACGAGGCCATCGTGCATGACCGGATTAATGTGCTCAGGGAAGAACGGTTGCGGGGCAGGCAGCTGTATAGCGAATTCATGACCCGCAGGTTTGATCCGGCGATGCGAACCTGCCGAAGCGCGGAACGCCGTCTGAAGGAACTATCAAACCGCGTCGCCCGCGCCTCTGACATGTTATCCACCCGGGTTAACGTAGCCGTCGAAGCGCAGAACCAGGCTCTCTTGGAAAGTATGGATAAGCGGGCGGCGGTTCAGTTGCGTTTGCAGCAGACCGTTGAAGGTCTAAGCGTTGTGGCAATCAGTTATTACGCCGTCAGTCTGGGCGGTTACTTTCTTGCGCCCTTCGCCAAGTTGGCGGGCATAGACAAATCTTGGACCATCGCAGCGGTAACGCCCGTTGTCCTGTGTATCGTCTGGATGATGGTCAGGAAGATCCGGAAATCAGAGTAGACCAGCCAGGAGAAACCCAAACAGCAGGATCAGACCGGTATCGCGGTTTTCGCGAAACAGTTTCAGGCAGACATCGCCATTGTCGATGTCCAGCCGGATCAGTTGCCACACCAGATGCACGGCGTAGAGCGCGATAGCGACCAACGCGATTGCCAGCTTCAGTCCCGATAATGTGATCGCGGCCGCGACGGTGGCGCAGATGATCGCGATGGCGCAAAAACCGGCCAGAATCGGCACTGTCGCGCTATCGAACAGTCGGGCGGTGGACTTTAGTCCGATCAGTGCATCATCGTCTTTGTCCTGATGTGCATAGATTGTGTCGTAGTGCAGCGTCCACGCGATGCCGCCAAGATACAGCAGCCCTGCAGCTACGCTGAGGCCCCCTGTATGTACGGTCCATGCCATCAGCGCGCCCCAGTTGAACGCAAGGCCAAGGAATATTTGCGGCCACCATGTCACGCGCTTCATGAAAGGATAAATCGCGACCAGACCAAGGGACAGAATGCCCATCACAATCGAAAGATTGTTGAAGGTAATCAGGATCATGGCCGCCAACAGCGCTTGCGCAATCATCCAGAATTTCGCGCCAGTGCGGCTGACCGCGCCGGATGGAAGGGGGCGGGACCGTGTACGCTCAACCTCTGCATCGAATTCATGATCAGCAAGGTCATTCCAGGTGCAGCCAGCGCCGCGCATCAGAAACGCGCCGATACAAAAGGCGATGAAAAACCAGACATCCTCAACCCGCCAGCCTGTTGCGGCGATGGCTAGAGCAAGGGAATAGAGGCCCGGCAACAACAATAGCCACGTTCCAGCCGGCCGGTCGGCCCGGCTTAGGCGCAGGTAAGGACGCGTCCATAGCGGCATGAACCGGTCTACCCAGTTCCGTTTAGTGGCGTCCGCCACTCTGATATCCGCCGCGAGGCGATTGTCCGGTGCGATGTCATCGTTCATACATTCGATATGGCACGTGCGACCGCGAAAATCAGGCTCTATGTGACCGCTGAGTTATCGGCGGGCGCATCTGTCGCGCTTGATCGCGATCAGGCGCGGTATCTGTTTTCGGTGATGCGGCTGGTCGTTGGCGATGACGTTCTGCTGTTCAATGGCGCCGATGGCGAATGGCGGGCCCGTATTATTGCGGCGCGCAAGAAAGACGGCGTCTTAGAGGCGGTTGAGCAGACCAAGGTGCATATGTCGCCGCCCGACCTGTGGTTGATGTTTGCGCCGATCAAGAAAGCACGAACAGATTTCATCGCCGAAAAGGCCACTGAGATGGGCGCGCGGCGGGTCATGCCGGTATTCACAAGGCACACCAATTCGGACCGCGTGAATGCCGAACGCTTGGCCGCGCATTGCGTTGAAGCTGCCGAACAATGCGGTCTGGTCGCGGTGCCAGATGTTTTGGCGCCTCAGACGCTTGAAAAAGTCTTGGCTGATTGGCCGGGTGATCGTCGTTTGATGTTCTGTGATGAAACCGCAGTGGGCGGTGATGCAGCTGAGGCGTTGCGCAGGGCAGGCGGCGACAAATGGGGCATTTTAATTGGTCCGGAAGGCGGGTTCTCCGCAGATGAAATCACCCGGCTTAGGGCGCTTCCTTTCGCGACGCCGGTCTCTCTCGGCCCGCGCATTCTACGCGCTGATACAGCGGCTGTCGCTGCACTGACAATCTGGCAAGCGACGTTGGGGGATTGGGCGTGAAGTACCTTGCGCCCTTTTTCGTCCTTCTGGCGTCTGCGGCGAACGCGGCGCCTGCAGTCAATCTAAAAAACCTGTCACCTACGGGGGACAGGGCCATCGTCACTTACGATCACCATTGGGTGGAGATTGATCTGAGCCTTGATGGCGGCGCCCGGCCGATCGCGCCGCCAAGAGGATGTGAATGGACCTCAATGCGGTACGCCCCTGCGGCGGACACGCTTGCAATGGCCGCCTTTTGCGCCGGGCCCGTGCGGGACTGCGCCGCAGGATCATCCCGTTTGCTGGTCTGGCATCGCAACGCCGAGGCGGCTGAAGTCGTCAGCAGTAAAGGCGGACGATGGAGTGGCGCCTATTGGCAGGTTGATGAACGTCGCATTATCCTTATCGAGACCCTGATCAAACGGCCTGACCTTTCTGGCCTGGATGATCTGAACCGAAATGTCGGTCGCTGTGGTTGGCATGATGCCGAGTTTCGCGCCATCGACGTCGGGCGTGGCCTTTCAATCGGCTTTGACATCCTTCCCAAAGGGTGGCGCCCCAAAACGGTGATTTCAGCCGATCATCAACAACTGACCGCGGTTATCGCGGCACAGGATGACGCTTCGCCCGCTGGATTGGCGATCCGTTCTGTCTGCGTAAACCCAGCCACAGCGCCGGCCGGGCTGCGCGCCGTTTGCAGTGCGCGCGGCTATGATGTCCTGATGTCCTGGATAGATGGTGAATGGCGGCTTGGCTTTGATGGGACAGACGAATTGCCTCGTCATGGGCGCGTAATCGCCACCCCGGCGCGCGAGACGGTTGGGAAAGAGATTTGCATCACAAGCTTTTCAGAAAGTCTGCTTGGTCTTGCATGTAAACTGGTCATAAGCCGGGGTGATGAGACGATGCAGTTGAAGGCGATTGGCGGGCAGTTTGGCGATCTTGCGCTGTCCGGCGATGGAGGGGTGTTGGCGGCGATGACGGCAGGCAGATCTAACCGAAACCGGCGCTTCGATGTCTGGGATCTTGAAACAGGTCAGCATCTCGACCTTGCCCCACTGCTGGATGCGGTAGTGCATTTCGGTGAATGGCCGCCGGTCAGATGAGTTTTGTACGCCCCGAAATTACCCGCGCCTCGATCCGGTGGTTCGAAACAGCGACCTATGCAGCGATCACAGTGCTAATCTTGTGGTGGCTGTCTGGCGCTGCGGTCGATGCCTACTGGCGCGGCGGGCTGATGTTGGGCGCTGGTTTCACCGGCTTTTGGCTGACCCGTGCAGCTTATCTGTCAGCCCGTGCTTCAGCCGACCGGTCCGGCCCCGGCATGGTGCTGATCGATGAGCGCCGGATCACTTATCTCGGCCCAAATGCTGGTGGCTTTGCTTCGATCAATGCGCTTGAAGCGATTGAGTTGTGGGTGCCTGATCCGCCGTATTATGCCTATGCCGAGTGTTGGATCTTGCGTCATCAGGACGCTCCCGAAGGTTTGATCATCCCGACCAATGCCGAAGGCGCAGGCGGTTTGATCGATGCTTTTTCCGCCCTGCCGGGGTTTGAGGCCGACAAAGCCGTCGCCGCGCTGGGCGCTGAAGAGGGTTCCGTTGCGACCGTCTGGCGCCGCGCTGAACCGCCGGGCCTTGCGATCCCGCTGCGGCGCACTTAATCCATCCTAAGGCCGATGCGTGGCCAGTCAGCTAAGGAACAGCCAAAATGTCCATTCCCCAACAGGGCGGCGGCCCGATTGAGCGCCGCGAGCAGCTGGCTGAATATCTCGCGGACGGGTGCAAACCCAAGGAAGATTGGCGCATCGGGACCGAGCATGAGAAGTTCGGTTACTGCCTGGAGACACGCAAACCGCTTCCTTATGACGGCCCGCGATCCGTCAAAGCGATGCTTGAGGGTCTGCGCGATGGGTTTCAGTGGGACCCGATCCTTGAAGGTGAGCATATCATTGGCCTCACCAAAGACGGCGCCAATGTCAGCCTGGAACCAGGCGGCCAGTTAGAGCTTTCCGGCGCCCCGCTTGAAACGATCCACCAGACTTGTGACGAAGTGAATGTCCATCTGGCCGAAGTGAAGGCTGTCGCTGACCGCATTGGCGCAGGCTATATCGGCCTCGGCGCGATCCCTGACTGGACCCATGAAGAGGTCCCGATGATGCCCAAAGGCCGGTACAAGCTGATGACCGACTACATGGGCCGCGTTGGCACCCACGGCACGCAGATGATGTACCGGACCTGCACGGTGCAGGTGAATCTCGACTTCTCGTCTGAGGTGGACATGGCGAAGAAACTGCGGGTGGCCCTGGCGCTTCAGCCGGTTGCAACGGCGCTGTTCGCCAACTCGCCGTTCTTTGAAGGCAAGAAAAACGATCACCTCAGCTGGCGCAGCCGCATCTGGCGCGATCTGGATGCTGATCGGACTGGCATGCTGCCCTTCGTATTTGGCGAAGGTTTCGGATTCGAAGCATGGGCTGAATACGCGCTCGATGTGCCGATGTACTTCGTCTACCGCGACGGCAAATACATCGACGCGCTGGGCCAGTCGTTCCGCGACTTCATGAAGGGCGAACTGCCCGCTTTGCCGGGTGAGACGCCAACCCTGTCCGACTGGGCCGATCATCTGACGACGATCTTCCCTGAGGCCCGCCTAAAGAAATTCATCGAAATGCGCGGCGCCGATGGCGGTCCGTGGCGTAGAATTTGCGCGCTGCCTGCCTTCTGGGTTGGGCTGGTCTATGAGCAAGCCTCGCTGGACGCCGCATGGGACCTTGCCAAGGACTGGACGGCGGAGGAGCGTGACCAATTCCGCATCGACGCCTCAGTCAAAGGCCTGAAGGCGGAAATCCGCGGCCGGTCGATGCTCGATATCGCCAAAGAGACGCTTGAGATTTCTGAGGCGGGATTGAAAGCACGCGCCTGTCCTGGCGCGGATGGCCTGCTGCCCGATGAGACCCATTTCCTCAATGCGCTGAAAGAAGTTGTCGACACCGGCGAAACCCCGGCGGAAGAGCTGCTGCGTTGCTTCGATGCGGAATGGGATCAGGATTTCGCGAAACTCTACCGCGATTGCAGCTACTGACAACAGCGTTGGGTGCGGAGATCAAGCGCCTATATGTTCGGGGAAGTTGAGGTCCTCGCAGCCCCTGTGTGCGAGGACCTCCCCCTCCGGTGACGCCAGCCGGGCTGACGCCACCGCCAAGGCTCTCGATGCAGCGCACTGCAGAAGGCCAGGTTAACGCTGTCTTGCTGGGGTATATTTGCGTGCAATCTAGGCGCAGGTTCGCCCAAATCTGATCAGATTTGTGACAAAGCCGGTGCATTGCATTCGCCAAAAGCAAAAAGGCCCACTCCAGCGGTCGTGGAGAGGGCCTAATTCATTTCCTGGTTGCGAATTACTTCGCCATCATGTTCCGCACCACGCCGACAATCGCCAGCAAGACGCCACCGCCAACGCCGCCACTTGCGACCTGCGTGATGATTGATCCGATATCCATGCCGCCAGCTGCTGCTGCGCCACCTGCTGCGCCGCCCGTCAGCATGCCGATGATCTGACCGCCAAGTCCACCGCCGACGATCCCGGCGATTGAATTGCCGATCATGCCAAGGTTGGCATTCTTCAACAGGCCGCCAGCGACGTTGCCGCCAACTGCGCCTGAGATAAGGCTGATGATAATTTCCGTGTCGTTCCCCAGTTTTTAGTCCACCCAAGGCAATGCATTGACGGGGAAACATGGCAGGCTTTTGCCGGGAACGGTGCTGGAATAAGGCGATTGTGGCGTCGCGCCGTCAGTCGACAAACGCCCGCTCAACTACAAACTCGGCAGGATTGTTGTTTGCGCCTTCGGTCAATCCATGGCTTTCGCAAAGGGCCTTGCAGTCCTTCAGCATGTCCATCGACCCGCAGATCATCACACGGTCTTCTTCTGGGTTCAGGCGCGGAACGCCCAACCCATCAAACAACGAACCGTCCTCAATCCGCGTCGTGATGCGCCCCATTGTTGGGTATTCTTCGCGCGTTGTCGCTGTGACGAGCGTCAGCTGTTTGGACGCTTCTTCGCCAACCAGTTCGTCCTGTTTGACCGCCTCAACCAGATCGATGCCGTACTTCAATTCTGCAACATCGCGGCAGGTATGTGTCAGGATGACCTCATCGAATTTTTCATAGGTCTCAGGTTCGCGGATCAGGCTGGCGAAGGGGGCAAAGCCTGTGCCTGTCGACAACATGTAAAGCCGTTTGCCGCCGATCAGCGCGTCGTTCACCAGTGTGCCGGTGGGCTTCTTGCGCATCAGAACCTGATCGCCAACTTCGATGTTTTGCAGATGGCTGGTCAACGGGCCGTCAGGGACCTTGATCGAATAGAACTCAATCTCTTCATCCCAGGACGGGCTGGCGATGGAGTACGCGCGAAACAGCGGTTTGCCGTCGATCATCAGGCCGATCATCACAAATTCGCCTGACCGAAAACGAAAACTGGCGGGGCGTGTGATGCGGAATGCGAACAGTGTGTCAGTGTAATGCGTGACCGATGTAACTGTTTCGGCGAATACGTTTGCGGGCAAGTCCACGGGCGCGTCTTTCGGCATGATGATTGGATCACTTGTATACATACGATTTTGGTGCTTTTGGCAACATATGCTTGATCGGCGCAGTTGCAACCGTGCGGCATGCTATTTCCACATAACATTTTGACGAATATAAATGATTAACAAAAAAATATGGTGAAATAAATTGCTCGCCACACGCAAGAACTGATGGTTACTTCGGATTTGAGGAGGACCCCGCAATGCCGTTAACCACCACAAGTCTTGGCGCTTGGCCTAAACCAGACGGACTGCCGTTGCGCGATTGGTTTCAAACTGATCTCGGGTAGGAAACCTAGGTCGAAGATGTCGTGAACCGCGCGACAGACGTCATGCAGTCGATGGATGAAGAGGCGAAAGCGCTGTTCGACAAGGCCACTGAGGACATTGTCAGACTGCAGGTTGATTGTGGCGTTGATATTCCTTCTGACGGTGAGATGCGGCGCGAGAATTACGTGCATTACCATTGCCGCCATTTGGCCGGGTTCGACTTCAGTGAACTGATCAAGACGGTGCTACGTGAAGGCGCTTACAATGCCTTTCTGCCAACAATTCGTGGAAAGGTGTCAGCCCAGGCGCCGTTCCTGCCCGACGACTGGCGCGCTGCGCAGGCCGCGACAGACCGGCCGGTGGAGATCACTATGCCCGGTCCGATGACGATCATGGATACCACGGCAGACGCGCATTATGGCGACCGTCGTAAACTGGCTGCGGATCTGGGCGATGCGCTGAATGCAGAGGTTCTGGCGTTGGCTGAAGCTGGCTGTAAATACATTCAGATTGATGAGCCAATTTTCGCCCGCCGCCCCCAAGATGCGCTCGATTTCGGGATTGAAGGGTTAGAGCGGTGCTTTCACGGGCTGCCTGTGGGGGTGACCAAAGTGATGCACATGTGCTGCGGTTATCCCAATCGTTTGGATAATCCTGATTACCCGAAAGCTGATCCTGACGCCTATATGCAGATTGCCGAAACGCTGGATGGCGTCGCCGATCAGGTTTCGATTGAGGATAGTCATCGCCACAACCCACCAGAGCTGTTTGAGCGGTTCCAGAAATCCAGTCTGATCGTCGGGTTTATTCAGATTGCCTCAAGCCGTGTTGAGAGCTTGGAAGAGATTGCCGGACGTATGCGTGAGGTTCTTGAGTTTGTGCCCGCTGAACGTTTGATCGCGGCGCCAGATTGTGGCCTCGGGTTTCTGGGGCGGGAGTTGGCTGAAGTTAAGGTGCGGGACCTTTGTGCTGCGGCGAAAATAGTCTAGCCGCCCGACGTCGCCGTGCGGTGGTGTAAGCCGAAGCGGACGGCAATAATTAGAATGATTCTAAAAACTTCTTGATTACGCGAATCGAATCGCCTAGATGCCGCCCTCCCGACAGCGAGGCTGCCGGGAACGGGCGGTATGGCTTCCGTAAGAGCAAGCGCAGGTGACTGCGCCCAAAGGCGTCCCGTCCCGGGGCGTCGCCGGCCCAAAAGGGCGGTTCATCCATGCAAGTCCGGGATGGTCATACCCGGCGCTTCGGCGCTGAAGGGTGACGCGGTCGGGGTTCTACCGGCCGCCATGCGAGAAGTCGCGAACAGGTCCGAAAGGACGGCCTCCTAGGGCGACGCTTAGGGGGGCAAGCGGGTTGGCGCCCGCGCCTGTTCAGCCAAAGCGACGCGGGCGGGCGTTCAACGGATAGGCAAGTCAAATGTCCGACCGATTTGCGCGGTAGGGCGAGGCGCCATCATCTGCGGGCTGGGCCTAAAAGGGCCGGGATCGCGACGTGACGTTCCGGGGCCGCAATCCATCGGAACAGGGAGGCGTGTTGTATTGACTGGCTCAAAAGGCCAGCCAGCGACGGACCAGCGCGTCTTTGGGAAATTCGGCAGACTAGCTCAGTTGGATAGAGCATCGAACTACGGATTCGAGTGTCGCGGGTTCGATCCCCGCGTTTGCTTCCAAGCAAAGCCAAAGACTGGTCCGGTCGCGTGTGAAAGATGGCTAACGCCGCGCTTCTTCGGAAGAGCGCGGCGCCGCGATGCCCGCAAGGCGAAGCGGTTTTCTCAAAGCCAAGTCGTCGGGGGTTAGCGCCCCCTAACAGCTCGCAAGGCTGACGCGGCGGTGATGGGTGAGTAATGCGCGATGACGGGTCGACCGCAAGCCCCTTATAAACGGCGCCATTGAGGGCTACTTGGACACTCCGCTTCGGGGGTCCATGTGGAAGTCGGGTTAACCGCGTTTGCAAGGCGCGGGCACGGCCCGGAAGGCTTCTCATCCGAACGCTGTATTCTCAGGCGTTCGCCTTATTTCAGCGCTGACTATGGCGCCGACCAAAGTGCGTGGGCGCGCAAAGTTAAGGATCGGCGGGCCTCAGGGGTAGGGGACCTCTGGCCCGCCGACGGCTTCTGCTATTTTGTTAGCAGAAGCTTTCCAAGCCGCGTCAGGCGCAGCGTGTATTCTTCGCCTTGGTGCTGGATGACAAGCGTGCGCTCACCGCCCAACAGCGTTTCGCTGTCTATGCGACGCTGTGGGTGGGCTTTTACGTCCGCTGCCACGGCGCCTGATCCCATATCCTGATCCAATCGGTCAGGCCGGTCGCGTCGTCGCCGGATGAGTGATCCGTGCTCATCAACTGGTCCATCAGGATATCTGGTCGCCATATCTGGCGCCGCGTTTGATGGCGCTCCGTTGGGAAGGATGAATGTTTCTGATCGCGCATGACGCATGCCTTTCGCCTTTTCTGTTTAGCGCCTGGCGTTGTGCTTGGCGTCGATTCGCGTAACCTTTATAGGCGACTAATTTACTATGGTATATCTAAATTTGACTAAAATAGTCGGATTAATTTTCGTTTTCGTCCAGTAACCTACGCAGCGTAGCTGGTGACGTCATGCCTGAGGCAGGTGAAACGACGTGAGATTGGACATGGGCCGAGGCTGGGGCGAGCCTTTGAAAATCCGAACATAAATAGAACAAAATGTGGCAGTCAAGAATCTGGTCGCTTAATTTCAATAACTTAGGTGTGCTTTCACATGTGAAAGGTTTTCACCAAAGCTTCTTTTGGTCATTCCAAACGCAGAAAAGGCGCCCCAAAGGACGCCTTTCAAACACTCATCAAAGGGGCAGATCTTACTTGATCTTGCCTTCTTTGTACTCGACGTGCTTGCGAACGACGGGATCGTATTTCCGGACAGACATTTTCTCTGTCATCGTACGCGAGTTTTTCTTCGCCACATAGAAGTGGCCCGTACCGGCGCTTGAGTTCAGCCGGATTTTGACGGTGGTCGGCTTAGCCATGTCAGGTCTCCTTGCGCGGAAGATCGCGCCATGAAATTTCGAAAGTTTCGTATATAGGCCGTAGCGGGACTGTCAAGCCTCACTCAAGCCCAACAGGCGCTTCAACGCCTTCAGGGGTGCGAAGGAACAGAAAAACAGCAATTGCAGCGCCAATTGGCGCCAAAGCGAGGGTATGGAGCATGCCAGAAGGGTCGCCCCAGACGTCAAATGCGATGGATATGGGAATCGGTCCGAGCGAGGCGCCAACTACCGCAATCATCTGCCCCGTGCCCTGGATGCGGCCAAGATGCAGCCGGCCGAAGAACCGCGGCCAGACATACCCGAACATGGTCATCGAAAATGCGTTGTTCACACCAAAGACGACGGCGTAGATCAACAGACTGTTGATGTCGGTCGCAAAGCTCGCCAGCACCAGAGATGACGCCTGCACCATGAGTGCCGCGGCGAAGACATACCGGGTCTTGAACCGGTCCAACGATTTGCCGACCAACAGCATAGCGGCGACCATGACAACGGCTGAGATCGTGAATGACCGCCCAGCCCATTCGCCGCCAAGGCCGTTTGTCGTCAGGATGTTGAACTGATGGTAGTGCAGTGTCGTGACCAGCATCGCGATGAAGAACATCGAGATTGCCGCCAGATAGAACGTCGGATGACGTAGCGCCTCGCCTAATGTCAGGCCGGTCAAGGCTGGGGTTGGCGCATCCGGTTGAACTTCCGCATTGTCAGGCGCAAGGCCAAGATCCTCGGGCTTATCGAACACCAGCAGGATCAGCGGCGGCAACATCAGCGCCCATGTGATGATCCCCATTGTGTACCAGGCTTGCCGCCAGCCCATCATGTCGATCAGGTATTGGCCGAGGTTCGGATGGACGGCCATCGACAAACCGAACCCAAGTGCCATCAGGCTCAGCGCAAAACCGCGTTTGGCGGAAAACCACTGTGAGACCAGGTTGGCGCTGCCCAGCATCATTGCGCCCTGACCGAAAAATCTGAGGAACCCGAACCCCAGCGCCAGCCATAGATACCCAGACGCCGCCCCGAAGAAGAGGCAAGCGAGGCCCAGAATGCTGACAATCCCAATCAGCGACAGCCGCGCGCCCCACTGATCAACGATCTTGCCCAGATACGGCAGTACAAACGCCGCCCCTAGGGTCGCCATGGCGTAGGCTGAGGCCAGCACTGTCTGGCTGATGCCCAGATCTTCGCTGATTGGCCCAACAAAAACAGAAAACGTATGGCTTTGCCCAGGACCGCTGGCGAAAATGCCCATCCCGGCGATGGCGACCATCACCCAACCGTAGAAGACATTCTGATTGACGCGCCCTGCGAAGGCGGCTCGGCCTGTCGTACTCATAATCCGGTCTTAGCGGCGTTTGCGCAGCAGCAAAAGCGCCAGATACGCCGCCGCCGCCACGGCAAGTACGCGAAACATGCCGTGTGGAGGAAAGGCGTCCATCGCCATGCCGAGCAGCGGTGGGGCAACAAGTGCGCCAAGGCCATAGGCCGACATGAAGGCGCCATTGCCGCGGGCAAACTCCGCCCCGGTGTAGCGCGAGCCAAGCTCATTCAGCGCAAAGGTATAGAGACCGACGACAACGCCGCCCCAGACAGCCGTGAGGATGTAAAGCGGCCAGACAGTCTCTGACACCGCCGGAGCGCCAAGGGCCGCTATGACACAGAACGCGGCGCAGATCGTCAGCAGTGAACGTCGGTTAAACTTGTCGCCTAACCAGCCCAGAGGCACCTGCATAATGACGTTACCAGCAGCTAACAGCGCGACCAACGTCAGCGCCGACTGCTGATCCATCCCAATGCGGATCGACCAGACCGGGATAAGGCCCATGGCCCCAAACTCAATGCAGCCAAAGAGGGCGACAGCCCACAGAACGGCCGGATCGGATCTGAAGAAACGAAAGACATCGAGCGGAGACGCCTTTGACCGCTCCTCATCGGTTTCACCGCCATCCGGCGCTGCACCGCGCGCCCAGACGACGGGTAAGGTCGCAAGTATTACGATGGCCGCTCCTGTGAGGAATGGCGTCCAGCCCTCGGTTCCGACCAGCTTCAGCAACAGCGGCCCGGCGAGGAAACCTAGGCTGAGGAAGAGACCATAGACGCCGATCATCAGCCCGCGCTTTTTTTCCGGCGCCGACGCGATGATCCAGATTTCCGAGCCAAAGAAGATCGCAGCAGCCGAAAAGCCCATAAAGAATCTGAGCAGCATCCACGTGTAAAAATAGGGTACCAGCAGAAACAGGCAGAACGTGCCGGCCATCAGGGCCGCGCTGACGATGATTAGTGTGGGGACGGAAACGTATCGTAAAAACATCGGTAGAACGAACCCGCCGCCCGCAATCGCGAAGGCAGAGGCTGCGTTAACGACGCCAATTTCGAGGCCGGTAAAGCCGCGCGCCTCCATCAACAATGAAAGCAGAGGGATGATCAGCGAAAAGCCGAACGCAAAGATCGAAATCGCCGCAATTGCCGCGATCATCCCCTTTATCTGAGTGTTAGTCATTACTGGCGCGATTCCACACTTGGCGGATATCCCGCCTAAGCCGCCCTATCATAGGGGGCAATCAGGCCGCTATAGCTATCGCAGTTAACCGGACGATTATAGATGGTCGAGGTAGGATCGCTCGCCGTCATGGTGGAAGAACGGCACTGATCGTTCAATTTCTGGCAATGAAAGCCGGGCTTCGACTTCAGCCAGGACGACTTCAGTCACGAAGGGCAGGTCAAGCCTGCGCGCTTCAGCCAGCGTCAACCAGCTGAGATGCGACAGCTCGCCAGAGGCCCGTGTCAGATCGTCAGGGTCGCCTTTTACGATGTCGGCAGTGACCATAAAGAACCGGGCGTCAAAGCGCTTTGAGCGGCTTGGGGGTGTGATGGCGCGAAAGATGAAAGTCAGCGCGTCAGTTGCAGGCATCAACCCTGACGTGAAGAATGATTGCCAGTCCTTGTCGTCGGACGAAAGGCTTGCTGCAGCGTCGGCATTTTCATGTCCCAGCGGCAGTCCGGTTTCTTCCCAGGTCTCTCGGATGGCCGCCAGCGCCAACGCTTCTGGTGTCACATCTTCCGTGGACCGGGTCGTCAACCTTTCCCGGCATTCAACATTCATGCTGAATTCGTTCGCCAAAGCTCGATCAGACAGATCAAGCGCGCCGCCAGGAAAGACGAATTTCGAGGGCATAAAGCTGGCGCCCTTACCGCGTTGGCCCATCAGGACCTTCGGCCCAACATCGCTTTCACGAATAAGGATGAGAGTGGCGGCGTCGCGAGGTATTGCAATATCAGTCATCGATAGACGATGGCGTGACACGGCTTCGCTGTCCACCCCGCCGCAGCGGCAGGCGACTTGTGCGCAAATCCAGGCATCTGGAAGACGCCTAGTCGTCGAAGCCATGCATCCGCTTTGACCATTGAAACGCGATGACGCCACCTTTGACCCGCTGCAACAACAGTATGATCCCAACCATTGCCAGCGTTGGCCAGATTACGACGTGCGCCCAGACCGGCAAATCGACGACCTGATAGGTGGCCAGAAGGATCGGGGCGATCAAGTGGCCGATAATGATGATGGTCAGCCAACTTGGGGCGTCATCAGCCCGATGATGGGTAAAATCCTGACCACAGAAATCACAGCCATCGCGGACTTTCAGGTAGCCATCGAATAGTTTGCCTGACCCGCATCGAGGGCATTTTTCGCGCCAACCATTGCGCAGCGCAGGTCCCAAGGGGCGTTCAGCGGGTGCGTCGATCGTATCTCTCATGAGTGTTAAATAGGGGCAAATTTCGCCAAACCCATCTGCGCAAGATGTCTCGCGGCGCCTTGTCGCGAGTCTTTTGGACAAAATAGTTTCGACGGAATGCGTCGTGGTGTGCGTGGAACCAGCGAACGGAAAGAAAAGGACGCATCATGACAAAACGAATTCTCATTCCCGCTACTGCAATCTTGCTGCTGGGCGGCGCGGCGATCGCTATCGCGGCCGGTGGTAACCGCCACGGTGATCATGAGGCGTATCACCAGGCCCGGCTGGATCGTTTGTTTGACGCTTATGATCTGAACACCGATGGTGCAATCTCCGAAGCTGAGATCGTTGCGAGCAGAGACGCACGCTTTGCTTTGAACGATGTGAACAACGATGGCAAGCTGACGTCAGATGAGATCCGCGCTGCAATTATGAAGCGAGCGGAAGCACGCGCTAACCGAATGGTTGAACGGATGCTGGAACGTTCAGACGCTGACAATGATGGCGTAGTCAGCCTGGCAGAGTTTGAAGACACACCACGCCGGAGTGGACGCAAGATGATGAAGCGACTGGATACAGATGGCGATGGCGTCATCACGCGGGCAGAAGCCGAGGCTGCCAAAGGGTGGCGTCACCGTAGCAAACACAAAGACAGTCACGACAAAAAGGCCGAGACTGGACGATGATGGAAAAATTACGGGAACAGGCGCTTAATTTCTTCTCGGCAAGATGGTGGCTAGATATGGTGTGGATTTCATCTTCGATTATTGGGATCGCAGTCGCGTTGCCACTGTATTTTGTGAGTGCAGCCCCTGCCAATTCTAGCGACATGCAATTCTCTTTTAGTAGTCCAGCATTTTCGGGAATTGGCTATGGAAA
>CALKOT010000117.1 GCA_938092015.1 uncultured Paracoccaceae bacterium
AGGTTCTTAACAAGCTTGTCAGCTGAGGCTTTGCTGGTTCCGGGTTTCTTGTTCATCTTTACTCCATGAAGGTTGCGATGAACCAGAAATCCTCCGTTACGAAAACCTCAAATCTGTCCCAAAGGTGCTGACGTCAGACACCGCGAAGCTCGACCGTTAACCAAGGTTGAAAAAATCCATAAAACCAGCAATATCATTCACTTAATCATGGTTTCATATATGAAACCATGGCCAGTCTCACACCCCTAGACCGCTGAAGCCTTCTTCTCCAGCCGCCGCCGATGCAGTACAGGTTCGGTATAGCCCGACGGCTGCGCCGTCCCTTCGAACACCAGATCGCAGGCCGCTTTGAAGGCGATGCCGTCGAACCTCGGGGCCATCGGCTCGTAGGTCGAATCACCCGCGTTCTGACCGTCCACTTTCTCGGCCATCCGCTTCATCGCGTCCATCGCCTCATCTTCCGAGACAACGCCATGACGCAGCCAGTTCGCGAGGTGTTGGGAGGATATGCGGCAGGTCGCCCGATCCTCCATCAGCCCAATGTCGTTGATATCCGGCACTTTGGAACAGCCCACGCCCGCATCGACCCAGCGTACGACATAGCCAAGGATGCCCTGCGCGTTGTTCTCAATCTCGGCCTTGATTTCTTCCGGCGCCCAGTTGGTTCCCTGTGAAACCGGCACCTGCAGCAGCTGATCAGGGGTGGCGCGGCGGCCTCCTGATTTCAGCTCATCCTGCCGGGCGATGACGTCAACCTTGTGATAGTGCGTCGCGTGCAGCGTCGCGCCGGTTGGCGACGGGACCCAGGCGCAGTTGGCGCCCGATTGCGGGTGGCCGATTTTCTGTTCCAGCATCGCTTCCATCAGGTCCGGCATGGCCCACATGCCCTTGCCGATCTGCGCCTTGCCTTGCAGGCCGCAAGCGAGGCCCGTATCGACATTCCAGTCCTCGTAAGCGCCGATCCAAGTCTCGGCCTTCATGTCGGCCTTACGGACCATTGCGCCTGCTTCCATCGACGTGTGGATCTCATCGCCCGTGCGGTCGAGGAAGCCTGTGTTGATGAAGGCGACGCGGTTCTTGGCGGCGCGAATGCATTCTTTCAGGTTGAGGGTCGTGCGCCGTTCCTCATCCATGATGCCGAGTTTCACTGTGAAACGCGGCAGGCCCAGTACGTCTTCGACATGGGCGAAGATGTCATTTGTGAAGGCCACTTCATCAGGCCCATGCATCTTCGGTTTCACGACATAGACTGATCCCTCTCGGGAGTTCATCTTGCGGCCGTTGATGTCATGCATTGCGCAGAGAACGGTAATCATAGCATCCATCAGCCCTTCGCCCGCCTCGTTTCCACCTCGGTCGAGGATGGCGGGGTTGGTCATCAGGTGGCCGACATTCCGCACCAGCATGATGGAGCGGCCTTTGAGGGTCAGTTCGCCGCCCGTTAGCGTCTGGTAGGTCCGGTCAGGGTGCATTTCACGTGTGAAAGTCGTTCCACCCTTGGTGACCTCTTCCTTCAGCTGACCATTGTTCAGACCAAGCCAGTTGCCGTATGCGAGAACTTTATCCTCAGCATCCACGGCGGCGACGCTGTCTTCGCAGTCCATGATCGTAGAGACGGCCGCCTCCATCATCACATCCGCGACGCCCGCAGGATCGGTTGAGCCGATATTGTGGCTCCGATCGATGACGATTTCGATGTGCAGGCTGTTGTTCTTCAGCAGAACAGCTTCGAGGACGTCTTTCCCTGTGAAACCAGCAAATTTCGACTGATCTTCAAGGGTGGTCATCCCGTTGGTAGTCAAGGCGCCCAGACCGCCGTCCATGATCCGATATTCGGTCACGTCAGCATGGCTGGCCCCCTGCAGCGGCGCAACATCATCCAGAAACGCCTTGGCCCAACCTACAACCCGCGCGCCGCGAGACGCATCATATCCACCGCCCTGAGGTCCATCCCCCATCGCATCAGTGCCGTAGAGCGCATCGTAGAGTGACCCCCACCGTGCATTCGCCGCGTTCAGCGCATAGCGCGCGTTCATTACCGGGACGACCAACTGCGGACCAGGGGTCGAAGCGAACTCAGGATCTACATTCGTCGTTTCAACCTGGAAATCGCCGCCCTCTTCCACCAGATAGCCAATCTCACTGAGAAACGCTTTGTAGGCGGCGGGATCGAAATCACGGTTCGTCCGGTGCCATTCGTCGATCTTCGACTGCATGTCATCACGAGCGGAAAGCAGCTCGCGGTTACGGGGACCGAAATCGTGGATCAGCGAAGAAAGGCCAGACCAGAACGCGTTAGGATCAACCCCAGTTCCAGGCAGTGCATGGTCATTCACGAAATCAGCAAGCTGCGTATCGACCTTCAGGCCTTCGATTTCTTTACGATCACCCATCCTGGATCCCCTTGTATGCAATTGGATATCAGTCAGGTACCCTGAGGCATTGGTAATATCAACAGACCAGTTTCCGGTACGAAACGAAATTTCCAACCAAAGCGACGCTGAGAAACGATAGGCGCCAGATTGAAAACAATAAGTTTACCATCGGCCACTTGTGCGCGGGTGTGATCCGGCCATTTTAAACCACACACGCAACCAACAGGAGCCTTCTTATGCGCCGTTTCGCCCTCGCCCTCGCCGCAGGCCTGCTTGCCGCCCCGGCAGCCTATGCCGCCGACGCTTATTCGCTGGACCCCGGCCACACGCAGGTCCGCGCCAGCTGGAACCATGCAGGCTATTCCACTCAGTCGCTTCTGTTCCGGCAGGTGAGCGGTGATATCGCTATCGATTTTGCCGCGCCAGCCAACACGTCGCTGAACATCACGATCCGGGTTTCCGGCATCGACACGGGCGTTGAAGCCTTCGACAAACACCTCGCCAGTGGCGACTTTTTCGAAGCTGAGAACTTCCCAAACGCCACGTTTGTCAGCACGTCTGTTGAGAAAACAGGCGACAGCACTTTGAAAGTTTTGGGTGATCTGACGATCAAGGACACGACAAAGCCGGTAACCCTGGACGTGGTCGTTAATAACAGCGGCGACCATCCGCTGGGTCAGTTCATCGACTACTACAAAGGCGAGTGGGTAGGCGTGACCGCGACCGGCACAATCACACGCTCGGAATGGGGCCTTGGCTTCGGTGCGCCGATCACTTCGGATGAAATTGAACTGTTCGTCTCGGCAGAGTTGAAAAAGAACTAATCAACTCGCGCGCCCAGCCTTTTCGCTGGGCGCGCGTCTCTGCATGGGTAAGGTCGATCCCTAGAGATTCTACGGAGACAGCCGATGCGCACCGAAGACGCAAAACCCCGCGCGGATCAGACGATCCGCCTTTCCGATTATCAGCGCCCTGATTGGCTGATTGAGGAAACTAAGCTGGTCTTCGACCTTCATCCAACCGCCACTCATGTCCGCGCCGCACTAACGTTTGCACGCAACCCGGAACGCGCCAGCGAAGGCCCTGCCCCGCTGCGCCTGGATGGACACGCGATGAACCTGATCGTCGCTGGCGTCGATGGCGTCGATGTCACGAACGAGATCGTGGCGGAAGCTGAGGGGCTGTCGTTACCCGCTTCGGCCCTCCCAAATGACCGCTTTGTCTGGACTTGCGAGACGGAAATTGACCCGTCAGCCAACACTTCCCTTGAGGGCCTCTACCTGTCCAACGGCATGTATTGCACGCAGTGTGAGGCGGAAGGGTTTCGCAAGATCACCTACTATCCCGACCGCCCGGATGTGATGACGCGCTTTCATGTGCGGATCGAGGCGGACAAGACGACGCCGATCCTGCTCTCAAATGGCAACCCAGAGAAGACCGGAGATATGGACGGCGACCGCCACTTTGCTGAATGGCGCGATCCGTGGCCGAAACCTGCCTATCTGTTCGCACTGGTGGCGGGCGACCTTATCTCGGTCGATGACACGTTCACCACCATGTCGGGCCGCAAGGTCGACCTTCAGATCTTTGTCCGCCCGGGTGACGAAACGCGCTGCGACTATGCGATGGACGCGCTGAAGCGGTCGATGAAGTGGGATGAAGAGGTGTATGGCCGTGAATATGACCTCGACCTCTTTATGATTGTCGCCGTCGAAGACTTCAATATGGGCGCGATGGAGAATAAGGGACTGAATATCTTCAACTCCAAATACGTTCTCGCATCGCCTGACACCGCGACCGACCGAGATTATGAGTTCATCGAAGGCATCATCGCGCACGAATACTTTCACAACTGGACTGGCAATCGCATCACATGCCGCGACTGGTTTCAGCTGTGCTTGAAGGAAGGTCTGACAGTCTACCGCGACCAGCAGTTCAGCCAGGACATGCGATCCGCCGCCGTCTGCCGGATCAACGATGTGAAGACATTGCGGGCGCGGCAATTCCGCGAGGACGCAGGGCCGCTAGCGCATGCTGTCCGGCCTGAGGAATACATCGAGATTAACAATTTCTACACTGCGACCGTCTACGAAAAAGGCGCTGAGGTGATCGGAATGCTCCGCCGCCTGGTCGGCCTGGCGGACTACGACAAAGCCCTGACGCTTTATTTTGACCGCCACGACGGCCAGGCCTGCACGATTGAAGAGTGGTTGCAGGTTTTCGAAGACGCGACGGGCCGCGATCTTGGCCAGTTTGCGCTTTGGTACGCGCAAGCCGGTACGCCGAAGGTCACAGTGGAAGAGGCATATAATTCCGGCGTCTACATGCTAACGCTGACGCAGCACATCGCCGATACGCCGGGGCAGTCGGATAAGCGGCCCATGACGATCCCATTGGCCTATGGCCTTATCGGGCCAGACGGGAAAGAGATGATCCCAGGCGACGTCATCACACTGACCAAGCGGGTCGAAAACTTTCGGTTTGAGCTGCACACCCGCCCAACGCTGTCGCTGAACCGGGCCTTTTCCGCCCCCGTGATCCTTGAAAAGCCGACGACAGCAGTGGAACGCGCTTTTCTGATGGCCCATGACAGCGACCCCTTCAATAAATGGGAAGCGGGCCGCACCTTGGGCATCGATGTGGCGCGTAAGGTCATGGCGACGCCCGACGCGGCCCCCTCACCCATCTGGGCGCCGGCGCTTTCGGATGTGTTGGAAGACCAAACGTTAGACCCTGCGTTCAAGGCGATGATGCTGACGACGCCTGGGCATGACGAGCTGGCTGCTGAGATCCAGCGCGGCAGCGATATCGTTGATCCTGATGCGATCCACGCGGCGCTGAAGCGCATGACCACCGACCTTGCCAATGCACTGAAAGACGGGCTTGAGGAAGCCTATCATGCGATGGCTTCTACCGCCCTCTACGCGCCAGATGCAGACGGCGCAGGGCGGCGGAGCCTGCGCAATCAGGCGATGTCATTGCTGACCTCAATCGACGGCGGGGCGCTGGCGGCGGCGCAGTTTTCGGCTGCGGATAATATGACTGACAGCCTCGCCGCGCTGGGTGCGCTGGTCAGTCATGGGGCAGACGGCGCCGAAGTTGCGCTGGAGGCGTTTCGCCAGCGGTGGGAGGCTGATCCACTGGTCATGGACAAGTGGTTTGCGGTGCAGGCGACCAGCCCCGCGGCTGGGTCATTTGAGCGGATTGAAGCGCTGGCCGAGACCCTGAACTGGCGCAACCCGAACAAATTCAGATCGCTGATCGGCGCCTTCGCCGTGGGCAACCCGGTGCAGTTTCATCAGGCGTCAGGCGCCGGATACCGGTTCTTTGCCAACTGGCTGATCCGCATGGATGAGGCGAACCCGCAAACGGCCGCGCGGGTCGCTGGCGCGTTTGAGACGTGGCGGCGGTATTCGCCTGAACGTCAGGCACTGATGCAGGCTGAGATGGAACGAGTTCTCGCCAGCGAAACTCTGTCCAAGGATATGGGCGAGATCGTGGGGAGGGTGCTGGGGGCGTAGATCTTTCGCCAATGCCCCAGCCTTTGCCGGGGCTTGATATTTTGAGCGTTACAATCGGATGGCTGAGGTCACGGCTTCAAGGTCGGGACTGCAGGAAGGCAAAGCTTTCACATATGAAAGAATTTTCATGCCATTGATTTTAATGGATTAATTTTATCATGCCTTATTGTAGACACAATGCGTTCTTCATACGTCCAAGACTTTGTAGCACCAGAGAGCCAACTCACCCCATCTGAAAACATCGCTATTCAGCCGTCTTGCCGTGCGATAACCCGCTGGCGCGCCAGCCCGACATCACGATCAGGCACATGTAGAAGGGCTCCGAACTGGCGCATCAGAGCGTCTTCGTTTGCGTCCCGGGCGCCGTCAGCCAAAACAACTTCCCACAGGTCTTCAAGCAGATCGCCACGCTCTTCCGGCTCATAGGCGTTCTTCACCAACTTTGTGAATTGGTGGCTGTCGAGTGCGTTTTCTTCAGCCGCTTCCCCAGCCGTCAATAGCGCCTCACCGTCGCCGAACCGGGCCTCGAGCGCGGCCTTGATCCCTTCCCTCTCACCGTCATCATAGTGGCCGTCGGCGCGGGCCAGCTGGATCATCAGCGCGGCCATGGCGACGGCGGTTGGATCATGCGCAGTCTCTGGCGCGACGTCCGGCGTTTCAAATATTGCGGTGAGTTTGGCGAATAGCCCGGCCATTAGATGCTCCCTGATTTGGCGCTAAGTCCTACGCCAGCTTTGCGGCCTGTTCAAACAGCGAAACATGGCGGGCGGCGATGACAGCTGGGTCACTCCCATATCCGCCGCCAAGGACACCTACGATAGGTACGCTTTGCGCTTTGGTCCAATTCATCACATAGGCGTCGCGGGCCCGCAGACCATCATCCGTCAAGGAAAGTCTGCCAAGCCGATCATCGCGGTGCACGTCAACGCCAGCATTGTAAAATATGATGTCAGGTGAAACGGCGCGTTCTGCCTGTTCCAACGTTGCAGCCAACACCTTCAGATAAGCATCATCATCAGCGCCATCCGGCAGGGGTATGTCCAGATCTGACGGTTTCTTCCGAACCGGAAAGTTCTTTGCCGCATGAACAGATAGCGTGAACACCGCTGGCTGATCCGCAAATATCTGGGCGGTCCCATCCCCCTGATGCACATCCAGATCAACAACCAGAACGCGGCTGATTACGCCTTCCGAAACCAGCGCCGCGGCAGCCACGGCAACATCATTGAATACGCAATAGCCAGAACCAACAGCATGCGCCGCGTGATGCGAACCGCCCGCCCCGTTACAGGCGACGCCATGTTCCATCGCCAAACGTGCAGCAAGCAACGTGCCTGCCGATGACAGGCGCACACGCCTGATCAGCTTGTCTGAAAGCGGCAGGCCAATTTCCCTGACTTCTTTTTCGCCAAGCGTTTTGCCAAGCACTTTATCAACATAGTCAGGCGCATGAGCCAATGTCAGCAAGCCAACACTCGCTTCAGCCGGGCTAAGATAGCCGCCCTGTTCGATCAGGTTCGCATCGATCAGGTGCTGGCGAAGGTAGCCGTATTTCGACATCGGAAATCGGTGATCCGGGCGCAGCGGCGTTACGTAGTCCGGGTGGAAAACAACTGGCAGGGTCACGCTTCGCCAAGAACTCTGTCAACGACATCTGCTGCTACTGTGCGCAAGTTCTCAAGCTTGACATCCAGCTCATCAAAATCGTTTACTTCGCCTATGCGGGCAAGCGCGGCCTTCAACCCCTCACCCGCTTCATCAGCTTGAAAAGCGCCAGCATGGGCAATGCGTTCGACATGCTGAAGATGAGATTGCAGCGAATAAGCGGCGATCAAAGCATTGGCGTCATCCGCCGAAATGGCGCCTTTTTCGACCAGCAACGGCAACGACGTTTCAGGGGATCGGGCGCCTGTGACCGATTTGCTGAGAAGGCCGCACTGGGCGGCAAACTCCACATCCATCAGCCCGCCGCGCGCCTGTTTCAACGCCCAAAGCCGGTCGCGGGCAGCGCCATGCGCCGCCTCAAGCCGTCCACGCATTTCGGCGACATCGGCGCGGGTTTTCTCTGCATCACGCGGCGCGGCGAGAACAGATGCAATGGTATCGGTCAGTTCGGTCGCTAGGGTTTCCTCGCCAGCAATAACGCGGGCGCGGGTCAGCGCCATATGTTCCCAAGTCCAAGCCTCGTTCATCTGGTAATTCTGAAAGCCCGCAAGACCAATCGCGACCGGCCCCTGCCCACCTGACGGGCGCAAGCGCATATCAACTTCGTATAGCATTCCTTCCGAGGTTGGCGCCGTTAGCGCACTGACGAGCTTTTGGGTCAGACGTGCGAAATACACCTGCATTGTCAGGGGTTTGACGCCTGTCGATTCAGTTTCACCCGCAGCATCATAGATCACGATGAGATCCAGATCTGACGAGGCCGTCATTTCGCGACTGCCGAGCTTCCCCATAGCGATCACCGCCGCGCCGCGGCCCGGTGGCGGGCCATGACGGCGGGCGAAGTCAGCCTCCACCACTGGTTTCAGGGCGATCAGACAGGCTTCGGCAATGGCCGAAAACCCACGCCCTGCTTCACACCCATCAGCGACGCCGCGCAGAACCTGCACGCCGAGGCGGAATTTCATTTCCTTGGCCCAGCGTCGGGCGGTGTTCAGAGCAGCTTCAAAGTCATCACCATCATCATTGATGGCAAGGCACAGATCAGCGGTCATCTCAGCGCTGACCGGCATCGGCGCGAAGAAATCTGCGTCAAGAACAGCGTCAAGAACGGCGGAGTTGCGGGCCAGATGTTCGGCCAGTTTCGGCGCCACAGCGCAGATCTCAACCAGCAGGTCCAGCAATTGTGGGTTCGCCTCGAACAGCGAGAACAGCTGCACGCCTGTGGGCAGACCCGACATGAAGCGATCAAACTGCAGCGCCGCTTCGTCTGGCTCACTGGATGAGGACAGCTTTTGCAGGATAATCGGCGTCAACGCCTTGAACTTGCGCCGGGCGCGCTGATCACGGGTCGCTGCGATGCCGCCCAGCGCCCAGCGATCCGCCATTTCGGCGATCATTTCAGGACGCTCAAAGCCAAGCTTGTCCAGTTCTAGATCCGGTTCATCCTCAGTTTCTGTTTCATGCGGTTTGGAGAAGCGTGTGACGCGGGCCCGCACATCCGCGAGACGGTCAGCGACCTCTGCCTCCATCGTTATGCGGTCAGGCCAACCGCCTAACAAAGCCACCTGATCGCGCGCATCATCCGCAACCGGCATGTCGTGTGTCTGGGCGTCCTCAACCATCTGAAAGCGATGCTCAAGACGACGATGGGCCGTGTAATCAGCGATCAACGCCTCTGCGTCTTCATCCGAAATCCGGCCTGCATTCGCCAGCGCAGACAGAGCATCGCATGTTCCCCGCGTTCGCAAGGTCTTGTCGCGCCCGCCAAGCGCCAGTTGTTGCGTCTGGGCGAAAAATTCAATCTCTCGAATGCCGCCGGGGCCAAGTTTCAGATTGTAGCCTGGAAGATCACGCAGGCCAGCAAGCCCCTTTGCATCGCGGATTTTTGCGCGAATGTCATTGATGTCTTCCAACGCAGCGAAATCGAGATGCCTGCGCCAGATGAAGGGAACCATGCCGTCCAGAAACTGCCGTCCTGCTTCCATATCCCCGCCCACGACGCGGGCTTTGATAAAGGCTGACCTTTCCCACGTGCGCCCAACGCTTTCGTAGTATCGCTCAGCCACCGACATCGGCATGCAGGGGGATGTGACCGACGGGTTAGGACGAAGGCGCAAGTCAGTGCGAAACACATACCCCGCACCCGTGTGCTCACTAAGGAGTTTGACAGCGCGTTGGGCGACTTTGGTCCAGCGCGGGCGCACCTCATCAAGGTCGTCGAACCGCTCATCCTCAAAAAGCAGGATGAGGTCAATGTCGGAAGAATAGTTCAGCTCTCGGGCGCCCCCCTTGCCCATTGCAAGGACAACAAGGCCCGCTTCTTCTGCTGTCATGCCAGCAAGGGGGCCATTACGCTCACCTGCGATGGCGACATCGAACGCACGGCGGGTGGCGGCGTCGGCAAAATCCGACAGGGCGCCGGTGACCTCTTCCAGCGCCCAGACGCCGCCAAGGTCGGCAAGCCCGATGAGAAGCGCGGCGCGACGTTTGGCTTCGCGCAGGACAATGCCCGCGTCACGTTCATCCGTGGCGAGGTTCGCCATCAGGTTAGTCATCGCAACTTCTGGTGGGGTCTGAATAGCGTCAGCCAGCCAGTCGGCCTCTTTCCCGATGAGCGAGGCGAGGAAAGGGCTGGACCCTACCGCGCCGCGCAAAAGATCCGCAAGCGGCCCCGCCGCGCTGATCTTAGCGACTGCTTCTTCACCGCGATCCAGATCAAACACACCCGGGGCGGTGGTGATGCGGGGGATGAAAGCCTGCACCTAGCGGCCTTCGAAACCTGGCTCTCGGCCATCAAGGAAAGCCGCAATTCCTTCTGCGAAGTCGCGGGATTTGCCAAGGGCGCCCTGCGCAAGCGCCTCTTCGACCATGTGATCGTCCAATGACCGCGACAGGCTTTGCCGCATCATCCGGCGGATTGCTGCGTAAGCGCGGGTTGGGCCTTCGGCGAGGCGCACTGCAAGTTCCGCCGCGCGGGCGGATAGTCCGGCGTCGTCGACCACTTCCCAGATCAGGCCCCATTCGGCAGCCTGGGGGGCGGGGATAGGCTCTGCAAACAGGGCCGTGCCCATGGCGCGCGGCAGGCCGACCAGGCGAGGAAGGTTAAACGTTCCCGCCATATCTGGCATCAATCCAGCCTGTGTAAGGCTTTGCGCAAATGTCGCCGAGCGTGCCGCAATGACGACGTCGCAGGCCAATGCAAGGTTCGCACCAGTGCCCGCCGCCGCACCATTCACCGCGCAAAGGATCGGCGCGTCAGAGGCGTTGATTGCGTCCAGCAGTGGCGCAAGTTCGTCACGGGTAAGACGTTCCAGATCAACATCAACGGCGTTGCGCCCTGCCCCCAGATCCTCGCCCGCGCAGAATGCGTCCCCCGCGCCGGTGATCAGAATGGCCCGCTCGGTGGAGCCTGAATTGGTGATGGCGTGGGTCAGCTCACCCCGCATCTGGCGGGTCATGCCGTTAAAATCGCCGGGACGGTTCAGCGTGATCTTTGCGACGCCGTCTGAAAGGTCAAATGTAATGTCTTCGTAGGTCATGCAACGCGCTTTCTTACTGGTGCGAATACCATAACGCAGTCAGCAGCATTCTCCAGCGGAGTTACTTGCCCTCCGTCAACTGTTTCAGGCGCTCAGCTTCTTCATTTGACAGTCCACCATGCGCAAAGGCGACCGAAGGTTTGCGACGCATGAAAACGAACGCCGTAGCGCCGCCGATAATCAAAAGGATCGGACCCGACAGCCACAGCGCCAGATTTCCGGCGTTCATTGCCGGGCGGAGGAGGACGAATTCACCGTAGCGGTCAACGATATACGCCATCGTCTCATCATCGCTATCGCCGGCCACCAGCCGTTCTCGCACCAGTAAACGCAGATCTTTGGCCAGCGAAGCGCTGCTGTCGTCGATGCTTTCATTGCGACATACAAGACACCGCAATTCCTTGGACAATTGCCGCGCCCGGGTTTCCAGCGCCGGGTCATCAAGAATTTCCGCCGGCTCCACGGCATAAACAGGTGCCGCAAAGCTGAGGGCGAGGATGATATAGAGAAACCGCATCACAATCATTCCGCCGGTGTTGCAGCTGCTGACGGCGTAGCGGGCGCGCGTTTCTGCGCTTTGGCCACCGCCCCGACGCGGTAGCGCCGGTCCGTTAAACTGACAAGACCGCCAAGCGCCATCACCAATGCGCCCAGCCAGATCCAGTTCGCCCACGGTTTCACGTAGGAACGAACCGCCCACTGCTTGCCGCCATCAGCGGGGTCGCCCAGCACGACGTAAAGATCACGGGTCAGGCCGCTATGAATACCCGCCTCGGTCGTCGGCATTTGCTGCACCTGATAGAAGCGTTTTTCAGGGAACAACAAAGCTTCCAGTTTGCCGTTCTTCATCGCTGTGAACCGACCGATATCAGCATTGTAATTCGGGCCCGGCACGCCGCGCACGCCATCAAACGTGATCTCATATCCGCCGACCTCAATGACGTCGCCAACCTTGGCGAGGCGGATATCCTCAGTCTCCCACGCGCTAACCGCTGAGATCCCGAAGATCGTGAACCCAAAGCCCATATGGGCGATGGATTTGCCCCAATCTGCGCGGGGCAGATTAATGAGACGACGGATGGTTTCGCCGATGGATGCGCGGCCAAGTTTTGACCGCTCAGCCAGATCGGCAAGGGCGCCAAAGACGACCCATGCTGCAAGCGCGATACCAATTGGCGCAAATGGCGAACGATCTTCAGCCAGCCCCCAAAGAAGCGCGCCGACCAGAAAGGCGATGGCCGCTGCGATCATGATCTTGCGCCACGCCTTGCCAAGATGACCGCGTTTCCACGGCATGACTGCGCCGAAGGGCAAAGCAATGGCCAGAAGGATCATGAAGGGCGTGAAGCTGAGATCGAAGAAAGGCGCACCGACGGAGATTTTCGATCCGTCGATCATCTCACGGAACAACGGCGCCAGCGTGCCAAGGAACACAACCGCACAAGCCACAGTGAGAAGGAGGTTGTTCAGGATTAGCCCACCTTCCCGGCTGACTGGCGCAAACACGCCTTCAGCCCGCATCTTGGGCGCCCGCCATGCATAAAGCGCCAGACCGCCGCCGATGGCGACCACAAGCATGCCCAGAATGAACACACCGCGCGTCGGATCAGATGCAAAAGCATGAACCGAGGTGATGACGCCGGACCTGACGATAAACGTACCGATCAGGGACAGCGAGAACGCAAAGATCGATAAAAGGATCGTCCAGGATTTCAGCGTGTTCCGCTTTTCCACCACGATGGCGGAATGCAACAAGGCGGCCGAAATCAGCCACGGCATGAACGATGCATTCTCTACCGGATCCCAGAACCACCAGCCACCCCAACCCAATTCGTAATAGGCCCACCAGGAGCCGAGCGCGATGCCTAAGGTCAGGTTGATCCATGCCAGCAGCGTCCAAGGGCGAACCCAGCGCGCCCATGCGGCGTCAACACGGCCTTCGATCAGTGCGGCTATTGCGAAAGAGTAACTCATCGAGAGGCCGACATAGCCGAGGTAAAGGAACGGCGGATGGAAGGCGAGGCCAGGGTCCTGGAGCAGTGGATTAAGGTCATTGCCATCAGGCGGGGCCGGGAAAAGGCGCCAGAACGGGTTCGACGTCCAAAGGATAAAGGCCAGAAAGGCTGCGCCGATCATGCCCTGTACCGCCAAAGCGCGGGCCTTCAGGCCGGGCGGCAGGTTGCCGCCAAAGGCCGCGACCATAGCGCCGAACAGAGCCAGGATAAGGACCCATAGCAACATGGACCCTTCGTGATTCCCCCACACGCCTGCAACTTTGTAGAGCATCGGCTTGAGGGAGTTTGAGTTCGCCGCGACTACCCGGACCGAGAAGTCGGATATGACGAAAGAATAGGTCAGTGCTGCGAAAGCCACGACCAATGCAAGCAACTGCGCGATCGCGGCGGGCGTGCCGAGGCGCATCCAGTCGATCCAGCCCTTCTGCGCGCCAATCAGCGGCACCGTTGATTGGCCGATGGCCAATACAAAGGCGATGATGACGGCGAAATGGCCTAGCTCTGCAATCATGTCCCAACCCCGAATTCGGTCGGTGGGATCTATCCCACCACGTTTCAATCTATCGCCCTGTAAGCTGAGGGCAATGTGCGGATGCGCACGGGCGCGTGAGCGCAAGCCGCCTTTTCAAGACTTCCTTTCCGGCCAAACCTCAAACACTGCCTTCAATGAATCAAATCACACCTCGCCGTCCGCCACTTACGTGCTGAAATTGCTGGTACCCGAAGTGTTGGGTAAGCAGATGCCGAGACAGAATCAGACGCGACTTGTTGGGATCTTCACCAGCGACCGCGCAAAAGGGGCAGTCGTCATGAAATTCCGGCCGGAAATCGCAAAGCTTGTCGATGAAGTGATTGGCGAATTTGGGTCCTACGATCTCGACCCCAAAGACATTGGACAGGACGCAACCGAGGAATCGCATTATCTGCACGCCCACCGGCACGAATACATCCGCACCGTTCAGGACATCGTAGATCACGCGCCGGTCGCAAATGGCGGCAGGGTGCTGGAGCTTGGCGCATTTTTCGGCGTCGTCAGCATCTGTCTTGCGCGGCTTGGATACACCGAGACCGCGGCGGACATGCCCGAATTCATGGAACTGCCGGAACAAATCGAACGGTTCACAAACAGAATGTGGGCGTCGCCGGCGTGCGGCTGCAGGATTATGTTCTGAACTTCGAAGAAGGCACCTATAACGCCGTCATCATGTGCGAGGTTTTGGAGCACCTAAACTTCAACCCCTTCCCACTGTTGAAAGAGATCAATCGCATTCTTTCAGTCGGCGGCGTTTTCTATATAGCGCACCCAAAATGCGGCGAGCATTTACAATCGTATCGATGTCACCAAGGGAAACAGTTACGCCATCAGCGTCGATTTCTTTTTTCGTCAGGTTGACCCGAAAGAAAACGAAATCGTAAATGGCCACTGGCGCGAATATACCCTTCCCGAAACACGAGAGATGTTGGAACGGCTCGATTTCAACATGAAGCGCCAGTATTACTTCAGCTACGGCGAAACGCTGTATGCAGGATCACTTCGCAGGCGTCTGGCGCGGTGGTTCTAAGAGGCTTTCCCGCACTTCAAGGAAAACCAGACGACGATTGCTGTGAAAACCAAGACGTCTCAGCTGAAGCTGGCGATCCCGGAAACGGTGCATCCGACACTGCGCGAGCTTTGATCGTCAGGCGATCTCGCCCTGCATTATCAGGATGCCAGAGCCACCGACATTGACGCCTGTTATATCATCGGGTTCACCCAGCACCTCAACCTCCGCTCGGCCCGGACGGCCCAAATCGTGGCCCTGTTCGGCGACAAAGCGCCGTTTTATCCAGCCGTTCGCAAACAGGTAGGCCGCCATGCAGCCAGTGGCGGACCCGGTGAACGGGTCCTCGGGCGGGAATGGCGGCGGCAGAAGAAGCCGGGCGAAGGTGTCGCCCTCATCATCAAATCCTTCGGTGACGCAGAGAAACGGTTCCATAAAGTCGGTATCTTCAGCCTGCTTCATTGTGGCCAGCGCCACGGCATCCAGTTTCGCCATGCGTAGCGTCTGGATGTCCTTCACACGCGTAATGCAGAAAGGCGATCCTGTCGATACTGTCTGCGGCGTCCCGGCGATATCGTTACCTTCAAGCCCGTAAAGCGCAGCGATGGTTGCTGGATCATAAGTGCGCCCAAATTCCGGGTGCAACTGCGTCATGGTAATGATCGGCGGCTGATCTTCGCTTGGTTCAACGCCGATCGTGATGACGCCTGCGCCGACTTCCAATCTGAACGAAACCGGCCCAGAGGACAGGTCAACCATCCCCGCTTCAACCAGTGCAGTGACCGTTGCGACTGTCGGGTGCCCCGCCATCGGTATTTCACCGGTCGGCATATAATATCGCGCCCCGAATTCAGCAGATGATGACGATTGGATAAACGCGCATTCTACGAGGCCCGTTTCGCGGGTAAACGCGATGCGATCTTCTACACTGATACCGTCTGCATCAAATACGACTGCGCAGGGATTGCCGCCATACCGTGTCTCGGTAAAGGCGTCGATCCACATGAATTTGTTCATGTATCGCCAGCTTTCTGCATGCGGTCAGACATCATATCTTCCAGTTCAGCCGGAACATATTTTTCGTCGTGTTTTGCCAGAACCTCATCGGCGACAAAGACACCATTCACGACATGGCCATCGGCGACAGCGCCTTGCCCCGCTTTGATCAGATCAGGCAGCACGCCTTCAAATCGCACTTCGATCTCAGTTTCAAAATCGGTGACGCGGAAGACGTTGACCGTGCCTTCCTTCTTCAAGGACCCTTCCATGACCATCCCGCCGATCCGCAGGCGCTGGTCAGCGCTGCGCGGTTCGGCCGCCAATTCGGTAGGGGTGACGAAGAACGCAATGCTGTCCTGAAACGCCACTGACACCAGCGCCGCAGCCGCAGCCATCATCACACCGCCGGTCACCAGCAGCCAGATCCGCCGTTTTTTTCGCGTCATCGCCATTAGATCTTCTTTCGGAATACGTACACGACCAGCACGCTGTTTATCTCACTGCACAAGATAGCGATGCGCTTGCTGGATGAGAAGGACCTGATCACAGAATTGCGGCGAGAAAGATCCTTCGACTTTGATTGATCGGCCCATCGATGTCGCGCAAAACTGGCAAACAACCGCAATCAAAACCACTTACGACCTTCAGGGCCTGCTTTTGACCATGTTGACTGCTTTTGTTGGAAGGTCGGCTGGCGGCGTTTCGCCACAATGACCAAAGATCCGGCTAAGTGTCTCTTTTGGCGCTTCCAGAAGATCTTCGTAGTCCACCGCCAATACGTTAACATTGCGGGTCTTCTGGTAAGATGACGTAGCCGTCCTGATCATCCACAAACGAAGCCGGGCGCGAAGCAGCTCAAGCTGAGTAACATCCCGTCTCCGCCTCTCCATTTTTGAGGATGTCGTAGTCACCCACTGGCCTGTCTTTCGCGACTTCGCAAACGACATCGTTTGCGCGCGTACATCTCTGCGGTCCACGAGGATATGATGCTGTGGCTTCAATCTTTCATAAATCTCCCCGGCGAAAGGGATCTTTTCGAAGTCGCTGTTCCATTTAAAACTAAATAGGCCGTTCTGCGTCGTGCGGGCGGAAATCATTTCTTCCGTAGAGCCAAACCTTGTCATCAGATCTGCGTGGTTAACCGAAGAAAAGTATTTCAGCGGGTGACCTAATTGGCCGGTTTGCCAGATTAGATCCGCTAGCAGGTTTGATCCACTTCTGGGAACAAAGTGAAAGCAAACAACCTTTCGCGGTGGAAATTCCATGGGGGGGGGAAGTCGAATTCAGATTGATAAAATGGATGGACTGCTCTGCTCATGCAGCGGTCTCAGGTTTGGGTCGACATAGGCTTTCAAGGAACTTCAGGCGGCGTTGCGGCCATTTCATCTCCAGCATGCTCACCCCTTCTCACGCCGTCTAAATGCGATTAGCGCCGCGTTCACTTCCGCGCCAAAGATCACAATCGCCCCCGTGATATAGAAGAACAGTAGCGTTACGATGACACCAGCAAAGGCGCCGTAAGTGACAGTGTAACTGGGCGCGAAAGCCAGGTAGATCGAAAAGCCGGTCGCACCGATGATCCAAAGGATGGTTGAAACGATGATGCCAGGCAGCACCCGCCTGATCCGAGGCGCCCTGCCCGGCAGCCATCTGTTCAGCATCAACAAAAAGATTGCAAAGACCAGAAGACCAAGGACATAGCGGATGATGCCGAGGCCGAAGGGGATGTGGAATGGCAGATATTCCCGCGCCAGAGTGATCGCGAGGGGGGCAAGGATGATCAGGAAGCCAAGCAGGGCAAACGCGATGGCGGCGATAAAGACAAAGCCGATGCAGATGCTGCGGCGAAGGATGAAACCGCGCGGGTCCATCACATCATAGGCCCGGTCAAAGGCGATGCGGATTGCCTCAACCGCATTTGAGGCGATCCACAGGGCCGCGAGAGCAGAGAATGTCAAAACCCCGCCACGCGCTTCGCCCATCACCTCTTTCAGCACCGGCTCCAGTGTCTGGGCGATGTGTTCGGGGGCAAGGTCGAATAGCGCGTCGATGATACGCTGGCTGTCTTCAGGGCCTATCAGAATGCCAGATAGCGCCGACATGAAGATCGCGAAAGGGAAGAGCGACAGAAAAACCGAATACGCGATATACCCCGCCATCGCAGTGCCGTCATCGCGGTTAAACCGGCGATAGGCGCTGCGGGCGACGCGGTAAATCGTTCTGAAACGTTTCCAGATGAATTTCGGCGCGCGGTTTGGCATAGGCCCTTTCCCAATCCCTAAAAGATTATGGGAACAACGGTGCGGCCTCCAGCCCCATCGTCTCTTCCAGCCCCAGCACGATATTCGCACACTGAACCGCCTGCCCCGAAGCGCCTTTCACGAGGTTATCAAGGACAGACACGATGATAGAGCGGCCTTCCTGCCTGTCAGGGGTCACGCTGATCAGGTTCAGGTTAGACCCGCGCACGTGCCGGGTCTGTGGAGGTTCAGAGCCCTGCGGCAGAACGTGGACGAACGGTTCGCTCTCATACTTCGCGGCCAGCGCCTTGTGCACATCTTCGGCCTGCCCATGCACATAGATCGTCGCGATGATGCCCCGGTTCATTGGGAGAAGGTGGGGGGTGAAGCTGGCGGTGACTTTGCGGCCAGCGGCCTTTGACAGTTCCTGATCGAACTCGGATGTGTGCCGGTGTTTGGCGATGCCGTAGGCGTCTGCGCCCTCGGTGACTTCCGAAAACAGCTTGCGCTCTGCAGGCGCCCTGCCCGCACCGGTGATGCCGGTTTTGCTGTCGATGATGATGTGGTCGGGGTCGATCACATCAGCCTCTAACAGCGGGACCAGCGGGAGCAGCGCATTCACCGCAAAACAGCCGGTGCCCGCGATGATCCGGGCGTTTTTCATGTCGTCACGGTAAAATTCCGGCACGCCGTAGACCGCTTCTTTCTGAAGCTCTGGCGCCAGATGCTCATGGCCGTACCACTTGGCGTATTCGGCCACATCCCGCAGCCTGAAATCAGCGGAGACATCGACAACCTTCAAACGCTCAGGCACTTTCAGCACCACTTCCTGCGCCGCCGCATGGGGCATGGCGCAGAACGCCAGATCAACGTCGTCCCAGACCATTTCGTCCAGTTTGATTAGTTTCGGCAATGGGATGTGCGCAAGGTGAGGGAACACCTCACCCATGCTCATCCCGGCCTTGCGGTCTGCAGTCATCGCAGTGACACGCAGCTGGGGATGGCTGTGGATCAGCCGGATAAGCTCAGCGCCTGTGTAACCAGAGGCGCCCAGAATGGCGACGTTGTAGATCTTGGACATGAGATATGCTTTCGTTTGGTCGAGCAGCGGTATAGGTCAGAAGACGGCCCTGGGCCAGATGCAGTCATCCCCTGAAACAGGGGACGCGCATCAGGCGGCTCGTCGTTCGCGACCTGCGTGATGCTCTTCAAACTCATACCCGTAATCAAGCGATCCAAGCGGATCAGGTGACAGCAGGTAGGTTTGGTCCCGAAGGTAGTCCATCAAAAGATGCGGATGCGCTGAGAATTTAGAAATTTCTTCGCGCGGCAACGGTGATCCGATTGTGGCTTTCAGCGGCGTTTTAATACCCCGGCCAAATTCATTGATCAGCAACGCGACACGCAAAGTCGGGTGTACCCGGCTGGCAAGCTGAAACAGACGACTGTTCGCGCCATGGAAAAACACCGGCAGGATCGTAGCGTCTGACTTTGCAACCAGCTTGGCCGTGAACGTCCGCCATGCAGGGTCCATCGGATGACCAAAAGGGCGCCGTGACGTTGAAACGGTGCCGCCCGGGAAAATGCCGATGGCGCCACCTTCAGCGAGATAGCGCAGCGCCTCTCGCCGGGTGTCGAGGTTTTGCTTCTGCGCCTCACGATCTTCGCCGAACGAAATCGGAAGGATGATTTCCTTTAGTTCTTCCGCCTTGTGGAAGACGTTATTGGCGATGATCTTGAAGTCCTTGCGCCGCGCCGACAGCATACGCCCCATCGCCATTCCATCGAGAATGCCAAAGGGATGGTTCGACACCATGACCAACGGGCCTTCGGTAGGGATTGCATCCAACCCACCAGGCCCAGCGTCCAGAATCACGCCATAACGCTCTGTCATCACTTCCCAGAAATCACGACCCGCGGACACCTCGTCTTCATAGCCAAGTGCGCGTTTGACCAGGCCAATGCGGCCTGTCATATTTTCAACACTGCGAATAAATGCCCGGCCCACACGCGATTGCGCGCTGTAAGCGTAGGAGATTTCGCGCGGCGCTTGACGTAGGTGTTTCAGGGACTTGTTCATGCTGGGGGTTATATACGGACGCTGACTCGCACTGAAAAGTGCGTGAGCGCCCTAAAAGGTCACAGTGTAACAACTATGTCATGAGGCGCACGCCAGAAAACGAAAAAGGCCCACCAGAAGCGGGCCTTTCCAAAAGTCTTTGCAAGCAGATTAACGCTTCGCTATTTGGTATCATCCAAAATTTAATAACTTCAATGCTTTAATAACTTAATCAAAAAGCTGCCAACAAAATGCGAATTTACAATGTATTAATCTACAAGAAACCAATTACTGTAGCCAAAAAATGGTTTTCTATTAGCTTCCCCTTCAACTAAAATTCCATCTGAACCAAAACCCAAGTCAAAAAGTTCGATTTGTTCAAATTTGCTGATATCACAAAGATTGCCTAAAGCAGATTCAGCGGCTTTTCTGCTTTGATATTCACCAACTTTAAATTGAGTAGAAGCTTGGGTTTTACCAATAGTCGCATCGTAACCATTGTCTAAATTCGTTTCTAACATCTTTTGTGAGGCAAAACCTCCCACCCACAAATTGTAATTCTGACTACCGCTTGCGCCACGCAAACCAATTGCTAGTGTCTGCGGAAACGTTTCGCCCGCATCACTACCTACATAAACTCTTTTACCACTGATTGGCGTAAAAAACGTCACATCTAATTCACAATATACGATTGAATGACTATAAGTTTCTTTTTTTGTGAAAACATCCTCTTTTGATATATCGGATATATTCCCCCCTTTTTTTTCCACGACAAAATAAATTATTGGCTGATTTATAGCCGAAATTTTTGATATTATACTTTTATTTGGTGCAATCTGCTTAACAGCATCATCTATTTGTTCGTCAGACATTCTGCTTTCCGCGAATGCCGCCCCCCCAAACACAAATAAAAAAACAGCGATAACGCTAAAATAAGCTTGTCCATTGAGCAATCCATTTCTAATCAGCTTCACTATGCCACTCATCCAAAGCCGCATCCACCCTTTTCAAACACGTTAAATCTTCAGTTTTCCAGCAAAAAACGCACACACAGCCCTCTATTGCTGTGTAGCACTCAACGCACTCTACCCTCAAACTCACCCCATACAGCAAGCACACACGTGCTCTACGCCACTACTATGCACGTCGCTTACATCGTTTTCCGATGTAAGCGCTACTTTGGTGCTATGGGCTTGATGGCTTGTATGGGTTCGAAGTCTTGCTGCGATACTTGCGGAGTTGACGCTTGCTGCGTTTGCGCTGCTTGGGTTGGCTTTGGAGTGTTTGCAGACTTGGGTATGGGCAACGTGGGCAACGGCTTGCTACGCTTTGGCTGTGCAGTTTTCGCCTTCACACCCTCAATGTCTCGCGCCTCGTCCGCAATCATTGTCGCCATCAAACTCAGCACCTCCAAGCGCACTGCTGCTTGTTCGTCACTTGTTATGTCTCGTATCGTGTTCAACGCACGTTGCACATCAGCCAAAGCACTCACTGTGCCACCCCCATATGTGCAAAATCACCACCCCTGAGCCTCCCCCTTTGAATTGGTCCGCCTCTATAGTTAGGAAAGCGGAGGACCCGAGATGGCTATAAAGAGACCCAAGCCCGAAGAGATTGTCGTGAAGTTACGGCAAGTTGAAGTTTTGATTGGGCAAGGCATGCCCCG
>CALKOT010000118.1 GCA_938092015.1 uncultured Paracoccaceae bacterium
ATGGAGGAACCACTACAACACCAAGCGACCACACAGTGCATTGGGCTACCGCCCGCCAGCGCCTGAAGCCATCGTCCCGATGGACCAAAGGCCGATCATGCACTAACCTTCAGTTGGGACCACTAAAGTGGGGCTGCTCAGGCGGATTCAGACTGTTCTCTGCCATGAAATTTAGGCAGGCCAATAAACAGTCGAGCCTTTGAGGGCCGGGCGACTGCTCTAGCTCGTGTACGGTGCTTGAGAAGCCCAAAATGTCGATAAATGCGCAATAGCGTTCTTCAAACACGAGGCGGGTTCCAAACATCAAATCGGTACCGATGAACGAGTAAAGGAAGAACCCATTTGTCGCAACTAACAACGGTTGCTTCTACTGCCAGGGTCAAAAGTATGGATCAGCTGATGTCTGCTATCGGGAAGCCGCAGCGCAGCAACTCTCGACGTGACGAGTGACAGCTATGGGCCGGCCCTGACACTCACGTCGAGCGTGGATCTCGGATGCTGCTGCAGCGCGGCATGACCGCTCTGAGCCCTTTGTGCTCTGTTATTTTCTTGCGGTTTCTGCGGGTGCGAATGGTCTGTCATTTTGGTGCCAACTGAATGATCGGATCGAATATCAAAAAAGCGGACCTACTCCGGCTACCCAAAAAGTTTTCGGGCAGTCCCAACAGAGAGCGGGCTAAAACAATTGCTTCAGACTTGCGGGAGCTTTCATCAGACGTATGAAATGAAAACCGGACCAGTCTCCTGGTCCGGCCTAGGGTTAATGCGCTAGTTCAGCTTCGCCTTTTCAGCGCTCGCCCCAGAATACACCTTCAGCGATAAAGTTGTCGGACCCGCGGGTGATGCTTACGCCGCCAGCGGTCGCAAGTGCGTCATTGGTATTTGGACCATCAAAGAAGGAGCCATCAACGAAAGTTGTTATATCGGTCCCAGAAAGTAGGCCACCGTAATGGTTGCGCCCGGCGGCAAGCCCCGAGTCAACCGGCACGACGACATCTGGCAGGTTCGCCACATTCTGAAAGGTCGCCGTTCCCAAACCCTGACCGAAATCGTACTGTAGCTCAAACTGACCGCCATCAACAAAATCAGCACCGTTAGCATCTAGCACATTGACCGTGACAGCCCCGTTGAACGTAGCGATGCCAGTGCTCGGAACAACATTGGTGCGATTGCCGCCGACCCAGGGGTTCAGCGAAAACTGCAGCCTGCTGTTGTCAAACTGGTCGCCAGAACCGGTGTTTTCAAACCTGAACTGGCCGGTCCACCAACCCCATGTCAGATACTGCGGCGTCTGAGGAGTTCCGGCTGGATAGAGCGATGAGGCATCTGCCAAGCCATGGCTGAGCAGACCGGCGCGTAACGCCGTTTCACCGTTATTAGGCGCTCTGCCAGAAAAATCGCCGCCGGATGTTGAGATAATGTTTGTGGTTTGGCCAGATGGCAACAGGATATCTTCCAAGGTTGAGGGGGCGTTGTGCTCCCGCATACCGAAGTTTGCACCATTGATTACAGCACTTCTGCTCCCACCGAAAGCGAAGGAGAGAGCAAATATATCCTGACTATCCACTGTTGTATCAAGTTCAAGTGTAATGGCTCCATCAGCGCTGTCTGTTTCGAAGAAACCAGAGCCGCCGGGACCCTCAATAGCCGTCGTTCGCATCAGGAACCTGTCGAACCCCTGATTACTGCCAAACGTCGCCGCGCCTGATGCATATGTCTGTGTCAAGAAGCGGGCTTCGAGAGTTGTGGGGATATTTCCTACACTGTTGCGGCCCAGTTCGGCAGTAAACTCGCTGACATCTGCGCCAATAGATATCCGCGATGCAATGGCGAAGTCGGTCGTTTCGTCACGTTGAATCAGCTGCGTATTGCCAAAGAGTATCTGCTGTGATCCGTCGATCGCTGTGATCCGACTTGCATCATCTTCTTCCTCCGGATTGTCGGCAAAGTCGAAATAGGTGCCAGAATTGCTAAGCAGCAAATAATCATCGTCGGCGCCCAGCACCGAGATGCCGCCGTCCGTCGCGCCCTCTGAAAGGTTCTGAGAGCCAAGTGCTGACTGAACACGCGATGGAACATTGGCACCGCCATCACGTGTTGAACCGCGGGTAAAAAGCGTCAATGCGGGGGCGTCAGTCCCATTGTTCAAGATCCTAGATGCACCGACAAACATGAGGTATTCCTGGTTGGCGTCATTACCGCTAACCCGGAAGACAGGCAGTAGAGACTTTGTACCAGTGAAACTGGGCGATCCGAATCCGTCGCCAAAAAGCTCCGTGTCATCTGGCGAGATCAAAGTGATTTGCGTGCGTTCACCATTGTCGAAGGTCTCTCCAAAGCCAGTAGGCAAGAATGGCACTGTTGTCATGCTGGTGCCGGAAGTATGCAGGTCTGGGATCACGTTGAAACTTGTCGTGCGGAACTGATTGTTGCCCACGTTGATGTTGCGCATTTGTTTTGGGCCAGGTTCAGCAAACAATGACAAGCCAATATCACCCGCTTGCGTGGTGAAGTAGTAGGCGAGCACCCCGGATTCGAGATCTGCGAAAGCCGTGCCCTGTAATTGACCAACGGACGTATCGGTTTCGGCCAGACCAAAGTCGAAAAAGCCTGATATCGCAGGAGTGGGTAGTGTCACCGTACCCTCTCCACCTTCAAGTGTGCCAATGATGGACCCTTCTTCGACTGACGTGAACAACAGGGCATCATCAGCGATGAGGAAATTCTGAGCGACCGCGTCATCTATCGTCTCACCAAATGTCGTTGTGAACGACTGACCTGGTGACACCAGCAGCAGACCGCCGGTGAAGTTGGCGAAAGGATCAACAGGCGTCGGTGTTGGCTCTACTGGCATTTCGGGATCGCTTTCTTCAGGTACGACAACCACCTCAGTGTCGGAGGAAGTGTTCCCTTGCTCTACCTCGACAGCATTGTCGCTGACTTCGCTTTCGCCCTGCGTGGAAATCGGCGCAGAGGCTACTGCGTTCGGTTCTTCTGAGTTCTGTTGGGCGACACCTGCGCTTTCAATGTCGGCATCAACAGGTGGCGTCTCTGCCCCGCCTCCGCCGCCCTGCATACGGTTGTAGAAAGCTGCGATCTGCACCTCATTCGCAACGCCTTGAAAAACAGGGACGCCGTCAGCGCCGATCGTTGCGAACCCATTGGCGCGCGTAATGTTCAAGATCTGCCCGCCCGCCTCAACGCGGGTGAATTCACCGGCGACGTGCATCACGCTGGTTTGGCCGTTTTCATATGCGACCAGCCCGATCCCGCCTCGAATACCGATGGTCGCTGCAGGTGTCCTGATTGTCGCCGGGTTGGATTTGGTGATGCGCCCACCAATCATGCGAAGCACGCCCTTGCTTACGGTCAAGGCGATCTCGCCGGACTGACTGCTGGGGTCATAGACATATTTGTCTAGAACAATGTCAGAGTTCGGCGAAACCGTCAGGGATGTCTGGTCAAGGAACAACAGCTGCCCCGATCCGTCGGGCGAGGAAATCAGACGCTCATTCGCCAGGACATTGTCGCCCAGCAACAGCGCACGTTTGGCAGCGCCTGGCGGCACGCCTTCGATGTCGCGGTTTACGGCGGCGACAGAGCCGATGGTGTTGGCTTGCGCGACTGGCAGAATGGCAATTGTGGCGAGGGCGGTTGTCAAAAGCAGACGTTTCATCAGGTCGTCCTCCTTAAAAATCCAGTCCGACGGTCAGCGCGCCGCCGATATTCGTCAGATCAAAGTTAACAATGTTGGACTCGCGATATAGCCCATCCACCTCAGCCGCGACCCAGAGGCCGTCCATCAGGTTGAACTGATGGCGAAGACCAGCCCTGAAATCGACATCCTCGCGGTTGCGCCCACCAGCGCCGACAATAACCGAATCTTCTTCGTCGAATACGCGGAAGCCTGCTGATACGAACCCGGTCAGCGACCAAAGCTGTTCTGCCAGATCGAAACCGCTGTCATAGCTATGAGATGCGCTAAGCCGCAGAACAGCTTCAGTGTTCGAATTCTCATCGCTATCCGCATCCGTGCGCTCAAGGAACAGCGCGGCGCGCAGAACGATGTTTTGGTTAGGCAGATAGGCGACGCCGCCAGAGCCGCGAATGATCACAGAATCAAAGTTATCGCGACCATTGTAGAAATCGCGATATCCGCCGCGCAGGGTGCCGAATACGGATACCGTGTCCGACAGGGTGTCAGTATATTCTGCGCCAATCGAAATGGTGGAATAGAGCGCGTCATTGCCCGAACGAAGGTAGTCGCCTTCGATGAAAGGGCGGATCTTGGGGCCGAACTGCTGGTCATCAATCGAAAGACGCGGCCCGGTCCGCAGCAGGACGCTGTCGATATCGCCCGAGGTCTCATCCGCGTAATGCAGCGTGAAGAACGATAGATCCGTCCGCCAGAAATCGCTATCCGGCTGCCCAAGGTCATAATAGTGGGAAATCGCCCCCTGGGTCTTGAAGCCGATATCGTCTTCTTCGACAAACTCATCCTGCAGCACGGCGGGCAGACCAAACAGAACAACCGACGAGTCCTCTGGACCGAGGTTGGCGTTAGAGGAATAAGCGACACCGGCGCCGACAGACCCTCGGAACACACTTTTCTGCGTCCTCTGGTCGATGGCCCGCTTGAATTCTTCGGCCCTGCTGCGCACTTGCGGCGGCACATCGGTAAAGGCCAACACATTGTCAAAATAGTAGCTGGCGGTTTTGTAGGATCCAAGCCGGTAGTAGGCTGCGCCTAATTCCATGTGCGCGCGCGGTATTTCACGGTTGTAGATCAACATACGCTCTAGCGTTGAGATCGCCGCTTCAAGATCTTCAAGTTGGATCGAAACGATCGCATATCGAAACATTAGATCCAAGTCGTCTGGCTTGTCGAACATCTGCTCAAAAACAGCCTGCTGTTCGACCCGTAGCGCGGTTTTTTCGTCGGATAGTATCGTGGTTTGAGATGCCAACGAACTGCAAAGAAAAGTTGCAATAGTTGACGCAGCTGCAAAACGTGCAGCCCAGAGCTTGATCATTTCAGAACGCCCCAGAAATCCTTGTAACCACTAGTTTGAGAAGTTATCTTGGTTAGATGCGCAATGCTAGTATTTACGCAGCGTTCTGATCCATTTTGCGTTACCGCGGCGACAGAAAGATGCCTCTATGGGGTGATGGTTCGATGGTAGAAGGCCAAGTTTCAACTGTAACAACTGAAGAACTCCTAAACCAGACAAGAACGTGACGAAGTAGCACAGGCAGGAGTTAGGACGCTGGAAGCGTTGATTTAAATGGCATGTTTATGGAGCAAAGATCGACAATTCAGGCTCGTTGCGGCGAATGGTCGGAGTTGAGATTTACTTCGAACATGATCTGAACGGCTGCACTGGAGGTGTATCATCCGACAAGCTGGCTTTGCTGGAGGTTTTGCAGGAACTTTTGCTACAGATTTGCTGCAGCTGCTCACTGGCAGCACTGTCCGCCTCGTGTGAATTGACATTGGTTGATCTTCGCAGTTGCCGCGAATGTCTGCAGTCGAGAACGCACCTGCAAAATTCGAAGTCAGTCACAAATGTCTCGTATGGGCCGGTCATGGTCACTGTGCATGCGAATAGCTAATGCACAAAGATTGTCACCTTTGGTCTCGAGACCGCCTCACTCGACTCGTCTGAATTCGCTACTGCATGACGAGATTTTGACTGTAGATGCGCGAAAGCAGGGCATGACGATTTGTCGAGATCGCCAGTGACGGGGTGCAGCCACAATACCCACTGCAGGAACACCCAACGGTTTCGCTGCGCTATGACTGTTTGCAAAGCCCCCATAGTCAAGCCTCGCACCCTGTGCTTATCTTTGACGCCTTTGGAATTCCAGAGTTCCGTGTGAAACCTCAAAGATTAACAGATCGCTAAATTATCTATTTATCAGTGTGTTAGAAAAGGTTTCACGCGTGAAACCCCCTCTGGTTTCACACCAGCGTCGCCGCCAGATCATCAATGATTTCCCTGTGAAACGCATCCGCTCGTGCGCTCGGTTGCTGCGCCGCCGCCCGTGGTCCAAACGGGTCTTCAGCCACGATGGATGACCCGGACATCTCAGCCAGCACCGCATGGCCGCAGAACGGAACATGCACCTCGGAATAACCCCCTTCGTGGGTCATCGCCAGCTTACCCCCACAGAGGGTGTCAGCATCCTCCATCGCTTTTCGGGTCAGCGCCTTAAACGTGTTCGACCCCGCCATCATCCGTGACAGAGGGTCCGCAACCGAGGCGTCGTATCCACAGGCGACCACGATCAGATCAGGATTGAATTTGCGGACCACAGGTCGAACAATCGTATCGTAGGCATAGAGATAGGCGTCATGCCCGCCGCCTGGCTGCAACGGAATGTTGACGTTCGCCCCAACCCCGGCGCCCTCACCCCGATCCTCAGCGCCGCCCTTGTCCCAGGGGAAATTCCGGTCCTGATGGATCGAGACGGTCAGGACAGACGGATCATCGTAGAATACCGCCTCGGTCCCGTTTCCGTGGTGCACGTCCCAGTCGATCACTGCGACACGCAGGTCCGGCCGGGTCGCCTGCGCCGCCCGGATAGCGACGCCGATATTGTTCATCAGGCAGAACCCCATCGGGAAATCCGCTGTCGCGTGATGCCCCGGCGGGCGGCTGAGGGAGTAAGCGTTTTTGTGGGTTCCATCCAGTACGCTTTCAACAGCCGCCACCGCCAGCCCGGCGCTAAGAGCTGCGATCTCATATCCGCCTTTTCCAAAAGGCGTCCTGAGACCCATTTCGCCCCCACCTGCATCAGACATTTCCTTGAATGCGTCGAGGTAGGAGGCCGGATGGATCCGCAATAGCGCCTCATGACTGGCCATCGGGGCGGTGGTCACGTCAAGCTCCGCCAGCAGGCCCGTGACCTCCATCAGGTTCTTCAGGCGGCGTTTGGTTTCAGGGCTTTCCGGCAGGCCCCCACCTTCTGCTGGTTGGACCAATCCACCCACTGGTGCGACCGAGGCGTAGTTGCCCCCGAAATGCCAGAAACATTTTTCATCGTGAAAGAAACCCGTGCTCATCTGCGCCTCCAGTAGATTTGGGCCTAAAGGGCCGCATAGGGGGATGGTTCGTCAAGCAGGTTCGCCGCGATCAGTCAGGGGACGCGACGCGACCCTTCTTCGCCAGCACATCCTCACAATCTTCGCGGACGCGCTGTGAAAACATCTGACGGGAATGATTGGCCAGAACGTAATCCTGCCCCGCTGCGATCAATGCCTGTCGGCCCGCCTCATCGTCCATCAGACGAAGTCAAGCGTCGGCCATATCCTGCATCGTGTCGCAAGCCTCAAAGATTGGCCGCCCATAGACGCTGTGAAACCCGTGGGCTGAATGACGGTGCGCGACAACGGGTTTCTGGAACTGCATCGCCTCAAGCACTTTGATCTTCGTGCCGCCCCCTTCCATGACAGGGGCGATGATGATGCTGGCGGCTGCGTATTCGTCTTCCAGATCCTCGACGAACCCCAGCGTATCAACGCCGTCATCCGGGCCGGCGCCAGCCAGCGCCTCGGTCCAAGCGCGGCCGATAACACGCAGACGGGCGTCGGCCGCCTGTTTCCTGATCTTGGGCCAGGCTTTAGCGACGAAAGCTTGCAGACCATCGCCGTTGGGCAGGTGGCGGGCATGACCGACGAAGAGAATGCGCTGAGGCTGTTCAGCCTGCCGCGGCTCATACCTGTCCGAAATCGTATTGAAGAGGATGTTCGGCAGCACTGATTTTGAGGAGTGCGCAATCCCTTCCAGAACGTTTGTGCTGGCGGGCCAGAGATGATCCGCAAGCGCGACCTTTTCCCGGAAAATCACCTGTAACTGCCGATGCAGTCGACGTGCGTAAGCCCGCTTCACCCAACTGGCGGGGGGTTATCCGCCATGTTCCGCATCTTGTTGTCGTCGCGGTCATCGATGTCGATCAGAACGGGCGTGTCACCGGCAGTTTCCAGAACACCCATCTTGGAGATCGGTTCAAGGTACCGAAATAAAAATATAAGTTTGTTTAATATCAATGGCTTAATAATTTCGTAGGTCCCTCGATGGTTGCACGAGTAGGTCCCTAAACATGGAGGAAAAGCTTAGATCGAGCCATCAGTCCTGTATGCGAATCACGAACAATCGTGAACCTTCGGTATTGGAGTCAAAAAGTCGTAGCAGCGGTGGACGGCAAACTTTTGTATTCAAAGGTCGGGGTGATCATATGCGCAACAGACAAACGCTCATTACACTGACCGCTGGACTTATATTGTCTGGATGTGGGGAAGATCCGGATGAACGGTATGACTCTGGTCGCAGTGATGGTTACGCGGCGGGATATAATACAACTTGCAACATAAGAGATACGATGATCGAGGCGGATTGGGACAGCCAAGAATATACTCAAGGTTACAATCGGGGTTACATGGACGGCTCTGCAGCTTGCTTAGCAGATAAAGATTAAAAGCAGGCCCTCCAGATCCTGTGGATAGCTCAAACGTCAAATGAGACGCCTATAGACCGTAGCCGTTTTCGTAGATCTGCCCATACGAAATCTTCTGAGGCCGTCCAGAGCACCGTCAGGCCACCCTACCAGAGCGTATGCATCGGCCTAAGGACGCGTTTACACAAACATGCTCGTGATCGGATCTAAAAAGGTACTGTCGTTGTGTTGTTAGTTTGCGGTCTATCGGGATGGAAATCTCATTTACAGAGGAGGTCTTTCACACCCTCAACAGACAACCAAGGTTTTCGTCGGTGTATCATTCGGTGACAGTTGGAACAGACCAACGCCAAGTCATTAATCTTGGTCGTCTCACCATTCTTCAACTCAGCGACAGGTTTAGTGTGGTGATACTCAATAAACCCATCCCCTCGCTCACCATACGCTGCTGAAAAATCAAAACCGCATACCTCGCAGGAGAGTTTTCCCTTATCCCGCAGAACACGCCGCTTCTTTCGCGCAACGAGTTTCGTATTTCGTTCTCTGTAACGATGGGTTCTGGTTAGGATTTGACCTTCTTCACCCTCTTCCTCGTCGTCTCCCATATTCGCAATAGGTGGAACGGGGTCGCCGGAGAGGACAAGAGATTTGATGCTATCTGCGAGTTCGCACAGTTCCCTCGGGTTTGACGAATAGAGGTTCCAAACAACTCCCTCATCTTTGCCGCCTCGCTCTAAACCCTTGCCTTCGTATGAAGGGTCAAAACGCCGGAAGTTCATCAACTTCATATAGACGCCGTTGGGATTGCGAAACTTATCGCCAGTTTCTCCCCCCAACTTCATTTGGAGACGGTTGAGGAAGTCACTCAACTCAGAAATCTGAGATGAACGCTTATCTGGTATGGATGGGTTGTGCTGAAGGTAGAAATCAAGGGTCACTATGAGTTCGTCACGCGACCATTTGGGGTTTCGCGTTGCCATCTACAAATCCCCTCTATCTCTATCAGTTAGACCGAAACGGAATACTTCCAAAAACTATCACACCCTACTCTCTCTACCCATTCCGAATATTCTCTGCCAGACTTCCCGTATGAAACGCATCCTCGCACCCATCCTCCTACTGACCCTCCTGTTCCCCTCAATCGCATATGGGGAAACGATGGACGACTTGGTGGTGCGG
>CALKOT010000119.1 GCA_938092015.1 uncultured Paracoccaceae bacterium
TTCTACTCACTGCGGGAGGCCCAAATCATCATCGAAAAATGGAGGAACCACTACAACACCAAGCGACCACACAGTGCATTGGGCTACCGCCCGCCAGCGCCTGAAGCCATCGTCCCGATGGACCAAAGGCCGATCATGCACCAACTTTCAATTTGGACCACTCAAGTGGGGCTGCTCAAAGAACGCTGGTTTTGAATTGGGTTGCATATTTCCTAACAATGAAGGTCATTTTCCAAATCTAATTGAAATGGATGCTATTTTTGTAAACCGGCTGAATGATGTATGATTCACGCGTTATGATTTTTCGAGATCACTAAATGCAATTCCGTCTTTAAGTGACTTCATCTTAACTACCCTGGAATGCATCCGCATCAGGAAATTTGTAGAAGCCCTCAATTAGCTGGTATTCTTGTTTAGTGAACCTACAAATACCTCGAATTGCGTCGGGGCTAAGGTCGCCGAAGCTCTTGTTGTTCCCGCTAGAGTTCATTCTCTGCAACGAAATCTCTACTCCCGTTCGGGCCTTCAGGTCTGCTTCAAGCCTGTCCATCTCGTCCATTCGATAGACGGCATCGAACCTCTGAAGGCTGTCGCCAACGTAGTTTTGAACCGGCAGCATGTGAGCACTCAGCCTTCGAGACATCGACCGATAACGCGGAAGCCTGGAGCAAAACTCATTCAAAGATGGCTCAAGCGATACGCCAAGCAGGGTTGCCCTTAGTCGCGGCCACTTTCCCGTTTTGTGTTCGCTTATCTGCAGAATTCGGTTTTGGTATGTCGAAACAATGCGTTCTATCGGGTCGCGAATAATCGTAAACCACCAATACCCCTCGCTATCGGCAAAGCCCTGCTCAGTCACCTTGTGGTCAGTTCGGTAGATGGTGTGCAGCTCACGGAGATCGGTTGTCACGTTCGCCTTGTTCGTAGCCTCCACCTGCGCAAAGGCATGTTTCACTGTCGATGTGCCCGCCTTTGGTATGCCAAAGAATACAATTTTGTGTTCGTGAAGATAACTCGGCACGGTCAACGCTTTCTTTCAATGCACTAGGTTGGCGTTCATGACTGCCAATAAGCTTGGGTTGCTGCAACCCAAATTCATTCGCATTTGCAGGTTCATATCTCAGCTTGGCAGTCGCCGAAACTTCATCAGCCCGTCGTGTAATCTTGTGGTCTCAGTGTCGAAGATGATTGCACCGGATTCGAACGATACGATGGTGGCGCATATCGCCGGGAAAGGCTTGCGGCTGCGCCCCGGTTTGAGGATGGTTTCGCAGTGAAACGTAGAGGGTGAGATATGGCTAAGCAGCAGACTGAGGATTTCATGGCGATGAAGGGGGCTGGGTACTATTCCCGCGCCACGATCGGGGCCAAACATGTCATGGACAACGCCGCCCAGCTAATCCTGGACGCGCTGGATCGTCAGCCGCCCGCCGACGATGGATCTGTTTTCCAGATGACCGATATGGGCTGCGCAGATGGCGGCACCTCGATCGATATGGTTGGGCGTGTTCTAGGCGATGTCAGGTCTCGTTGCCCGTCGCGACCGATCCAGATGACCTATACAGATCTGCCGAAAACAGATTTTTCAGCCCTCTTCCAGATCATCCACGGGCTGACCGAAACGCAAAGCTATGCGGCGGAGATCGGCGATCTGTATGTCTCTGCTTCAGCCACTTCTTTCCACCGCCAGATCGTGCCTGCAGGGACGTTGGACCTGGGTCACAGTGCGACGGCGTCTCATTACATCACTGAGATCCCGGCCGTTATCGAAGACCACGTGCACATGACCCGCGCGACGGGCGATGTCCGAGCCGCTTTTGAGGCCAAAGGCGCAGAGGATTGGGAGAATTTTCTTCTGATGCGAGCGCGTGAGCTTAAGTCTGGCGGTGCCCTGGCACTATTCAATTTCGGCATTGATGAGGAAGGGCGCTGGCTGGGCCATACCGGTGGCGTGACGATGTTTGACCGCTTCAACGCACATTGGAAAGCAATGGCGGAGGAGGGGCGTATCGCAGTGGAAGAGTATCGCCGCACGAACTTCCCTCAGGTCTACCGGACGGTCGAACAGTTTACGGCCCCGCTAACGTCGCCTGGGGCCGTTCAGGATGCCGGGCTGCAGTTGGAGCACGTGGAAACGAGGGTTCTTCGTTGTCCGTTCGCCGAGGCCCATGAAAAAGGTGAATACGACAGCGATGCGGCGTTCGCCAAAGCCTATATTCCAACGCTGAGATCGTGGTCAGAACCTGTTTTCGCTGCCGGGTTGGCGGGACGTCCGGCAGCAGAGATCAGCCAACTCGTCGATGAGTTCTATGGGCGGTATGAGGCAGAGGTCGCTGCTGATCCGACAGGGCATGCGATGGATTACGTTCACTGCTACCTGATCTGTCGGAAGGTGTGAAACGTCGATGGTTTCACACGTGAAACCATCGCGACCCCTCTGATATATATGCAAATTAGGATGTTGTTAGTCTTCTGGGTTTCGCACGGTTTCGTCAATTCAGTTCGGGCGGCGCCAACCTAAAACGAAACCTGTGCGATGGAATTTGGCGTCTACTATGGCAGCAAACACCCGGTCTAACCTTGGGGGTCAGCCAATTCACGCCACGCATCGTCAGTAACCATTGGGCAGGACAACATGTCCTGCAATGCTTTGACCAGTTCCTCAGTCGATTCCGTCGATACATATTTGCCGCCAGTTCGGTCAGCAAGGCAGCGCGCTGAGGTCTCTCGGTTCTTGGCGCCTTGACCGTTCCACTGGAAATGCTGGGCGCGGACTTTGAAGCCGATCACATGGACGGTGACATTCTGTTCTACCGCGATCTGAGCCGCGAGCGCACAGGGATCGCCGCCGCAGCTTTCTCTGCCGTCAGTAAGCAGCACGACAACACCGGGATCGTCTTTCAGATCAAGCGCATCGACAGCCTCGTCGCCTGAATTGGTCAACGGCGTTTGTCCGACGGGCGTCAGGGCATCCACATCAGCAATGATCCGCGGCCCAGCGTTACTTTGCGGCCGGAAGCGCAGATCAATATTGCTGCAGGATTCGGCAGGGCCGGGGCCAAAGATGAGCAGCCCCAGTTTACGAAACGGGGAGATTTGAGGCATCGATTCCTCAATGGCGGCGCGGGCCTCGTCGATACGGGGGCTTTTCAGGCCACTGTGGCGAAAAAGCCAAGTGCGAAAAACACCGTCCGCATCGGCGGAATGTTCAGGGCGTACATCGCCCAATGACCAAGACGGCCCACCAGGAACAGAAGCGCGACCCACCAAACCCATCCTGGGGATACGGCTGCAGCTATCGCCAAAGCAAAGACAGAATGATGTTTTCAGCTGAGTTTTCAAAGCTCCGCACCATTCTGTAGGTTGTGGATGCATGGTTTGCTTCCAGGCTTTCACCGGCTTCATGCTTTTCAACCGCATTGCGAAAGAAGGCGGCGACAAAGCTTTGGACGATAACAACGATCATCAGAACTGCCACTAAGAACAGCGCATCTGAATAGGGTGCTAGTAATTCGGTCATGCGAGGTTTCCTCCATATGTTATCCATTAGGTTAACAATATTCGCCCATATCGCAAGAGCCAAGGAATACGTCATCAGGCGCGAATCTAACTGTCCACGCCGACAGCAGACGCGCCTTGTTCATGGTGAAAACCCCGCGAATTACGAGTGAAGCAAGCCTTATTGTGAGATTGATCCTAAAAATCCAGCCCGCATTCCAGTATGCTCGGTCCATCCAATTCATTCAGGAGGCTTGTTATGAACCGCATTTTCTTTACTGCGCTAAGCGGCGCATTCGCCCTGACTGCCTGGTCTGCAACGGCTTGCGAAACGTTGCATGCCTATCGGATCCAAACAGATGACGGTGGCTATGCCTTGCGCCTGAACGGCGTGTTGATGGCCAGAATAATGAGGCTGGCGACCATTATCGCGGCGGCCCGTTTCAGCAATGGCTTGTTGAGGGTGAAAACAAACTTGAGGTGATGTTGAAGGAAGGCACGGCTGATGTGAACATTCGCCGGGTCTGCCAGGGTGAGCTTGATGGCGAAACCGTGGTTGAGGCCAACCTGACAGGCCCTGAAACGCGTGAACTGACGTTCTTTGCCGAAAATCCACCCAAAGCGTTCTACGATGACGCTGCAACTGACGATGCTGGGCTGAAAGAGGCGCTCGCCGCATTGAAATCTGCAGTCGATCAGCGCGATGTCGAAACCTACTGGAACATGCACGAAGGCCTTCGCGCCGTTGCAGCGGCGGATGGCGCGCCAGAGGGCATGATGCGGATGATGATGACCGTGACGGTAGAAGAAGGTGTGCCCGAATATATGGACAAGCTGACCTTTACACCGGCTTTGGACGGCAGAATCTGGCAGGTCTTTGATGAAAACGGCGACGCGCCGATTGTCATCGAAATCAAACGCGATGGCGGCACAAACATCATGCGAACCGGCGCCTATTGGGGAAAGATCAATGGCGTTTGGAATGTAGTCGGCAACTGATGCGCGCTCAGCTGTATTCTGCGATCCTTGCCCTGCCAGCGATCATGCTAGCAGGGCAGGGGGCCGCCGCCTGCGATGAGACGATCCTGGTCGAATATCAGGTCTATGACGGGCGCTATCAGATTGAGGTGAATGATGTGTACCTCGACAGTGGCGCGTCGCAATCGACATCTGGCGGCATTCCCATCAATGACTGGCTGTTAAAGGGCGAAAACTCGACCAGGGTCCTGATGAACGCCCAAAGTGGTGAGTTTTCGGCCTATGCCATTTGCAATGATGGTTCAGGTAAGCGCGATTTTGACGATGCGGCATTGTCTGGGCGTTCATCCGCTGATCTGACTTTCGATGTTCCCGATCCCCCACAGCGATTATATCTGACAGCGACACCCAGCAACGATGATGGACTGCTTGAGGCGGTCGAAACGTTGAAAGCTGCGATGACGGCGCAGGATTTCGATGCGGTATGGGAAGGTCACACCGCCATGAGATCCGAAATGGAGATGACTGGCGCATCGGTGAAGTCCGAGGCGTATCAGATGGAAAAGATAGTCGCGAACATCGCACCGAAATTCGCTGCAAACCTTAAAACCCGCTCAGTTCTTGGCGGTCGGGTGTGGGAAGTGTTCGGCGATGACTTCGCGCCGCCGATCAGCGATGTTGTGTCGGTGAATGGTGGGCAGGTCGACTTCAAAAACGGATCTTTCTGGATGAAAGTCGACGGAACGTGGAGTGTATACCGAAAGTAACTGTAGTGGTTCAGATGTGATCTGACAGTTGCCCGATTTTCAGGCGGCGTCTGTCAGGCCAAGTTCAAGCTACGAACTT
>CALKOT010000120.1 GCA_938092015.1 uncultured Paracoccaceae bacterium
TGTTCTTAACAAGCTTGTCAGCTGAGGCTTTGCTGGTTCCGGGTTTCTTGTTCATCTTTACTCCATGAAGGTTGCGATGAACCAGAAATCCTCCGTTACGAAAACCTCAAATCTGTCCCAAAGGTGCCGACGTCAGACACGTTCTAGTCGTATCGCTGAACAACGGCGTCTGCGACTTGATCGAAAAGCTTGAGACCGATTGGGCCATTCGCCGTGATGGCGAAGACATCGCAGCTTTGGCCCACAAACTTGCAGGCGCATGCGCCGTGCTTGGTGCGGTCTCCCTCCGCCGCAAGCTAACCGCCATTCAGAACGGTGCAAAAGACGGCTCATTAAGAAGGATCGCTACGGTTGTTAAAGAGTTGTCCGGCGAGATGGAGCAAACAGATGCCGAGCTAACGAGTGCATTGGCAAAAATATTTGGGCTGGCCTCTTCTTAGAGAATTGTTGTCGGGGCAGAGAGATCAGCCCCTATCCCACGACCCCCAACCGCACCAAAAACACGGCCCCGCCTTTCCCACCAACAAACTCAATCGACCCGTCCCGCGCGACCAGCATCGCCTGAATGATCGGCAGGCCCATGCCCGTTCCCCCTTCGGTCCGGGCGGTCGTGAAGAACGGCTCAAACAGGCGCGCCTCATTCCGGGGCGATACACCTTCGCCGTTGTCGGCGACCGTAATCTCCGCCTCCGCCCCTTTGCGCCGCACTGTCACCGTCAGCTCTGATGCGCCGTGGCGGGCTGAGTTGTCGACCATGTTGGTCAGGATGATCGCCAGCTTTTCCTCGCTGATCTTCAGGGCGATCTGATCAGGATCATTCACCACCACCTTCATTGCCGTGCGGTCGTCCAGCAGTTGGGCGAGGCTGGCGACGTCGGTGCCGGTGGCTTCGTCCTCTCCCTTATCCGCCCGGGCAAGCTCCAAAAGCCTGCGAACCAACAGGGTCAGGCGCTCGCTGTCTTTGATGATGTTGTTTAAGAAACCTTCACGTTCCTCACCCGTCATGATGTCTTCGTTGTCGCGGATCAGCTCCGCCGCGCCCTGGATCGCGGTGAGGGGGGACTTCAACTCATGGCTGACATGGGCGGCGAAGCTGGCGATGTCGTCGCCCCGGTCGTGCAGCTGGCGGGCTGTGCGCAGGAAGGCCTCGGACAGTTCGGCAACCTCCGCCGTGCCGTGGGATTTAAGGGGTTTCAGTGCGTTAGGGTCGCCGGATGCGATCAGGCGGGTACGCTCGGTCAGGGCGCGGATCGGTCTGGTGATGGCGCGGGACGCGATATAGCCGAAACCGGCGAGCGCAAGGGCCATGACGACGCCGGCGAGATACAGTTTTTCGCTTTCGGCGGCCATCATCTGCAAGACATGACGAGGCGAGCGTGAAGCATAGACAACGCCCGCCGTGCGCCCGTCAACGATGACAGGAAAGGCGGTGAAGACGCGCAAAGATGCGCCCTTGGTGAAGGAATAGACCCAAGGCGGCGGGAATTCGCGCAAACGGGTGCGGAGGGTTGAGGCAAACTCACCATCCAGCGCCGCCTTCACCTCTTCGACATGGTCCAGCGACATGCCGATTTCGGCGTCAGGGCCATAGATAATGCGGCCCTGCGCATCCAGTAGGTAAACACCGGCGAGTGTTCTGCGCACTGTCGCCTGAACGATAGGGGCAATGGTTTGGCCTACGATCAGATAGCCAGAGGCAGGGGGTGATAAGGCCTGTTCTGGCACCGGTCTGGGCGGATGGATCCTGTCTATCGCCAGGTCGATTGTCGGCGGAAGTGGCAGATACGGGTCTGTCAGGCTGTCGCGAAAGACGCCTTTCGCTTCCTTCCCCAGCCAGACCTTTTCGATGCCAGCGCGTTTAATTTCCGAGGAATAGGAAGCGGCCAATGCGGCGGTCTGACCGATCAGTTCAGCCTCAGTTCGGCGGACCAGTTGGTTTTCGATGACCCGCAGAAAGAAAAGGCCGACCAAAGGGGTTGCGAACGCGATCAGCAGCATGACCATCAGGATCAGGCGGATCGGTGGGCGGTATTTTCTGGGCGTTGCGTCGCGGCTCATGCCCTCGGCTTACAATATTTCTTACGGCGAGGGCATGGGGTTTTAGTGTTGGTTCAAGCGCGGGCGCAGCCGCCCAGGCGGAACCCGACGCCATGCACGGTTTCAATGGCGCTTGGGCAGCCAGCCTCTGACAGCTTTACGCGGATGTTGCGGACATGGCTGTCAATCGTGCGGCCAGAGACGTGGACGTTCATATCATAGGCGGCGGATGCGATATCGTTACGCTTCACGACCCGGTCGCTCATCGTCATGAAGGTTTTCAGGATCGAGAATTCCAGCGGGGTAAAGGCAACTGGATCGCCCGCAAATTCTGCCGTGTGTGTAGCGTTATCCAACGAAAGTTCCCCATGGCTGAGGGTCTGGCGTTCTGGCGCCGGGGCGGCGGAGGATCGTTTAAGGATGGCTTTGACGCGGGCGGACAGTTCGCGGGGCGAGAACGGCTTGCCGACATAGTCGTCGCCACCGATTTCCAGGCCCAGTACGCGGTCGATTTCTTCGTCGCGCGCGCTCAGGAACAGGATCGGCGTCTGGTGGGTTTTGCGGATCTCGCGGCAGACATCCAGACCGTCAGCCTCTGGCATGCCGACATCCAGTATCACCAGATCGGGCGTCTCGGACGCGAATTGCGTGACCGCTTCAGCCCCATCAGAGGCTTCGGTGATGCGCATGCCGTCTTTGGCGAGCGAAAAGCGAATGACCTCACGGATATGAGGGTCGTCATCGGCGATCAGTACATGGGGGACCATATCAAAGCTCCGGCAATGCGGCGGGGCCGCTGTGGGTAATGTCGTGGGTTGAGAGGTATTGTGCAAGGTTGGCTTCACGGATTGTGAAGGCGCGCCAGTCTTCGCTGCGGTTGAGGATGATGCCGGCGCAGGACGCGCGCCACTCAAACAGGCGCCATGCATCGTCATCTGACATGTTGTTTGGCGCTGCCAACAGACGATCAACAGCCGGGATGGCTTGTGGCCCAAGACGCATCAGATAGCCGGTATCGATGGCAGTGACGCGGTCAGGATCACCCAGCCATTTTGAGACGTTGTAGTCGGCGATAAAGGCGGATGTGTTCATCAAAGTCGCGACGATCAGCGTCACACCGAGGACAACCGTGTTGCGACGGACCAACCAGGCGCCAGACCTGCGCCAGGCGATGCGCGCGATGATCAGCATGAGGCCCAGCGCCACCAGCCCCATCCAGACGAAGGCGGCGAGGCGCAGTTCGGTCAGGCCATAGGCCTCAACATACAGCGCGTTGCGGAAGGCGGCTGTGGCGGTCAGAACGACGTTCTGGGCGATCCAGAGATAAACCAACCGGCGGATCAGCGGGTGCGCGGCAGATGCCGACCCATCGCGCAGGGCGGCCAAAACGAACCCCGCCGCCAGCATCGCTGTTGCGACCAGCGGATAGGCGCCCCGATGGGCATAGTTGGTGTAGGTCATACCTTCGGGCAGTGCGGCGCCCCCAGTGAGGTAAACAAGGTCCAGCGCCGTTTGCAGGGCGAAGAGTGCGTTGAAAATAAGAAGGGCCCGCAAGATCGCCGGTTCACCAAATACGGTGCTTTCGGTTTTAGGCGCTCGCATCGCCACCGTCTTGAACCGCATCGCGCGGGCCGGGCGCAGGAAAGGCCATATTGCGATAATGGCGAAGGCCCAGAACATCAGGCGCAAGACGCCATTCTCGGTCAGCCATGCGAACGGGTCGAGATAGCCGAGAAGGTCAGCGAAGATTGGATTGGCTTCGGCGAACAGGCTGACGAACACCAGCCCGCAGATGATCGGCATGACCCAGATCGCCGCATTAAGCTTCACCGCCATCGGGCGGCGACGGGCGATGCGTGCGCCGCGCCAGCTGTCAGCGAAAAGACGAAATGGCGTCCATGCCATGAACCGGATCAGCGCAGGCAGGACACTAGCGACAGACCTTGGGCACCGTCCGGACGCTAACATGCCCGCAAGTGCCAAGGCGAAAAAGGCAAGCGTCACTGAAAGCGCCGTTACTTCGATCGCCAACAACAAGGGGGCGACGATCGCGAAGGCCAGAACCGGCCAGTCGCGTCGACCAAGGACGGTTACCACGGCTGAGATTGCGGCGACCAGCAGGGCCAGAGACAGCCCTGTATTTTCCCAAAGGATTAGCCAGTCGGCGAGACCGGCCAGAAAGAAGACGACGAGCACAACGTGCGTGAGCGGCACGGGGCGCCCGCCGCCCAGTTTGGGAATGAGAGGCCCGAGACGGCCCGGAGGGACTGTAGGTGTGAGAGTAGATTGGACGGAAGAAGGGGTGCTCTGCATGCTGGTCTGATTGCCCGCCACCTCAGACCAGCGAAGGGCCGCATTGCCGGGATTTGGCGCAGAGTTTCGCAGATTTTGCGCAGATAAATGCAACGCCTGCCGAGTGCCCCGATACGAGGCGAAAACCTTTTACATGTGAAAGTAGGCTTAACTTATTGAATAATATGGATCCTCACTGAGAATACCACATTATGTTCACTTAATGTTCACGCGGAATTTCTATTCCACGATCTCGCCTTTGAACCGGCGCCAGTTATCGCGAACGGAGGGAGAGAAGAAGAGAATGAACCCAAGAAAGTAGAATGCCGCAATTGCTGCCGGGATCCACAGGACGGCGATGATCAGCCCGACCAAACCAATGACCTTCATCGCAGTTTCCTGCGGCAACCGCCACCAAAGCGCCAGATAGAACAGCCGCCCGCCGTCCAGCGGAAGGACCGGGATCATGTTGAAGATGAACAGCAACAGATTGATTTTGCCGAAAAACAGAATCTGCTCGGCCACCAGGGCCATAGCCGGGTCATTGGCGCCAAACGCCAGCACGATATCGCTGGCCGGCTCAGCAAGCAGCCAAAGCGTCAAATTGACGAGCGGGCCTGCTGCGATCAGGACAAGGCTTTCCTTTGGCCCCGCAGGCCCATGCGCGCAATATCCGCCGCCTCCATGCAATACGATGCCCTTGATTTTGACCCCTTGCGACAGGCACGCCAAACGGGCCCGCAAACCCGTAAAGGGCTTTTTCATTCGTCATGCGTGGCCTCTTTCCAAAACGCTTGAAGTGCCAAACCGGCGCCCTTTATCCATCTGAAACATGCGCCCTTATCAACGCGAGCGACCGGGAAATCCCGTCCGAATGATAGCGGTCAAACTCTTCCGCCGTGCCTGCCTCTGTTTTGATCGCCAGATTAGCCGCCGCCAAGGCCGCCTCGCGTTTGAAGAAATCAAATGACGTCTCACCCGACGCACCCGGCAGAAGGAGATTGGCGCCAAACCGCAGTAAAAGCGCGACCTTCCGATCCTCAGACCCGGCGACCATCAAGGGCGTCATCCCGCGACTAAAATCAGGCAGGCTTTCCTCGCTGAACCGCACATTCGGATCAGCGCCATTCTGCAACAGCGCTTCAAGTTCCGCCTCGCGTCCTTCCATCACTGCACGGTGCAATGGCGTCCAGTCCCAGTGGGTGCGCGCTTCCATATTCGCGCCATTGGCCAGCAAAAGGGTGATCATCGCCGAAATCTCTGCCGGATCATCATCGGGATAGTTCGTATCGGCGATGAAATGCAGTGCAGTATAGCCTTCATCCGTCGCGAAATCAGCGCTTGCACCCGCATCAAGCAGCAGTGAAACTACCTGCGTGGACCGCCCCGGGCGCATCATCGCCCGATGAAGTGGCGCTGAACCATAGGGACCAACGGCGACATTCAGGTCCATACCGCCCTGAGGTAGCGCATGAATATCCCCTGGCGATCCATCTTCTATCGCGTCGAAGAGGGCCAGATATTCAGGCGGCGCTGCGGGGCCTGGTTCAGGACGTTGCATCAGCGCGTCTATCCTGGCGAAATTCGCCTCTAGCGCTGCATTGATCCTTGCGACTTCTTCCGCGTCATTGGTGGCCAGCGCTGCATCGAGCTGCTCAATGAGGGCGTCACTGTCCGCAAAGATCACCTCAAACGCTGCCATGCGCTGTTCTGCGGTAAGCGGACTTTGGGTGTATTTGTAGATCTTGTAACTGGCGAGGCTGGCCAAAACCAAACAGATCGAAACAACAAACTTCACGAAGCAAACCCTGAAATCAAATCCGACGGCGCCATCATTCCTTTGTGTCGGCCCCGGCTGTCAAATCAACCTTCCGCCTCTTGCTGCACCTTTCGCTGACGCAGGATCAGATAGACGCCAGATGCGATGATCAGCACAGCGCCCGTCAACATCAGTGTATTGGGCCGTTCATCAAACAGCAGCACCCCCAGCGCCAGCAGGAAAATGATGCGCGAATAGCGAAACGGCGTGACGACCGATACATCTGCCATGCGGATCGATGTGATGAGAAGAAGGTAGCCAACCGAGCCTAGGCTGATCATCGGAAGAGCGATGAACCAGTCCACATTCGCAGGCACGGGCGCCTCACCATTATAGAGAACCCAAACCAGCGAAAACGGCGTGGCGGCCATCATCGTATAGGCCGCCAGGCTGGTCGACGGCATGCCATCAGGCGTCAGGCGAGTGATCAGATCGCGGATCGACAGACCGACCATGGCCATCAACGCCCACAGGATAGAGGCGTCGAACCCGTCTGACCTGGGCTGGACTACCAGAAGAACGCCGACAAAACCGACGGCAATCGCGCTCCACCGTCGCCAGCCGACCGTTTCTCCGAAGAAGATGACCGCCAGAACTGCGACCAGCATCGGCGCGGCCTGCGTGACCGCGCCAACTGTCGACAACGGCACATAAATAAGCGCCAGAACCATGCCGACCATGCCCATAACCTCTGACGCGTAGCGGAGAAGGAGGGTGGGCGCGAAAACGCGGCGATCCCATAGGGCCTCACCTCGCAGAACGGCGAGGAGGATGAACAAAACCACACCGCCGCCGTTCAGAAAGAACAGAACCTGCGCGGGTGACAGGAAAGCGGCGGAGACCTTCACCAACGCATCAGCAACGCCAAAGAAGGCCATCGCCAGCACCATCAGGATGATGCCCTGCACGTTTTTATCGGTCGGCGCGTTCATAGAAAATTCCAGCTGTTCGGAGTGGTGCAGCGCCGCTGGTCTACAGGATCGCGCCGAAATAGCCATGGGCGCGGGAAGGTGATGATGTCACGCTACACCAATAAGGGCGGACCAGCAGACCCGCCCTTATTCTGTTGGTTTTGAAGCAATCAGACTTCGAAACGCTTACGCCGTCTGCCGACAAAACCAAGCCTTGCAAGACCAGGGTCGCGACAAAAAAAGGGCGCCGTCTCATAGCGGCGCCCTTCAGTCTTAACGCGTTGCTTGAAAATCAACCGCCGGCAAGCGCCGCCATGTTGATCAGGCCACGTGTGGTGGCAGACGGTGTCAGGATGTGCGCCTTGCCTTCAAAGCCCAGAAGGATCGGGCCAACGCGCATGGCGCCGCCGATGGTCTTCATCATGTTCGCTGCAGCGTTGGCTGAGTTGGTGTCAGACATCATCAACAGGTTCGCCGGGCCGTTGAGACGGCTTTCAGGGAAGATCCGCGCCCGAAGTTCTGGATCAAGCGCAGCGTCGGCATGCATTTCGCCTTCGTACTCAAAATCAGCCCCTTCTGCATCGAGCAATGCAACCGCCGCCCGCATCTTGGCCGACGCAGCCGAAGTGCCAGACCCGAAGTTTGAGTTGGCGACAAACGCGACATTGGGTTCCTGCTTGAACGCCCACATTTCAGCCGCAGCCGCCCTTGCGATGGCGACAACCTGTTCTGGCGATGGGTCGTTGTTCACATGCGTGTCGGCGATAAACAGAGGGCCGCTGTCAGTGATCAGCAGGCTTAGTGCGCCAATCGCCTTGTTCCCCAGCATGTCAGAGACGTATTTCAGATGCCAGTTAAACTCACCAAAGAGACCGCAGATCATGCTGTCCGCATCACCCAGATGCACCGCCGTCGCTGCGATGGCGGTGGAGTTGGTGCGGATGATCGCCTTGGCCAGATCCTTTGACACGCCATCGCGCTTTTTCATCTCATAAAGTGCGCGCCAGTATTTTCCGTACCGGCTGTCGCTTTCAGGGTTCACTACCTCAAAATCATCCCCGGCTTTCAGATCAACGCCCATCGCATCAAGGCGCGATTGCAGGACGCCCGGGCGACCGATGAGGATTGGCTTGTCGACGCCGTCCTGAAGCATGTTCTGGGCGGCGCGCAGCGCCCGCTCATCTTCACCTTCCGCAAAGATGATGCGTTTCTCAACGGCCAGTGCACGCTCAAAGATCGGCTTCATTGCAAAGCCGGTTTTGAAGACGGACTGGAGAAGGTTGTTGCGATACGCCTCAACATCATCCAGCGGACGCTTGGCAACGCCAGTCTTCATCGCCGTTTCCGCAACAGCGGTGGCGACAACGGACAGAAGACGCGGGTCGAACGGTTTGGGGATCAGGTAATCCGGGCCAAAGACCAGTTGTTCGCCCTGATAGGCGGCCGCTGCCTCAGCCGTCGAAGGCGCACGGGCCAGCGCCGCAATGGCGTGAACACAAGCGTGCTTCATTTCCTCGTTGATTTCGGTCGCGCCGACATCCAGCGCCCCACGGAAGATGAACGGGAAGCAGAGGACGTTGTTCACCTGGTTCGGATAGTCCGACCGGCCCGTCGCGATCAGCGCGTCAGGTTTTGCGTCGCGGGCGACGTCTGGCATGATTTCCGGGGTCGGGTTGGCGAGGCCGAAGATGATCGGCGCGTCGGCCATGGATTTGACCATCTCAGGTTTCAGAACGCCGGGGCCGGATACACCGAGGAACATGTCGGCGCCTTTGATCGCGTCCTCAAGCGTCCGGCAGTCGGTTTCAACTGCGAACTGCTCTTTGGCAGGCGTCATGCCTTCGCGGCCTTTATAGATCACGCCGGACCGGTCACAGACCATGACGTTTTCCTGCTTCACCCCGAGGCTGACCATCAGGTTGATACAGGCTGTACCTGCCGCCCCGCCGCCTGAGCAGACCAGGCGAATGTCTTCGATGTTCTTGCCGTTGATCTTCAGCGCGTTGACCGCAGCTGCGCAGCAGACGATGGCGGTGCCATGCTGGTCATCGTGGAAGACCGGGATGCCCATCGTTTTCTTGCATTCGTTCTCAACGATAAAGCAGTCAGGGGCCTTGATGTCTTCAAGGTTCACAGCGCCGAACGTGGGCTCCAACGCCTTGACGATCTCTGCCAGTTTGTGAGGGTCGGTTTCGTCCACTTCGATGTCAAAGCAGTCGATATTGGCGAATTTCTTGAAGAGGGCGGCTTTACCCTCCATCACCGGTTTGGACGCCAGCGCGCCGATATTGCCAAGACCCAGAACGGCTGAGCCATTGGTAATGACCGCGACAAGGTTGCCTTTACCCGTGAAGCGCGCCGCATTTTCGGCAGCTTCTTCAATGGCTGTGCACGCGTCGGCGACGCCGGGGGAATAGGCAAGCGACAGGTCGCGGGACGTCGCCATCGGCTTGGTGACGCGGACTTCAAGCTTACCTGGTCGGCCTTCTTCGTGGTACCGTAGCGCGTCTTCACGCAGGGCGGCGCGCGCGTTGTTTTGGTCGTCGGTCATCGATTTATCCCCCATCGGTTGAACGTGTTTGGGAGAGTTAGCCATACTTTCCCACCCCGCGCTACCGCCGGTTCAGCCGACAGGTGCGATTTGGCACGGACAGATAACCTAAAACAGAAAGTCGTCTTCGGTGAATTCCGCCTCTGTCTGGTTCAAGACACGAACATCGGTTGCGCCGAACGAGACTGTCACATCCGCGCCGGTCTGGGCGATCAGAAGGTCTTCGAACCCGTCCGAGCCGACGATGGCGATCCTGTCGAGGCCTTGCTGGAAATCCACAAGGAAGTCATCGCCGTCAGAGGCGCCGAAGACAAACACATTCGCCCCCCTGCCGCCGGTCAAAACATCGTCGCCCTTGCCGCCTTCCAGCCGGTCATCGCCGCCGTCGCCAGACAACTCATCCGAACTGGAGCCGCCGGACAGTTCATCGTTGCGACCGTTGCCCGCGATGGTGTCGTCACCGCGAGATCCGATCAGGCGATCTGATCCGCCCCCGCCTTTCAGGAAATCATCACCGCCGCCGCCACGCAATTCGTCCGCGCCGCCATTGCCAAGCAGCCTGTCATCGCCGCCATTGCCAAAGATGCGGTCATCACCGGCTGATCCCCGCAATTCATCATTACCGCGCTGACCCCGGATCAGGTCATCGCCTGCGAACCCGACGATCAGATCATCTTCGGCAAAACCGCGCAGCGTGTCATCGCCCTGCCCACCCCTGATCGTGTCAGGGCCACCACCGCCGCGCAAATCGTCATTGTCTGGCGTCCCTTCGATCAGCAGGCCCGGGACTGGTGGCGCATCATTTTCACTGATCGTGGCGGTCGCGCGATCTGTGGCGATGCCAACGGTGTCTTTGTCACCGTCGGTCACTTTGATTTTTTCAATGACCAGCGCAAAGGTTTCATCGCCTTCGGCGCGGGTGTCGATGGCGACGTCGAACAGGAATGTCTCTGCATCATTGCGGCGACCTTCGAAAAGCACCTCGCCTGAGGGCAGTTCGGATAGACCCAGATCAGCGGCGGTGGCGCCATCTAACCCTTCCAGCCGCCAAACGACGCGGATTGTGGGAATATCGTCAGAAGCGACGCCGACACGCTGGATGGAAAAGACCAGATTATCGACTTCGCTTACGATGCTGTCGGCCGTCGTGGCGAGGATGATGGTCTCAAACAGCTCAGCGTTTGGCGCCAACGGGCGAGAGATGCCGCCTTTGCCGCCCCTACCGGCGGTCCCGCCCGAACCAGCCGCGCCGTCTTTGCCATCATCAGCATCAGTGAAGAGGAGAGAACCACCTTTCCCGCCCTCTCCGCCGGCGCCAAATTCATCCTGCGCAATGCTGACGCCGCCGCTGAATACCGGATTAGTGCTGACCAGTGAGGTTGCAGCAATGGCCCCGATGGGGGCGATGTCGCCAAAGTTCAAAATACCCGCGCTTGCATCGCCGCCATCGCCGCCGTCACCTGATGCGCCAGTGTCGCCGCCATCCCCGCCATCACCGCCGTCGCGGGGCGATTCCGTATCGAAAACCAACGTAAACCCGTCGCCGCCTTCGCCCCCGGCGCCGCCATCGCCGCCTATGCCGCCAAATCCGCCAGCGCCACCTTGTCCGCCGGTTGCAAAATTGTCTTGCCCGAAAACCAGACCAAAGGCGCTGAGCGAGCCAAAGTTGAGGACCGTGGCTGCAACGCCGCCCATCCCACCGTCACTACCGTCGCCGCCATTGGCGCCGTCTTCGCCGTTGTCGCCTTCACGTGCGCTGCGAAGGGCGTATGCATCGCGACCATTGTCGCCCTCTTCCCCAGTAGCGCCATCGCCCCCTGCCCCGCCTGCCTGACCAGCCTACGCAACAGCAAAGTTTCCATCAAACCCGACCTGCGCCAGCGTCAGTGCGCCGTTGTTGAGGATTGAACCGAATGCGTTCCGCCCGGCGCCGCCATCAGCACCTTGGGCGGCTTCATCGAACAAGGCTGCGTCCGTTGGTTGGCCTGCCTCTGCGGCGCCGGGATCTGCAGACTGATCATTGAAACCATCAATCAAATCGACGCCGGACAAGGACAGCGACGCGCCTGCTTCAACCAGAAAATGCGCCGTTGCATTAGCGCCAGAGATCGTGACATCGTCGACGCCGTCCAGATCGACATCGCCTTCGATTGTCAGATCCTCACCCGCCGCAATCGTGAAACCGTTGAACAGCGTAGCGCCCGGCGCTGCGCCACCGCCAACCATCTGAATGACGCTGACATCCTGGGCGAAGCGGATTGTATCCGCCTCATCGTTCGCTGCGGCGGCTTCGATCGCCTCACGCAAGGTGATCAGCGCATCATCGTCACGCGATACATCGAATCCGGTCGTTACTGTGAAAATCGCCATCGTCCGCTCCTGCTCAAGGAAGGCCGCCATTTTTTTTATGCAGCTCTTTGAGGAAGCTTAGCGTGCCGGGGAATCCGGGCCAAGAAGAAAGCAAATTGGGGTAAATTTAGCCAATTTGGGTGATGCGCGTCTGATCAGGCACCGGCGAAGAAGGGGACGTATTGAAAGGATAAGCAATGTTACGATCATTCAAACAGTTTGCAGCCATCACGCTAACCCTTGCTATCGCGGCCCCGCCGCCAATGCGCTGCCCGTCCGTGGAATATTTGCAGGCGTCATCGCGTCTGAACAAAACCCCGACTTTACGACCCGTTATAGCGCCGGAGATAATTGGAGCTTGGCATTTCAGTTTCAGGACACCGCCACGCCTTCTTTTGTAGGGTCAGATTTTGCTGACTATAGCCTGTCGAATTTCAATTTCGTATCGGTATCGCTGAACGGGTTCAGTACCCGCCCGGGCAACAACGGCTTTGCTTTACGGGTCCGGGCAGACACATTCGCGATATTCGGGCCGTTGCTGACTTCAACCTCGCCAAGCCCTTTTACGCGGAACGGTTCCTACCGCTTTTTCGTGCGAGTTGAAGGCGCAGGCATTTCGACCGATTTCACGGATCTAAGCACGTTGAATCCAGATGCGATCAATGCAGCGACGCCGTTTTCGCGGCTGAAGGTACGGGGTGAAGGCTTTGGCACATTCGGCGGGTCCACCGAGGCGCTGTTAACGCTAAACAGCACATCGGTTGAGCGGATTCTGCCGCCGCCTCCACCACCGCCACCCATGCCCGCTGTACCGGTTCCCGCGGCAGGGCTGTTGTTCGCATCATTGCTGGGGTTCGCCGGCGTCTGGGGCGCCCCCCGCCGAAAGGTCGCTTAAAGTTTCGGCGTATCCCCCGCGCCAAGGTCCCACCAGACGCCCGCCATGACGGCGAGGCCTTCGCGCAGGATCGGCTTCAGCGCATGCTCGTTCGGCGCGTGCTGTGAGCATCCCGTATAGGAATGCGGGATCCAGATCGTTGGCATGCCCAGCGTGACGGCGAATTCTTCGTTGGGGAGCGAGCCACCCAGGTTCGGCACCACCATCGCTGGCGCGCCCATCGTCCGTTCAATCGACTGCGCCGTCCAGACCGCCCAGGGATGATCGGGGTCTAGGCGTGTGGCCGTGAACATTGGACTGTCGTCTGATGTGACGACGACCTTGTCAAAGCCCTCGCGCGCCAGATGACGTCTGAGGGCAGGGACGATGTCGTCCATCTCCGTTCCGACAACAAAGCGCAATTGGCAGACGGCGCGGGCCATAGGCTGCACTGCGTTAACCGGCTTGGCCGGATCGCCCGACAGCATTGTCAGAACAGCAAAACTGTTCCAGCCAACGACCTTTTCCGCGGCTGACAAACCCGGTTCTCCCCAATCTGGGTCGATGGAGGGGCCGCCATCGGGCGCGGTCAGGTTCATATCGGCAAGGGCGGCTTTAACGGCTGGCGTCAGACTGTTGGGTCGCCATTCCAGGATGCGGATCGCGCCGGATGCGTCGGTGATAGAGGCGATGGCATGGCTGAGGATCACGCCCGGATCAGCCAACAGCCCGCCCCAGTTGCCCGAATGATGCCCGCCTTCACGCAGGTCAACAGTCAGCTCAAAGTTCACCGCCCCGCGTGCGCCCATGAAGATCATAGGGCGTTTAGGGTCCTGACGCGGGCCGTCTGAGGCGATCAGCACATCGGCTGAAAGGGCATCTTTTTCTGCGAGGAAGAGTTCGTGAAGACCGGCTGATCCTGCTTCTTCGCCCATCTCGATGATGACCCGCGCGTTGAAGCCAAGATGACCGCGCGCGTTCAGCACAGCCTCCATCGCCGTCAGGTTCACTAGATGCTGACCCTTGTTGTCTGCCGTGCCGCGCCCGTAAAGGCGGTCGCCATCTTCCGTCAGGGTCCACGGATCGCGATCTTCACGCCACTGACCCTCCATCCCCGGCACGGTGTCGCCGTGGCCATAGGTCAGGACGGTCGGCAAATCATCACCCTCATGGCGTTCGGCAATCAGGAATGGGCCTTCACCGACGGTATTCTCAACAATGCGGGTGGTGAAGCCCATGCGGGCAAGACGCGGGGTGATCGCATCGTTCAGATATGCGTGAAGGGCGCCCGGCCGCGCCTTCGGCTGACTTTCGGTGGGGTGAGCGATCCAGTCGGCGTATTCTGTCAGGAAGGCGCCGTTGTCGAAAGTAGTTGTGGCGGCGGTGATGGCGGTTTGGCGGGTCATGGGAACCTCAGAAGTAATTGTCCGCAATTGATGACAGGCGACGGGCCAGCTTACAATGGTTGCCCCGATCGCATCGGGGCAAGGCGGGCAAAGCCGCTCTTTGATCTGAGAGGACCTCATATGAACGCGCCAACCCAACAGATACCCGCAGTATATCATCGCCGGATCGGTGATATCGTGGTCACGGCGCTGGCCGACGGCGTCGCCATCCGCGACCACAAGATGATGATCGGCGTGTCCGAAGATGAGGGCGCCCAGCATCTTCAGGCGGCGTTTCGCGACCATTTTGCGTTGTCGATCAACACGTTCCTGATCCACTCCGCCGAGCGTCTGGCGCTGATCGACACAGGCTCCGGCACCTATCTCGGCCCGGATGCAGGGCATTTGCCGTCGAACCTGAGGGCGGCCGGTGTGGACCCGGCCGCGATCGACACGGTCCTTTTGACGCATATGCACCCTGATCATTCCGCTGGGCTGACCAACCGCGACACCGGGGCAAAGCACTTTCCGAACGCGCAGCTTGTCGCGCATGAGAATGAGCCGAAACACTGGTTCGACGATGGCGCCATGTCCCGCGCGTCAGAGCGTGAGCGCGTGATGATGTTCCAGCAGGCGCGCGACCAGACCGCGCCCTATCTGGCCAAGATGCGGCGCTTTACCGATGGTGAGGTTTTCCCTGGCGTCACGGCGCTGCCCTGCCCCGGCCACACGCCCGGCCATACCGCCTACATGATCTCATCCAACGATGAGACTCTGCTGATCTGGGGAGATATCGTTCATATCCCTGAGGTTCAGGTGCCGCGTCCAGACGTGTCGATGGTGGTTGATGTTGACCCTGCGATGGCCGCGACGTCGCGAAAGCGCATGTTCGACATGGCCGCGTCTGAGCGTCTGCTGGTGACTGGCATGCACCTACATTATCCTGGATTCGGCCACGTCGCCCGCGACGGCGACAGTTGGCGGTTTGCGCCTGAGCCGTGGGCACAAGGGATGTAGGGGCGGCCTGACCGCCCCACGCCGCTGATCAGTCGTCAGACCCAATAAGCTTCAAAATATCCCGCGCAGCATCGGGAATGTTCGTCCCCGGCCCGAAGATCGCCTTCACGCCTGCGTCGTACAAGTACTGATAGTCCTGCTGAGGGATCACGCCGCCACAGATGACGATAACATCATCGGCGCCAGCCTTCTTCAGCTCTTCCACCAGCTTCGGCGCCAGCGTTTTGTGGCCCGCCGCTTGCGATGAAATGCCGACGATGTGGACGTCGTTGTCCACCGCGTCCTGCGCAGCCTCTGCTGGGGTCTGGAACAGCGGGCCGACGTCTACATCGAAACCGATATCCGCAAAGGCGGTCGCGATGACCTTGGCGCCTCGGTCGTGGCCGTCCTGGCCCATCTTGACGACTAGCATGCGGGGGCGACGGCCTTCGGTTTCGGCGAAATCTTCAACTTCCTTTTGAATCCGTTCGAAATCTTCGTCGCCTTCATATGCTGCGCCGTAGACGCCTGCGAGGGTCTTGACTTCGGCGCGGTGGCGGCCAAACACGTTTTCCATGGCGTCAGAAATCTCCCCTACTGTTGCGCGGACACGGGCGGCGTCAACCGCAAGGCCCAGAAGGTTGCCGCCGCTGTTAGCGCCATCTTCCAGCGCTTTCAGTGCGGCGTCGCAGGCGGCCTGATCGCGGGTTGCACGGATCTGCTTCAGGCGAGCGACCTGACTTTCGCGAACTTCGTCGTTGTCGATGTCGCGCACTTCGATCACAGGTTCCTTCTCAAGCCGGAACTTGTTCACGCCAACGATCACTTCGTCGCCGCGGTCGATGGCAGCCTGACGGCGGGCGGCGCTTTCCTCAATGCGGAGCTTCGGCATGCCTGATGCCACGGCCTTGGTCATGCCGCCCATCTCATCAACTTCCTCGATGATCTTCCAGGCGGCATCCGCCAGCTCTTTTGTCAGGCTTTCGACGTAGTATGACCCTGCCAGCGGATCGACGACGTTGGTAACGCCGGTTTCGTTCTGAAGGATCAGCTGGGTGTTTCGGGCCAGACGCGCCGACGCCTCGGTCGGCAGGGCGATGGCCTCGTCAAATGAGTTTGTGTGCAACGACTGAGTGCCGCCCAAAACGGCGCTCATCGCCTCAAACGCTGTGCGGATAGCGTTGTTGTAGGGGTCCTGTTCCTGCAATGACACGCCAGATGTCTGACAATGCGTCCGCAGCATTTTAGAGCCTTCTTTCTGCGCCCCAAACCCGTCCATGATCCGGTGCCACAGCATCCGGGCAGCGCGCAGTTTGGCGGCCTCCATGAAGAAATTCATGCCGATGCAGAAGAAGAAAGACAGACGTCCGGCAAATTTGTCGACGTCCATCCCGGCATCAATCGCGGCCTGCACATATTCTTTACCGTCTGCCAGCGTGAACGCCAGCTCCTGCACGAGGTTCGCGCCCGCTTCCTGCATATGGTAGCCGGAGATGGAGATGGAGTTGAATTTCGGCATCTCTTCCGCCGTGTAACCGATGATGTCGGATACGATGCGCATCGAAGGCTCTGGCGGGTAGATGTAGGTGTTGCGGACCATGAATTCTTTCAGAACGTCGTTCTGAATGGTGCCGCTGAGTTTCGCCTGATCGACGCCCTGCTCCTCTCCCGCCACAATGAAACTGGCCAGCACGGGAATGACGGCGCCGTTCATGGTCATGGAGACCGAGACCTGATCCAGCGGGATGTCATCGAACAGGATCTTCATATCCTCAACGCTGTCGATGGCCACGCCGGCCTTGCCGACATCGCCGATCACGCGCGGGTGGTCGCTGTCATAGCCGCGATGCGTCGCCAGATCGAAGGCGACTGACACGCCCTGCTGACCGGCGGCGAGGTTTTTGCGGTAGAAAGCGTTCGATTCCTCCGCTGTGGAAAACCCTGCGTACTGCCTAATCGTCCAGGGCCGCCCGGTATACATCGTCGCCCTCGGCCCGCGCGTAAACGGCGCAACGCCCGGCATTTCAGCAGCTTCTGACCCATCCAGATCATCGGCTGTGTAGACCGGTTTGACCTTGATGCCTTCGGGAGTATCCCAGTCGAGCGCGTCCAACGGTTTGCCGCGCAGTTCTTTTTCGGCCAGCGCTTTCCAGTCATTCATCTTATCGGTCATGATTACTCCTCGTCTGGCAGCCCATAGGCGCCTATATAATGGTGCAAAGGAGACGCGACATGCGCCATGCCCTCGCCCTGTTCATTGGTTTCGCCGCGTTGATCGCCGGCAGCGTTGTTGCGGATGACGATCCCATCGCCGCCTATAAGTGGGAGGCGCGGCCGGTCATCATCTTCGCTGACAGCGAAAAGGATCCCCGCTTCCAGCGTCAGGTCGCGAACCTGTCGTCCCGTAGCGATGACATGACTGAACGGGACGTCGTAATTCTGATGGATACTGATCCGAGTGCTGGCAGCGCCTTGCGCCAGATGTTCAGGCCGCGCGACTTTCAGATCATCCTGATTGGGAAGGATGGTGAGATTAAACTTCGCCGCCCGCACCCGATTACGGCAGAAGATCTGAACCGGCAGATCGACCGGATGCCGATGCGCCGCCGTGAAATGAACGGCGGTCAAAGCTGATATAGCTGCAGCCTGGCTCACTGCAGCATTGCCGGGATCATGTAGAGATTGACGAAGGCGACAATCGCAATGATTGCGACGCCATAGATGATTAGTGAACGGATCATTTTACACTCACACTATCAAAAAATGCGATGACCTCTGCATGGACGGCGTCTTTCTGCGCCTCGCCTTCATGCATGATGCAATGTCGGGCGGCCTCAAAGCGTTTGGTCCGGCAATTCGGCATAGCTTTGCAATTTGCTTCCGCCGCCCCGGTTTGGACGATCCGGTCATCACCCGCCGTAACCGAAAGAACCGGCGCTGTAATACCCGCAAGATGATCACTTGAGGCCGCCATCTCAGTCGATTTCATCGTCTCCCAAACATATTTATTGTTGACGTCAGAGACGCGCAATTTAGGGTCCAGTCCAACCATCATGTGACGGGTGTGGGCGCGGGCGGGGTTTGCAGAACAATCAGTGGGCTGACTTTGGTCGCGCGATGCAAATGTCCAGTCACCGCGGCCAAAGCCGTAATTTGCGCCAAAACCTATCGCCGAATAAAATCCTGTCATTGCTTTGGCCACACCGTAAGGAAATTCCCCAGTGTGGATTTTGGCCATGGGCACGAGAAGAGCGTAAGCGCCGATATCGACATCCTCAGTCCCAGCCATCACCATCGCGATATGGCCGCCCATTGAGTTGCCATAAACCAGTACCGGCCCTTCAATGGTTCCGACAAACGCAGCTAGGTCAGCGCTGAGGTCCCGGTAATCTTCAACATAGCCCTTTTCGGGCTTGGGCAATGGGCGCCACGACCGGCCCTGCCCGCGCTGAGACAGGCCAGTGACCGCATAACCAGCATCGTGAAATGCCTGGTAAGTGCTGGCGTAGACCTCAAGCGGCGCCGTGTAGCCTGGAACCAGCAAGATGGTCGCCTTTGGGTCAGGATGGGGCAAAGTTAGCGTTTCCAACGCCACGCCGGGTTCTCGTTCAAACCGCCCAAAGACCGCGCCTTCGGGCAGTGGCGTCTGCGCCTCAGCCAGATAGGCGCGGGCGGACACCGTCTGATTTTCAGTCATCTCGGCGTAATCATGTTCGCCTGAGGTGGTGGCAAACCCGGCAGCAACAAGCAGGCCGAAGATCACGACAATCACCCCTAAGAGAATTTTGATCAGACGGCGCATGGCCTATTCGAACTCCATGATCACTTCGTCGACCGCCAGACTGTCGCCCGGGCCTGCGTTGATCTTGGTGACTTTGGCCTTCTTCTCTGCCCGCAGCACGTTTTCCATTTTCATGGCTTCGACGGTGCACAGCGCCTGACCGTCCTGCACTTCGTCACCAACTTCGACCGCAATAGAAACGACCAGACCAGGCATCGGGCATAGCAGCAGTTTCGACGTGTCTGGCGGCAGTTTTTCCGGCATCAGAGCAGCCAGTTCAGCCTGACGAGGCGTCCTGACATGCACTTTCAAGTCAGCGCCCCGGCAACGTATGCGCATGCCACCGGTGACTTTGTCAGTTTTCAGAACCAGCAACTCACCAGAGATTTCGAGCTTCGCCAGCGTATCGCCCGGCGTCCAGTCAGATGCGACCCGATGGGATGAGCCATCATCGAAGGTTACGGTGGATCCCTCACGGTCAGCATCGATCTTCACGGCGTGGTTTTCACCCTGCAAAGTGACGACCCAATCACTGCCGACAACGCGTTCGTGGTTGTCCATGCGGCCCGATACGCGGGCGCGGCGAATCTCCACCACTCGGTGCATCGCAGCTGCAGCCGCGGCGACTTTCTTCAACATTGGCGCATCAAGCACAGCGCTTTCAAAGCCTTCGGGGTATTCTTCTTCGATGAAGGCGGTTGTGATGTTGCCGGAACAGAATTTTTCGTGATCCATCACGGCGGAAAGGAACGGCAGGTTGTGGCCGATGCCTTCAACCTCAAACGCATCCAAGGCAACGCGCATTTCTTCGATGGCTGAGGCGCGGTCCGGACCCCATGAGCACAGCTTGGCGATCATCGGATCGTAGTACATCGAAATCTCGCCACCTTCGTAGACGCCGGTGTCATTGCGGACTTTTTGTTCGATTTCTTCTGGCGGGCGATAGCGCGTCAGACGACCGATGGAGGGGAGGAAGCCGCGATAAGGGTCTTCAGCATAGAGCCGGCTTTCCATCGCCCAGCCGTTGATGCCGACGTCTTCCTGTTTGATGGACAAATGCTCTCCATGCGCGACGCGGATCATCTGTTCCACGAGGTCGATGCCGGTGATCAACTCAGTCACGGGGTGTTCGACCTGCAGGCGGGTGTTCATCTCAAGGAAGTAGAAATTCTTGTCGCCGTCGACAATGAATTCCACCGTACCGGCTGAGCAGTAATCAACAGCAGCGGCCAGCGCGCAGGACTGAGCGCCCATCGCCTGACGGGTTTCTTCGTCGAGGAAGGGCGAGGGCGCCTCTTCGATCACCTTCTGGTTTCTGCGCTGGATCGAACATTCACGCTCGTTCAAGTAGATCGTATTGCCGTGCTTGTCGGCAAGGACCTGGATCTCGATATGGCGCGGCTGAGTGACGAATTTTTCGATGAAGATCCGGTCGTCACCAAAGCTGTTGGCTGCTTCGTTCTTGGATGACTTAAAGCCTTCGCGCGCCTCATCGTCATTCCAAGCGATGCGCATCCCCTTGCCGCCGCCGCCAGCGGAGGCTTTGATCATCACGGGATAGCCAACCTTGTTGGCGATCTTCACCGCATCCTCGGCGTCGTCAATCAGACCCATATGGCCGGGCACGGTGGAAACGCCCGCCTCCTGCGCCAGCTTTTTGGATGTTATTTTGTCGCCCATCGCCTCAATCGCGCCGGCTGGCGGGCCGATGAAAGCGACGCCCTCTTTTTCCAGCGCTTCGGCGAACAGCTTGTTCTCGGACAAAAAGCCATAGCCGGGATGCACAGCCTCTGCGCCGGTCTGGCGGATCGCGTCCATGATCTTGTCGATCACGATGTATGACTGGTTCGCGGGCGGCGGGCCGATATGAACGGCTTCGTCCGCCATCTTCACGTGCAGCGCGTTGCGGTCGGCATCTGAATAGACCGCGACCGTCTTGATGCCCATTTTGCGGGCCGTCTTGATGACGCGGCAGGCGATCTCACCCCGGTTGGCGATCAGGATTTTCTTGAACATTGGGTCCCTCTCTCTGCGCTTGTAATCGCGCATGACAAAGACCGCCGCGACGTGCGCGACGGCCTTCTCAGTTCAATAGTTAAGTGTGGAAAAGCCTCAGTCGAGGCGGATTTTGTTTGGATCTGACACGGCGCCAATGACCGCGCCAGCGGCCGCGCCAATGGTAGCGCCTGTAACGACTGCGCCACCGACCAGCGCTGTGCCGACAGCCCCTGCCGCCGCGCCGACGCCTGCACCCGTAAGCGCACGTTCGCCCAGATTGTGCCCGCAGGCGCCAAGCGTCGCGATGATGATAAGTCCTGCTGCGATATTTCTGTACGCCATGCGCTGGCCTCCAAGCTGTAGTCTAGCGCCCCGCCTAAGGGGTGGGCGGTAAAGTTGGCGAAAAGGCACCCGTTTCGACCAGAGTTGTGCAGGTCAGGGGCTGCCTGCGCAGGTTCAAGCCAGAACGGCGATAAGGATGATCGCGATGGCGATGTAGTGTTCTGAACGCATGTTACACTGGCCCACAGGGTACATTGGGGCCCCGACCTGATTACATATACAGCACAAGTATTCCGCCAACCGACGCGTTTAGCGCAGGCTGATACGAATAGGTTCTTCCAGTTGTGAGTAAACGACGCCGCCCGCTGCACCGACAAGGACGCCTGCAACGATAGGTGCGCCAACAATGGCCGTTCCGACGGCCCCGATGGCTGCGCCGGCACCGGCAGTCTGGATGTTGGCGTCAATCTCAATCTTACCTGAGGCGCCAAGCAGAAGGGCGAATAACGCCGCCCCAAGAACAAGTTCGGTACGCATACGCTAATCCCTCGCAAAGGATTTCGCCCCACGAGAGGAAACTGCGGCCTGAATGTGTCTGAATTCGGGCGAACTTGCTGAGGCGAACTAGTCCTCCGGCTGTTCTTCCTGCTTACGGGCCTCTTCGGCCGCCTCTGCATTGGCGACTGACCCGATGGCCCCGCCAACTGCGCCGACTGCTGCGCCGGGCACGCCGAGGACGACGCCAATGACGGTTCCAGCGACCTGGCCGATTTGCGGCGCGGCCTGATGTGAGCAGGCGCCAAGCATGAGGGCGCAGAGAATGATGAGAGATGCGCGCATGAACGGATCCCTTTCGCATAGCTTCGGTCACCCAAAAGATCGCAGGCGATCAGGGCCGAAACCGGGCGATCCCGGCGCCATATGATGGCGTTTGATTTCACTTCAGCGCATCGGGATAGGATCGGGCGACGGCGGCCAGATCAACGCGCAAAAGCGCCTCGTAGGACGCATTGTCAAATGGATCTTCGGCAGGCAGCACTTCGCGCCCCAGCACCCATGAGAGGCGCCCTGCATCCAGATTGCCCCGCTCAAACGGCTTATCCCCGAAATGGTCGATCAGACAGGCCAGGAAGTAGGCGTCGACCTCTTTGTCTTTGTTGCGTCGGTCGGCGTAGCGTTCTTTGGCTACAAGCGGCGTGGGGTTGTCAGCGTTGCGGCGCAGTGTGAACTGATGGTCCGTGCCGGGGAACCGGGATGGGAATTTCTTGTGCTTCAGCATCAGTCGTCTACCTCAATCATCCACGGTGCAGGGGTCATCGAACGTCCACACCGCCAACACATCACGCGTCGCTGTGCCGTCGTCGTTGTAGCGAAGCGCGCCGATGCCAAATTCAGGGTCGGCGCCTTTGCGGGCTTTCTTCGCAGTGTAGCGGACGTATTTACGGCAGAGCGCGGCCATTTCTTCATCCGAAAACATGCCCAGCGCTGGCTCATCGTCAGTCTTCAGGAAGAACACCGGCAGGCGTTGACCATCTGCCATGCCGAACAGGGTCTCTTCAGTCAGAACCGCTGTGTAACCGACGCGAACTTTGGGAATGTCGACTTGAGACACTTCTAAGGTCAGCATTGTGTACGGGTTTTCACACGCCGCAGCTGGCGCGTGGCGGGCCAGCGTCAGAGCGTTTGGGGCGCGGTGGATGTTGTAGGTGGTGGGCATTGGGTATACTAGTCTCTCGAACTTGGGTGCTCTTTTGCTGACAGAATGAAGTTTTAGTCTTCGTCTGATTCTGCGGCGTTCCTCAGATCAGTCAGTGTTTCATCTTCGAATTTCCAATAGTCAGGGCCTGCGAGAGTCTTCCATGACCTCCCTGTTTCGTGAGCAATGGTAAGAGCTGACTGGGACAATGACTGATTGACCTCACGAAAGACCACTTTGTCACCAGCGGCCACAATGCAGGTTTCATCGTTGTTAAAAACTGAATGCAGAATGGCTCCTATCGGCACGTCGATCATCGCGAAGCTAAACCGCGGTCGTCTAGCCCTTGCCTTTTCCAACGCTCTTTCATCGTCTGGCTCACTCACAACATCACTTGTCAGAGTCACATCTCGCATTCCGAAGGCTCGTAGAATCGCTGTTGGTTTGTCCGGCGAAATTCTAAAAAATTCTCGGCTTTCTCGAATGCGATGGTCTCCAAATGCAACATGCAGAGCTTTCTCTGCGATTAAACTGTCTGGAACTTCCCACGCAGAAAAACATTCAAAAGGCAAAGGGACAGAAGTATTATCCAACCCTCTCATCCTCTGCTCTATTGTTGTCGACGTCCTACCAATTTTCACCAACCCAGGCATTGCCCTGTCGGTTAAAACGTAAATGGCTTCAACCACATAACGCCCTCACAACGGAATATTATCGTGTTTCTTCCACGGGTTTGTCAGCTTCTTGTTCCGTAACGCCGCAAACGCCCGCGCAACCCTCCGCCGGGTGCTCTGGGGCCGGATCACCTCATCAATGAACCCCCGCTCCGCCGCCACAAACGGGTTCGCGAAGCGGTCCTCATAGTCCTTCGTGTGCGCCGCGATCTTGTCGGCGTCGCCAAGGTCGGCGCGGTGGATGATCTCAACCGCTCCCTTGGCGCCCATCACGGCGATCTCAGCCGTGGGCCAGGCGTAGTTCACGTCGCCACGCAGGTGCTTTGACGCCATCACGTCATAGGCGCCGCCATAAGCCTTGCGGGTGATGACCGTGACCTTGGGCACCGTCGCTTCGCCATATGCGAACAGCAGTTTCGCGCCGTGCTTGATGACGCCGCCGTATTCCTGTGACGTGCCCGGCAGGAACCCCGGCACATCGACCAGCGTCAGGATCGGGATTTCGAAGGCGTCGCAGAACCGGACGAACCGGGCGGCTTTGCGGCTGCTGTCGATGTCCAGACACCCGGCCAGCACCATTGGCTGGTTGGCGACGACACCGACGGTCTGCCCCTCCATCCGGATAAAGCCGGTGATGATGTTCTTGGCGTAGTCTTCCTGAATTTCATAAAAGTCATGCTCATCGGCAATCTTCAGGATCAGCTCTTTCATGTCATAGGGCGTGTTCGCGTTGTCGGGGATCATCGTATCGAGGCTTTCCTCGATCCGGCCAACTTCATCAAAGAAGGGGCGCACGGGGGGCTTTTCGCGGTTTGAGAGGGGGAGGAAATCGACCAGGCGCCGCACCTCCTGCATCGCCTCTACATCGTTTTCAAACGACCCATCCGCGACGGAGGATTTCTTGGTGTGGGTTGAGGCGCCGCCAAGTTCTTCGGCCGTCACAACTTCATTGGTGACTGTTTTGACCACATCAGGCCCGGTGACGAACATGTAGGAACTGTCGCGCACCATGAAGATGAAGTCGGTCATCGCGGGCGAATAGACCGCGCCGCCCGCGCATGGCCCCATGATCACGCTGATCTGGGGAACAACGCCAGAGGCCATGATGTTGTTCTGGAACACGTCCGCATAGCCGCCCAGGCTATCGACACCTTCCTGAATGCGTGCGCCGCCACTGTCATTGAGGCCAATGATCGGCGCACCATTGCGAACCGCCATTTCCTGCACTTTGCAAATCTTCTGCGCGTGAGTTGCAGAAAGCGAGCCGCCGTAAACCGTAAAATCCTGGCTGAAGACATAAACCTGCCGGCCATTCACTGTGCCCCAGCCCGTGACGACGCCATCGCCGGGCACATGTTCCTGCTCCATCCCGAAATCGGTGCAGCGGTGGGTGACGAACATGTCGTATTCTTCGAAGGATCCTTCATCCAGCAGCAGCTCAATCCGTTCGCGCGCTGTCAGCTTACCCTTGGCATGCTGACTATCGATCCGGCGCTGCCCACCACCAAGTGCGGCTTCGGAACGGCGTTTTTCAAGCTCTGCAATGACGTCGACCATGGGGCGATTTCCTCTTTCGTTTTTATGGTTTGTGACGCTTTTGCTATGTTGCGGGTGCGAAGACTATAGGAATTGCGAAGAAATTTTGCGAAGGTGCGAAGATGTTACGATTGACCCTCGCCGCTGCTTTGCTCGCTGCCCCCGCTTTTGCGGGTGAAAAGGGTGACTTCGCGCGGTTTGAACGGTCGCTGAGCAGCACCCCACACGGATATCAGCGGGTCGAAGATCCGACCGGCGCCGCGCCCACACCCAAAGTCGAGCGGTTTGAGGTGAGGGCGGGTGAGTGCGAAGCGAACGGCGCCTGGTCCGATTGCCGTTCAGATCGCGAACGGTCGGAACTGGCTGAGTTTGACAACCGCAGTCTGGAAGGGGCTGAGGCATGGTTTGGGTTTTCCTTTTACCTGCCACCGGACTGGCCCAATGTCTGGCCAACCAAAACAGTCATTGCGCAATGGCATCAGGAATGGCGCCATGTGGTTTGGATGATCCTCAACCAACATGGGTCATTGGTTCTGGACAACCAGTCCGGCGGATCATCCCGTGAGAGGATTGAACTGATCCCGGCTGATGAGCTTCGGGGCCGATGGCATAGGATCGAATTCCACGCGAAATGGTCAACCCAAAAAGATGGCCTGATCCGGCTGTATCTGAATGGAGATTTGAAGGTGGAACGAACCGGCCCAAACATGACCGCCGACAAGATCTATTTCAAATATGGCGTCTATCGCAGCTTTATCTCACGACACGGCCATCCTGTCCCCACGCAAATCGCGTATTTTGCAAATGTCAGCCAAGCGGAATCCCGCGAGGGACTGAAGTGAGCGCCCATCGTGAGTGAGCGCAAGACATATGCTGGCGCCAAGTTGCGTGAAATCCGGCAACGGCAAGGCCTGACCCAAACCGCCTTCGCCAAGTCGCTCGGCATCAGCCTAAGTTACCTTAACCAGATGGAACGGAACCACCGCCCGCTGTCGCGCGCCGCCGTTCTGGCATTGGCAGAACAAGGGTTCGACATCACCCCACTGGACGCCAACGAAACCGCCCGTTTGATTGCTGACATGCGTGAGGCGCTGGCCGATCCGGTTTTTGACCAGACCCCTGCTATGGCCGAGCTTGAGGTGATGGCTGCGACGGCGCCCAAACTGGCGCATTCGTTCCTGACCCTCCACCGCGCGCACCGGGCAGCGAACGAACGGTTGGCGGCGCTGGATGATCGGATCGGGCGGGAGGATACGGCGGCGGGCCGGTCCCCGTGGGAGGAGGTCCGCGACTTTTTCCACTATTGCGACAATTACATCGACGCCGTGGACAAGGCGGCAGAAGGGTTTGTCGGGCGCGCTGGCGGCGATGTCCAGGCGCTGGCGGGATGGCTGGAAAACCGCCATGGCGTGTCAGTGCGCACGGAAGGTGACGCCCTTCGCCACTATGACGCGACAACGAAAACCCTGACGCTGGCGCCCGGCCCAGCGCATGTCTTCCACCTCGCACATCAAATTGCGCTGATGGAGCAGAACGACCTGATCGAAGCAACGCTGGATCTGGCTAATTTCCGCACGCCCGAGGCGCGGGATATCTGCAAGATCGGGCTGGCCAATTATTTCGCAGGCGCCGTTCTGCTGCCCTACACTGCTTTTGCCGAGGCGGCGCAAAAGACGCGGCATGATATTGAGATGCTCGCTGATCAGTTTTCAGCATCGTTGGAACAAGTCGGCCATCGCCTGTCTACTTTGCAGCGGCCTGGCGCCAAAGGCGTGCCGTTCTTCTTTGTGCGCGTCGATCAGGCGGGCACGATCACCAAACGCCATTCCGCGACCCGTCTACAGTTTGCCCGCTATGGCGGGGCTTGCCCCCTTTGGAACGTCCACCAGGCATTCGAAACGCCGGGACGGATTATCCGCCAACTCGCCGAAACGCCGGATGGCGTACGCTATCTTTGCCTTGCCCGCGACGTCGCCAAACCTGGCGGCGCCTTCCGCGCGCCCACCCGCCGCTATGCGATCGGGCTGGGGTGCGAGGTGCGGCATGCCGATCAGATGGTCTATGCTGATGATCTGGATGTGGCGAATGACGCCGCTTACCAACCCATCGGTGTAAGCTGCCGAATATGTGAACGAACAGATTGTCACCAACGATCTGTTCCGCCATTGGAAAAGGCTTTGACTGTCGATCATGATCGACGTGAGATTGTGCCGTATCGCGTATCCTAATCCGCGCACGTCGCGTCAGCCTTTTCTTATTCTCTGCCTGACGGTTGACGATCCACCCTGCGTTGCGTTCTCTGATGCCAAACAAACCAAAGGAGATCGCAATGTCCGTCACCGTGATACTGACCCTAAGAGCCAAAGACGATATGTTTGAGACGTTGGAGGGCACGATGAAGGCGATCCTGCCCGATACCGCCGCCCGCGATGGCGCTGAACTGATCAGCGCAGCATCTGACCCGGAAACCAAAACCTGCGTCGTCTATGAAGTTTGGGACAAGATCGAAAGTCAGCAGGCTTATATGGCCTGGCGCACCGAGCGCGGCGATATCGACAAACTGGTGTCTTTGCTGCGTGAGCCACCGCAGCTCGACGTCATGACGCATATTTTCTAAGCGGAACAGGCGCTCCAACGGGGCGCAGACGCTCCCTCTATTTCGCCAACTACGTCAGGTAAGATCGTCTCATCACAGTTGTCTTGCAGTGACTATAGTGTCTTGATTGTTGCAGTAGATGCGCAGACATCTTCGATGACTAACCCAAGGGAGACGACAATGAAGCTATCTCATCTTATCGGCACCGCCGTTGCAGCAATGATGCTGCCAGCGACCAGCGCATGGGCTCAGGCCGAAGTTCAGTGGTGGCACGCTATGGGCGGCACCAATGGCGAACGGGTCAACAAAATTGCTGAAGACTTCAACGCCACCCAGTCCGACTACAAGGTCGTGCCTGTCTACAAAGGCAACTACACCGAAACGATGACCGCCGCGATAGCTGCGTTCCGCGCAGGTGAGCATCCGCACATCGTGCAGGTCTTTGAGGTCGGCACCGCAACCATGATGGCCGCCAAAGGCGCGATCTATCCGGTTGAGCAGATGATGAAAGACGCTGGCGAGCCGTTCGACAAGTCCGACTATCTACCTGCCGTGATCTCGTACTATCAGACGCCTGAGGGTGAGCTGCTGTCGATGCCGTTCAACTCCTCCACCCCCGTTCTTTGGTACAACGCTGATGCGCTTGCCGCTGCTGGCGTCGCCCCTCCGATCACGTGGGACGAAGTTGAGGCCGCTTCCAAGAAGCTGGTCGGCAATGGCATGAAATGTGGCGTTTCGTTCGGCTGGCAGTCATGGGTTATGGTTGAGAACTACTCAGCCTGGCACAACATGGAGATGGGCACGAAAGAGAACGGCTTTGCCGGGTTCGACACGTCGTTTACCTTCAACAACCCAACCGTTGCTGCGCGTCTCGATGCGATTGCAGCGATGAGTGAAGATGGCTCTTTCGTCTATGGCGGCCGTCGTGGCGACAGCCTGCCAATGTTCACCAATGGCGAATGCGCAATGTGGATGAACTCATCCGCGTATTACGGCTCCATCAAGTCTCAGGCGAAGTTCGACTTCGCTCAGACGATGCTACCGCTGGACACGGATGCCTCTGGTGCCCGCCAGAACTCCATCATCGGCGGGGCTACCCTTTGGGTTCTCTCTGGTCATGAGAGCGAAGAATACAAAGGCGCGGCCAAGTTCATGACGTACCTCTCTTCACCAGAGGTTCAGGCATGGTGGCATCAGGAGACCGGTTACGTGCCGATCACCAACGCCGCTTACGTTCTGTCGAAAGAGCAGGGTTTCTACGACACCAACCCTGGCACGGACACTGCGATCCAGCAGCTGAGCCTGAACCAGCCAACGCCTGCCTCGCGCGGCCTGCGGTTTGGTAACTTCGTTCAGATCCGCGACGTCATCAATGAAGAGATGGAAGCGGTTTGGGCTGGCGACAAAAACGCCACCGACGCGTTGAACGACGCTGCGGAGCGCGGCGAAGCGCTTCTGCGGAAGTTTGAGCGCAGCGCAAAGTAAGCCCCTAACTCCAAGATATCGCCTCGCCGTCAATCGGCGGGGCGAACGCATTTTTCGCCGGAGCTTTCGATGCTTAAGCGCGTCCATTTCCCTTCATCGCCGCTGCCCTATCTGCTGGTCGCTCCGCAGATCGCGATTACGCTAGTTTTCTTCATCTGGCCCGCCAGTCAGGCGATGTATCAGTCGTTTCTGATCGAAGACGCCTTTGGCCTTTCGACCGAGTTTGTCTGGTTCGAAAACTACGAACTTTTGATGGAAGACAAGCAATACCTCGACAGTTTCGGGCGCACGATCTTTTTCTCCGCCGCCGTCGCCTTCCTGTCGATGTCGCTGGCGCTGGTCCTAGCCGGGTTCGCCGACCGCGTCATTCGCGGCGCAATGGTCTATCGCACCCTTCTGATCTGGCCCTATGCTGTCGCCCCCGTTCTGGCGGGCGCGCTGTGGGTCTTCATGTTCAACCCGACGCTCGGGATCATTTCGTATGCGCTGGAATTCGTCGGCGTGAACTGGAACCACTATCTGAATGGCGAACAGGCCATGGCGCTGGTGATCTTCGCCGCCGCATGGAAGCAGATCGCGTACAACTTCCTCTTCTACCTGGCCGCGATGCAGTCAATCCCCCGGTCGGTGATCGAGGCCGCCGCGATTGACGGCGCCGGACCGATGCGTCGCTTCATAACCATCGTCTTCCCTTTGATTGCGCCGACGACGTTCTTCCTGCTGGTCATCAATGCTGTCTACGCCTTCTTCGACACATTCGGCATTGTTCACGCCGTCACCCAGGGCGGCCCCGCTAACGCCACGACGATCCTTGTCTACAAGGTCTACAATGACGGCTTTGTTGGGCTGGACCTTGGCGGATCAGCGGCGCAGTCGGTGATCCTGATGGCCTTGGTCATCGGCATGACGGTCGTGCAGTTCCGGTTTGTTGAGCGGAAGGTGCAATACTGATGATCGAACAACGCCCCCTTCTGACAGCGATGTCGCATATCATCATGGTCCTAGGCGTCATTCTGGTCGCCTTTCCGATCTGGATCACGTTCGTCGCCGCCACACATGATGATATCCGCATGGTGCAGGCGCCCCTGCCCCTGCTGCCCGGCGAGCACTTTTTCGAGAACCTCGACAAAACGCTGTTTGGCGTCGGGTTGAGCGGCACGGAAAGCGCGCCTGTCTGGCTGATGCTGCTGAACTCTCTGGCGATGGCGCTGATGATCGCATTCGGCAAAATCGCGATCTCGCTGTTGTCGGCCTTCGCCATCGTCTATTTCAAGTTCCCCTTCCGTATGGGGTTCTTCTGGATGATCTTCATCACCCTGATGCTGCCGGTTGAGGTGCGCATTCTACCGACGTTTGAAGTCGTCGCCTCGCTGGGGATGTTGAATTCCTATTGGGGCCTGACTGTGCCGCTGATCGCGTCAGCCACCGCGACATTCATGTTCCGACAGGTTTTCCTGACGGTGCCGGATGAGATGCTGGAAAGCGCTAGGATCGATGGCGCCGGGCCGATGCGGTTCTTCTTCGACATCCTTCTGCCGCTCAGCCGCACCAACATCGCAGCCCTCTTCGTGATCCTCTTCATCTATGGCTGGAACCAGTATCTCTGGCCCCTTCTGGTGACGACGGAGACCGACATGACCACCATCGTGATGAGCATCAAGCAGATGCTTGAGGCGGCGGAACAATCTCCCCAGTGGAACATCATCATGATGACCGCGCTTTTGGCGATGCTGCCGCCGATTGTCGTGGTGATCGGGATGCAAAAGCTCTTCGTGCAGGGCCTGACGGAAACGGACAAATAATGGCGACAATCACTCTTACCGACCTCGTCAAATCCTATGATGACACGCAGGTTCTGCATCATGTCGAAGGCGCATTCGAAGATGGCGAGTTCATCGTCATCGTCGGCCCGTCAGGCTGCGGCAAGTCCACGTTGCTGCGCATGGTAGCGGGGCTTGAGAGCGTCACATCGGGCGAGATTCGCATCGGCGACCGCGTCGTGAATGATCTGGAACCTGCAGATCGCGACATCGCCATGGTGTTCCAGAATTACGCGCTTTATCCACATATGAGCGTGTTCGACAACATGGCTTACGGGCTGAAAATCCGGCGCATCCCAAAGGACGAGATCCGCAAACGGGTTGAGGATGCCGCCGACATTCTGGAAATCCGAGATTACCTGCAGCGCAGACCGCGCCAGCTGTCTGGCGGCCAGCGCCAACGCGTCGCCATGGGCCGCGCCATTGTGCGTGATCCGCAGGTCTTTCTGTTTGATGAGCCGCTGTCCAACCTTGATGCAAAGCTAAGGGTCCAGATGCGGCTGGAGATCCGCAAACTACAGAAACGTCTTGGCGTCACATCTATCTACGTCACCCATGACCAAGTTGAAGCGATGACGCTTGGCGACCGGCTGATGGTGTTGAATGGCGGTTACGTTGAACAGTTCGGCGCGCCAACAGAGCTGTATGAGCGTCCTGCCAGCATCTTTGTAGCCGGCTTTATTGGCAGTCCATCGATGAACTTCTTTGAGGTCACCGTAGCCGAGGGTGTGGCGACACTGCCATCTGGCGCAAAGATGTCGTCGTCAACGACCTATTCAGGCAAGGCGACGCTTGGCGTACGCCCCGAACATATGTCGCCGGCCCCTGATGGACCACTGAAAATCGAGGTTGGGATGCTTGAACAACTCGGGGCCAACACCTTGGTTCACGGCGTTCTTGAAGGACGCAGTGAAGAAATTGTCGCTAGTCTGCCTGGACTTGAGCACATCAACGTCCGGACCACACTTGGATTTGATGCGCCATCAGAATCCATACACCTCTTCGATGAAACGGGCGTAAGGATCGATTGATTGGCGCCAACCTGGATCGCAAGAAGATCTCTATCACCGTCAAGCGCCAGACGCAGCGAGGCTTTCAGCAAAATCAAAGCTAACTCACGCACCCGCAATACGGAAAATTATACCCACATAAGGCTCTCGCTATCTTTGCGGCCTGTTTGAGTAAAATTTTGCAATCAACTGTCTCGTATCATGCCGTGCAGCGCTTCTTTCTCAGCCATTTGCTTTAAGATTTTCGGCGTTAAACCGGTGAATTCGAGGCTAGCGCATCACCAAATACAAGCAACAGAATCTAACACACGCTCGTCGCGACTCTCGTCTCATCCAGCTTTTTTCAAGACCTGCTCAAACGCCATTTTCAGCGCGATATCCATGTCGTGCATACCTACAGGGACGCCGAGGTCTACCAAACTTGTAACCCCGTAGTCCCGTACACCACAGGGCACGATAGTGTTGTAGTGCGACAAGTCAGGCTCAACATTAATCGCAATACCATGATAGGCGACCCAGCGGCGGACGCGAACGCCAATAGCAGCGATCTTGTCTTCAGCAGGCTTTCCATCTGGTAGCCGCGGGCGGTCAGGACGGACAACCCAGACACCGACCCGATCGCTGCGGCGTTCGCCCTTTATGCCAAATTCGGCTAGCGCCATGATCACCCAGTCTTCAAGCGAACGCACATAGGCGCGCACATCCCGCCCACGCTGCGACAGATCCAGCATTGCATAGACAATGCGCTGGCCGGGGCCGTGGTAGGTGTACTGCCCGCCTCGACGCGCAGTATGCACAGGAAATCTATCCGGATTTAGCAGATCCGAACGTTTGGCCGAAGTTCCCGCTGTTAAAAGTGGGGGATGTTCCAACAACCAAACGCACTCATCCGCCTCATTGGCGCTGATCGAAGCCACCCGCGCCTCTTGCCAGGCAAGAGCTTCTTCATAAGACTGTAGGCCCTCAGATATTCGCCATTCGACCATTGCATTCACACTCAGCCGCCATTCGCGCATGGCAAGTAGGAATTTGACTTACCGCGGCTTCGCCAGAACGACAAGGAATGCATAAAAACCCAAAAGCCCTCTTCACATCCTTCTTGGCCTTTGCTATCAGCGCGCCACCATGGCGTGCGGTCGTGGCGGAATTGGTAGACGCGCAGCGTTGAGGTCGCTGTGGGGTAACTCCCGTGGAAGTTCGAGTCTTCTCGACCGCACCAGGAAAATTTTTAAGGTATTGAATTATTTGGGATTGAAGAATGTCAACCCCTCAGTCAGTCCACCCCTAAATCTGCGCTCAGATGCGCTGCCATGTGCACCTATGGCCAACCGGAATCAGACCATCTAGCCTTCTCGCATCGGGATATTGTCGTATCCTTGAGCATCAAGGCTCGTCTAGGCGAAGCGCCAGTTCGATAAGCCACTTGAGATCGCGCCCTACACGCTCCATGGCCTGGGCCGGACCTTCGCGTCGAAGCTTGCGCGGCTTGGAACGTCAACCCACGTTGACCGAGAAGATCCTCAACCACGTCTCTGGAACTGTGTCCGGCGTTGCAACGGTGTATAACCGCCACAGCTATATCGAAGAAATGCGATCCGCCATCTACGACTATTAAGAGCATATCCAAATATTGAGCAGCGCAAATTCTGATTGACAGAAATGTCCGAGCTGCCCCAGTTTTTCGACACACGCATTTGACCGAGGAATTACAACGCAACGCATTCAGGGGAGGAATTGATATGCATGAGTACCGGTTAGCCCGGACGTTATTCGGCTTCGCAGAGTTTGGCGGCTGGGCGACGGTTATATCGGGTGTGCTGATTTTCATAGTCGGCATTGGCATTGGCGGAAACATGGGGTCTTCGCTCGGCGGCTCTACTTTCGGCGTTTATGTAGGTGCGTTTCCAGGGCTGATCGTAACGATTGTCGGTCTAATAATGGTTCTCTTTGTTCAGATCGGTCGCGCCACCGTCGACACGGCTCAGATGACGGGAAAGCTCCTGCAGAATTCGAATAAAGAACTAAAAATTCTGAAGGCTAAGGATCGGGGTGGGGTTGAATCGCTTCAGCCGAGAAAGCAAATGCAGTCCTGGTCACCGCCAACTGGACGTGAAAAATCTGCCGCAGAGCAAAAAGATACAATGCCAGCTATTGGCCGTGTGGAGCCCACAATTTCTACGGATCCGAATCCGAACAGCCTCATGCACAATGGCAAAAGTATTCGCATGGCAGAGGATGGTGCGTTTGTCGGTATGCTCCACTTTGAAGATGTTGAAGGTGCAAAGCAGTTCATCGATCAAAAACTGATCCCAAGCGAACGCCTCGCTGAGCGCTGAAGAAAGGTAGTGAAGTGAACCTTTCCGCAAACGTCCTCTATGGCCTTACCGTCTTCTTCGGCTTTGTCGGCCTGATCGCGGTGATTGTCCCGATCATCGGCGCTCCGATCCTCTTCTGCGCCTATCTCCTCTATCTCGCCGCTGGAAAAGCAAAACGCAAAGCCCGCGAGATCGAAGTCCGTCGACAGCAGGGCGGCTGAGCGCTAGCCTGATCGCGTCCCTGGGGATCAACCCTCGGGGCGTCGCGACGCTCCATATCTATATGGAGCTTTGCGATGAGACTACTCACGAAAAAGGAAGTGCGTTCGAAGGTTTGCTACTCGCCTCAACACATCGCCCGACTGGAGAAGGCCGGCCTATTTCCTAAACGGGTACAGCTTGGCGTGAACCGGGTCGGATGGGTCGAAGAGGAAGAGGATCAGTGGATCCGAGACCGCATCGACGATCGTGATCGCTCCTAAACGGAGCAGGGGAGCGCCGGGGACGGTGCTCCCCACTTTTTATGCGATGTCGATTTGTGAGGTCAGATGTTTGTGGTACGATGTAGGCATATGACTATATTGGACCTGTCACGCTTTTGTGCCGCCCCAAGTGCTCATTTAGGCCACTTTCAGCTCGAAGGCGACCGGGCTTTTCCAACCCAATGCTGAGTGGCGGCGTCGCGGATTGTAGAAGCCGTTGATGTACTCAAAGATGGCTATCTCAGCCTGTCGTCGAGTTTCCCATGTGCGCCGCCAGATCAATTCTACCTTGATGGTCTTGAAGAATGTTTCGACTGCGGCGTTGTCGTAGCAATTTCCCTTGCCGCTCATCGATACCTTGAAGCCATGCTGGCGTAGGACCTTCTGGTAGTCGTGAGAACAGTATTGGCTTCCTCGGTCTGTGTGATAGATGCAGCCACTTGGGGGTGAGCGGAAGGCGATAGCCATCTTCAAAGCCCGGATCGCCAAGTTCCATTTCATACGGTTACTGACGGCCCAGCCAATGACACGGCGCGAATGTAAATCCAGGATCACCGCCAGATACAACCAGCCCTCACGGGTCCAGATATAGCTTATATCGCCTGCCCACTTTTGGTTTGGCTGATCAGCGGCAAAGTCGCGATCCAGCAGGTTTGGCGCAATGTTGAACTTGTGATCACTGTCCGTCGTGACCTTGTGTTTACGAGTTCTCACTACTGATATGCCGTTCTGACGCATCAATCAGCCAACACGGCGATGTCCGACATCCAATCCAATCTCCTTCAACTCTTCGGTCATTCGTGGGCGACCATAGCTGCCTAGGCTGAGACGAGACTGTTCTTTGATATGCGCCAACGTGACCAAGTCAGATCGCTGTCTGCGACTGGCGGGACGGCTGCGAAACACCCGCAATCCACGCGTGCTGACGCCAACGACGCTGCAAAGTCGCTTTGCTTCAAAGCCACCTGCATGTTCTTCGATAAACCTAAACCTCATTGCTTTAGACCCGCAAAGAACTGGGTGGCTTTTTTTAGGATGTCCCGCTCCTCCTTGAGGATGCGAACCTCGCGCCGAAGCCGCTCATTCTCTTGGGCCAGTCCCAAATCATCCTTCGAAACCACGTCCGTGTCTCGATATGCTGTGATCCACTTGTTCAGCGTCGACATGCCAACGCCAAGATCTGATGCTACCTGTTTACGCGTAAGCCCGCTGGTCAGTGCTATCCGCACAGCATCATGTCGGAATTCATCCGTCCGTTTTAGTCCCATAGTCCGTCTCCTTTGGTGCAATAAATGCTTTCAAAGGGGCGGCATCAAACCGCGACAGGTCCAAACCTGTGTGATCGAAGATGTCAACGAACTTGCGTCGCACATGCGCCATGCACGCCATCTCGCTCGCCTTAGCGGCTCCGAAGATATCGTTGTATCCAGCATAATCATCAGCGTGCACCCAGCCGAGGTAGCCATCAAGGT
>CALKOT010000121.1 GCA_938092015.1 uncultured Paracoccaceae bacterium
AGTCGGCGTAAATCGTTGCCCGAATAGTCATTCCTCACCTGCAACGCTGCCGCCATGGAAAACCTCCTCCGTTTTCCATGTTGAATCACGCCAAGCGCCGCGCGGGAATCCACTTCAGAGAGTCCGAGGCAATGAGCCGCGGTATAAAAGTGATTCGTGGCTCACCCATATGGGGGATAATTGGTGATCTGATGCACAGAGTTGGGCCAGTTTTGGCCTGAGTTTTTGTTTCTAGGGGGTGTTCGCGACTTCGGCCCGGGTCGGCATCGATTGCGCGGCGCCGGGTCTTGTGACGCTGATCGCAGCGGCTGACTGGGCGTATTCAAGCGCATCCCAGATTGCTTCGCCCGCCGCCAGTCGGGCGGTCAGCGCGCCGCAAAAGCAGTCGCCTGCGCCGGTGGTGTCGAAGGCGGTTACAGGCTGCGCGGGCAAAGTGCGTGCTTCCTTGCCGACAAGCGCCGTCAAACCGTCGGCGCCGAGGGTGGCGATGATGATTTGCTGATCGTCCCGGCGAATTTTTGCAGCGGCTTCCATGGCTTCGCCCGTGCCTGCGTACCTTGCCAACTCTGTCTCATTCAGGATGAGGATATCACTGAGGCCAAACAACTGTTCCGGCACATCCAGCGCAGGGGCCGTATTCAGGATTGTCGTGGCGCCCACTGCATTGGCGCGGCGAAAATAATCTAGAACAACATCTGCAGGCAGTTCCAGTTGCGCCAATACGTGATCGCCTGCGGAAGGATCAGGAAACGCCGCCTCAGCCGCCCTGCCATTTGCGCCGGGGCTGACGATGATTGAGTTTTCGGCAGCTGCATCCACGCCAATCAGCGCGGCGCCTGACGGCCCATCAAGCGTTGCGACAGCGGACATATCAACGCCGTATCCTTCCATCAGCTCTTGCAATGGAAGCCCAAAGGACTGTTCGCCGATGCATCCCAACATTTTTGTCGGCGCACCTGTCAGCGCCGCCGCAACCGCCTGATTGGCGCCTTTTCCACCCAACAGCACGTCTAACGGCCCGCCAGACACAGTCTCGCCCGGCAAAGAAAGGGCGCTGACGCGGCTGACGATGTCGACGTTGATTGAGCCAAGGACGATGACGTTACCGCTGGGCATCATTCAGCCTCGCTGACCTGGTAAGTTGCACGCGCCAGCCAGTCAGGGTTCAACTCAAAACCCCAACCCGGCGCATCGGTGACCGTCGCTTTGCCATCTGTGATTTCATAGGGGTCCCGGATGAACAGATCGTACTGCCACGGGTAATAATCCGCGCCCTCGATCGCGAATTCGAGGTACTTGCCAGCGTTCGGGATGGCGCGAAGCAGGTGCATCGTGAAAAGGGTAACCGCGCTGAGATTGGCGCAGTGCGGCGTGACGGGGATGCCGGCTGCTTCCGCCATTTTGCAAACCCGCAAGGTGCGCGCGATACCGCCGAGATACATGATGTCTGGCTGCACGATATCAACGGCGCGCATGTCGATCATGCGCTTCCACGTTGGCAAATCGCAGTCCTGCTCGCCGCCGGTGACGTCAATCGAAAGGGCGCCTGTCACCTCTTTGGTTTGCTCTAACTCCCAGTACGGACACGGTTCTTCGTAGTGGCTAAAGCCATTGTTCTGCAGGATATGGCCGACCTCAATAGCCCGCTTGGAGCTGTAACAACTGTTCGCGTCGATCAGCAGGGCGGCGTCGGGCAGTGCGGCGCGCATGGTAGGAATGACCTCCTCCGTTCGGCCCGGCCATTCGTCCTGATCGCGCCCTACCTCGGCGCCGGCGCGGACCTTGAATGCGTCAAAACCCTGCTCACCCGCAAGGCGCTTCAGCCGCTCAGCCTCATCCTTCGGCGTAATGTCGCGCTTCATGGATGAGGCGTAGGCACGGATTTGACCGGCAGACCCACCAAGCAGCGCCGTCACTGGTTTGCCCACCGCCTTTCCACGCTGATCCCAGATCGCGGTGTCGACGCCACCCATGGCGCGGCGAAGGTATGATCCGGGGAATTTGTGTTCCCGCTCTGTCACGAAATCCAGCGCGTCATCCAGATTAGTCATATCGCGGCCCAGCATCCATGGTGCGACCTGCCGGTGCAGAACAGTGCAGGTAATGTCGGAATGGTAGGTGGAAACCTGACCCCAACCCTGCGATCCATCCTCCATCGTTACGCGGGTGAACCCGACCTCAGGGATACAAAAGGTCTCGATTTTGGTCAGCTTCATGAATCGCCCTAACGTTGCTGCGAGGAACCTTCGCGCAATTGACTAAACAGTCAACATTCACAAAACTATCCCACATGAGACTCGGCCCATCCCCCGGAGGCCGACAGGGAGATATCTATGAAACTTCTCAAACTCGCAGCCGCCGCGATTGTCAGCGCCGCTGCAGCAACGACCGCTTTTGCAGCCGGTCACGTCAAGCCTGCCGTGATTTACGACATGGGTGGCAAGTTCGACAAATCCTTCAACGAAGGCGTTTACAACGGCGTGAAGAAATTCGTCGATGAAAGCGGCATCGAAGTGATGGAATTCGAAGTTACGTCCGAAACCCAGCGTGAGCAGGCGATGCGTCGCTTTGCTGAGCGTGGTGCGACGATCATCCTTGGCGTTGGTTTCGCGCAGGCGGATGCAATCGCGAAAGTCGCGGCTGAATTCCCGGACACGAAATTCTCGATTATCGACGTCACCTGGCTGGATGCGCCAAACATTCGTCAGTATGGCTTTAAAGAGCATGAAGGCAGCTACATGGTCGGCGTCGCAGCCGCGCTCGCCTCAAAAACCGGCAAAGTTGGTTTCGTCGGCGGCATGGACATCCCACTGATCCGCCACTTCGCTTGTGGTTACGTTCAGGGCGTCAAAGCAACCAACCCGAACGCCGAAGTCTACCAGAACATGACCGGTTCAACCCCGTCTGCCTGGAATGACCCGGCCAAAGGTGCTGAGCTTGCGCAATCCCAGATCGACCGTGGCGCTGACGTTGTTTATCACGCTGCAGGCGGTACTGGTGTGGGCGTGATCCGCGCTGCGGCGGACGCTGGCAAACTCGCCATCGGCGTTGATTCAAACCAGAACGGCATGGCGCCGGGTTCGGTTCTGACTTCAATGCTAAAGCGCGTTGATGTGGCGGCGTATGAAACCTTCACGGACGCAGCGGCTGACGGTGGGTTCGAAACAGGTGTTCGCGTTCTTGGCGCTGCCGAGGGCGGCGTTGACTGGGCGCAGGACGAAAACAACGCCGAACTGGTATCTGCTGAAATCAAAGCGGCTGTCGAAGCTGCGAAGGCTGGCATCATCTCTGGTGAAATCAAGGTTGCGGAATACTACGCGACCGAAAGCTGCCCGGTTCAGTAAGACCGGTGGCTGGTGAAGTTACAGAAGGCGGCGCTTCGGCGCCGTCTTCGCCTTTGAAACCCTACGCGCTGGAAACGTGCGGGATTTCCAAGTCGTTTGGCGAGGTTCACGCCAATCGCAACATTGATTTGCAGATCAGCACGGGATCGATCCACGGGATCATCGGTGAAAATGGCGCCGGTAAGTCCACGCTGATGAATATTCTATATGGCCTTTACCAGGCCGATCGGGGCGAGATCTTGATCAATGGTGAGGTCGCGAAAATCACCAACTCCGCCGCCGCAATCAAGCATGGTATTGGCATGGTTCATCAGCACTTCATGCTGGTCGATCTGTTCACTGTGCTGGAAAATGTGATGCTGGGCGCGGAAGAGGATTTTGCGTTAACGAAATCGGTCGCATCTACGCGCGCGCTGATTTCACGGATGGACAAGGATTACGGCCTGACGGTCGACCCGGATACAAAGATCGCCGACTTGCCGGTTGGCCTGCAGCAGCGGGTTGAAATCATCAAAGCGATGCGTGGCGGCCAGCGCATTCTGATCCTTGATGAGCCGACTGGCGTGCTGACGCCGCAGGAAACAGAAGGCTTGTTCGCCATCCTCCGCGCCCTGCGCGACGAAGGCGCGACGATCATGCTGATCACTCATAAGCTTCAGGAAATTATGGCCCTGACCGATCAGGTGTCGGTCATGCGGCAGGGCGAAATGGTCGCCCACCGCGCTACAGCTGTCACCAGTCGCGAAGAATTGGCTGAGTTGATGGTCGGCCGCAAAGTATTGCTGCAGGTCGCCAAGCCCGATGTGGTGATGGGTGCGCCGGTGCTTAAGGCTGAAAACCTGCGCTATGTCGACGACAACGGCGTTGAGCGTATCAAAGGGCTGAATTTTGATGTCCGTGCAGGTGAGATCCTGTCTGTCGCGGGCGTGTCTGGCAACGGGCAAACCGAATTGCTGGACGTGCTAGCGGGCATCCTGCCGCCAAGCGGTGGCTCAATGACCATCGACGGGACGAAAATCACCGCCGAGGCGCCGGTTGGCCCTGCGGGTATGCGCGACCTAGGCGTTAGCCATGTGCCGGAAGACCGGCATCGCCGCGGGTTGGTGTTGCCGTTTGACGGGTTGGAAAATTCCATCCTCGGCTTTCAGGACGGCCCAGCGGCTGGTGAAGGGTTTGCCATGGACAAGGGCGCCATCGCGGCCCGCGCGCAACGCCATGTCGAGGAATTCGATGTCCGTCCGCCCACCGCTGGTCTGCGCGCCGCGCAGTATTCAGGCGGCAATCAGCAGAAACTGGTGCTGGCGAGGGAAATTGATGCGGCGCCTAAGCTGCTATTGATCGGTCAGCCAACGCGCGGCGTCGATATCGGCGCGATTGAGTTCATCTATGAGCGGCTGATGGAGATGAAGGCGCAGGGCTGCGCCATCCTGATGGTCAGCGTAGAGCTGGAAGAGGCTCTCAGTCTGTCCGACCGCATTCTCGTGATGTCGAACGGTGAGCAGACGGGCATGGTCAATCGCGAAGACGCCGACGAAAAATCGCTTGGCCTGATGATGGCTGGCATCGAAGAGGGCGCGGCATGAACGCCCAGAACCTGCCGCGTTGGGCCGATATCGGCCTGCTTCCCGTCCTGAACATTCTGGCGGCGCTGGTCGTGTCGGGCCTGATCATTGCGCTGATCGGCGAAGACCCGTTTCGCGCTATGGGCGTCATGATCAAGGGCGCCTTCGTCTACAAAGGCGCGCTCGGATACACGCTGTATTACACCACCAATTTCATCTTCACCGGGCTCGCGGTGGCCGTCGCGTTCCATTGCGCGATGTTCAATATCGGCGGCGAAGGGCAGGCCTATATGGGCGGTCTTGGCGCGGGCTGCGCAGTTCTGCTGGCTGATGCGATCCTGCCGGGGTTCCTGATGATCCCCTTCGCGGTGGTCTTTGCGTCACTGTTCGGCGCCGTCTGGGCGCTGATCCCCGGTTGGCTGCAGGCGGTGCGGGGCAGCCATATCGTGATCACGACGATCATGTTCAACTTCATCGCTTCGACCCTGATCGTCGCCCTTTTGGCAGGCCCGATGATGCGCGACGGACAGGGCGCGCCGGAAACACGGCCCTTCGCCGAAAGCGCACAGATGCCTTACATGCACGACCTGATGGCGTGGTTCGGGATCGAAGCGGCGCGCACACCGCTGAATATCTCGCTGTTTCTGGCTTTGGCCGCCGCCGTACTGGTCTGGTTTATCATCTGGCGCACGCGCTTTGGCTACGCCGTACGCGCGATGGGGTTCAGCCCCGGCGCGGCTGAATACGCAGGCATGAACTCCACCCGCATCATCGTTTTGGCGATGGCCTTGTCCGGCGCTTTAGCGGGGCTGATGGCGTCGAACGCCGTGTTGGGCGAGCCTCACAAACTGGTTCTGAACTTTACCGGCGGCTACGGATTTACGGGCATCGCGGTCGCGCTTATGGGCCGGAACCACCCCATTGGCATTGTCTTGGCGGCGCTTTTGTTTGGCGCGCTGACCCAGGGCGGAACGGAACTGGATTTTGAGTTCCAGACCATCACGCGGGAAACGGTGCTGGTTGTGCAGGGGCTGATCATCCTGTTCTCAGGCGCGCTATACTATCTGTTCGCGCCATGGGTCGCGCGTGTGTTGAACCTGACGGCGAAAAAGGAGGCGGCAACATGAGCGACTTCCTTTTCCAGTTATTGCTGACCTTTGACGCCACTTTGCGCGTCGCTGCACCGCTGATCCTGTGTGGGATGGCGGGGATATTCTCAGAACGTTCTGGTGTTATCGACATCGGGCTTGAGGGCAAAATGCTGGCTGGCGCCTTCGCCGCAGCCGCTGCCGCCGTGATGACCGGTTCACCCTGGCTGGGACTATTTGCTGCGATTGGTGTTTCGGTGTGTCTGTCGCTGCTGCATGGGTTTGCCTGCATCACGCATCGGGGCAATCAGGTGATTTCGGGACTGGCGATCAATATCCTCGCTTCAGCCCTGACTGTCACAATCGGCATCGCCCTCTTTAAACGAGGCGGGAATACGCCTTCGTTGGAGCAGGATATGCGATTCCGGCCCATCGAATGGCCATTGGCTGAAACGCTGGAAAGTGTGCCGCTTTTGGGGCCGATCTATTCCGGCGTGATCTCTGGCCACAACCTGCTGGTCTATGTGGCGCTGCTGGCCGTTCCGTTGTCAGCATGGCTGCTATTTCGCACCAGTTTTGGCCTGCGGATCAGGGCGGTTGGCGAAAGCCCAGAGGCAGTCGATAGCGCAGGAATCTCGGTGTATGTGCTGCGCTACAAGGCCGTCATTCTGGCAGGCATTCTGTGCGGAATTGCAGGCGCATATCTGTCTATCGCGCATGGTGGTGGGTTCGGGCGTGAGATGTCGGCGGGCAAAGGCTACATCGCTCTTGCTGCGGTTATCTTCGGTAAATGGCGGCCTGTGCCGACGCTGATGGCATGTTTGCTGTTTGGCTTCCTCGATGCGGCGACAGCCCGATTGCAGGGCGTTGAACTGCCAATTATTGGGGAAGCGCCGACTGAGCTGATGCTTGCGCTGCCATATATTCTGACCGTTGTGTTGCTGGCCGGGTTCATTGGCAAAGCGACACCGCCGAAGAACATTGGCGAACCTTATCCAAAAGGTAAGTAGTGGCGACGCGCGGCAGTTTTCCGATTACGGCGTCGTCACATGGCTAAGCGTGTGATGGAGTTTGCCAATTCGGTCGAAATCGATCGAAGCGCCGAAGAGATTTTTGACGTCATTTCAGACCTACCCGGTCTGTTCGCGAAGCTTCGCAAGAAAGCGCCACTGGATGTTGAGAGAACGGTTGGCGATGGGGCGCCCGCCATCGGCGATGTTTGGCGCATCAGTGGCAAAACCAGGCTGGGGCGGCGCAGCGGCGTTATTGAAATGACAGATTTTTCAGGGCCGACTACCATGGCGTTTCGCTCAACAGGTCGTGGGTTTGCAGTCGACACAGTGATCACCTTGACGCCTCAAGGCCCCACACGTTGTTCTGTGACTGCCCAGAATGAGCTGTTCGCGATGACCATAGCCGCCCGCATGCTGTCCCCGGCCATTCGCTTATGGCGGGGCAGAGTGGAAAAGAGGCTGGGGAAAGGCCTGCGGCGTTTGAAAAAACGGCTGGAACGTTAAAGCCCCAGCACGTCCGTCATCGCATATTCGCCAGGCTTCTGATCCTTGCCCCACAGGGCGGCCTTGATCGCGCCGCGTGCGAAGATCATGCGATCAGTGGCCAGGTGGCGGATGACGATGCGCTCACCGGCAGCGGCGAAAATGACGTCATGTTCACCCACAACATCGCCACCGCGAATGGCGGTAAAGCCAATGTCACCCAGTGTCCGGGCGCCTGTGATCCCATCACGACCACGATCTGCAACGTCGTTCAGCGCAACGCCGCGCCCATCGGCGGCGGCCTCACCCAGCATCAAGGCAGTACCGGACGGCGCATCAACCTTGTGCTTGTGATGCGCTTCGACGATTTCGATGTCCCAGTCGGTGTCGAGCGATTTGGCCACTTGCCGCGTTAGTTCGGTCAGCAGGTTCACACCCAATGACATGTTTCCGGCCCGCACGATGGTTGTATGCCGTGCGGCGGCGGCGATCTTTTTGAGGTGGTCATCCTCAAACCCGGTGGTGCCAATGACATGGACGCAGCGGGCCTGCGCCGCCAGCGCGGCATGTTCGGTTGAGGCGTCTGGCGAAGTGAAATCGATCACGGCCTCCGCTTTGGCAAAAACCTCAAGCGGGTCGTCCTGTACGATAACGCCGCGCGCGGCGGCGCCCATGGCTTCGCCAAGGTCCTTGCCGATCCAATCGTGGCCTGGGCGTTCGGTAACTGCGAACAGCGTCGCCGCCTCAGATTCATCAACCGCATTGATCAACATCTGACCCATGCGCCCGGACGCGCCAAGCACTGCTATTTTCATTCCAGACATCGTCGCCCTCCGCCATGCCATTGTCGGCGATGTATTTAACGCCTGCCAGCGACCAGCGCCAGCGGTGCGGAGGTGTCAGGTACCCATGCTAGCTAAGATCGGCGATCTTAACGATGTTGCGACCGCCATCCTTGGCGGCGTAGAGGGCTTCATCAGCTTCCCGCATCAGGGCTTCCAACGACTTTCCGTGCTTTTGGTAGACGGAAATGCCGATGGAGGCTGTCACTTTCAGCGTTTCACCCCCATAATGAAGATTTTTCGCCTCAATCTCTGAGCGCAGTTTTTCTGCGCGTTCTGCGGTTTTGTCGATATCTGCGCCGGGTAGCATGACGATGAATTCTTCCCCGCCCATCCGGCAGGGAACGTCACCTTCGCGGAACAGGGTTTGCAGAACTTCAGACAGCATTTTCAGAACTTCATCGCCTGCTTCATGGCCATGGGTGTCATTGAATTTCTTGAAATGATCGATATCGAGTGCGATCAGCCCTGCGCATTTTTTGGCGCTTGCGCATCGGTGAAGTTCGCTTTTGGCATAGTCGAGGAAGTAGCGGCGATTGTATCGGCCCGTCAGTGGATCGCGGGTCGCCTGCTCACGCAACTGTTCCCTCAACCTAACATTGGCGATGGCCAGCGAAATCTGTTCAGCGCAGAAATTGGCGAGTTTTTGCCGGTCTTGACCTTCAACCTGACTGCTTTCTTCGAGACTGATATGGAGCAGGCCAACCGTGTCGCCATGTGCGATAATTGGCAGGCAGAAATACTGCTCCGGTGTTTGCTGTCCTTCCCATTCGCGCTTCACGTGCGTGCAGTAAACGTCCACAGTGTTGCGCCCGTAAAAATAGGCCCGTCCGCGGCGCAAAGCCCAGCAGTCTGGTGGCTCAAAATGGCTGAGCATGGCGTCTTTTGGCCAACTGCAGACCAATTCCAGCACATCGCGTGTGTCGGCATAGACGTAGACAGAACCCGCGCTGCCCGGCAGTAGTTTTTCGAGAAAGGAACTGACGACTGTAAACAGCTCTTCAAGGCAGTCGCTGGATTGAAGCCATTCGTTGAACTCTGCCAGCAGGCGGCTTTCGTCGCGCTTTGATTCTTCGAATTCCTGGGCTTCTTGCGCAGACTGCGCGGCGATCAGACGTTCAGTTACATCGCGGCCGACCATTATGAAGTTTGTATGCTCACCCGCCGCATTAAAAACCGGAGTGATTTCCTGTTCCATCCGATATGCTTCACCCGTGCGGCGATAGCAGTAAATGCCCGCGGTCAGGGCCTTGCGCGCCCGCACGGCTTCGTCGATTTCGGCAAGCGTCGCAGGATCTGTTTCTGATCCGAAAAGCACATCACGGGCGGATTTACCCATCAGATCCATCTCAAGATCTAGACCGTTATGGCGAAGATACGCTTCGTTCGCCCACTCAATTCGGTTTGTCGCATCAGAGATAAGCACCAGATCCTTGGCATGCGCAGCGATCAGATACAGCCGCTCTAGCTCGGCCTGCTTTTTCTCCATCAGCTTTTTTTCTTGATTGGCCTTTTCAAGTTCTTCTTTCAGGCGGTGCTCGGCGGCTTCCGATTGCGCCTTGGCGGCTGCAAGCGCGGCTTCGGTGCGCTTTTGCTCTGTCACGTCAGTGAACGTGACAAAGAGGCGCCCGTCCGGCTGAGGGCGCCCGGCGGTTAGCAATCTGTGGCGGCCCTTGGATGTTCGAATGAACTTAAACGGTTCCAGAGATTCCATCGAATCTGAGATTTTCTTTGCGTCTGCCGCTGTGTATTCGCGTTCTCTTACGGCGCGTTGAATAAATTCGTTGCGATCCACACCGACGTGAAGGTCGTCTTCGCTGACTTCAATCATGTCGTAGACACGTTTGCTGATGAACTCACAGCGCCGATCTGCGCCCCAAACGATGACGCCCTGTTCCATGTTTTCAAGAAGCTCATGCATTCGCTTTGCTTCTTCGGCGCCGGCCTGCTGATCCACATCAACGCCGGATTTTTTGACCGGCTTTAGTTTTTTGGTGTCGACATGCTTCATTAGCCAATCCTTCGCTGGATTTATAACAGGCGGAGGATGAAGCGCTTTGGTTAACAAATGCTGAGTGAGATCAGGAAATGTCGACCAATGCGTTTAGAATTTGACTAAAAGTCAGCCTTTAGGGTCTCGAAAATCTGTAAACGCACCTCTGATCAATGCGCCGACGCCGGGCTTTTTGCAGGCCTCAAAGGGCAGGGGGCGACAGACTTCGATGGCCGCGACACCTATGCGTGCGGTTAGAGCGCCGTTTACCAATCCTTCGCCAAACCTGCGGGACACACGGGACAGGACGCCGCCACCCAGTGCAGCGCCGATGAGGTCGTCTCCGACGGCGACAGCGCCCGTTGCAATCAGGTGCCCTGCAACCGCGCGAAGAAGCCGCCATGATCCTAACCAGCCCGCACGACCGCCGTAAATTTCAACAATTTCACGGATCATTCGAACGTTGACCGTCAAGGCGGACAATACGTCGATCAGAGCAAGGGGAATAAGGGCTGTTGCAGCTGCAACCTGCTTTGCCCCGCGCCGGACGGAGGTCTGCGCCGCATCATCAAGCGGCGTCAGATAAGACCGTTCAGCCAGGTCGATAAGCGCGTCGCCATCCAACGTCTCGCCTGCCTGCGCCGTTACTCTTTCGCGCGCAGTGGTCAGTTCGGGACGACCGCGGTAAAGCGCGTGGAGCGCGGCAATTGATGACCGGGCGGCTGCGGCGTCGCGGCTGCGCCTGGCCCGGGCCGCCTGTTCCTTTAGCTTGTCGACACGTTTCAGACGCGACAGCGCGGCAAGCTCTTTTGCAGACCACGCCAGCAGCGATACGCCGACGATGACTGAGAGGCCCAGTGCGATCCGGCCCAGCCAGACGTTGAGGGCGATCAACGCCTCAACAGTTTCCCAGAACCAAAGACCAAGAGCCATCATCAGCAGGCTAATAAGTGCGGACCAGAAAAGGTGCGACAAAAGGCTTGGACCTCGTCCTGCAAGGGTGATGGCTGCGCCGGTGGCTGTTGCTTCGGCCTCTGGTGCGTCAACATCCGGCGCCTTGGTGGCGTCAGGGGCTTCTGGCAGGGCTTCGACGTCTTCGATCAGGGTCGGGCTGCGTCGTGATGGTTGCGCCTCTGCCGCTTCATCGATCAGAGTTGGGCCGCGTCGCCCATCGGGTGCGTCATTGCTCATGTCAAGCGATCTCCGATCAGGAACTCAAGTGCGCGGTCGAGGCGGATATGAGGTAACCCTTCGCCGTTTTTCAGGACCGGCGGCGCGAACCGCATGACCTGATAGTTGTCGCCATCCAGCCAGCTTGCTGTTGCATCGGCCCCCCGCGCCGCCGCCAGGACACTGGCCGGGTCGTCGGGCAGGCCACCTGGATCAAGCGCCACCTCGCGTCCATCATCCAGCAACTTGCCACGTACGGCGCGCACTTCTCGGCCATTCTGCTGAGTGATCTGCTCAGATGTCGTGCGGAGGAAAGCGATGGCCAGCGCATCTGTCTCTGCGCCTTTGAACGAGGCGCGCGAAACGCTGTCGCGGAGCAGCGATGTCATGATCGCCGTTAGCCGGTCATGCTCGTTGCTGTGGATATGATCCGCCTTGGTCGCGGCGAACAGAATACGGTCGATCTTGCGCCCGAGGATTTAAGACAGCCAAGAATTCTGTCCGGGGCGAAACGCCTCCAATATCTCACTCAGAGCGCCCCCGAGATCGGCGACGGCGGCCAGGCCGTCGTTAAGCGCCGTCATCAGATCGACCAATACGACCTGCCGGTCTAAAGTAGCGAAGTGATCACGAAAGAACGGTTTGACGATGCTGCGTTTGTAGGCCTCAAAGCGCTTTTCAAACTCAGAATGTAGTGGGTCGCGACCAGGCGGAAGTAGGCAGAAAGTAAGGGCAGGGGACCCTTCCAGATCACCGGGCATCAGGAACCGACCTGGTGCAAGGCCAGACATGCCAGCGACGCGGCAGGCGTTCAGATAATCAGTGAAAGCTGCGGCGAGGGGTTTGGCGACGCTTTCATCGAACTCAGCATCTGTTTCGCGTGCTGTGATCAGATCCTGCCAGGGGGCGGATTGTTCGCTGCGTTTGTCAGCCTTTGCCAGCGCCTTGGCTGACCAATCAGCATAGCTGAGATCAAGCAGCGCCAGATCAAGCAACCATTCGCCGGGATAATCCACGATATCCAGATGCAGGACGCCCGGCCCGGTAAAGCTTGATAGCATTTTGTTGGACTGGAATTTCAGCGACAACCTGATCTGGCTGATGCGGCGGGTGCTTTCAGGCCAAACGGGGTTCGCGCCAGATAGAGACGCCAAATGGGTTTCATAGTCGAACCGGGGTGTTTCCCGGTCCGGGTGCGGTTGGATCGTAACCGCCTGAAAACGCCCGTCAGCCTCAGCGCTAAGCTGTGTCAGGCGGCCCCTCTCACGCAGGTTGGCTATCAGAGATGTGATGAAGACGGTTTTGCCTGCGCGAGACAGGCCCGTGACGCCTAAGCGGAGTCGCGGTTCAAACAGTATTTCAGCTGCTGCATCACGGGTTTCTTCTGCAAAGCGAAGAATTTCGTCTGCAATATCGGTGACGCCCAATCGCCCCTCCTGAACTCTGTAAGCCTATATGGGACCTGCGGTGAATGGGGGAAGGGCTTAGAATAGGGTGGTTTTGGGGCAGGCGTCATTCAGCGTGCGCTAGAATGTTCAGCACCTTGCCTGCCGGGTCACGGGCATAAAACCTGCGCACGCCCCATGGCTCGTCCGTCAGGTCGTAGACAATCTCAACACCCAGCGATTTGGCGCGGGCATAGACGGCGTCGACGTCATCAACCTCGATCGACATGTCGGGAACCTGCGTTCCAGACCCGCCTTCGGACGCAATGCTAAGCTGGACTTTTGCCGCCTCACCTGAGGCCAGCGTTACGATCCAGCCCTGATCCATCACCGGGCTTAGGTCAAAGAGATCCTGATAGAACGTCTGGATTGCGGGGACATCATTGGTTGCGATGTCGATTACGATGCGTTTGACGGTGATAATACCTTCCTTAACCTGGTAGTCTTGGATCAGCCGCCAGCGCGTCAGCGAAAAAATCGATGGCGACTTGCACCCTTTCTGCTCTGATCAGATCGGGATGCGCTGCGACCCAGATGTTGGTCTTGAATGGCGGCGCGCCTTGTATCGCGAGAAGCTTGTCTGACGACGCGCCTACAAAACTTGGCAACATAACAGGGCCAAGCCCGGATTCCGCCATCCGTGCAAGGGTAAGGAAACTGTCAGCGCGAAACCCAAGCGTTTCATCAGGTTGTTCGGCTTGCCACGCTCCAAGCGGAGATCGAACAAGTCTGCCCGACAGGCCCAGCCAGCGCGCTGATTTAGGTACGCCCTTGGCGCGATAGGCGCTGAAATTCATGGTGGCCGCCAGCCGACCCTCCATCCCATCGGGAAGTTCCAGAACGGGTCTGATAGAGATTTCAGCATCGTGACGCTTGGGGTCCACCGGCGTATTTGAGACCAAAAGTTCGACATTCAGTTTCGAATGCACCCGTTGCAGGTCAGCCAGATAGCGCGGCATCAGAATGTCCGCGATGGAATCGGTGGTCGTGATGCGAAACGAACCTTCCAGATCCTTCCCAAAGGTGGGTAACATCCGTTCCAGACGCTCAACAGCCACGCCTATTCCATCCAACGTCGCCAGCAGATCGTGACCTTCAGGGCGCAGGCGGTATCCGCCGGGGGGGCGGTCGAATAGCGTAACGCCCTGCGCCGCTTCCAATGCTGTTATCCGTCGCAGGACAGTCGCGTGATTTACGCCAAGCTCACGCGCCGCCGCGCTTAGTGCGCCGTGGCGGGCGACTGCGTAAACATATTGTAGATCATCCCAGCGAATTTTGTGCATATACGCACATTCTACCCTCATATTATAGAGAATGTACACATAATCGGCGCCCGCCTAGTCTATTCGCCGAGTAGCCACTTTAACCTCAGGGAGATAGCTAATGAACAGAACGCTCAAAACCGCAATTCTCGCAGTCGCAACGATGGGTTTCGTCGCTGCGCCGGTGTTTGCAGACAAAGCCGCCGAAAAGGCGATAGGTGCTCGTAAGGCTCAGATGCAGCTCTATGCGTTCAACATCAGCCATCTGGGGGCCATGGCGAAGGGCGAGGTGGACTATGACGCCGCTGCCGCCAGCGCCGCAGCCAATAACCTTGCTGCACTTGCCGCGCTAAATGGTATGGCGATGTGGCCTCAGGGCACAGACAGCACAGCTATGCCCGGCAAAACCCGCGCCAAAGTTGAAGCATGGACTACCTGGCCCAAGATCGGCGAAGCCAGCGCTGCGATGAAAAAGGCGTCAGCAGATCTTGCGTTGGTCGCGGGTGATGGCCTTGATGCGCTGCGTGGCGGTATCGGCGACGTTGGCAAATCCTGCGGCGGTTGCCACAAACCTTTCCGCGACGAGGAATAGTCCGCCCATAAGCACAAAGGACGGCGAGCGATGTCAAAGACCACGATCTGGCTGCTGAGCATCGCCGTCGTTTGCGCCCTGACTTTTCAATGGGTGACTGCGCCCGCCAACCCGCCCGCATCACCGGGCGGGGCGCGAAATCTGGCCAATGGCGAAGTGGTTTTCAACATCGCAGGCTGCGCGTCATGTCATTCAGCCCCCAAAGCTGAAGGTGAGGAGAAGCTGCTGTTGGCTGGCGGAAAACGGTTTCCGACCGAGTTTGGCGTTTTCATCGCACCAAATATCTCACCCGACCCATCGCAGGGGATTGGCGGATGGAACGAAGCTACATTTCTTAACGCCGTGCTGAATGGCGTATCCCTGGAAGGCGAACATTATTATCCGGCGTTCCCCTACGCCTCCTACGCTCGGATGACAGCCTCTGACGCTGCTGATCTTTGGGCGTATATCCAAACGCTGCCACCATCATCGGCATCAAGCCAGCCGTCCGAAGTCGGGTTTCCTTTCAGCATCAGGCGCGGCCTCGGCCTGTGGAAGCGGCTGCACGTCAGGACCGGATCGATCCAGGAGATTGGTGAAGCCGATCCGGTGCTGGCGCGTGGTCGCTACCTGGTGGAGGGACCGGGGCATTGCGGTGAATGCCATACCCCAAGGGACATAAGCGGCGGGATGGTGCTGGCCAACTGGCTTGGCGGCGCGCCCAGCCCGGATGGACCGGGGCGCATACCAGCGCTTGCAGGGCCCAACGCGAAGGTTGGCGAATGGTCTGTTGTCGATATCGCAGAATACCTCAGGTCCGGCTTTACGCCTGAATACGACAGCGCCGGCGGTGCGATGGTCGATGTCATTGAGAACACCGCCAAGCTGTCTGATGAGGACCGAATGGCGATTGCGACATATCTGAAGACCCTCTGACCTTTCCATGATTGCATTTCCGCGCTATCGCCGTCCGATGCCACGCTACAAACTCACTGTCGAATACCAGGGCGGCCCTTTTGCGGGCTGGCAGCGCCAGAAGGATCAGCCTTCTGTGCAGGAAGTGCTGGAAAAGGCGGCTGAGACCCTGACAGGTGAGCCTTCTTTTGTTCAGGGGGCGGGCAGGACCGACGCCGGCGTTCATGCGCTGGGTCAGGTCGCGCATCTCGATACGACGCGCGACTGGGAAGCGTTTCGCCTGATGGAGGCGCTGAACCATCACCTTCGCCCCGCGCCCGTCGCAGTGCTTACAGCTGAGGTCGTGGATGATGAGTTTCACGCCCGTTTCTCAGCAATAGAACGACGCTACTTGTTTCGTATCATCAATCGCCGGCCGCCACTGACCTATGACAAGGGTTTGGCGTGGAAAGTGCAGACGCCGCTGGATGTCGATGCTATGCGGGCCGGGGCTGCGCATCTGGTTGGTCATCATGATTTTACGACGTTCCGGTCAACGATGTGTCAGGCGAAATCACCAGTAAAGTCGGTCGATGCGGTCGAGGTTGATCAGGCGGCGGATGAGATCACAATCCACGTCCGTGCGCGTAGTTTCCTGCACAATCAGGTCCGCAGCTTTGTTGGCACGCTGGAGCGGGTTGGCGCCGGAAAATGGGCGCCAGACGATGTGCGTCAGGCGCTTGAGGCGAAGGACCGGGCACGGTGCGGACCTGTCTCACCACCTGATGGTTTGTATCTGGCGTCGGTGCATTATCCATAGCCAATTCAGGCTATGCGAGCGCGAGTCACGTTGAAGTAACGTGGGCTTCTTTAATTGATCCAATTCATTCTGGCGTGATTCGTTGAATCTATTGTTTGGAGAATTGTTATGAAGTGTTCGGGCTTTGCTGACTCGAAGAGGTTCCGTTGCCAAAACCTTGTTTCGAAGGAACGGCAAGATCTTGGGAAGATAACCTGTCGGATTCATGACGATGATGAAACTGAAGGATTGCTGTATTCCGGTGATCGTGGGGACGACGAAGCGTTGACCCGATACTGGCTGCCTCTAAAATCAAGCCAATCAAGCCAATCAAGCCAATCAAACCAACCCGCGGAAGGATCCTCTGCCCGCCATGCGCTGAAACTGATGTTTGGCGGCAAGGATCGGAAATTGACCGACCTGCTTGCCATCTCTGGTTTGTTTGGCGCGATGTTTATCTTCGCTGCTGTCACCCTTAGTTACAAGATATTGGGTTTTGGTTGGCAGCCGGTTTTCACAGATGTGGGGGAACTGTCTTCCAAGGTCGTTGGTGCAGTACTGTTTGCTGGGGTTGCACTGTATCTCGTCGCTAACTTGGCACAGCGATTTGGCCGCAAGGTCGATTTGGCGAAAGAAGGCTTGGAAACGCGTCAAGCCGATAGAGACAGACACTCCGATGCAGTCGCGGTGATGCGAAGAGATGGCGACTTTCACGCTGAAATCTATGGTGAATTCCTCAAGGATCGCTCGGAATTCAACGTCAGTGTCAACAGGACAAAGCGGACGTGCCTTTCCTTAAGAAGACGGGCCATTCGTCTGGGTAAACATGCCGGAGAGCTTGAATTCAGGTCCAAGAACCCATGTCCGTCGTCGTATAAAGTGGGGCATCAGAGCGTTTTGAGCATTGGAGGCTCTGGCTCGTTTGTATGCTTGATTATGCTGCTTGTTTTTGATGTTGCAAGCGTCGCTGTCGGATTGTCAGTTTTTTGATTTTCTCCCTT
>CALKOT010000122.1 GCA_938092015.1 uncultured Paracoccaceae bacterium
TGCGGGCGCATCACGAACCTCAATGTTCAATCTCAACAATGGGATCGAACCACATCGGAGTCAGCAAAGGAATCCCTCGCGTGCACGTGCGTAAGAAATCGCAAGCTTTTGAGCTGACCCCCGGCCAAACCTTGCTAATCTCTATACTTGAAAAATTGAATTATCTGCGCGGTTCCATAGGCTTATGCGAAAATCACAGGCGACCAGATAGATTTTGGATTTATCCTAACGTCATTTCGAACCAGCCCGATTGAACCACTGTTCGCATCTTCCCTGATAGGGCCATTGGGACCTGCAATGCGGACACGGATGGGCTTGAATGCTACGGTTGCACCATGCCCGTTTAAATCACCATCGCCCCAATCGACCCATGTTCGGATCTGATTGAACCACTCGCCGCCGAAGCCCGGGGCCAAGGGTACCTTTTCGTGTATCGGTTGCTTGATGAAGCAAGGTCCGGTGAGAACACGTTCCAAAAGCGCGGCAAATTTTTTTGCGGCGTCTTCGTGAACGAATTGCTGGTCGGATGTGGAGGCGTCAATCTGGATCCGTATTTCGATACCCGCGTTGGACGCCTTCGATACATATATGTCCTGAGAAAATTCAGGCGACGTGGGATTGCGGCAAGCCTTGTTCGTGAATTGCTGAGACCTAGTAAACCTTCCTTCAAGACTGTCAGGCTTCGCACGTCCGATGACAGCGCGGATAAGTTCTATGACGCTTTAGGGTTCACTCGGATCGACGATCAGACAGCGACGCACTTCATAGAGATTTAGTGCAAACATCGTGCAGTAAGGCGAGACCTTGAACTCAGCCTAGTCACTGAGCCAATCCGCTCAGTGTTTACTGCTGTGTTTCATAAAACGAAGGTAGGGGTCTCTTCGGTCTTGCATAATGATTGCACCCAATTGGGCATAAAGATCGAAAGAGAAAGTAGAGTTGTGCATCAACTCAGCAGTTTAGCGAGGTGACATCTGTCCGGTCCGACATCTTTCGCCGCTGCGATGACACAACGAAAACGCCGGCTCAAGTCTGAGCCGGCGTTTTCATAATTAGCATATCTTCTCAATCGTTAGCGATCGTTGCTGACAACCGATGAACCACCCGATGAAGATGACGACGAAGCGCGGCGTCCGCCAACCCGATCCTGCGTGCGAACTTCGTCCGTCACGCGATAGATCTGGCCATCTTTCTGGTAGAAGGCGCGTTGCTCTGGCTCATTAAACGGACGTGATCCGATACGGCCGAAGACCGAGATCTGGTTGCCGTTTTCGTCAACACCCCTATCACGTTTCAAACCTTCGGAAAGCGATACGGCGGGCCAATCGGTTTTCCACCAGGCGATCAGTTCCGGGTTCGGAGCAGGGGAGAAGCCGTAGAAGTTCGGCTGCAAATCAGGTGATGTCAGCTGCAGAACTTTCAACCCGTTCACCCCATCAGCCACATACGCAAAGAGGGATGCGTTGGTCGAACCAACCACAATGTCCCTTGCATCCGTGATCTTGCCGCCTGCAGTCTCCATCTTGAAGACGGATGGGCGTTCGGGGTTCTTCACATCGATGATCGCCATACCTTCACGGCCCGCCGCCACATAGGCGTAGGTCCGGGCGACATGCAGGTTCTGCGCATCCGCCAGTGGAATGAAGGCGTCTGGCACGATCTTCGGCGCTGTTTGTTCTGTTACGTCAACGATGTGCAGACCCTTGTCAGAGGTGACAAAGAGGTAGCGGAACATGTGGTCGACATAACGCGCGCCAGCAATCGGGATTTCCGTAACCAGTTCAGGGCTGGTTGGATTGTCTATGTTGACGACAACAACGCCGCGTGGGGTCGTCATGTAGATGAACTCACCGCGAACTTTCAGGAAGCTTGCGCCATCCAGCACGCCATTCGGATTGAAGGTCGCAGCGCGTTCGATGAAGTTATTGCGCGGCTCGCCATCCTGGAACGTTTCAGAGTTGAATACGACCAAGCCTTCTTCGCTATCCGAGATGTAGGCGTAGCTGTAAAGCGGGTGGAATGGTTGCTCTAGGTTGGTCTCAAACATCAACTCTGGGCCATAAAGCTGCTGCTTGAACGGTGCGATTGGCTGTTCCGTTGGCAATGCGACGCATGTGGCGTTTTTCGTGCTGATGTGCGCGTCGTGACCAAGCGGTCCGAACGGGGCCGTGATGATGCGTTGGCTGATGCCTTTGTTGGCGATTGAGGCGACATCATAGACTTGCACGCCGTCGCCCTGGCTGGCGTAGAGATACTCGCCACGCAGCTGGATACATCCGACAGTGCCGGGTGCGCCATGGCTGGACACCATGTTCCGCTCATCCCACGCAAGTTCATTGCCGCGAGACTGGATCATTTTCCAGTCAGACGGGTAGGCGTATTTGTGCAGGTATGACCCAAACACCGCTTGGGGTTCTTCCCATTCGGTGATGCGAACCGCCTGCAGACCGCCCTGACCGCCGATAAAGGCGTGGTGGCCGACAAAGTCGACGAAGTTTGTGCCTTGGATCAGCAGCTGCGCCATAATTGCGTTGTTGTCGTTTTCTTCCGACACGTGGCAATCGGTGCAGGTTTTGGTTTCCTCTTTCCGCGAGGTGTGCGGGAAGTGAGGCGCCAGCGCTTGCGAAGAATAGCCAGAGGCCGCGACGGGCGGCTGCTGGATGTAAATCCGCTCACGGTTGATGTTGGTTGAAGACAGGATCAGGGCTGATGTTGACCGGACCGGTACGATGATGCCGTTCTTGGCTGGCCCATGCTTGCCCAGCTGATAGATCTGATCGCGCGCAACCTGCGGGTTGTACGACGCCCAGTTCCGGGTCTCACCACCTTCATAGTGCTTCCGCTCGGTCTTCCAGTTCGCTTCAATCGGCAGATGGCAACCGGCGCAAGATGTCGTCCAGGATGTGTGGCATGCAAAGCAGGCCATCTCTTCGTCGCTATGCGCGAGGTCAGATTTGGCGATGCCTGTGCCCCATTCGAACGTGGTGTCCGAACCCGATGACAGTTTGCTCATCAGCTTGGCGCGCGCAGCCTTGGCGTTGTAGTCGCGCTTGCCCGGAGTGACGGTGCTTTTGACCAGCGACACTTCCCATTCAAGGCCGGGGTTGACGATTGAGCGCTGGATCAGCTTACCGCCGACCCATTCAAAGCGGCGTTTGCCGTCTGGGTTACGGATCAGCGTCAGATCTTCGCCGCCGGGACGGGCGGCTGGGCCGGATGTCCGCAGCGATGGCAGTGCATCGGCGGTTCCGTGGCAATCTTTGCAGCGGATCTGAACGGCCTGGGCTACTTCGCCATGGATGTAGCCATTGCCGTGACCATCCTGAGAGAAGTGGCAATCGACGCAATGCATGCCTTTTTCGGCATGGATTGAGTTCATGTGAACCGCTTTGTCGAACTTGTCCGGATCGTTGTTGGAAACCTTGTTGCCAACCTTGTCGAGCAGGTTGCCTTCGCGGTCACGTTTGTAGATGGCGCGGAAGTTCCAGCCATGACCATGATAGTCGGCGAACTGGGTGTCCTTGGCTTTGGGGTTAACCTTGGTCCAGACCTCTTCGAGGAATTTCAGGTCAGCCCATTTGCCGCCTGCAGCCGCAGCTTCGGGGTTGCGATCGAGGATCTCCCTCATCCGCTCCCACGGTTTATAGCCTTCGTCTGATTTCTTCTCGATCTTCTCGCCTTTGGCCTTCTTGTACTTTTTATAGTACGCGCGGCTTGCGACTTTTTCATTTTTGTCATGCTTTTTACCAAGGTCGCGATCACGGCGATTAATCTGCTGTTCGGGCCACATCAAGGGCGCGTCAGATTCGTAATCCCACATCGTGTAGCCAAGGTACGTGTTAACGAACATGTTCGGCTGGTGCATGTGGCAAGACATGCAAGACGACGTTGGAATGGCCGAAGTAAAGGCATGTTGCAGCGGGTGGCCTTTTTCACCGGCCATTTCCGGGAAATGCTCGCCATTGATGGTTGGGTCGACAGTGATGGTCTGCCCCTTGTTGCCATGCTTGGCGTATTTACCGGAGGAGACCCATTCGCGGTCATTCGCATAAACGACATGGCAGGCGCCGCAGCCCGATGTGCGATAGTCGCCGGGCTGGTCGTTGGTGCCAAGATACCAGGTATGCGGGTCATTCAGGCGAGTTTTGTGGATGTTCAGAACCGGGATCGCGACGCGGATGCCGGTAGCATTGCCGCGGTTTGACTGGCGGATATCCGGGCGGCCCGGTTCTTCCAGTCGCTGAAGCTGACCAAGCGCGTTGGGCAAGCCGATCTCTGGGAACTGGGTGATAATGTTGCGGCCCCCACGCTCAAACACGCGGAAAACGTCAGCTGCCGGGATCGTTTCCCATGCGGGCAGGGGGTAGAGCTTTGGCAGAATTCCGCGCGCTGCCATTTTTGGTGTGACTGCGACGGGGCTGTCGAGGACAGCAGGCTCACCATCGCGGGTGTACGCTTCGCCCAGCACGTAGCGTTTGAAAGGCAGGATGCCGTTATTGTATGCAGCACCGCCCCAGAGCATGGCGGATGTCGCCATTAGGGACCGCTCAGCCGCCTGGATCTGCTTCATATGACAGGCGCCGCAACCTTCGCGCACAACGCGATAGTCTGACGGGTTCACAAAGCGCAGGTATTCAGGACTTTCCTTGTTGAGCAGCGTGTAGCTGGCCTTGGGGTTCGCCGATGTCGGCCAATGCCAGGTCTTGGGGTAAAGCGGCAGGACGTGAGCCTTCTTCAGGATGCTCGTGTACTCGACGCTACCCGGTTTGATCGACTTGTCGCGGAAATGTTCACCATTGCCGCCGTGACAGTCGGTGCACCCGATCGCAACAGCGCCTGAGATGTGCATCGATGCGCTGTCGGTTTTTTCATGACAGGAGATACAGCCAGCGGACTTTACCGCGACCTCTTCCTGCGTCTGCCCATAGGGGGCAGGGGGATAGACCGGGTATTCTCTTTCCACCGGTTTCTCGCCACCAGCAGCGAGAACAACAGTAGCGCCAAGTGTGACGATCAGAGTGGCTAGGAGTGAGCGTAGCATGAGCGTCGCCTCAGTATGTTAGGACGAGGTTGGCGAGAACGGAGTAGTAGAAGTCGCGGCCGTCTTCAGCGCCGTAAATATCGCGAAAGCCTTTGCCGGGTATGAGGGCCGCGGCGGACAGACGGAACACGACGTTCTGGTGCTGGAAAGGACGCCAGATTGCGGCGGTCGAAATATCGAAGCCGATTTCCCTGTCGATATCGCCCTGTAGACGCAGCGCTTCCAGAGACGACGTATTGTCGAACCACATGTAGTTGGCGTTGAAGGACAGCCGGAACTCAGGCGCCAGATCAAAGTCAGCGCCTGCGCCGATCAGAATGATGCCCGGGTTCACAAAGCTGGACTGGCCATGTTCTTTTGATGACCGCAGCGACGGGATGACCGCGTTGCGTGACGATAGACCACCACCGCCTGCGCCGATCAGCGGGATCTGCTGACGGATCCAGTAGCTGGTATCGCCGCCGGCAAACTGTGGGTTCTCGAAGATCGCATCAAAGCCACCCTGGGTGCCATCATAGGGGTCATTATCGCCCGATGAATACAAGGCTGACAGGCGATAACGTTGCCAGTCATTGTCGATCGACACTTCGGCCGCCGCAAAGAATGCGCTGATGTTCGCGCTTTCTTCGGTGAAGATGTTATCGTCAGAGCCGAACAGATAGTACGCGGAGCCTGTTAGGTTGATACGGCCAATGCGACCATCGACGTTGTAGCCAAGATAGAACGCATCATAGTCGCGTCCGCGCTGCGAGCCGAAGGATGAAGGACGGGCAAGGAAGCCGTTGTCGTCAAAGAACCGTTCATTACCTTCGCGGTTGCGGTTCCAGATGAACGTACCCTGTGAGGTCAAACCAAGGACCGGGAAATCCTGCCGGTAGACGTTGGCAATAAAGACATCGTCCTGCCGCGGTTCTTTGAAGACGTCGTTCAAGCCAGAGTTTGTGTCTTTCTCAAGCCGACGGAACCATGCGAGGTTGTACTGCCACAGGTTATTGTCCCAATTACCAAAGAACCGGGCGCCCAACTGGCTGTCCTGAAACACAAATCCGCGGAAGTCTGAGCTAAACGGCTGGATACCCGCACGGATTGAATAAAAGTCATACCGGTCGGAGATGTTGGCGGCGTGGTAGTCTGCGAACAGTTCAAGCACGCCATAGTGCTGCGCCAGACGATTTTTGCCTGATCCAGGGTCGGCGCGCAGAACGCGGCGTTCCTGCGTGTCAGCATAGTTGATGTTAGCGACGCCGGTATAGCGGAACTCGATGTCTTGCGGGCGGAATGCAGTATCACCATTAACAAGTGAGAACCCGTGGATTAGGTTCTGGTTGAAAATGAACTGCTCAGGTTGGCCGAATAGATTGTCCGTGCCGGCCCGATTGGTTGTTTGGACACCCGTTGGCGTCGGGAACGAGCGTGGCTCAAAAACCGTATCCGAAATTCCCAAAAGGATCAGGAAGCAATCTGTTTCGCTTTTGCCAAGGATCGGCTCAAGAAATGGAAAGCATGCCCCATCCCAGATGGGCTTATCACCCTTGAGAGTGTTCTGGTTATAGGGATCAAGCGGATTTTCCTTGATGATCCCCAGAGTATCAACCAAACGCCATCTGTCTGGAACAGGTAGGAAATCATCCGGTCCAGCTGCTCGTGGTGGGGGCATGGCGATTGATTCCGGATCAATATAAGGCTCAGCCTCGAGCACAAACGCGCCATTGCCGGGGCGTCGACGTTCAGGGTCGTTGATGCCTCGGCCAACGCGTTCACCTGTAAGGGTTTCGCGACCAGACAAAAGGAAGCCGCCGGGACGAACGTTTAGATAGGGGTCCTCTATCGTTGTCTCTGTATCCTGATTTTTAGTCGCTGATGACCAGCCCGCCTCGCCTTCTTTCGGTGGCGTTGTGCTTTGTTCTTCGATCAGCTTCTTGCGAAGTTCATCGGCTTCTTCCTTCTGCACTTCGGGCACAGGCGCGACAGGGTTTTCCGGGGCTGTTTTCGTAACATCCGGACCTGAGTTCCGCCGCAGAACCTGACTGAAGCCAACAATTTCACGATCTTCAAGCAGCGCAGTCGCGCCCCGCTGAGCAGCTGTTGCGCTGATGGGCGCGAAAGCCATCAGCATAAGAACAGCGACGGTGCCAGAAAGGCATCCTTTGACGCTAAGAATGGGTCGTTTCATTGGTCAGCCCCCTGAACCTTGGCTGTCGACATGGCTATCACAAAGTCTCGCACGCGTTCTGGATGTTGCTGGCGATGAATGGAGTGAACGGACAGCTGACATAGCGAAGGCGGCTGCCGTCCCCTCCAATAGGCACAATTTGGTCAGACCGGATTGCCTCTGGCGCATGGCCGAGACCATTCTGCAGTTTCAGACCTGCCCGGCGTAAGGCAAGAGAGGAAATCATATCATCTTGATCGATCCCGTCGCCAGACACTCCGAGACCGCCAACCAGAACGCCGTTGCGATAGATTGGAACTGATCCGGCGAAGATCTGTGCGCCATTTGCCAGAGCTGAGCGCGGGAAGGCGAACGGATTACGAGGTGGCAACAGGTTGCTGCCTGCGAAAGTTGAACAACCAACCGCACTATCTGACGTCAGGCCCAGCGTGAACAGGATATGCTGCAGAATGTTCGGGCCAACTAGATCGAACTGGAACCCTGTTGAGAATGGCGACCAGTTCTGCGTCGTATCGGCAGAGTTGAATGGGCGGCTGAACGGACCGTTTGGTGTTTCATCTCCATTCTTCCGTTCGTTGATCCCATCTGGATAGAAGGGGCGGCTGAGGTTGCCGTTGCCGCGGTCGGAGAAGGCGTTCTGGCCGGTCAAGGCGTCCGGCCCAACAAAAGCGCGGGCCGCTTGCACGTAAGAAGAGCCAGAGTTCAGAATGATTGTCTGACCTTCGGTCGGGTTGGTCAGGCTGTCCGGGATAAGGCCATCAGGAAGAAGAACGCCAATGCTTTTCAAGGCGGCCGCGCTGTTGATGGCTGGGATCTGGTCCATTTCATCGCCAGCGGTCGCCGACGAGAAAAACATTGCAGTCCGCGCTTTCTGAAGTGACACGTCCGTACCAAAGATTGGGCCATCCGGCGTTCGAGCGATGCCAAGGATTTCGCCATTGGTATCGACGACAGAGACGGTAACCTGAATGCGGCTGTTCAACGGGCGACGAATCTGTGCGCGACCTGCAAGAGCGACGCCCAAAGCCTCGTCG
>CALKOT010000123.1 GCA_938092015.1 uncultured Paracoccaceae bacterium
ATCGAGTGTTCAAGAACTACGACGATATCGTCGCCCTTTGCTGCGAAAGCTGGAACAAACTCATGGATCAGCCGTGGCGTATCACCTCAATCGGACGCCGAAAGTGGGCCCATGAGTTCTGATCAGTGAGCGTTGGTATAAGGTGAGCGCCAGAGGCTGCTCTTAGAGCTCAGGCAAAGGTCAGCTTCGAGCCCGAAGCAGACCAACAGGCTATGACTCTTCCATGAAGTTGAAATTTGAAAGCAGCCGCCCAAGCGAGTGGCCACCATTATCATCAACCCTTTACTGACCAAACAGTTTCTGGCCTCTCTTCTCGAGGTGACGACTGCCGCAAACGACGAAGTTGTCGATGTTCTCCAATAGCCCATGAAGCGTGAGGGAAGCACGGCTGCATTTGCGGAATGGCTGCCAGCATTGTTACACTCGCCTCAAAACGCCCTAAGTACGCGCGAAGAAAGTTACCGCGCACTTTACCTAACAACGGTGTTTTATGGGCGAAGATGACACGGTTATGCCGCCCGCCCAGGGCGAGGCGGCGGCGGCCCTAGTTTCTGACGTGCACCTGCTTGTCATGTCGAAGGCAGGCCACATACCGCAGATCGAAGTGCCCGGCCTTTTCGAAAAAGAGCTCTTGGAAGGTTTTGAAGTAATTGAAAAAAATGATGTCACGTGCGATTGACCCTAGCAACGCCTGACCTGAGTGCATAGCTTTTCGAAACCAGATTTTTGCTAAGGTGACTATCGCTATGAAGAAGTTTTCCAGACGAGCTGCACTATTCGGCGGTGGAGCCGTCATCGGTGGTTGGGTCTCAGGGCAATTTGGAGCGTCGATCCCGGTTCTCGACGGCACGCGTCGGATCAAGCCGTCTAGTGCGCCCAATTTGCTGAACGATATAAGTGGCCTTAGCGAAACGCCGATCTTTCGGCATTTGGTGCTTACCCAAAACCCTGATGAAACGCTCGTGGCCGCGATCAGGGGCGAAATTGCTGAGGCGCGTGCAGAAAACAGGCCGGTCAATGTGAGCGCCGCCCGTCATTCAATGGGCGGGCAATCAATCCCCCGCAATGGACATGCGCTGACTTTTCAAAATAGCTGGCTGGAACCTGATACTGCGAATGAGACGATGCAGATTCACGCAGGCGCCCGGTGGAGCGACGTGATCAACCAACTTGATCCGCTGGGTTATGGGCCAAGGGTCATGCAGTCGAACAATGATTTTGGTGTAGCAGCAACCTTCTGTGTCAACGCACATGGATGGCCCGTTCGCCAAGGACCGATGGGGTCGACAGTTCGCTCTTGCCAGATTGTGGTTCCCGATGGGGATTTGGTTACATGCTCGCGCACCGAAAATTCGGACCTCTTTCGAATGACGATGGGGGGTTACGGTCTCACCGGCGCTATTGTAAGTATGGAAATCAACGTCGCGCAGAATGCACGGCTGGAGCCAGCCTACGATGAGATGCCCGCCAAAGAATTTGGCCTGCGCTTTGCAGACGCATTGAAGGATGATCGCGTCAACATGGCTTACGGAAGGCTGAATGTTGATCGCAACACCTTTTTCGATCAGGCGCTGATGATCACGTATCGGCCAAGCGAAGACCAAAGTGAATTGCCAGCGGCGGCAGGATCCGGAGCGATGTCAAAAATTGCGCGCTATATCTACCGTGCACAATTGGGCAATGAAAAAACGAAAAGGCTTCGCTGGTGGACTGAAACTGAGTTGGGCCCAGCGGTCGGCGGTGGCCCCACGACACGCAATAGCCTCATCAACGAGCCAGTAGCCACCTTGGACGACCGCAACCCGAACCGGACTGACATTCTGCATGAGTATTTTGTCTCTCCCGACCGTTTTGCAGAGTTCATTGATCTGTGCAAATTGGTCATCCCCGGTTCATTTCAGGAATTTCTCAACATAACGCTTCGGTTTGTCGATACCGACCCGGACAGTTGGCTTGCTTATGCGCCAGAGCCAAGGATCGCTGCTGTGATGTCGTTTAGCCAAGAGCTGACGATCCGCGCCGACGCGGATATGGCGCGGATGACGCAAGAGCTTATCGATGGGGTCATTGCGATCGGCGGTACTTATTATCTGCCCTACCGGCCTCATGCACGGCAGGATCAGTTCACCCGGGCCTATCCACGAGCGGCAGAGTTCGCCGCAGCGAAGAGAGCGCTTGATCCACAACTTGTTTTTCAAAACAATCTTTGGGCAACCTATCTTGAGACTCTATGAACATTCTTCGAAAAATCTCGTTCGGTTATTTCATTGTGCTTCTTGGCGCTGCCGCGCTGAATTACATCCCGGGGCTAACCGATGATCAGGGTCTGGCGTTCGGAATTTTCGCGCTCGACCTTTTTGACGATGCGCTGCATCTCGCCTCCGCCATCTGGGCGCTAACAGCCGCATTCATAAGCCGCCGTGCTTCGCAAATCTTCCTGATTATCTTTGGTTGGCTTTATCTTGGGGATGGCGTATTCGGATTCTTTACCGGCTATGGCTATCTGGACTTTGGTATCTTCACTAACCCGTCTGCTGGTCTTTCATTCACGATTTTTCGGGTTCTCGCCAACCTGCCTCATATCGCCTTGGGAGGATTTGCGCTTTGGGCCGGGTATAGGCTGGATCGTCGATGATGCACCGCTTGATCAAATGGGTCACCCGACTGGGGGCCGCCCTTGTATTGATTGTCGCTGGGCTTCTATCACCTATAGCGTATGTCGAGATCGCCTGCTCCAGCGATGTTGGCTCTGATGACTATGACGCAATATTGCCCGCTCAGTATCACAGGCCAGAATCCAGGACGCTGTTGACCTATCCGGAATGGCACATCGTGCATGCCTATGATGATTATGCCCGCGTAATCAGCAAAAATGACCCCCATGAATTTGCCTATCTCAGCTCAATTGGCGGATTTTGGTCATCGACCTGCGCCCTATCCACGGCTTCTGGCGATCACGGAGGATTTCCTTGGGCGACGAAGCAGTTAGTCTACACAATTGGGGTAAGTTTCACGGCAGAGTTGCTGGCAAAGGCTGCCTATGAAGAAACCTTGGGACGGATCGCAGTCTTGGTCAGAGGCGACGAGCATGCTCCGCTAGATACTTTGTCCGCCACGCAAGCAGCTGAGTATGCTGTTTTTCTGCAGCAAACACCTTGGTACAAATGGGACTTCCCAAGCGCCGCCAAGTCCCTGTCGGACAGCGCGGGGGTTAGTTTGCGAGATAGCGAGCGCAATTTCGCCCTTGGCGTTGAGAATGCCGTTAAAGCATCTTATGCGCGCGTGATCGCCGCCGCGGTCGCATCCGTTGGTCAGGATGAATTGACGTTGCGCATGATTGTATGGGGGGTAAGCGAAACGCAGCTTAACTCTTTGAAAGATGTGACGGTCATCGGCGCCCGCCCGTCAGGTTACGAAATAGAAACCCCACGCTACCGCCAATTGACCCTTCTACTGGCAGAAATGGCGCGTCTTGGTGGTGAATTTGTCGAAATTGCAGGCAATGACGACATTCTTTTTACGACGCTATCGGAAGAACCGAACGAAGAGCACACAATCTACAGCTTCGCACGGCAAGGCTATGGCGACTGGCGTAATCTGAATATGGTTAAGGTCTCTCAACTCGCCGCGAGTCTACGCTCACTAGATGGGGCAAAGTTACGGCTTGAGCATGTTCACGACTATTAAGAGGTGGAGTGCCTACGTGGGCGCCGTTGTCGCCGGCTGGTTTACCATCCTAGTATTAATCACGACCTTCAGCGATGCAGCGCCAGGTGCAATCGCGATTTTCCCTGGTCACGATTTCATTGAGCATCTGCCCGAGGGCGCAAGCATCTTCGATTTTGGGAAATATTGGATTGGGATTCGCAGCAACCAACCGGGGTTGGGTCTGGCCCTCTATAACGCCGGAGCAGTTCTTGTTCTTCCTGCAGGCCTTCCTGGATGCTTGCCACTTGCTGCGCCCGGGTGAGCGTTTCATCTTATGGCAGCTTTTGTGACGACGCGAACATAACTGAGAGAAACAGTCAGATGACCGTAATGTCCGCATTTCAGACTCAAGACGTAGAAAAAACCGACCCCAGAGGGTCGGCAGGATAATCGGCTTCATTCCGGCTTCACATGAACTCAACGTGTGCTTCCGGTTTGACCGCCCTACCGCCATTTTTGAGGGCATGAGAGTCTCTCTCTAATTGGCGGACTTAGATGTCCGTTTAGCAGTTAGATGGACATCTAATATGGCGACTTGGCGAGAGGCCCGTAGGGGCAAATATTCTGTTGGTTTCAAAAAGCGGGTTGTGGCGGAGGCGCTGGTTCCTGGCGCTTCAGTGGCAAACATCGCACGAGCGCATGGCTTGAACGGGAACATGATCTTCGGCTGGCGCAAGGATCCCCGGTTCCAACCAACAGAGAAGAAGCGCAAGGCAATGGAAGCCGCGCTGGCGGACGCTGGCTCCAAGGGACCAAACCGGCGGTTGATGAGCCGGCGTTCCTTCCCATTGAGGTCGCTGTGCATTCAACGCCGCCCCCTAAGGCCGGACCAGTATCTAGTCGCCTGTGATTTTCGCATAAGCTTATGGAACCGCGCAGATAATTCAATTTTTCAAGTATAGAGATTAGCAAGGTTTGGCCGGGGGTCAGCTCAAAAGCTTGCGATTTCTTACGCACGTGCACGCGAGGGACTCCTTTGC
>CALKOT010000124.1 GCA_938092015.1 uncultured Paracoccaceae bacterium
GTTACGCTGATCTGTCTGATCGCATCGATCCGGGGCATGCCTTGCCCAATCAAAACTTCAACTTGCCGTAACTTCACGACAATCTCTTCGGGCTTGGGTCTCTTTATAGCCATCTCGGGTCCTCCGCTTTCCTAACTATAGGGGCGGACCAATTCAAAGGGGGAGGCTCAGCTCCCTCTCAAACCTCAAGCTTTGTCTTGCTCCAAGCGCCTCTCCGCGCATAGGTAGCTGCATGAGACCTGACCGCAGCCCACTTGCGATGCGCCGTGGCGCCGCCAAACCGATGGCTTATCAGCCGCCACCGGGAACGTCCTGACCTTTTCATCCCATTGAAATAACGAGAGGTTTCCCATGACCCAACCTAACATCGTTCTCATCATGGCTGATCAGCTGGCGCCGCAGTTCACCGGCGCCTACGGCCACGCGATCGTCAAAACACCAAACATGGATGCGTTGGCCAAGCGCGGCATGCGGTTTGATGCAGCGTACTGCAATTCCCCTCTTTGCGCGCCGTCCCGCGCCAGTTTTATGGCTGGGCAGCAGGTCTCAAAGATCGGCGCTTATGACAACGCGGCGGAATTCGGCGCCAGTGTTCCGACCTGGGCGCATTATCTGCGCGCCAAAGGCTATATGACCTGCCTGTCGGGCAAGATGCATTTCGTCGGCCCCGATCAGCTGCATGGGTTTGAAGAGCGTCTGACGACCGATATCTACCCGTCCGACCATGCCTGGACACCAGATTGGGAGAACCCCGGTCAGCGGATCGACAAGTGGTATCACAACATGGATTCGGTGAAGGAAGCGGGGCCGGCCGCGACCACCTTCCAGATCGAGTACGACGAAGAAACCACCTTCATGGCCCGCCGCCGGATCATGGAATACGCGATGAAGAAGACGTCGCCTTTTGCCATGGTTGTCTCTTTGATCCATCCGCATGATCCCTACGTCCCGCGGCCAGAATTTTGGGATCTCTACAACGATGATGAGATTGATATGCCGGTCGTTGGCAACGCATCTGACCCGCATTCTGAACGGTTGAAGGTCGGGATTGAGGCGGATGTGGATGCGGCGAACGAAGACGAAGTTCGCGCGGCGCGCCTGGCGTACTACGCCAACACATCCTATTTCGACGCCAAGGTTGGTGAGGTTGTGAAGGCGTTGGAGGAATCCGGGCAACTCGACAACACCATTGTCATAGTGACTTCAGATCATGGTGATCTGCTGGGGGAACGGGGCCTTTGGTACAAGATGTCATTCCTTGAGCATTCAGCCCGCGTGCCGATGATCATGGCGGGGCCTGGCGTAGTACAGGGAACGTGTAATTCCCCGGTTTCGCTGGTCGATATTGCCGCCACGTTTATCGATATTGCCGGGGGCGCAGAGCTGGGCGCGCCGCTGGATGGTCGGTCTTTGCTGCCGCTTATGGCCGGGGGTGAGGATGACGGCGAAGCAGTGGGCGAATACTGCGCCGAATGTGCGCCAAGCTGGCCGATTTTCATGATCCGCCGGGGCCAATTCAAGTATATCGCGTGTGAGGTTGATCCGCCTCAACTGTTCGATCTGAAAGCTGATCCGGGCGAGTTGGTGAACCTCGCCGATGACGCAGACCATGCGGATGTCGCAAGGGCCTTTGCTGAGGAGGTTGCGCAGCGTTGGGACGCACAAGCGATACGCACTGACGTGATCGCCAACCAGAAACGTCGCCGCGCTGTTCATGCAGGGATGGAAGTCGGGGCGATGACAAGCTGGGATTATCAGCCGCCGCGCGATGCATCGCAGGAGTTTGTGCGCAACCATCAGGACTGGACCGTAGCGGCGGAAACTACGCGTTTTCCGCCTTACAAGCGGCCTGATCCACGGCGATGGGGATAAGAAACTGGCCATGGTATCGCGCGTGAAACCATGGCTTAGCTTTCTGTTCCACCCCGGCTTTGGCGTTTGATCTGCGCCTCACGCACCAAAGCCGCGAACCGATAGGCCCCATGCGCCATTTTCGAGTATGGCGTCGTAAGGAAGAAGGCGAGGACGCACCCAAGATGGATCGCCAACAGTGCCGGCACGGCCCCAGTTCCAGTTGCCGCATAGAGCGCCAATCCTGTCGCCCCAACGGCGCCGAGAAGCAGAGTAAACGCCACCTCACCACCGAAGGCCTTCGCGCCAAGTGAGGGGTCAGCCTTTGTTTTCACCCACGCCAGGTACCCCGCGCCGATGGTCATCAAAATCCCACCCGGCACACCCAGTAGTTTGGGTGGCGTCAACGGCCCATAGGGCGCAGACCAGTCGAGAAAATAGTGCATTATCGTCGCGCTGGTCGTTGAGCCGAAACACAACAAAAACCCCCACATCACGGCTTGATGCGCGTGTTTGCGGGCGTTTGTGAAACGATCTTCAGCCTCAAAGTTGCAGGCGCCTGCCTGACCACCCGAAAGGTTCCTCAGTGATGCTGCATCGATGCCAGCTTGTCTGAGGTCAGCGAAGTGTACCGGCTCACCGCCAACCTCATTCCAATACCGGCGCACGCCAATCGCCAGCGCCAAAACAGGAAACAGGAAGGCCGGGGTGAACAACGCGACCATTATGCCGTGGCTGAGATAGGCATAAAAGCCTTCGCCGCTTTCGGGCTGCAACCACAGGGCCATCCCAAACAGAAGAGCGATGGCGGCGATCAGCACCGCGATCATCGCCCCCGCCCGCCGCTGGAACATGCCTGCAAAAACGCCAGGCCATGCAAACCGGTCCCAGCTGTCCTGCCGCGCCTCTGCCAGTGCTGCAGGCAGGTTCACCGCAAACTCATGTGGTTCGGTGTACTGGCACGCGTAATAGCAGCCCCGGCAGTTGTGGCAGAGGTTCGCCAGCTGGGTCATGTCGCCGTCAGCAAACGCACGCTGGCGGGTCATGGCAGGAAATACGGCGCAGTAGCCTTCGCAATACCGGCAGGCGTTGCAAATCTCTATCTGGCGGCGGGCTTCCGCTGTTGCCGTGGTTGACGGGTTATCCAACATGTTTAGCTGCCTCCTGCCCAGCGATGCGGCCAAAGACCGTGCCGATGGTCATGCCGAACCCGGCGAGATAGCCTTGGCCCAGGATTGAGCCAGCCATGATCTCACCAGCCGCCCAAACATTCAGTAAATCGCCATCCGGGCCAGCGACACGGGCGGTCTGGTCCACTTTGAGACCAAGATAGGTAAAGGTCACACCGGGGCGAAGGGAGTAGCCATAGAATGGCGGCTCTGTAATCGGACGCGCCCAGTTGGTTTTGGCGGGCGTGATCCCGTTGGTCGCCAGCCCGTCGAGTTCGGTCGGGGTGAAATCACCGTCCGCGCAAGCTGCACTGAAGGCTTCGACCGTCTCACGCAGTTTCGTTCCTGATATCCCGAGCTTTTGCCCCAGCCCTTCAATCGTATCTGCAGTCTCTGGCGGAAAGACGGATGGCATGAACAGCTCAGCGCTTTTTGCGTCGATGATCGAATAGGCGACCTGATCGGGTTGCGCCGCAACCAGCCGCCCCCAGATGGCATAGCGTTTGGGCCAGACATCCTCACCCTCATCATAGAACCGCTCACCATCCTTGTTCACGACGACAGAGAACGGCACGCAGTCCAACCGGGTGACGATCCCGCCATCGAACTTCGGCGCCCGCCCGTCGATGGCGACGGCGTGGCACTGCGTCGGGTCGCCGACGCTGACCGCGCCCTGATCCAGCATATCGCGCAGGACGACGCCGCGATTGTAGGGCGTGCCACGGATCAGGAAGTTTCGCGCCGCCGGTCCCCAAGCGTCGGCGAGCCAGTCGAGGTCACCCTGAAACCCGCCCGAGGCCAGCACCAGCGCGCGGCCTTCGATATCGTAGGTTTCGCCGTTGATAATCGCTTCAAGACCGGTGAACGCGCCGTCCTCAAGCGAGATATGAGTGACTTCGGCCTCATATACCGCCTCAACGCCCAGATCTGCGCAGGTGTTGTAATATGCGTTCACCAGCGCCTTGCCGCCACCCAGAAAGAACGCGTTTGTGCGGCTCAGCGACAAGGTGCCAGAAAGAGAGGGTTGAAAGCGGACGCCATGCGCCTCCATCCAGGGCAGGCAGCTTTCTGACGTGTTGATAGCCAGTCGGGCGAGTGTCTCATCGGTTTTACCCCCTGTGACGCGCAGCAAGTCATCATAATATTCGTCAGGATCATAGTCGCCGGTCAGAACCGACAAGGGGCCCTGATGCATGCAGCGAAAATTGCGGGTGTGGCGGGAATTACCGCCGCGGTAGGGCTTTGGCGCGACCTCAAGGATCAGCACTTTCGCACCCGCCTCAGCCGCCTCAATCGCGGCGCATAAGCCCGCGTTGCCGCCGCCGACAACGATCACGTCCCAGATTGTTTTACTGACGTCGCGCATCGCCCTGCCGAAATTATCTCAAAATGTATACGACTGGATACAGAAGTAGGCAATAATGCGTTCTACCTTTAGCTCGAACCGCCAAAACCCTGTCGCGGCTGCGGCGTTCTTGGGCTTTTGGCGATAGGATGTCTTTGCAAAAAGATGGAACGCAGTATCACCTGCGCGCACCCGCTTGACCTGCCCGGCGTCAACCCGCAGAAACCTCAAAACCTGTCGGAGCGTCCAATGCCCCTCGTCCTGCCCTTTCCGAATATCGATCCTGTCCTGTTTTCGATTGATATCGGTAGTTTCACGTTCTCGCTGCGCTGGTATGCCCTGGCCTATCTGGCGGGGCTGCTGATCGCGCTGAGAATGATGATCGGGCTTATGAAAAAGCCCGCCCTTTGGCTGGGGAACACGGCGCCGATGGACCCCGAAAAGCCTGAATCACTGCTGACCTGGTGCGTGTTTGGCGTGATCCTTGGCGGCAGATTGGGTTTCGTGATCTTTTACCAACCCGCATACTATCTGCAGAACCCGGGTGAGATTTTGCAGGTGTGGAATGGCGGCATGTCCTTCCATGGCGGCTTCATCGGCGTGATCCTGGCGACGTATTTCTTCGCCAGACTGCACAAGGTTCCACTGATCCAGCTGGCCGACGCCGTCGCCATCGTTGCCGTGCCAGGCCTTTTGTTGGGCCGCCTTGCAAACTTCATCAACGGCGAGCTGTGGGGCCGTACCACGGACGTCTCATGGGCGATGGTTTTCCCCCATGGCGGGCCGGACCCGCGCCATCCCAGCCAGCTGTATCAGGCGGGGCTGGAAGGGTTGGCCCTGTTGCTAATCCTTCTCTACCTCGCGCATCGGCGCGGGTGGCTGAAAACGCCGGGAATGATCACGGGCATGTTCTTCATCGGCTACGGCCTCGCGCGGGCGTTTGTTGAGAACTTTCGCGAACCTGACGGACAGTTCATCACGCCCGAAAACCCGGCGGGTCATGTCATTCGTCTGACGTCTGATCTGGGCTTTACGATGGGCCAGACGCTGTCCCTGCCAATGATCGCCATTGGCCTTGGGTTCTGGGTCTATGCCCGCCGCACCGCCAAGACATGACGCCGATTGAAGCGCTTCTTCATCGCCAGATAGAGGCGACCGGACCGGTGACGCTGGCTGAATATATGGCGTTGTGCCTCAGCCATCCCGAACACGGCTACTACACGACCCGCGATCCATTGGGCAAAGCCGGCGATTTTGTTACCGCGCCTGAAATCAGCCAGATGTTTGGTGAGTTGCTGGGCCTTGCACTGGCGCAGGTCTGGGGGGAGCAGGGATCGCCCAACGCTTTTGTACTGGCAGAGCTTGGTCCTGGCAGCGGGCAACTGATGTCAGACGCCTCGCGCGCAGCATCCCGCGCGCCGGGGTTCGCGGATGCCGCGCAACTTTGGCTGGTTGAGACGTCGCCTGTGCTGCGAGCGGAGCAGGCAAAACGTCTGCCGCAGCCGAACTGGGCTGATACAGTCGATGATCTGCCTGAAGGGCCGTTGTTTTTGTTGGCGAATGAGTTCTTCGACGCCCTGCCTATCCGCCAATATCACCTGCAAAACGATCGCTGGCGCGAAACGGTTGTCGGGGTTGAGGAAGGCAAGTTGGCGCTCGGCCTGAAAACCCTGCCCGAAGCGATGGAGGAAGCGCCGGAGGGCGCCATCCGCGAACGATGTCCTTCAGGTGAAGCCTTTGCAGGCGCCATCGCCAAGCGGATCGCCGATCATGGCGGCGCTGCGATCATCGTGGATTACGGTTATGAGCGGCCGATTCCCGAGGGTGCCGACACGTTTCAGGCTGTGCGAGAGCATGCCTATGTCGACCCGTTGTCCCATCCTGGAACCGCCGATCTGACCGCGCATGTCCATTTCGGCGCGTTGGCCAGCGCGGCCCAGGACATGGGCGCCGCGACTTCGCAACTGATCGCACAAGGCGATCTGTTGAACCGGCTTGGCATCGGCGCCCGCGCCGCCAGCCTTGCCCGGTCGGCGCTGGATCAGCTTGATGTCATCGAAGCGGCGCTGAAACGCTTGACCCACCCTGATGAGATGGGCTCTCTCTTCAAAGCGCTGGCGATCTATCCAGTTGACGCGCCGCCCCCGCCCGGTTTTGAGGACGCCTGAATGCTGACCCCGATACGCGCCGACAATATCACTGTCCCGCACGGGTTCTTCACCCGGATCGGCGGCGTGTCGGCAGGGCGATATGAAGGGCTGAATTGCGGGCCCGGTTCAGATGATGCGCCAGCGGCGGTGGCTGAAAATCGCTCGCGGGTTGCAGCAACGGTGGATGCCGCTGAACTGGTCACGGTCCATCAAGTGCATTCCGCCGATGCGATCCACGTCACTGGCCCGCACCAGGGGGAAAGGCCAAAACTGGATGGGATGGTGACGGCGACCAAAGGTGTCGCGCTGGGCGCCCTCCACGCTGATTGTGCCCCTGTGTTGTTTGAGGACGCGAAAGCCAACATCGTCGGGGCGGCCCATGCAGGCTGGCGCGGCGCGTTGGGCGGCGTGACGGATGCGACCATCGCCGAGATGGTGAAATTGGGCGCAACGCGCGAGAACATCAACGCGGCCATCGGCCCGTGCATAAGTCAGCGCGCATATGAAGTCGGGCCAGAATTCATGGATGAGTTCATGGCGGATGACATGGAAAACACACGCTTTTTCGCAGGGGGGCAGGGCGACCGGATGCAATTTGATCTGCCGGGATACCTGTTGAACCGTCTTCGCGAGGCCGGACTGCAGGCGGAATGGACCGGCCACTGCACCTATTCTGACCCCGCCAAATTCTATTCCTATCGTCGTGTCTGCCACGAAGGCGGTGGCGATTATGGGCGGCTGGTGTCCGCCATCACGCCTGCATAGGAGAGATATGACATGCTGCACTTCACCCGCGAAGAATTCGCCGACCGCCTGAAACGCCTCCGCGCGAAGATGGAAGAACGGGGCCTTGACGCGATGCTGCTGTTCGCGCCGGAAAGCCATTTCTGGACGACTGGCTACGACACCTTTGGATATTGCTTCTTCCAGTGTTTGGTCATCGACCATGAAGAGGTGCTGCTGACCCGCTCTGCTGACTTGCGGCAGGCGCAACTGACCTCAACCATCACCGATATCCGCATTTGGAAGGATGGGGCGGATGCTGACCCGACTGCTGATCTGAAGGCGTTGCTGGCTGAGCGTGGCCTGCAGGGCAAAAAGCTAGGGTTTGAGGATGATACGGCTGGTCTGACAGCGAAACGCGGGCGGGAGCTGGCGGAAAAGATGGACGGTTTCGTCACCCTGATCCCTGCCTCTGACATTGTTGAAAAGCTGCGTCTGGTGAAGTCTCCCGCTGAGATCGAATATGTGCGCAAGGCCGCTGAAATTGGCGACGCTTGCTACCTTAAAGCGCTTGATGTGATCGCGCCGGGTGTTTCTGAGGGCGAAATCCTCGCCGTTCAGCAAGGCGAGGTTTTCGCATTGGGCGGTGATTATGCAGGGAATGAGTTTATCATCGGCTCAGCCGACCACGCCCTTCTGTGCCGTTACTATTCAGGCCGCCGGACGCTGGATGCGAACGATCAGTTGACGCTGGAATGGGCGGGGGCGTATCGCCATTATCACGCGGCCTACATGCGCACGGTGGTGATCGGAGAGCCGTGGCCAGAGCATATCTCGATGCATGCCGCCGCAAAGGACGCGCTGCTCGCCTGTGAGGAAGCGATGAAGCCCGGCCGTCCGATGGCTGACGTGTTCGACGCCCACGCCGTAACGCTGGACGAGGCAGGGCTGGGATCAGCCCGCCTGAACGCATGCGGGTATTCATTGGGCGCGAAGTATTCGCCGTGCTGGATGGATACTGACATGTTCTACGAAGGATCGCCGCAGATCATGGCGCCGGGTATGGTTTTCTTTCTTCATATGATCCTGATGGACAGCGACACGGGCGCTGCGATGACGCTTGGCCGTTCCTCGTTGGTCACGGAAACCGGCGCTGACTGCCTGTCTGCCCTGTCGCTGGACCTGCCCCGCCGATGATCCGCTGGGCTGTCCTTTTGATTTTGCCGCTACTGGCCTCCTGCGCCCCGCCGCAGGAGGCTGAGGTTGCGGCAGTAGAGGACGCGCCGCTGTATCGCTGGTGGCTGACCGAAGACGGCACTGTAGAATATGAGAATGACCCCTATGCCCGGTCCGATGTGCGCCGCGCTGACCACGACATCTACGTCACGCTTGTGTCGCGCGACGTGGCTTTGGTGGTTGAGCCTGCTTCGGGCGCGCCTGAAGGCGTATCGAATATGCTCGCTTCTGCGCTGGTTCGTCGATTTGCGGGTGAATTGCCGCTGAAAGAGGCGCTGGGCGCAGCAAAATTGTTTATCATAAAGCCCTTCGTGAATGGTGACAGCATGACCAGCAGCGGCACATTGATTGTCGACTGGGTGCTGCGCGACGAAGGGAAAAGGGATGTTGGCGCTGTGTACGCCACAAGACGCCTGTCAGGCTTCACGGATGGCAAGGACCCGTGGCAGGCGTTTACGTTTGATGATGCAGAACATATCGCCCTACAAACTGCGGCGCATTTGATCGATGCCGCCGAAGTGCGGGATGCCGTGGCGTTGGCGCGAGGGACAGCTGTGCTGGAGGCGACGCCTACCCCGCGGAAACGACCTGCGGGTGGCTAGTGGTTTGCGCGGTGCGCAAACACAGTGGGACGCTATTTTTCAGCTTCCGCCCGTTCTTCCATTACATCGAACGGAACGCCGGGCTGTTGCTTCGCGCCGCGAATGACGAGCGAGGTTTTGACGCTGGCGACGTTTGGCGCGGACGTCAGATCGCCGGTCAGGAAAGTCTGGAACGTTGAAAGGTCCGGCGCGACGCACTTCAGCATGAAGTCGATTTCACCATTCAGCATGTGGCATTCGCGGACCAGCGGCCAATCCTCACACAACTCTTCAAATGCGACGAGGTCGGCTTCGGCCTGGGATGACAGTCCTACAAGGGCGAAGACCATCACCTCAAACCCCAATGCGCGGCTGTCGACCTGTGCATGGTAACCTTTGATCAGGCCCTGTTCTTCCAGCATGCGCACTCGGCGAAGGCATGGGGGGGCCGAAATGCCGAGTCGTTTTGACAGCTCAACATTCGTCATGCGGCCATCGGCTTGCAGTTCAGCCATAATCTTACGGTCAATCGCGTCAATTTTACCGGCGGCCATTTAATCTCCATCACGCCTTTAGTGCGTCTGATTTGGTATGCTATTACTGAAAATTACATGACTGCGCAATATTATTACCCTGTGACGTGAGGGCGCTGACACGATCGGTTTCACCATCTTGGCGCGCAGGCGACACGTCGCTACATAGGCTCAACCTTTTTTCTGGAGAGACCCGATGTCTGACACCCGCGCCATGAAACTTCTCATCATCGGCTCCGGCCCTGCTGGCTACACTGCCGCTGTCTACGCGGCCCGCGCCATGCTGGACCCTGTGCTGGTGCAGGGCATTCAGCCCGGCGGGCAGCTGACCATCACAACCGAAGTTGAAAACTACCCCGGCTTTACCGAAGTGCAGGGCCCGGACCTGATGGTGAAGATGGAAGAGCACGCCAAGGCGATGGGGACAGAGGTGATTTCAGACATCATCATGGATCTCGATTTGTCCAAGCGTCCATTTGTGGCGAAGGGCGATAGCGGAACGATTTATGAGGCGGATGCGATCATCCTTGCAACCGGGGCACAGGCAAAATGGTTGGGCCTTGAGACGGAAGAAAAGTTCAAAGGCTTTGGCGTATCTGCCTGCGCGACATGCGATGGATTCTTCTATCGGGGCAAAGAAGTTGTCGTGATCGGCGGCGGCAATACAGCGGTGGAAGAGGCGCTGTTCTTGACCAAATTCGCATCGAAAGTGTCAGTCATCCACCGGCGCGACTCGCTTCGGTCTGAGAAGATTCTTGAGCACCGCCTGATGAAGAACGAAAAGGTCGAGATGGTCTGGGATACGACTGTTGAAGAGGTTCTGGGTGATGAGAACCCGCTTGGCGTAACCGGTGTCAGGGTGCGGAACGTGAAGACCGATGAGGAAAGCACGATTGCCTGCGACGGCGTCTTCGTCGCCATTGGCCATGCGCCATCATCGGAATTGGTGAAAGATCAGCTGGAAACCCATATGGGCGGCTACGTGATCACCAAACCTGACAGCACGGCAACCGACATTCCCGGGGTCTATGCGGCGGGCGATGTGACGGACCATATCTACCGGCAGGCAGTGACGTCTGCGGGCATGGGCTGCATGGCGGCGTTGGAGGCTGAACGGTTCCTCAGCGAGGAATAGCACAGATGCTTGGTCAGCTTGCACCAATACTTCGGCGATTCTGCCTCGTCTATCTGGCCTATCTCGCGATATGTTACGGGGCTGATTACCTGCTGCGGCAGTACAGCGATGTCTCAATCTTTGAGCTTATCTGCTTTCTTGCTGTGATCGAGGCATTGCGCTTTACCGCCCGAGGCATCGACTGGGGCGCGGTAGGTGACATCTCAAGCCTCGGGCACTGGAAGTTGGCGGCATATACGGCCGGCTTCATTTTACTGGCGCGGTTGGCGTTGGCTGTGCTTGAGAAGCTTGTCTTTCATGGCGGGCAAGACCTTGGGCATCACACATTACAGCAGGGGCTGGTTTTCCTTGGCGTCGGCGCTGTTTTCTGGACGCTTCTTATCAGGCTCCTGTTCCCTTGGTTGGTTAAGCGCGCCCGACGGAACAGCCAGCTTGAACGCCAAGTCAGATCGAAGACTGGCTAGCATGGTAGCGGCCTAAAACCGGTAAGCCTCACGGTCTTCGCGCAGGTGACGGATTTGATGCCGCAGGCGCGCGATCTCTCCGTACAGCACGCCTGATCGGATGCCTGCAAAAGTCACCCTACGGCGATGGCGGTCTGAATCGTTGTAGATATCGCGAATTTCTTGGTTCAGCTCAAGGATCTGGATGCGGAGGAAATCAATCTCGTCCGTGATCGTATGGAAGGTCTGCCCTTTTTTCAAAGCCGCCAGTTGGGCTGGCGTCTCTGGCGTGCAGCGCCCCCGGAATGGGCGCCCGTCAACACCAGCAGAATAGGCGCCTTTGGGCGTGCAGAACTGCAGTAGCCCATCTTTGCGGCCATCTTCCCAGGCCGTTCGATCTGGTGTGACGCCTGCCTTTGCGCAGTCATTGGTGTATTCCAGAAAACGCGTTTCACCATAGCCTAGCGCACCGTCTTCGACGCCCAGCGCCCGCCAGTTGGCGACCTTGCATTGATCAGCGGTAAGGGTTGCGCATCCGCCAAGCGCGAGAAGACCAAAAAACGCGAGCGCCCTCAAAACCCAAGGCCAAGCCCCAGCCGGAACAGGCCGAAGCCAACACCAAGACCAACGCCACCCCGTACACCGCCAGAGCCGACGCCGATGGAAACGCTTGGTGAAATCACGGGGCCGGAACGATGCGAATGGCCGCCATGGCTGTGCGAATGATCGTGCGCCTCAGCAACCTCGTAGGTCTCATCCTCTGGCAGGGGTTCTGCGTTGTAGGCGACATCTGCACCTTCAGCCCAACCCTGCTTCCACGCTGCAATGTCGCTGGACGCCAATGGGGATGTGCGTGCGCATGCGCTGCGGTATTCGTTGATTTTGGTTTCAGGCGCGCCTTCGACGCCGTCAGCAACACCGACTGATCGCCAGTCGGCGGAGCATTGGGATGCGCTGAGTTGCAAGCCGTTAGAGGCGCAAGCGGACAGGCCGAGGGCCGCGAAGATCAGGATTACGTGTTTCATGGGTCGGATCATACCACCTCAGAGGGCGAAAATTAGGCCAAATATGGGTGATTGGTCCGCGCTCTGACAGCTGGGCGGTTTCACTGGTAGGTTAGGGGCCTTGTTATGCCGCGAAAGTTGGGTGGATCTGCAGGCCCGCTCGACTTATCGCCCTATGGCTACGTCAGTTAAGCTGGCAAAACGGGCGCCCTGACTACCGCCCGCCGCTCACATCCAGATGTGTGCCGGTTGAGTACGATGACGCATTGGACAACAGCCACAGGATTGCTTCGGCCGTTTCTTCAGCAGTCCCAGCCCGGCCCATTGGTTGCAAATGCCCGATCTCTGCGACCCGATCAGGTAGTCCGGCGTCAGCGTGGATTTCTGTGTCGATGATGCCGGGGCGGACAGCGTTGACGCGCACGCCATCGCCGGAAATCTCGTCTGACAGGCCACGGGCCAGCGTATCCATTGCGCCCTTGGCGGCGCCGTAATCGACAAAGTTGTTCGCGCCGCCCAGCCGGGCCGCTGCTGACGATAGCAGAACGATAGACCCGCCAGCGCCGCCCTTTGATTTTGGCATTCGGCGGGCAGCTTCGCGCGCAGTCAGCAGTGCGCCGACGACGTTGATGTCGATGACCCGCTGAATTCGATCCGCTGTCATATCTGCCAGCGTGGCTTGCACATCGACGACGCCTGCGTTGATCACGCACTTGTCGACTGTTCCGATAGAGGCGCCCAGATCGAACAGCGCGGCCAAATGCGCCTCGTCACGCGCGTCGCCCTGCAAAACTTTGCAGCGCACGCCCAGCGCCTTTGCCTCGGCCGCTGTCGCAGCTGCTGCGTCGCTGTTTGAGACGTACGAGAACACTACGTCCCAGCCCCGCGCCGCTGCGCCCAGAACCACTGCCCGACCGATGCCGCGCGATCCGCCGGTGATGACCATGACTGACATATTCGAAGCCTCCTGTTTTGCGCATCACCTCAAAGGCGCAACGTCAGGTCAAGGGGGGCGTGGACAAACCCGGCGTCATCGGGCCATTTGTGCTCAACCAATTCAGGAGACGCCCCCATGAAAGCTGTCGTTTGCGAGGCCTTCGGCCCGTACAAGAACCATCAGGTCAAAGAGATTGACGCCCCGAAGATCAAGAAGGGTCATGTTCGCGTCAAAGTCCGCGCGGCAGGGGTCAACTTTCCAGACATCCTGATCGTCGAAGGCAAATACCAGCTTAAACCCCCGTTCCCCTTCACCCCCGGTTCTGAATGTGCTGGCGTTGTGACGGAACTTGGCGAAGGCGTCGACAGCATCGCAATCGGCGCAAATGTCTTCTTTGGCGCCATGCAGGGGGCATTCGCGGAAGAGGTCGTGGTGCCCGCCGTTCAGTGCTTTGAGATTCCTGAGAAGATGAGCTTTGAGCAAGCCTCAGCCATCAACCTTGTCTATGGCACGTCCTACTATGCGCTGAAAAACCGGGGCCATCTGAAGCCGGGCGAAAAGCTGCTGGTGCTGGGCGCTGCGGGCGGCGTTGGGCTGGCGGCGGTTGAGCTGGGCAAGGCGATGGGCGCGACGGTGATCGCGGCGGCGTCTTCCGATGAGAAGCTTGAGGTCTGCAAGGCCCACGGAGCGGACCTGACGATCAACTATTCCAAAGGCGACCTGAAGGACCTGATCCGTGAGGTTGCTGGCGGTGGCGTCGATGTCATCTATGACCCGGTCGGCGACAAACTGGCAGAACCAGCGTTCCGTTGCCTGAACTGGGAAGGCCGGTTCCTGGTGATCGGCTTTGCTGGCGGAGAGATCCCGAAACTGCCACTAAACCTCGCGCTGCTGAAATCGGCTGACTTGCGTGGCGTCTTCTGGGGTTCGTGGTTGGCGAGGTTCCCCGATGAGCACCGTCAGAACACGGAAGAGTTCCTTCAGCTGTTCGCTGACGGCAAGATCAATCCACGGATTTCGAATACCTATCCGCTGGATGACTTTATCAAAGCCTATGATGAACTGGCTGAACGTCGGGCGATGGGTAAGGTCGTTCTGACGATGGACTGAGCGAAGCTTTTGCATGCGAAAGATACCTTAAGCCTCTGAAAACATTGCGGCATGAATGTGTATGCCACATTTATGCCGCAATTTGGTCTCTATCTGATCTCAAGTCGGCTGGAATTCATGGGCCAGAACACCCACCATCACGTCATCATAGAATTCGCCGTTGATGCAGGCTGACTGCCGCTCTCTCCCCTCTTCTACAAAGTCGCAGGACTGGTAGCACCGGATCGCGCGTGTGTTGAAATCCAGCACCCTTAGATCGACGCGGTGCAAGCTCATCTCGCCAAAGGCATGGGTCAAAATCATCCCGATGACCCGCCGCCCGATGCCTTGCCCCAGCTGATCTTCAGTCAGGATGCCCACCGACAGCCGTGCGCGTTGGTCAGTCTCGTTGATTGAGTGCAGCCTGATCTGGCCGATCAACCGCCCCTGATGTTCAATCTCCCAGGCAAAAGGATCTGCGCGGATGGACTTAATCCATCCTGCAGCCACCTGACGCCGATCATCAGGCGGCGTGGTCCGAGAACCGCCGAACATCCGGTGAATGTCGGCCGACCAACCCAGCGCGACAAAGGCGGCGCCATCACCGTACTTCGTGGGCCGAAGGATCAGATCATTGTTATCAGAGGCTAAAACGGGGGGCATGTCGGATCTTTCCGCGCGCAAGCCCACCCCAAACGAAAAACGCCCGGGCTGAACCCGGGCGCTTTTCTTGAATCTCAGTAAAGCTGGGGGGTCAGTTGCCCTGTTCCGCCAACAATGCTCGCAGCAACTGCTCTTCAGTCAGTTCTTCAGCGGCAGGTTTGTCGTTAGGGTCAGCGCCCATCAGGAAGGCCATTTTGTCTTCCTCAGGCTCATCAACCTCAATCTGACGCTGCAGCGCTTCGATGGCCTGCTCACGCAGATCCTCTGGCGGCAGCATTTCGTCAGCGATTTCGCGCAGGGCGACGACAGGGTTTTTGTCGTTGTCACGCTCAATCGTCAGCTCAGCGCCGGTAGAGATGGAGCGGGCGCGATGCGCGGCCAGCATGACCAGATCAAACCGGTTTGGTACTTTATCAACGCAATCTTCGACTGTAACGCGGGCCATGAGTGAGGCTCCTTGCTAGGGTATGTCCGTAGAGGGAGGGGATATGAAGGAATCGGGCGGGAAATGCAAGGGTTGGTTCGTTCCAAAGTATCTGAGGCAGCCGCCTGAGATCACGCAGTCACCAAGCGCTTTCACCGCTCTCGGTTCTTCGTCGTAGCGTGCGCTGTTTGGCGACACGGATTGCGAAGGTCGGGCTTGAGCCCAAAGTCCCGAATGCTGCGCTCTGCACAAACGTCCGCTTAATAGGTATCCACTCGGAAGGCGCGCTGCTTCCCTCCACGGATCATCGGCTAAGAGGTGTCGTGGGCGCAAAATTCCGTGTCGTAATATCGCGCTCTTGCCCACCTCCTTATGCATATCTTGAAGTTGATATGATGAAAGATGGGTTCGTCGCCAGTGGCGCGTCGCAAGGGAAACGGGGACCTAATGAACGAAGAAGAATTGGCCAGCATCGATGTCATGCAGCTGGACGACGAGAAAAGACACTTCGCAGGCATGCCGCGCGTCGATCAAACCCTTTTGCGCCAAGAACGATTGGAGCGCCTTCAAGCTGAGCTTCAAAAACGAGATCTGGGTGGGATGCTTCTGTATGATCCCATCAACGTGCGTTACGCTACCGACTGTCGGGATATGCAGATATGGACCATGCACAATTCGGCCCGCTACTGCCTTGTGCCCAGCGAAGGCAAGGCCACCATCTTCGACTATGTTAACTGTGAACACCTGTCCGACGGTATCGAGACGATCGAAGAAACCCGGCCGGCGACGCTTTAGTTTTATCACAGCGCCGGCGGCAACCGCCAACAGCTTTTGGAGAAATGGGCCGACGAAGTTGCGGACGTGGTGAAGGAGAAGTTCCCCAATCAGCGTATCGCGATTGACCGACTGGACGGAGATGCGCGGGCCGAACTAGAGAAGCGGCAGATATCCGTATCCTTTGGTCAGGATGTGATTGAACACGCCCAATGTATCAAAACGCCTCAAGAACAAAACGCGCAAGCACGCTCTGCTTTCGTATGTGAAACGGGGTTGGCGCGACTGAAGGCAATCACCCGCCCCGGCATCACTGAAAACGAACTATGGGCGACGTTTGGTGCGATCAATGCCTCTTTGGGTGGTGACTATGTTGAAACGCGGTTGCTGGTGTCAGGCGAGCGCACCAATCCCTGGTATTCTGAAGCAAGCGAGAAGCCGGTTCAGGTAGGCGAACTAGTGGCTTTCGACACTGATATGATCGGTCCCTTAGGATACAGCACAGATATTTCGCGAACGTGGATGTGTCAGGATAAAGCCCCAACGGAAGAACAAAAAACGGTGTACCAGCTGTCTTATGAGCAAGTTCACCACAACATGGCGCTTTTGAAGCCCGGGCTGGGGTTTCGCGAATTGGCGGAAAAGTCTTCGAAAAATCCAGATCGCTTTGAAGAATTTGAAGTGGGCGTCGTCGTCCACGGAATCGGGATGTGCAACGAATATCCACAGGTGGCGCCGCTCAAGTGGTTCGATCAAACCGGCTATGACGGCGAGTTCCAACCGGGCATGACAGTGTCAGTGGAAAGCTATATCGGCGAAAAGGGTGCCAAAGAGGGCGTCAAACTCGAAGAGATGGTGCGCATCACGGAAACCGGTTCCGAGTTGGTCGCCAAATTCCCTTTCGAGAAAGAACTTCTTAGCTAACAGCCCATCCCTCTCAACGTACTCCAGAGTAGCCATTCAGTGCGGGCTGGTGATTGGCCGCTTCGTCCCCATAGCAGATATCCGGAAAAGGCACGGAACGGCCAAATCATCAGCAAAGACGTCGCTAGTTTTTCCGTGTCCAGTCCACCTGCCTCACGAAGCCTACCTGAGAAAACTGACAACCGGGCAGGCCAGCGTCTCGCGGAGTGCATCTACCAGTTCGTTTACCGTTTCAGTCGTCACGGTCTTCCCGCCTGTCTGTTCGGCGAGGCAGTCGGCCTTGTAGACCTCGTTGGAAGGCCGAAACGAAGGGTGACCTTTGGAATCGGGCTGCAATTGGAACCCGATCACGTGCACGGTCAGATCGGCGGCCCTTGCGGCAAGCTCCGCACCCAGCGCGCAGGGTGACCCGCCGCAGGTTTCGCGCCCGTCGGTCACCAAGACGACGACGCCGGGCTGTTCGGTGTAGTTTAGCGCGTCGGCCGCGCTGCGCACTGCGGCGGTCAGGGGCGTGTTGCCGTCAGGCTTCAGCGTATCCACAGCGCCGATGATCCGCTGCGCTGCGTCGGGGATTGGCGGAAACCGGGGATCAACGTTGTCGCAACTCTTCGCCTGGCCGCCCGGCCCATAGATCACAAGGCCGAGGCGGCGATACAATTCAATCTCAGGCATAGCCTGGCGCATGGCTTCGCGCGCCAGAACGATGCGCGTCTGATCGCCCGTGCCTGGGCCGGTCTTCGCCATTGAGGCCGAGCCATCGAAAACAACAATGGCGTCTGCGATGCAGGACGGTTCTGACACTGCCGCGGCAGGTGTGATTAGCGCTGTCGCCAGCGCCAGCCTTTTTACCGATATCGCCATGCTGACCTCCGCTTGATGTTGTTTCGCCGCCAGTTTTGCGGGCTGCCTCTGGTCCGTCAGTTAGGGCTATGGCGGGGGGCGTCCACGTTATCAGCGCATATCTTTTTGCTTCTGCTACCCCAGCGCTGCCCATGACGCGGTGGTGTGCGCACTGGTCAGGCTGTCTGCGCCGCCTTCATAAACGCTGTCAATTTCGCTGCATCCAACTGATCAACTGTGCGAACTTTGGAACACAGGTCCAACCCATAGGGCCGCACCTGCGCCACAGCCTCCGCCACGTTTCCGGCATCCAGCCCACCTGCCAGAAACACCGGCTTGTCCACCGCCGCGACCAGCCGGGCAGAGATTGCCCAGTTGTGGGTGCGACCTGTGCCGCCAAGCTCTTTCACCGTCGCTGACGGCCTGCCGCTGTCCAAGAGGATCGCGTCGACATGTCTGGCGGCGGTCCGGGCCTGATCGATGGCCGCCTCATCCTCCACATGGACCACTTGCATTAGTTTCAGCGACGGATGCGCGGTGCGGAGGGCGGCGTAGGCGTCAGGGTCGGGGTCATCAACAATCTGCAGGATGGATGGCTGGCAGCGGGCGACGTGGGCAGTCAGGCCGTATGCCGTGATTTCCGAAGATAGGAGGACGGTTTCGACGCCCGGCGGCGCCCAGCGACAAATCTCGGCGATTCTCTCGTCGCTGATCGGGCCGGGGCCGGATGGCATCGCGCCGACGAGGCCGATGAGAGAGGCGCCTGCGGCGATGGCTATTTCAGCCTCCGCCACAGACTGAATGCAGCAGATTTTGACCCTTGGTCTCATCTCACCAGATTGTTTCTTTGATCCGTTTGGGGGAGTTTTTGTCGAACGCGGCGCCGTCGAAGTCACCTTTCGACATCTCGGTCAGCATATCGCCGAGCGACGGCAGGCCATCGCTTTCATCGCCGGATGACCAGAGGCGGGACCGGATCAGAGCCTTGGGGCACTGTGCGTAAACCTCTTCGATATGGATCAGGATGACAGTGGCGGGGTGCTTGCCCTTTTGCTCCCAGGTCTTGCGCAGGTCCTCATCCGCCGTCAGCTTGGCCTTGCCGTTCACACGGATGACGATGTTATCGCCGGGCACCATGAACATCAGCGCTATTCGCCCATCGCGCACAATGTTGCGCAGGCTGTCGATCCGGTTGTTGCCGCGCCAGTCGGGCATCGCCAGCGTCTTGTCGTCGAGTTCACGCACAACCGGACCATCATCGCCGCGCGGCGTGCCGTCGACGCCTTCCGGGCCTACGGTGGACATCACGCAGAACCGGCTGGCTTCGATCCATTTGCGATAGGCGGGTGCCATCCGGTTTGCGACTTTCAGGATCGCGGCAGGGTGCGTCTCGCCATAATGGGCCTCAAGCGCCTCGATGCTGTCGATTGTCTCCATCAGCCGCGTCCGATGAAGGGCATGGTCGTCGCCATGATGGTCTGGAACTGTACGTTGGTTTCTAGCGAATAGTTCGCCATTTGAAGGACGGCTTGTGCGACATGCTCAGGGTCCATCGTCGCCTCGATAGCGATCTCACCGTAGGGCTGCGGCATGCCTTCGGTCATCTTTTGCGCCATCGGGGTCAGCGCGTTGCCGATGTCGATCTGGCCGCAAGCGATGTTGTAGGCGCGGCCGTCGAGGGAAAGGCTGCGGGTCAGCCCGGTGATTGCGTGTTTCGACACAGTGTAGGGCACCGATCCGACACGGGGAACGTGGGCAGAGATTGAGCCATTGTTGATGATCCGGCCGCCCTGCGGGTCCTGATGGCGCATCATGCCGAACGCGGCCCGGGCGCAGAGGACCGATCCGTGCAGGTTGGCGTCGATCACGCTGTACCAGTCTTCAAGCGGCGTATCGTCGATGGTCTTCGGGGCAGAGCTGCGCCCTGCATTATTGAACAGCATGTCCAGTCGTCCGAACTTGTCTTTGACGGCGGCGAACATTGCATCCACCGCTTCCGGGCTGGCGATATCGCCGGGGGTCGCCAGCGTCTCACCTGGGCAAAGGGCGGCGGTTTCCTCAAGCGCGTCGACGCGGCGACCAGACAGAACCACGCTCCACCCATCTTTGGAGAGAGCAACGGCGGTTGAGCGGCCAATGCCGCTGCCGGCGCCGGTAACGAGTGCGATTTTAGTCATGGGTCTCTCCTGCTTTTACCTTTGCGACCAGCTCAACGGTGTTGCCTTCGGGGTCCTCCGTGAACACCCCGCGCCAGCCGATCCAGTCAAAATCCTGTATTTTGTAAGTAAGCCCCAAACGGTCATACCAGTCTATAGCCGCTTTCTGATCCTCAGCGGATACCGTTAGGGCAAGGTGGTGAAGTGATGACCGCCCGCCGGCGATTGGCGGCCCTGCCCGGCGGTGAAGTTCGACACGGCCTGCATCATGACGGAAGAGGGCGAGAACCGTTCGGTGACCCTGATATCCGGGGCCGAGGACGAAAAAGATGATGCCTTCGGCGCCGCCACCTTCCAGCGGGGTCAGGCCTAGCGTGTCGCGATAGAAGGCGGTCATGACCTCTATGTCGGCGCAGCGGATTGCGATTTCGCCGAGCGCGGCGACTTTGAACGGGGCGGGCTGGACAGTTGGATCAATCATGGCGAAAGTCTCGCCCGAATAACCAGAAAAGAGAACTCGAAATGACCCTGCCCCAGACAATGCGCGCCGTTGAAATCAAAGATGAGGGCGGTCCGCCGTCTGTTCTGACGCTATGTGAACGGCCTGTGCCGACGCCCAAGGCGGACGAAATCCTGATCAAAGTCGCCGCTGCAGGGGTGAACCGGCCTGACCTGTTGCAACGCGCTGGCGCCTATCCGCCGCCGCCGGGCGCATCTGACCTGCCGGGGCTTGAGGCCGCTGGCGAGGTGGTCGCAGTCGGCGGTTCAGTCGATAAATGGGCGGTTGGCGACAAGGTTTGTGCGCTGCTGGCGGGTGGCGGGTACGCCGAGTACGCGGTCACGCATCAGGATCATGCACTGCCCGTTCCCGCCGGGTTTTCGATGGCTGAGGCTGCGGCGCTGCCCGAAACCTACTTCACCGTTTGGACCAATGTGTTTGATCGCGGTGGCCTGACAGCGGGTGAGACGTTTTTGGTGCATGGTGGATCGTCTGGCATCGGCACAACGGCCATCCAGCTCGGCGTTGCGTTTGGCGCACACGTGTTCACCACAGTCGGGAACGAGGAAAAAGCCAAGCTGTGCCGTGATCTTGGCGCCGAGATCGCCGTAAATTACCGCGAAGATGATTTCGTTGAGGTCATTCGCAAGGCGACTGGCGGTAAGGGCGTTGACCTTACACTCGACATGGTCGGCGGCGATTACATTCCGCGCAATGTGAAACTGGCGGCGGATCAGGGGCGGATTGCGCAGATCGCGTTTTTGCAGTCGCCGGTAGTTGAGCTGAACTTTGTGCAGATCATGTTGAAGCGGCTGACGTTCACCGGCTCAACGCTCCGCCCGCGGTCGATTGAAGAAAAGGCGGCGATTGCAGCGCGTCTAAGGGATAAGGTCTGGCCGTTGCTTGAAGCCGGGCGTGTTCGCCCCGTGATGCACTCAGAATTCCCACTTGCTGATGCTGCGAAGGCGCATGAGCTGATGGAAACGTCGACGCATCTTGGGAAGATCATGCTGGTGGCCTGATCGACGCTAATGTCGCCGGCGGATCGGCCAAGCCGAGCTCGCTGGCGACTGGCAATTTCGTGCGCGCTGGGGCGTCGGGGTGTCATTCGCATTAATCTACGCTCGCTGATTGTGTTGGTGGGCGTCAGGTTGGCCCAGTTCATTGAAATAATTAGATATATCATTGGACCGGACCACTTTGACCGCCGGTTTTCTAAGTCTGCCGCATGTTCCTGAGTGTGGATTTACTTGATCCAACCGCTGCGCGATGACATGCGAAGGCATGAACATCAAACAGCTGGAAGCCTTCGCCGCAGTTGCAGATCTTGGCAGTTTTCGCCGGGCGGCTGAACGATTGGGCACAACGCAGCCCAACATTTCCACCCGTATCGCAGCATTGGAGGCCCGCCTTGGCGTAATCCTGATGGAGCGAGATGCCGGATCGGTTCGTTTGACAGCCAAGGGGACCGAATTGCTTCGCAAGGCGCGCGAAGTGCTAAGTGCGGTTGAAGACCTGATTGCGGCGGCTGATGATGGTGCACTGTTCGAAGGCGTCATCCGGTTGGGCGTTACGGAAATGATCGCCCATTCGTGGTTGCATGAATTTCTGCAATCGCTGAAACAGATGTATCCTAATGTAATTGTTGAACTTAACGTCGACATGTCAGTGAACCTGTCACGAGATCTGTTCGATCAATCGCTTGATCTGGTTTTTCAAAGCGGTCCGTTTGACCTGCGCCAGACTTCCGGACGCGTAGAACTTGATGAATATGCGTTCGCCTGGGTCGCCTCGCCATCGTTGGGAATAGATGCTGAGCAAACGACCCTTGATGATCTGGTCGCCTTTCCCCTTCTCATTCAGGCGCGTGGCACGCTGCCCTATCAACACTTGTCGCAACATATCGCTGATGAAGGCGCACGCAGCGCGCGGATTGCGCCGTCGACCAGCATGAGCGCCGGATTGCAGATGGCGATTGAAGGGCTGGGCGTGGCCTGCATGCCAGAGGCGATGATTGGCGATCAGGTGAAATCGGGCGAATTGGTGCGGCTGAGCTATGGCTGGACGCCAGAGCCGCTGCGGTTTCTGGCGCGATATCATGCCGAATCAGCGGCGATATATGTGAAAGAGGCGGCGGCGCTGGCAGCGCGGATTGCGCGCCCTGAAGATGGGTAGGGTGCTTCTTCCCTGGGGCTAATCAGGCGTTCGACTTTCGCGGCCTTCCCGAACGGAGTGTTCGCAACATCTTGATAAATTAAGCTTATCCTTCATATCCAATAAAATAATTAGCCATTATGGATCGGCCTGACTAGCGTGAGGTTTCCGTTAAGCCCGGATCAATCGCGGGCACAACTAATGACGCTGGTATGGATGAGGAACGCACGCAATGACGAAAACGGCGAGGCTGGGTGTCGATATTGGCGGCACATTTAGTGATGTAGTGATGGAAGTCGGTGATCAGCGGTTCTCAACCAAAGTTCTGACCACCTACAACGCGCCGGAAGACGCGATCGTTCAGGGTCTGCACGAAGTTTGCGAAAAAGCAGGCGTGTCGCCAAACACCATCGTACAAATCATCCACGGCACGACGTTGGCCACGAACGCGCTGATCGAGCGGCGCGGCGCCAAGACGGCGCTGATCACCACCAAGGGTTTTCGCGATGTGATCGAGATGCGCACTGAAAGCCGGTTTGAGCAATACGATCTGAACCTGTCATTGCCTGACCCCTTGCTGCCGCGAAACCGCCGATACGTTGTTGAGGAACGTCTTGATGCCCGCGGCGATGTTCTGGTTCCATTGGATCGCGCTGCCGTTGAGGCGCTGGCCGACGAATTGGCCGCGGCTTCCTACGAAAGCGTCGCGGTTGGCCTGCTGCACTCATACGTCAATGATGCGCATGAGCGGATGGTGGCTGAGGTTCTGGCCGAAAAACTGCCTGGTGTAATGGTCTCGCTGTCTTCTGAAGTTTCCCCGCAGATGCGCGAATACGAACGGTTCAACACCACTATCGCCAACGCCTACATCAAACCGCTAATGAAGTCTTATCTGGACCGCCTGAAAGATCGCCTGAAAGCAGAGGGCGCTGATTGTCCGGTCTTTCTGATGCACTCTGGCGGCGGCATCATCAGCCTTGAAAGCGCAGCTGAATTCCCCGTGCGGCTGGTCGAAAGCGGCCCGGCTGGCGGCGCAGTGTTTGCAGCGGACATCGCAGGCCGGCATGGGCTGGACAAGGTTCTCAGCTTTGACATGGGCGGGACGACCGCCAAGATCTGCCTGATCAAGAACCGCATGCCAAAGACGTCTCGTGTCTTTGAAGTCGCCCGGACCTATCGGTTCAAAAAGGGCTCTGGCATGCCAATTTCGATCCCTGTGATCGATATGGTTGAGATTGGCGCGGGCGGCGGCAGTCTCGCGCATGTTGATGCGATGAACCAAATCCGCGTCGGGCCGGAAAGCGCCGGGTCTGAACCAGGGCCAGCCTGTTATGGGCGTGGCGGCGACAAGCCTGCGGTGACAGATGCGGACCTTGTTCTAGGTAAGCTTGACCCCGGCAACTTCGCAGGTGGCTCAATCGCGTTGCATCCTGAACAGTCGGAAAGCGCGCTGTCGTCTGTATTGGGTGACAGGCTGGATATGGCGCCGCTTGAAGCAGCCTATGGACTGGCCGAAGTCGTCGATGAGAACATGGCCAACGCCGCCCGCGTCCATGCGGTGGAAAACGGCGAAGACCTTTCCGAATATACCATGATCGCATTCGGCGGCGCGGCCCCGCTGCACGCTGGGCGACTTTGCGAAAAACTGGGTGTGGATCGCTGCCTGGTGCCAACGGGCGCGGGCGTCGGCTCAGCCATCGGGTTCCTGCGCGCGCCTTTCAGCTTTGAAGCGAACCGGACGGTTTTCATGAAGCCGTCCGCTTTCGATCCAGAGGCGGTGAAAACGTTGTTCGCCGAGATGGAGGAAGAAGCGACAGCATTCGTCCGGTCCTGCGATGCCACCGCCGACATCCTGTCAGATTACAAAGTCTACATGCGCTATTCCGGGCAAGGCTGGGAAATCCCCGTACCCCTGACGCCGGAAGAGGCGAAAGCCCCTGATGCAGAGACGTTCCTGAAACGGTTTGAGGAGGATTATTCAACCCTCTTTGGCCGTGTTGTCGACGGCATGGAAGTTGAGATCACGGTCTGGTCGGTGAACGCGACCACGCCCCTGACCCAGCCGGATCGCGCGCGGGAGCAGACCATCACAACCCCCGCCCCACAGGCCGGAACGCGTGTTCTGTTCGATGCGGCGGAAAGCAAAACCAACGAAGCGCAGGTCAGCCTTCGTGAAGCGTTCACGCCGGGCGTTTATGTCGACGGGCCGGGCGTGATCACAGAAGATGAAACCACCATTGTCCTGCCAACCAGCCGCCGCGCCATCGCGCTTTCGGATGGCTGCATCGATATTCAAGTGAAGGGGGCCTGAGCCATGGTTGAAGTTACCAAAGTCGCCTATCAGGTCATGTGGAACCGCCTGATTTCGGTTGTTGAAGAGCAGGCGCAGGCGCTGGTCCGCACCGCATTTTCAACGTCAGTGCGTGAGGCGGGCGACTTGTCCGCCGGCGTCTACAACGAAAAGGGTGAGATGCTGGCGCAGGCCGTCACTGGCACGCCCGGCCATGTGAACGCGATGGCCGACGCCGTCGCGCATTTCATCCGCCGCATCGGTCGCCAGAACATGTTCGAAGGCGACGTCTACATCACCAATGACCCGTGGGAGGGGACAGGCCATCTGCACGACATCACCGTCGTCACACCGGTCTTCCATCAGGGCCGTTTTGTCGGTTTCTTCGCCTGCACAGCCCATATCGTCGATATCGGCGGGCGGGGTTTCGGGGCGGATGCAAACTCTGTCTTCGAAGAGGGTTTGCAGATCCCGACAATGAAATTTGCGGAACGCGGTGAGGTTGACAAAACGTTGGTCGCAATTATCCGCAAGAACGTGCGTGAGCCGGATCAGTTGGTCGGTGACATCTACGCGCTAGCCACTTGTAACGAGATTGGCCAACGCCGTCTGATCGACATGATGGAGGAATTTCAGTTGGAAAACCTCGACGGCGTTTCGGACTTCATCCTCGAAAACTCCCGCACAGCGACGCTGGAACGGATCGCGGCGCTGCCTCGCGGGGCGACTCAAGGCTATATGCAGATCGACGGGTTTTCGGCGCCAGTAGATCTGAGGGTGAAGGTGCATTTTGAAGAAGATCGCATTCATTGCGATTGGGCGGGGACATCCGGGCTGGACAAAAAGGGCATCAATGTGCCGCTGGTCTATACAAAGGCCTATGCCTGCTACGCTCTGAAATGTGCGATTGCGCCAGAGATTCCGAATAACGCTGCATCGCTTGCGCCCTTTACGATTGAGGCGCCGGTCAATTCCATCGTCAACGCGATCCCGCCTGCGCCGGTCGCGCTGCGCCATGTCATCGGGCACATGATCCCCGATACGATCTACGACGCTTTGGACAAACACCTGCCCGGGGTCGCACCTGCGGAAGGCGCCGGCAGCCTTTGTAATTTCCAGGTTTCCCTTCGCCCCCGCACGGACGCGCCTGCGCCAGACTATGCAGTGCGGTCAGAGGTTCTGACGTTCAACTCTGGCGGCTCAGGCGCCCGGCCAACGCTGGATGGGATGAGCGCGACCGCGTTTCCTTCCGGCGTTATGACCATGCCGGTTGAGGCGACCGAGCAGGTTGGCCCTGTGATGATCCTCCGCAAGGAACTTCGTCCCGACAGCGGCGGCGCTGGTAAGCAACGCGGTGGTCTCGGCCAGTTCATGGAGGTTGGCGCGCGTGAGGGCCATGAGTTCGACATCTCAGCGATGTTTGACCGTGTTGACCATCCCGCGCGGGGCCGTCGGGGCGGCGCAGAAGGTGCGCCGACAACTATCGGACAAGATGATGGCACGCTGATGAAGGGCAAGGGCCGTCAGTTCGTGCCACATGGTCGGAAGGTGATGATGGCCTTCCCAGGCGGCGCTGGATACGGCAAAGCTGATGATCGCGATCCCGCCGCTGTGCGCCGCGATCTGGCGCTGGGCTATATCAGCGCCGAGATCGCGAAATCGGCTTATGGGATAAGTGATACAGACATCGAAGACGTGCTTGAGCGCGCGAAGTTGGGAGAGGTTTTCTGATGGACAAGACACCGACCAAATCGTCCTACGACGTCGTCATTGTTGGCGGCGCGATGTACGGATCCTCCACCGCTTGGTGGCTAACCCAGAATCCGGACTTCAACGGATCTGTATTGGTGGTGGAGCGTGATCCGTCTTACGAGAGATGCTCAACCGCCCATACGAACAGCTGTATCCGTCAGCAGTTCTCAAACCCGTTGAATGTCTCGATTTCCCAGTTCGGGGCGGAGTTTATCAATAACTTCCGCGAATTCATGGGCGGCGACGAACGTGTGCCGGAACTGTCGATCCAGTCCTATGGCTACATGTACCTCGCGGACACGGAAGAGTTTGCAGACACCCTTCGCGCCAGCCACGCTACACAAGCAGCGAACGGCGCGGCGACCAAGCTGATGACGCCAGATCAGATCAAGGCAGAGTATCCCTTTTATAATGTCGATGATCTGACGCTGGGCAGCATCAATCTGGTGAACGAGGGCTACTGGGACGGTGGCACCGTGTTCGAATGGTGGCGTCGGTCTGCGCGTGAACGTGGTGTGGAGTACATCGGAAATGCAGTCACCGCTATGACCAAGAATGCGGCAGGCGACCGGATCGAAAGCGTGACGCTTGCGTCGGGTGAAGTGATCGCCTGCGGCCACGTCGTGAACGCTTCCGGGCCGCGCGCGGTGCTAACGTCTCGCATGGCGGGGATTGAAATACCGGTTGAGCCTCGCAAACGGTTCACATGGATCTTCTCAGCCGAAAATCCGTTGGATATGGAACTGCCGCTGACAATTGACCCGTCGGGCGTTCACTTCCGCCAGGACGGGTCAAAAACCTATCTTGCTGGCGGTCATGCGGACTATGACCCGGCGGTCGATTATGATGATTTCGCAATGGACCATGGCATCTGGCAGGATCATATCTGGCCAACCATCGCGACCCGCATTCCGCAGTTTGAAGCGATCAAAGTCGTCACTGAATGGGCCGGGCACTACGCCTATAACACGCTGGATCATAACGCGATTGTCGGACCGCATGATGAAGTCTCAAACTTCCTGTTCCTGAACGGTTTCTCAGGTCACGGATTGCAGCAGTCGCCCGCTTTTGGTCGCGGCATGTCTGAACTGATCACGTATGGCGAATTCCGCAGCCTCGACTTTGCGCCGTTCAGCTATGATCGGATTGCAAAGGGCATTCCCTTCTCAGAAACGGCGATCATCTAGTGACCTACGCCGCTGCGCGCCTTGGCGCTGTCAAAGCCTCTGCCTCTGCCACGATCAGTGCAGAGGCGAAGCGGATGGCGGCGGAAGGTCAGGATGTGATCGATCTGGGGCTGGGTGAGCCTGACTTCGACACGCCCGCCCATATCGTTGAAGCGGCGCATCTTGCGGCGGCGTCAGGCGATACGCGTTATCCGCCGACTGGCGGCACAGCCGCATTGAAGGCGGCTGTTCAAGCGAAGTTTAAGGCGGATAACGGTCTTACCTTTGCAGCCAATGAGATCATCGTCTCAAACGGCGCAAAGCAGGTCATCTTCAACGCATTCATGGCGACGTTAGAGGTGGGTGATGAAGTCATCTTCGCCGCGCCTTGTTTTGACAGCTACGGCAACATCATCTCATTGCTGGGCGGATCAGCAAAGCGGGTTGTTTGTGGCCCTGACACCGGGTTCCGCCTGACGCCAGAGCCGTTAGAAGCCGCGATCACGCCAAAAACCCGTTGGCTGCTGCTGAATGCGCCATCGAACCCATCTGGCGCGATGTACGACAAGGCGCAGATGAAGGCGCTGGGCGCGGTTCTAGCCCGTCACCCCCGCGTGCTGATCATGTCGGACGAGATCTATGAAAAGATCATTTTCGATGGCGCCGCGTTCACCGCTTTCGCCGCCGCGTGTCCTGATCTTATGGACCGCATTCTAACCGTGAATGGCGTTTCCAAAGCCTACGCGATGACTGGCTGGCGGATCGGATACGGCGCCGGACCAGCGCCCTTGATCGCAGCGATGGTCACTGTGCAATCGCAAATATGTTCTGGCGCCTGTTCTGTGGCACAAGCCGCTGCAACAGCTGCCCTGACCGGCCCACAGGATAATATTGAGGTCTTTCGCGCCGCATTCGAACGCCGCCGCAATCTGGTGGTGAAGGCCGTCGCTGACATCCCTGGCCTGTCATTGGATGCGCCGGGCGGGGCGTTCTATGCGCTGATTGGTTGCGCGCCGCTGATCGATGGTGAGCGGTTCAAGGACGATGCGGCGTTTGTTGAATACCTGCTCAGCGAGACGCGTATCGCTTCGGTCCCCGGGTCAGTCTACGGCACGCCCGGTTTTTTCCGCATCTCGACTGCAACTGACGAATACACGCTGACCGAAGCGATGCGCCGGATTGGCGACGCTGTTCGCGCACTGACTTAAGGAACTACCGATGAAGAAACTTGTCCTCACCGGCGCCGCTGGACGCCTTGGATCATACCTGCGTGAGCCGCTTTTCAAAACTGGCGGATAAGTTCGTGTCATCCGACATCGTCGATGATATTGGCCAGCTTTATCCCGGTGAGACCTACCAGCGCGCTGACCTCGCCATCTATGACGACATTCATGCGCTGCTGGAAGACGCTGACTGTCTGACGTCGGCACCTTTGGGACAGATTTGAGGTTTTCGTAACGGAGGATTTCTGGTTCATCGCAACCTTCATGGAGTAAAGATGAACAAGAAACCCGGAACCAGCAAAGCCTCAGCTGACAAGCTTGTTAAGAACA
>CALKOT010000125.1 GCA_938092015.1 uncultured Paracoccaceae bacterium
CAGGGAAAGGGAGAAAATCAAAAAACTGACAATCCGACAGCGACGCTTGCAACATCAAAAACAAGCAGCATAATCAATCATACAAACGAGCCAGAGCCTCCAATGCTCAAAACGCTCTGATGCCCCACTTTATACGACGACGGACAGTCCCACAGTCCGCCACAAACTATAATTTAGTTAGTAAACCAGTCGCTACGCTGTCACAATCGCTGGTTACATAATTTGACCATAATTTCAAATTCGTAAAAAACTGAAAGTCGTCAGAAAAACTCGCTCATTGGCTGTGATGTGTGAGCTATTTGTAAAGCGTCTTGAATTGCTCTCTCAGGACATTTTTTTGCACTTTGCCCATCGTATTGCGCGGCAGTTCTGCGATCAGCTCAATGTGTTTTGGCTGCTTGAACCGCGCAAGACCAGTAGATGCAGCAGCTTGGATCGCTTCGATCTCTACCGACCCAGGCGCTTGGGGGACAACCACAGCGACAACAGCCTCGCCAAAATCCGGATGCGGGGCAGCGACAACTGCGCTTTCCAACACGCCGTCAACCTCGTCAATCAGTAGCTCAATCTCTTTAGGGTAAACATTGTAACCGCCAGAGATGATCAGGTCTTTTGCGCGACCAACGATAGAAACATAGCCACGTTCATCCTTCACCGCGATGTCGCCAGTGATGAAGAACCCGTTTTCGCGAAGTTCCTCTTTCGTCTTCTCAGGCATGTTCCAGTAGCCGCTGAATACGTTTGGCCCACGCACTTCGATCACGCCCGGCTCACCATTGGGTACGGCGTCACCACTTTCGGGATTGGTGATTTTCACTTCAACGCCGGGCAGGGGGAAGCCGACAGTGCCGGCCCGACGGTCGCCGTCCAATGGGTTCGACGTGATCATGTTGGTTTCGGTCATTCCGTATCGTTCCAGGATCGCGTGGCCTGTCACATCGCGCCACTGATCATGCGTTTCAGCAAGCAAGGGCGCAGAACCTGAGATAAACAAACGCATGTTTCGGCTGGCATCAGCCAATTCAGGCGATTTCAGCAGGCGGGTGTAAAACGTAGGAACGCCCATAAGCGCAGTAGCGTTAGGCATCGCCGTCAGAACCTGATCGGCGTTAAACTTTGGCATGAAATGTAAGGCGCAGCCGGACATCAGCGCAACATTGGTCGCGACGAACAGACCATGTGTGTGGAAAATCGGCAGGGCATGGATGAGGATATCATCCTTCGTAAATCCCCATAGCGTCGCCAGTGTGGAGGCGTTAGAGGCGAGGTTACGATGGCTCATCATCGCGCCTTTGGACCGGCCCGTGGTGCCCGATGTATAAAGGATCGCCGCCAGATCATCTTCACCGCGGGGCAGGGGGACAAAGCCTGCATTCGCAGCATCTGCCGCATCTTTCAGCGACCCTTCGCCAGCGCCATCCAGCGTCATTAGATGTGCGACGCCAGCCTTGGTCGCGATCGGCGCCAAGTCCCCATGCCGCGACGGATCGCAGACAGCTACAGTGGGCGCTGCATCGGTCAGAAAGTACGCAACTTCCGCCGCTGTATATCCCGTGTTCAGGGGCAGGAACACGCCGCCCGCCATCACCGCACCGACATACAGCTGCAGCGCTTCAAGCGACTTATCGATCTGCACCGCCATCCGATCACCGGGCTGGACGCCAAGCCCCACCAGCGCCGCCGCAATTTTCTCAGCACCTGCAAAGAAATCGCCATAGCTGAGCATCGCGCCATTGGCAGAGCGTGCGAACACTGCTTCGGCCCGGCCGGCTGAGGATGCGCGTAGCGCGGCGACGAGATGGTTTTCAGATGTCATGGTGGTCCCTCGGCATTCATCTTCGTCTGATTAGCGGTTGAGGCCGGGCGATTGCAACAAAGGCCGCAAGGGAAACTGGTTTGCCGCTACAAACGTCGTAAGTTTTCAGAATGTCTCAAAGTTTGGCCAAAACGTTGTAGTCTTTCGGTTAGGAGGATCAGCCATGACTACCAGAACCGCCACATGCCGATGCGGCGCACTGACCATTACATGCACGGGCGAACCCGTCCGCGTTTCGGTGTGCCATTGCCTCGCCTGTCAGCAGCGCACAGGCGCGCCACTGGCGGCCCAAGACAGATGGCGTGGCGCGGATGTGGAACTGCGCGGTGATGCAAAGCAATGGACTCGCCGCGCAGACAGCGGACATGCTGCTACATACAGTTTTTGCCCAACTTGCGGATCAACCGTCGCGTTCGTGATTGAGGGGTGGGAAGGCGTCACTGCCGTAACAATGGGTGCATTCGCGGATCTGAATATTCCAGCGCCGAAGTTTCAGTTTACGAGCATCGAAAACACGACTGGATCGAAGTGACCGGGGATGATGTCAAACATTCATCAACGACGTCAGCGCAACGCATGCCCGGATTGAACATCGACGTTGATTCAAAGGACAACTAGTATTTGTTTTGAGGGAGTTTGGCTGGGGAACCTGGATTCGAACCAGGACTAACAGAGTCAGAGTCTGCGGGTCTACCGTTAACCTATTCCCCAGTAGATGAGGCGGGAGATATGCGTATGCCCGCGCCCTGTCAAGCCAAGTTATCGCAGGAAACATACAGGGCGCGGCTGTCTTGAAACCCGAAGTGTGATTTCGCCTAAATCAACCAGCTCGTCCATTCGCATGCCTGCACGCTCCAGATGGATCGGCAGCACCTTGCCGTACAACTGACGGCACCGTTCCGACGTAGCGACCATGTCGGGGTATTCGACAAAGGAAAATATCGCGATCAGCCCCATCCTGTCGCCTTGCAGGGGCGTCGCCCGATGCAGCGAATACCGCCCTTCGAAGATCTGTAGATCACCCGGCTCCAGATCGATGGTTTTGACCTTGTCGGAACGCTCATCCAGTACAGCTTCCACGCCGTCATAGTTTTCATCGTTTGAGGTGCGCAGCCCCGGCGCATATTCAAACGCGCCGCCTTGTTCCGCATTCTGGATCGCCAGTGTCACGGTGTAGTTGTTCGTATCGAAATGCCAGGGAAAACCGCCGCCTGTTTCAGCCGCATTCACGACCACATCGGCCAATGGGTCAGCGTAGCGATAGAAGATATTTTCGCCCAACGCCTGCTTTATAAAACTTGTGAAGGCGGGCAGCTCATAGATCTGGCGTAGCAGGCTATCCGGGCCGAAATTATCCGCAGGTACAAAGCTGTTTGACCGATCATAGAACCGCCGTAGGGGATGCGTTTTTGGCAGCGTCGGGTCATCTTTGGTGAAGTAGGCGTTCGTCCGGTTGAAATTACGATGGCCGAATGCGGCGCTCGCCTCAGCCTCAGCCACCAGCGCCGCCATTTTCTCAGGCCGGATAAACCCTTTCAGCACAAGACAACCATCGTCATTCAGTTGAGCATTCGTGCGTGAAATCAGATCCGCATCATCCAGTGGATAGCGTTCCAGATCGATCAGGTCAGTGATGGCGGTCATGACATTCTCCTTTCCCACAGAAAGGCGTTCACCGCCGCTAACCGCCCGCCAATCCGCAACATCCACGCGACGAAAAAGGGCCACGCCAATGGCGCAGCCCCTGAATTGCATATCCCGATGAAATCAGGCGTTTTGTTCGCGGATCTTGTCTGATGCGGCTTTGTTGAAAGCAACGCCGCCATTTTCAAACGTCGTATCCAGCTCACCAGACAGCACCATCTCTTTGATGATGTCGCAGCCGCCAACGAATTCACCCTTAACGTACAGCTGAGGGATCGTCGGCCAGTCAGAGAACTCTTTAATGCCATTGCGAACGCCTTCATCGGCCAGAACGTTCACGTCTTTATACGGAACTTCCATATAGTTCAGGATCGACGCAACCGTGCTGGAAAATCCGCACTGCGGCATGGTCGAGGTGCCCTTCATGAACAAAACTACGTCATTGGCGTCGATATCGGCCTTGATGGCCTCATGTGCTGGGTTCGTCATGGGATCTACTCCGGAGTTTTGGTGGTGAGGGCGAGGGCATGCAGTTCCCCCCCCATACGGCCTTTCAGCGCAGCATAAACCATCTGATGCTGCTGCACCCTGTTCTTGCCGGCGAATTCTGATGCGACTACCGTCGCGGCGTAGTGGTCGCCGTCGCCGCGCAGGTCTTCGATTATTACGTTGGCGGTTGGAAAAGCCTCTTTGATCAGGCTTTCAATCTCAACGGCTTGCATCGCCATAGGGTCGTCCTTCTTTATCCTCACTCAATACTTAGAGCGGAGGGCGTGTCCGCGCAAGGAGGTCAGGCTGGTTGGATCAGGTCCCACCGGTTGCCAAAAAAATCGCGGAACACAGCCACGGTTCCATAAGGTTCTGTCCTTGGTGCCTCTTCGAACGATACGTCTTTTTCGCTGAACGCTTTGAAGTCCCGGCCAAAATCATCGGTTTCCAGAAAGAATGACACCCGTCCGCCGGTCTGGTTGCCAATCCTAGCGGCTTGATCACGCCTGTCTGCCTTGGCGAGAAGTATCTCAGATCCACCATTCGGCGCCCCGACGACAGACCACCGTTTGGCGCCCTGCGGCTCGCCCTTGATCAGCGTGAAACCAAGATCATCGCAATAGTGAGCAATGGCCTGATCATAGTCTGGAACAACCAGTGCAATAAGCGCCAGACGTATCACCCCATCATCCGCGCAAAGCCCAGCTCATGTGCGGCACGGGCCTCAGCTAGACCGACGGAATGGTTGCCCAGAACAACCCGGTCACCTTCTACTTTGCCGACATGGGTCGCGGGAACGCCTGCCTTGTCCGCCTCCTCCAGCATCGCCTCTGCGTCATCACGCGAAACAGCAACCAGATACCGTCCCTGATCTTCACCAAAGAACCAGGCATGCTCAGGCAGATCGACGTCGGAGGCGAGCTTCACACCAACCCCACCAGCCAGCGCCATTTCAGCGCCAGCAACACCTAAACCGCCGTCGGACAGGTCGTGTGCAGCCGTTAGCAACCCTTTAGCTTTCAGTGCGCGGACCAGATCACCGGCCTTACGCTCAGCTTCCAGATCGACATGTGGCGCATCGCCGTCTTCGCGGTCAAACAGTTCCATAAGATACGACGACTGGCCCAGATGGCCTTTGGTTTCACCGAACAGGATCAGCGCATCCCCGTCATTCGGCGCAACGCGGATTAATTGGTCGAGATTGTCCAGAAGCCCTACAGCGCCAATCGTCGGCGTCGGCAGGATCGCTGTGCCATCTGTCTCATTATACAGCGACACGTTGCCAGATACGATTGGCGTATCCAGGGCCTCACACGCCTCGCCAATGCCCTGAATGCAGCCAACAAACTGAGCCATGATTTCTGGCTTTTCCGGATTTCCGAAATTCATATTATCTGTGGTTGCCAACGGCTTGGCGCCAGTTGCTGAGAGATTACGATAAGCTTCGGCTACAGCTTGGCGGCCGCCTTGTACAGGGTTCGCCTTGCAGTATCGGGGTGATACGTCTGACGTGAACGCCAGCGCCTTTTTGGTCCCGTGTACGCGTACAACTGCTGCGTCTGATCCGGGGCGAATAACGGTATCAGCCATGACGGTGTTGTCATACTGCTCCCACACCCAACGGCGTGAGCATAGGTTGGGCTTGCCCAGCAGCTCCACCAGAGCTTCGGCGCAATCCTCAACGGCTGGGGCATCGGACAGCGGGGCAGGGGCGGGTGTCGGCTCCCATGGGCGATCATATTCGGGCGCCGATCCTGCCAGTGTCGCAAGCGGCAGGTCAGCTTTCACTTCGCCGTTCAGACGGATCAGGAAGCGGTCTTCGGCGATAGTCTCGCCGACAATCGCAAAATCGAGGTCCCATTTGTCGAACACGGCCTTGGCTTCGGCCTCCAACTCAGGCTTCAGAACCATCAGCATGCGCTCCTGAGACTCAGACAACATCATCTCATAGGCCGACATGTTCACTTCGCGGGTCGGCACTTTTTCGAGATTCAGAATAACCCCGAGGCCGCCCTTGTCGCCCATCTCAACTGCAGAACAGGTAAGCCCAGCAGCCCCCATATCCTGAATGGAGACCACGGCGCCCGTCGCCATCAATTCAAGCGTCGCCTCCATCAGCCGCTTTTCGGTGAAGGGATCGCCAACCTGAACCGTGGGGCGCTTTTCCTCAATCGTGTCGTCAAACTCAGCAGAGGCCATCGTCGCGCCGCCAACGCCGTCGCGACCCGTTTTGGCACCAAGATAGACAACGGGCATGCTAATGCCTGATGCGGCAGAGTAGAAAATCTTGTCCGTATCGGCCAGGCCAGCCGCAAACGCATTCACAAGGCAGTTGCCATTGTAAGCGCTATGAAACCGCACCTCGCCACCAACGGTCGGCACGCCGAAACAGTTGCCATAACCGCCGACGCCTTCAACAACGCCAGCCACCAAAGATTTCGTTTTAGGATGCGCAGGCTCACCAAAGCTAAGCGCATTCATTGCCGCAATAGGCCGCGCACCCATGGTGAAGACGTCACGAAGAATGCCGCCCACGCCAGTCGCCGCGCCCTGATAGGGTTCGATGTATGAGGGGTGGTTGTGGCTTTCCATTTTGAACACCACGCACTGACCGTCGCCGATATCGACGATCCCAGCGTTCTCACCCGGTCCGCAAATGACCTGAGGGCCCTCGGTCGGCAGTGTCCGAAGCCATTTTTTCGAAGACTTGTAGGAACAATGCTCATTCCACATCGCCGAAAAAATGCCGAGTTCCGTGTACGTCGGCGTTCGTCCGACAATCTCTAGGATCCGCAACCATTCATCATGCTTCAACCCGTGTTCAGCGGCGAGTTCCGGGGTGACTTCAGGCTCAGTGATCATGGGGCGCGGTCCTTGGAAAGAGTCTCGCTGTTCTTACCCCGGCGGCCTGTCGGGGAAAAGAGGGGGAACGTGCGTGAAACTGGCATAGGTGGCTAGCGCAAACTGGTTTCTTTGCGGGCGCATAATCAATAGGCGGCAAAGACGGCCGGTGTTGTTCGCACAGGTCGCGCTACGCCCCTACACAGGGTCCAAACCAGTAATGGATTGTGGCGCTCACATCGAACCTTATGTGTATTCAAACACTTAGATCTACTTTCACAGGTGAAAGCTTTTAGTCCACGAACCGCACCTGATCGCTTTTCAACAACTCATCGATCGCCCTGGACGTCCGCTGACCGGCAGCGACATTGGCGTCCAGTTCTGCCTCAAGCTTTTTAACATGTTCCAGCGACGCGAGGACTTCATCAATTTTTGCAAAGGGCACAACGACAACGCCATCACGATCAGCAATGATCATGTCGCCGGTTTCAACTTGTTGGCCGCCGATATGAATCGTCGTGCCAACTGATCCCGGTCCTTTGGAGAAGGGGGACGCAGGGTTCAGGCCGGTGCACCATGCAGGCATGCCAACCTCAACCAGCCCCGGATAATCCCGCATCGGGCCGTCCGTAACGAACCCGGCGACACCGTTGTTTTTCATTTGCCCCATGACCCGGTCGCCTGCTGCAGCGCACCCCTGAAAGCCGTCGAAAGCGGCCACGACAATGTCGCCTTCCAGTGCGAAATTCAGCGATGCGAGCGTCGCGAGAATATCCGCCGGGCCATTGTTTGCGGTCAGTGCTGGGCCTGCCGCGACGCAGTTTATATCGCGTCCTTCGCCAATGGGTTTGATATCCATCGAAAACGCGCCGCCGCCATAAAGCGCATCGACGACAAACCCTGTTGCTACGCCCTGAAACGCTTCGATCTGTTTGACCGTTGGACGGTTTTTCGGACGCTGAATAGTGAGGAGGGGTGGTTCTTCGATCATGGCGATATCTCCCTTTAGTGTTTCCCCCACAGTCGCCATTCATGGCCTCGCCGCAATCCTTTTCCCTGCGTCACGGGTCGGGCCCCTTGCTTAGGGAAAGAAACCGCTCCATTCCTCAAACAACGCATTCACCTGAGGGCGCATGACCTCCACCACCGACACAAAGACGTTTAGCATCTTCTGGGGCTATGCCGGGGTAATCTTCGCCGTGCTGATCTGGTCGGGCTGGATCATCGCGACCCGTGACAGCGTCGCGCGCAATCTTCTGCCCATCGACATCGCAATCCTTCGCTATGGCGTGCCAGCCCTGTTTCTTGCGCCCATCTGGCTGAAGAAGGGCATCTTCCCGACAGGCGAAAGCCCAGTCTTGTTGGCGATCATGACACTTGGTTGGGGCGGACCGTTTGTTTACTTCATTTCAAACGGCCTACTGCATGTGCCTGCGTACCTGTTTGGCCCTCTGGTTCCCGGTCTTTTGCCCATGGTGGTCACCGCATTCGGCATTTTCGTTATCCGTGAAAAGATCAACGGCCTGCGCTGGCTTGGACTGGCGTTCATCGCGGCGGCGATGATCTTCGTTCTCACACCGGCTGTAATGGCGTCAGACACCGATTTCTTGTTGGGCGTACCCTGGCTGGTGATTGCTTCCTGCGGTTGGGCTGCCTTTACCATCGCGTATCGTTACACCAACCTGACAGGGGTCGAGGCGGCGGCTTACGTCTGTCTCTATTCCCTGCCATTGCTGGCTGTGGGCGCATATATTGATGGCTCTCAGATCTACACGCTTCCTGTGGAAGAGCTGCTTTGGCAGGGGTTCGTTCAAGGCATTCTGTCTGGCATCGGATCTGTAATTGGATACGCCTACGCCGTGCGTTCGCTGGGCCTGCCTCGCGCTTCAGCTTTCACGTCGTTAGTTCCCCCCTTGGCCGCAGTTGGCGGTTGGCTAATATTGGGCGAAACTGTTTCACTTGCCGGGTGGGCGTCAGTTATCTGCGCCTGCCTTGGCGTCTATCTTGTCAATCTCGCGGTCACTAGAGGATCCTGAAATGAAAGCTAACTGGAGCTACCCAACCGCCATCCGTTTCGGTGCAGGCCGCATTACAGAACTGGCAGAGGCGTGCGTCGCCGCAGGGATCAAGAAACCGCTTCTGATCACCGATAAGGGCCTTGCGGCTGCACCGATCACAGAAACCGCACTTGCGGTGATGGACAATGCGGGCCTCGGACGTGCGATTTTCGCCGATGTGGATCCGAACCCCAATGAAGCGAACATGGCTGCAGGCATTGCGGCCTATAAGGCGGGCGAGCACGATGGCGTTATGGCGTTTGGCGGTGGTTCGGGACTGGACCTGGCCAAGATGGTCGCCCTTATGGCGCATCAGCCTGATGGCTTAACCGTGTGGGAGCTTGAAGATATCGGCGATTGGTGGACACGCGCTGACGCCGACGCCATCGCACCCATCATCGCGGTCCCAACCACAGCTGGTACAGGGTCAGAGGTTGGACGGGCAGGGGTTCTGACGAATTCTGAAACTCAGATGAAGAAGATCATCTTCCACCCCAAACTCCTTCCCGCCATCGTCATCGCCGACCCAGAACTGACGGTTGGCATGCCCCTGCACATCACTGCCGGAACCGGCATGGACGCTTTCGCCCATTGTCTTGAGGCGTATTCATCCCCGCACTATCACCCGATGAGCCAGGGCATCGCGCTGGAAGGACTGCGGCTGGTGAAGGACAACCTGCTGCGTGTTCACGCTGACCCAAACGATATAGAAGCCCGCGGTGAGATGATGAGCGCAGCGGCCATGGGCGCGACAGCCTTCCAGAAGGGCCTTGGCGCTATCCATTCACTTTCACACCCCATCGGCGCCGTTCACCACACCCATCACGGCGCAACCAACGCATTGTTTATGGAGGCTGTACTGGCCTTCAACCGCCCAGCAATAGAACAACGGATTGAGGCGGCAGGCGTCTATCTGGGCTTAGCCGCGGGCTTCGACGGTTTCGTCACTTATGTGACCGAACTGAAAGAGGCGCTGAACATGCCTAAAACACTTGGTGATCTTGGCATCGAAAATCCAGATATTGACCGCTTGGCGAAGATGGCGATCTCAGACCCCAGTTGTGGCGGAAATCCGGTTGAACTAACCGAAGCTGCACTGAGAGACCTCTACGCAGCGCATCTTTGATCCTGAGGAAGACATCGAAACCGGCTTGATCGTTTGACGGCTATCGGTCTGACGCGATCTACGTTTGCGACCTCAATTCCAAACAATAGATGTCTAGAAATCAGTGCTGTGCGTTTCATGGGGCAAGCCTTCTGGATTTCACGCTGACTTGGAAAGCTCCAACGCCTCAGCCAACACAGTGCGATCACCTATGTGGTTTGCCAGGATCAGGACAAGGCGGGCGTTCAGGGCATGGCTTGCAGCCTGTTCCAGGCCTTCATGCGCAGCGATGAGATCGGCGTAGAACCCATCAGGGTCAGGGATGTTCGGGGTGTCGATCAGGGCCATGTTCAGCCTCCCATCGCTGTTGTCAGCGCGGCGGTGATGGCGGCGGGTTTGGTGTAGATCCACCGCGCCGCGACGTGCTGATCCGGGCGCAACAAGTAAATCGCCTGTGCAGCTTCGCCAAGATAACGCTCCGCCAGATCTGGAGCAGTATGGCTGTCCAGTTCAATAACCTCAGCGCCTTCAACTGTCGGGGCAAGGCAGTTGATCGCCAGAACCTGAAATCTGCCGCCCAGGCGGTCAATCAACCAGCCGCCGTCAACCTCTGCATCTACAGCCGGCGATCCCGGGCGGAGGGATTTAGGCAACGTGTCATCATCCGCGCCATTTAGCGCAGATCCATCATAGGTGCAGGGCACCGAAAGCCTGCCTGAATTCACGTGCGCCCGCGCAAATGGCGCTTTTTCTGCAAGGTCCAGAACGGCATCGCGGAACATTCGGCTGACCTCTGACTTTGGCGTCAGGAAGTCGGTCGCACGGGATGAGTTCAGGATATTCTCGTCCGCGCCGTGTTTTCTTTCACTGTGATACGTGTCCAGCAAACGATCACCGGCTTCGCCGTTGAGAACCGCGGCCAGTTTCCAACCAAGGTTGTCCACGTCCTGCATGCCGCCATTACAGCCCCGTGCGCCGAAAGGCGACACCTGATGCGCACTGTCACCGGCAAAGAACACACGGCCATGACGGTATTCATCCATTGAGCAGCACTGGAACGTGTAAATGGATGTCCATTCCAGCTGATACTCGACATCAGGACCCAGCATCCCATCAACGCGGGCGCGGACATTTTCTTCCTTCAGCTCTTTTTCACGATCGATGTCCCAGCCCAGCTGAAAATCGATGCGCCAGACATTGTCTGGTTGCTTGTGCAAAAGGACCGATTGCCCCGGATTGAACGGCGGATCGAACCAGAACCGACGTTCCACCGGAAATTCATCTGCATCCATAATCACATCTGCGATCAGGAAGTTGTCCTGAAAGACACGGCCTTCGAACCCCAGTCCCAGCATTTCGCGGATTGGCGAGCGGACGCCGTCGCATGCGATCACATAGTCTGCTTCAAGTTTGTAAGGGCCATCTGGCGTGTCGACTTCAAGTACCACATGATCATCGTGCGACGCGATATTATCGACCTTATTCTTTCCCCGGATTTCGATAGGGGCGCCGTCGTCCCGCGCCTCTCGAATACGTTCGACCACAAATTTTTCGAAATAGGGCTGTTGCAGGTTGATAAAGGCGGGGCGTTTGTGACCAGCTTCTGGCTGCAAGTTGAAATCATAGATCTGGCGATCTTCGCGGTAAACTTTGCCGAGGTTCCAGACAACGCCCTTTTCGACCATCGGATCAGCGCAACCAAGCCTGTCTGCAATCTCAAGCGTGCGTTTGGCAAAGCAGATCGCACGGGATCCGACGCCAACGCCGTCATGATCATCCAGCACAACAGCCTCAATGCCCTTAAGGCCGAGATCCAGCGCCATCGCCATGCCAATTGGACCACCACCAACAATCACAACCTGATGACGTTGGACCCGATCCTGCGCAGCAACCCGCTCATAGGGGTAAAGACGAAAGGCGGTTTGATAGCGGACATCGACCATGAGGTTCCCTCTATTCTTTACGATCGCGCCAGCCCGGCGCTCCTGCCATCGCGACGCTCAGTTTCCAAGCGCCACCAATTCGGTTGAGGATATAGAGCGCATCCAACTCATCAATTGCAGAATCATCGCGTCTCAAACGGCGGACATTCTTCAAGTCAGCCGTTGCTGTATCAGCGTCGGCAAGCTGAACGACAACAGTCTCGATCTCTGTATGATCAAAGTTCTCCGCCTCAAGTCTTTCAAAGCGGGCTTCCATTGAGGCGGCCATTGCTGCGTTTTTTGGTGTGATTGTCGGGCCTTCGGGGCCAATGGAAATGGTCGGCTCAGCGAAGAGAGCGGCCATTCCAGCAAAATCACGATCGTTCCACATCTGCATGTACTGGCCAAACAACGCTTTTATGCCCGCCTCGTCGGACATCAGCTTTGCAAGGCTTCCCACATCGCGATGTCCCGCTGATCGGTCCAAATCCGCGGATGAAGGATGCCGCGTGCTTCGTCATAAGCGCGGGCGACATTGAAGGGCAGGCAATGCTCATAAATGGCATAGTCCTTGAACTTTTCATCGCAGCTTTCGCGACAAGCGTCCCAAGCGTCCTTCATTGAGCCGCCTTTTGCTGCGACCCGTGCGACTGGAGCATAAGTGCTTTGAACAAAGTCACGTGTACTTTCCAGCGCCGCGTCGACCATGTCTACGCCGACCAACGCATCGCCACGGCCCGGCCCAATGGACTTTGGATTGAAAGCTTTGATCGCATCCAAAGTGCCACCCCAGTCGTTAAAATACCCATCGCCGCAATAGCAGGCCGATTTGTATTCAACGATATCGCCCGAGAACATAACCTCTTCATCTGGCACCCAGACCAGGGCATCGCCTGCCGTGTGAGCACGCCCGACATGTTTGATCTCAACTTTGCGTTTTCCAAGATAGACGGTCATTGAATCTGAAAACGTCGTTGTCGGATAGGTCAGCCCCGGGATGTCTTCGTGACCCTGGAACAGGCGCGGGAAGCGTTGGAATTCACTGTCCCAGTCTTCCTGCCCACGTTCTTCGACCATACCGCGGGCAACGCCGGACATGATGATCTGATCAGCGCCATAGGCAGATGCGCCTAGTACACGTACGGCGTGATAGTGGGTCAGAACCAGATGGGTGATCGGCTTGTCGGTGATCTCACGCACCTTTTCGATAACCATATTGGCAAGGCGCGGGGTGGCTTGCGCCTCAACAATCATCACGCTGTCATCGCCAATGATCACGCCAGAGTTTGGATCGCCTTCAGCAGTAAACGCCCAAAGATCTTTGCCGATTTCAGTGAAGGAGATTTTCTTCTCCGCCATGTCGCCTTGTGATGCGAATGCCTTGGCCATGTGCCGCCTTTCCCGGTATCGCTTCGACGACACCATTTATAAAAATACGCCTGTTTCCTGATGGACGGTATATCGTTGCAAATGCAACGATGTCAAGCATTGAGGTCCGTTTCTGAACGATCAACGCTTCGGAATAGCGCCAGAAACTGCGCCTAAAGACGCAGGGCATTTCATTTTATCAATCTTAGCGAAGAGTAATAGGGCCTTTAGGCCATGGCCCCAACAAGACCCTCAAACAGTCTCGCACCATCATTCCCACCAAGCAATGGGTCGTTCAGGCGTTCAGGGTGGGGCATCATGCCCAGCACACGCCGGTTCTCACTAAGAACGCCCGCGATGTGGTCCGCAGCACCATTTGGATTTGCCGTATCGCTGTAATCGCCTTCGGGCGTCGCATAGCGGAACGGAACGCGGTCATTGCCGATCAGCCGTTCCAAAAGCTCACCATCAGCGATGTAGTTACCCTCGTGATGAGCGACGGGAACCCGGATCACCTCATCCTTCTGGTAGCAATTGGTGAAGGGGCTGTCTGTCGTTTCTACTTTCAAGTGCGCATCGCGGCAGACGAACTTCAGGTGCGCATTACGCATCAGCGCGCCAGGCAAAAGCCCGGTTTCGATCAGCACCTGGAAGCCATTGCAAACGCCAAGGACGTGGCCGCCTTTTTGGGCAAAATCAACGACTGCGCGCATAATCGGGGACCGGGCCGCGATTGCGCCACACCGAAGATAGTCGCCAAAGGAAAACCCACCGGGGATCGCGACGACATCCAAGCCATCGGGAAGGGACGCATCTTTATGCCAGACCATGTTCGCCGCACGGCCGGTCGCGCGTTCCAGACCCACCGCCATGTCGCGGTCACAGTTCGATCCGGGAAAGACGATGACGGCGGACTTCATGCGATTTCGACCGTATAGTTTTCGATCACCGTGTTCGACAGTAGCTTGTCGCACATCTCTTTTACTTCAGCCTCAGCCTTTGCCGGGTCAGTTTCGACCAGATCAAGCTCAAGATACTTGCCTTGACGCACACCGTTCACGCCGTCAAAGCCAAGCTGACCCAGCGCATGGCGCACAGCCTCACCCTGAGGATCCAGAACGCCAGTTTTCAGAGTAACGTGAACCTTGGCTTTCATCAGTGCACCAGTTTTGGGCCCGTCGTCGGCGCAGTGCCGTTCTGGGGCATGATCCCAAGGCGTTTCGCCACCTCGGTGTAAGCGTCGGCAAGATTGCCGAGATCTCGGCGGAAGACGTCTTTGTCCAGTTTCTGGCCGGTTTCAACGTCCCACAAACGACAACTATCGGGTGAGATTTCATCGGCGACGACCAAACGCTGGAAATCACCTTCGTAAATCCGTCCGCATTCGATTTTGAAATCTACCAGTTTGATGCCAACGCCATAGAACAGGCCAGACAGGAAATCATTCACCCGCAGGGCAAGCGCGATCATGTCATCGAGATCCTGCTGCGTCGCCCAGTTGAAAGCGATGATATGTTCTTCAGCCACCAGCGGATCGCCCAGATTGTCGTCCTTGTAGCAGAACTCAACAATGGGGCGGGGCAAGGGTGTGCCCTCTTCAATCCCGAGGCGTTTTGAGATTGTACCCGCCGCAACATTGCGCACGATGATCTCAATAGGAATGATCTCAACTTGCCGGATCAGCTGCTCACGCATATTCAAGCGGCGGATAAAGTGCGTGGGCACGCCAACCCCGCCAAGCGCCGTCATGATATGCTCAGAAATACGGTTATTCAGCACGCCTTTGCCATCGATGACATCTTTCTTCTCTGCATTGAATGCAGTGGCGTCATCCTTGAAATACTGAATGTAGGTGCCAGGTTCAGGACCTTCGTAAAGGATCTTCGCCTTACCTTCGTAGACCATTCTGCGGCGAGCCATCTGGGCGCTCCTGAGCGGGAATCGGGCGGCTGAAAGGGTGCGCCCTTGTCGGTCGGCTTATACGGGCAAACGGCCTTATGTCGCAAGCGGTCTGGGGCACGGCGTCTGTACACGGGGGGCGCCCGTGATTATGTAAACTCAAAAAGTGATCAGTTCCAGTTCGGTCAGCCGTGCTAGATAGCGCACATGATCCACACCTTCGGCGGCGCAGATGCGGGCCTGCTTATCATGCTCACGTAGGAACGTGGGCAGTCGCAGGGTTTTGAGATGGTGGGCCAGCAACAGTTC
>CALKOT010000126.1 GCA_938092015.1 uncultured Paracoccaceae bacterium
GGAGGAACCACTACAACACCAAGCGACCACACAGTGCATTGGGCTACCGCCCGCCAGCGCCTGAAGCCATCGTCCCGATGGACCAAAGGCCGATCATGCACTAACCTTCAGTTGGGACCACTAAAGTGGGGCTGCTCACAATGACATTCAGATAATGCGGAATTTTCGGCAAGATCAGTTCCCGATACAGATGACTGTCTGCGCCTTACGGGCGTGACCGTGCGCCTTCCCTAAGCAACGATCGGCTGAATGCAAGTCGATCCTACGCCAATCACTCAGCCGCCTTAGACAAACGCGCGGGTGATGCTGCTGTCTGGTTCGGACAGGCCTTCGATCACGTCAAAGTGGTGGCGACTAGGTTCGATCATCGTTTCTACGCTAGTTTGACCAGCCCATGCAGTTTTCAAAAGCTCGGTCTGGCGCACAAATTCCGGCCGCTCATCTGCGCCGACCCAAGCAAAAATTTCCGTCGAAACGCGCGGGGCGCAAAGCGCTGCGCTTTCTGCCTTCGCTTCGGCATCATCCATTCTAAGGCCGTCATTCATTGAAGTTTGCAAAAGTGGTCTCAGATCATGCAATCCACTGATCGACAACACTCGTGCGACACGGTCCACCACATCATGCGGCAGCGGGGCGTCAGTACACGCCATACGGCTGACAAGATGCCCGCCGGCTGAATGCCCTGCCAGATGGATCGGGCCAGCGACCTTCGCCGCAGCCGCTGCAATCGCCACACCAACCATTTCTGTCATTTCGGAAATCCGCGCCTCGGGCGCCAGAACATAACTAGGTAACGCAACCGCCCAGCCCTGTGCCCTCGCGCCTTCGGCCAGATGGGACCATGATGACTTATCAAACTTCAGCCAGTAGCCGCCGTGGACAAAGACCGCGAGGCCTTTTGGAACGTCTTCCGGCCAGAAAAGGTCAAAGCGTTGGCGCGGGTGGTCGCCATAGGCGATGTCTAAATCGGCTCGGGTATCTGCGCGATAGGCCTTCGCAGCAACTTCCCATTTTGGGGGATAGTCCGCTGCGCCGGGGATGTGCGCACCATTGGCGTAAGCGTCATCCCAATCCTTGATCTCTTCGGCCATCAAGCGACCCTCGGAAGATCCAGTCGCCAAATAAAACCGGTCTGGCCGAACGACGGATAGTATTTTGTCACAAGTGGATCATGGCCCGGCACCACGCGTTCATCTAAACCTGCAAGCGCCCGGATGGTTTGAAAGCCTTTCAGCATATCTTCAACGTCGGCGACAATGGGAAACAGCTTTCCATCCAGAAAGTTCTCGTACATGTGCGAGGCGTCAGAGGCGAGGCAGATCGGCCCATTTGTCGTCTCAACCCGTACCGCCTGCAGGCCGCGCGAATGGCCGCCGGTTTTGTGAACCGTGACGCCGGGCGCAACCTCAGCATCGCCATCGTAGAACACAACACGGCCAGAATAGACGTGCTGCACCATCTCAACCACGTGGCCGACAGTGAACGGCGCCTTCAGCGCGCCATGGCACATGCAGGGTCCTGTGGCGTAGGCCATCTCAGCCTCTTGCAGATGGAACTTCGCCGCAGGATATCGGTCGAGGCCGCCTGCGTGATCGAAATGCAAATGTGTGACGATGACATCGGTGATCGTTTCCGCGTCGATGCCCATACCCTTCAACGCTTCAACCGGGTCGCGGTCGACATGACGGCCGCGAGCTTTCGCTTCAGCTTGATCAAACCCAGTGTCAATCAGGATGGTCTGGTCGCCGGACTTCACCACCCAGATGAAGAAATCCAGCGCTCCTTGCCCATGCGGATCTTCATCGAAGATGAAGTTGGACAGGCGCTGGCGCTCCGTATGCTCGGCGTATTTCAGGGCGTAGATTTCCCAATGCTGGTTCATGTCATTCGTCCCTTATTCGTGGAAATCGCCCATGCGTCCGTCAGCATCGAAGGGCATGTCGAAAAGACCGCCTTCAAGCGCCATCGCAGGATGTGCTTCAACGTCTGCAGCCATTGCCTCGCTGACCCAGATTTCCCCCAGGTCGAGGGTGTTTTCGATGCGGATCACCCGCACGCCTTCCGGCGTCGCCATAGGACAAGATCGCATCGCCATGAACATTGCCTCTTTATCGGTGTTCATCACCATAGGCACCATCGCACCACCGGGTGAGCCTGCGGTTGCGAGGTTTACGTAAGTCTTCGACCAGTTGATCTTTTGCACCATGGTTTGGGTGGTCAGATCAGCCACGCCCATGCCTGTCGCATTGCCTTCTGTCCCGGGCGTTAGATCGCGAATAATGATGCGGTGGATGTCAGGCCCTTCAAAGTCCTTTGAATTCGATGCGTTACGGCCTGTGACATTCGGGTCCATGCCGCCGCCCGAGATATCTTTGCCGATCGCATCAACGATCAGAATGTCCATCGAAGACAAATGCAGCCTTGGGATAAGCGTCTTGGAAAGCGCCTGCAGCGCCGTATCCCGCTCAATCAGTTTCTCTGGCGGGACCATTTCGCATGTGTGCAGTTTTTCGTAGCCATTCTCAACGATAGCGACAGCACAGAGCAGTTTGGTGTTCGCAATAAACGCTTCTGCCGTCGGCGGCAGGATCGTGCCAAAAACAGCCATGCCGCGCCGGTGAAATTCAACCGCGCCGGTGTGTTTGCCAAGACCAATCACCAGCATTTTGCAAAGACCGCTTTCTACCGGTCCCCGGAAACTGGTGTGCGGCTTCACGCGGTTTACGGCGATAATGTAGTCGGCCTCATAGGCGTTCTTGTCACAATAGACCGGCATGCCATCGACATCGGCGACTTGGACAACCTCCATCGACGACCGGATCGGTGCGCCAGTGTCTGCCTCCCCCATGCCATAGCCTTCCAGGATCTTTTGCTGGCCTTCTGCAGTACCGCCACCGTGGCTGCCCATGCCGGGCACCAAAAAGGGCTCAGCGCCCGCTTTTTTAAGCTCATTTACAACGGCTTTCACTACCGGCGGCTGGGATCGGATACCACGGCTTCCAACCGCGACCGCGATTGATTTACCCTTTAGGTCGACATCAGCGAACTTCTTAAATTCCGCCGCGACGTGGGCGTCCACATCCGTGATCTCATCCGCCGTGAACCGCTGCGTGGCTCGGCGCATCCGGGGCAATGGCGTCTTCAACCCTCCGGGAAGCGGAATGTCGATGGTATTCGGGATCATTTTGAAGGCTCCCCTATCGTTGCGTTCAGAATTTTAAGAGCGGCGCAGGCGGCGCCGAACCCATTATCGATGTTTACTGTGAGAACACCCGGCGCGCAGGACGCGAGGGCCGAACTTAGCGCCGCTTGCCCGCCTGCCCCAACGCCGAACCCTACTGAGGTCGGCACAGCGATGATCGGCGCCTTGATGAGACCGGCAAGGACTGAGAACAGCGCCGCTTCAAACCCGGCGCAGGCAATAACGATACGCTTGTCCTGCAGCTGAGCGGCGCATTCAGTCAGGCGCCAAAGACCCGCAACGCCAATATCAATGTGGAGGTCGGCGGAAACGCCTGAAAAGGCGAGCGTGCGCTGCGCCTCACAAGCGACCTTGGTGTCGGACGTACCAGCAGCGACGATTGCGACGCCAAGATCGGTGGCGCTGGGCATATCGCCCAAAACAGCGGTTTCCGAGGCCGCGTCATAGGTGAGAGCAACTTCCAGAGCGGACGCCTTCTCTGCATCCAGTCGTGTAAGCAACAAGGACCTGCCTTTGGCTCGTGCTTCTATCAGGATCGCGTTGATCTGAAGGGCGGATTTACCCTCACAATAGATCGCCTCAGGCACGCCAGTGCGCGATGCGCGTTCCCAATCCAACCGCGCCTCTTTCATGATGCGCCTCGCAGAAACGCGCTGCCACGTTTGTACGGCGCGGCGCCTGCAAAAACCCGTCCCGTGGACTGAACCATATCCGCGATGTCAGTCAAATCTGTACCCAACGCCCCCTCAGGCAATTCAACCCGAACGCCCGAATGCGTAACGCGGCAACGGATGTCGCCAGCGCCCAACCGGGCAGCCAGATGCGTTTCGACAGCATCAACCAGCGCCAGATCATCGGCATTGATTGCAATGCCCGTTTCTACCCGACTGGCAAGGCAAGGCTGCGCAGGCAGCACAGCAAGATCATCCAACCCTCGTTTTGCAGCCAAAGCCCGGATCACTGGCTTGTCGATGCCTGCTTCTATGAATGGATGGCGCACCTGCTTTTCAGCCGCAGCGCCCAAGCCAGGACGATAGTCGCCGAGATCGCCCGTGTTGGCGCCAGAACAGATAACGGCATCAGTCGCTGTCATAATTCGGGCATAGAGGTTAGATTTACAAAAATAACAACGGTTTACAGGGTTTTTCAGATAATCTGGATCATCAAACTCACCCGCTCCGATTATGCGCAGCCGCCATCCTGCGGTCTCAGCATGCGCCTTCACACGCGCCGTCGCAGCTTCTGGTACGGCAGGTGAAACCGCATGGAACATTTCAACCTGTGCATCGCTTTCAGACGCAAGGTAGGCCAATGTCATGCTGTCGACGCCGCCGCTGACGGCGATGGCGACATCACCGATATCGGTGAGGATGGATTTCAACGCATCAGTCATCATCGCCTTCCAATGCTGCGGCCTCAGCCACACGTGCTTGCGCACGCCGTGCGATCAAGGTTTGCGTTTCAATCAGATCATCGCTTTCAACTTTGGCGGATCTGGCGCCATCAGGCCGCTCAGCCACTTTCACTGCCCCGTGGCGAGTGGCCGCTGCATGACGATCAAGAATGCGGCGTCGAATGTCGGTCACTCGGACGCCCAATGTTGATGTCTCAGATAGGCAGAGATCAGCGACCTCAGCCCCCGCCGCCCGGGCGCAGAGAACTCTAACGCCAATGATCGCACGACCCTTCTTGCCGATCTGCGCCGTCTGGATCACGTCCAGCACACCCAGGGCGGCGCGAAGACGATCACTAGCTACGCCTAATTCTTCGGGTGTCATATCGTCAATGTCGAAAGCGATTTCGGTGATCTGGTCGCCGTCAGCAGCGTCAGCGCTTTCAAAGGCGACAAGCTGAACGACGTTCGCCAACCCTTTAAACCGTTTTGTTCCTGCGCCAAATCCCATGCCTGCCAACTGCCCACCAGCGCATGTTTCACCTGGCGTTGTCAGATAATGAAGAATGGCGGCGCCTGTTGGTGTAATACGTTCGCCGTTTTGCCCATCATCCTGAAATTCATAACCTTCTAAGATATTCAATACTGCGGGCGCTGGTACTGGGATGCGCCCGTGCTGCGTCATCACATGCCCGCCGCCCAGTGGTAACACGCCCACCGTCCAGCGCGTATCAGGTGTTCGCGCAATGAAACTGGCCGCCGCGACAATGTCTGTGATGCTGTCCCAATCGGCGAGTTCATGGAAATGCACTGTTTCAATCGGTTTGCCATGCGCGGTCGCTTCCGCCTCACCAAGAATACGCAGAATGCCCAGCGCCTCTGTCAGCACGGCTCGGTCCAGCGTACTTGCTTCAAGCCCTGCTACTATCTTGGTGTAGACGCCGGTCTTGGGCGCCTCATCATCCTGCGAGACTACGAAACTCTCAGACGCAAAGCCGTTCACGCTGACATTCTCAAAGCCGACAGAAACCGCTTCAGGCACGCCCGCATCACGCACGTCTTTCAGGCAATCGGCCTTCAGATGCGGCCAAAGCGCAGCACAGGCGCCTACAAACATGTCGCCTGCAATGCCGCCCAGCGGCTTGATCTCAACCAGATTTCCCATCGCCCCGACTATTCCCTTGGGCCACCCGAACGGCAAGCGCTTTCACCGCCCAACAGGTTCAGCTTACGCTGCGGCGAGACAGAATCGGAGTGAGCCCATGAAAATCAGAGCCATCGAAGACCTGCACTGCGACGCTGGCTGGCGTGTCTGGTCATTTTTGAAGATCACCACCGACGAAGGCGTAACCGGCTGGGCGGAGTATAATGAAAGCTATGGCTCAAAAGGCCTGACCGAAGTAATCCGCCGAATGGCGGAACCTTTGATCGGCCGTGACCCACGCCCGGTAGAACTGATCACATCTGAGCTTTACGCCCTGACCAGACAGGCCCCCGGTGGCGTGATCAGGCAGGCCATCGCAGCGATAGAAAACGCGCTGACAGACATCAAGGCGCGGGCGCTGGACATCCCTGTCCATGATCTTTTCGGCGGCCCTTGCCGCGACCGCCTTCGCTTGTACTGGTCGCATTGCGGGTCATACCGCCTGCAACATCATGACAAGATCGGCTCGCCGCAACTGACTTCGCTGGAAGGTGTGAAAGAACTAGGCGCTGAGGTGCGTGAGAAAGAGTTTTCCGCGCTCAAAATGAACATCTACCTGTTCGAGGAAACTGGCCCTCGTCTGTTCATGCCTGGCTTCACGATTTCCGAAGGCTGGCCCGAATTGAACGCTGATCGCAGCCTTTTGCGCATAATCGATAAGCAGCTTCACGCCATTCGCGACGGCGCAGGCGATGACATGGACCTGTGCCTCGACACCAACTTCAACTTCAAGACTGAAGGTTATCGCCGTATCGCCAATCTGCTGGATCAGCACGACATGATGTGGATGGAAATCGACCTCTTCAACCCAGAGGCGCTCGCGCTGATCCGGGAAGAGGCTGACACCCCCATCGCCAGTTGCGAAAGCCTGTTTGGGCGCCGCGAATTCCTGCCCTACTTCCAGGCGCAATCAATGGACGTTTGTATCGTCGACGTCCCATGGAACGGCATCTATGAAAGTTGCAAAGTCGCTTCAATGGCTGAAACGTTTGAAACGAACTGCGCGCCTCATAACTTTTATGGAAACCTGTCTACCGCGATGAGCGCCCATTTCTGCGCCGCCATCCCGAATTTCCGTATCATGGAAATCGATATCGATGATGTGCCATGGAAAGACGACGTCGTCACACCGCCAACCATTGAAGATGGTCACCTGATAATGAACCGAAAACCGGGTTGGGGTGTTGAGGTGAATGAAGATGCGATCCGGGCGCATCCACCAAAGTAGCCGCAGGGCGCATTCGCACTGGAAAATGCACTTTTGATTGCTAAAGTGAAGCGTGCGCCTCGATCACGGGATGCACGATAAAAGTGATTTTTGGAAGTTCATTTCAATGCGCCAGTTACTGGCGCCCTGGGGAGGTTAAGGTCATGACTGCCGACAAAGGCAACGCCGCAATGCATGATAATAGAAGTGGGTTAGAGCAGCTTCAGGCGCTGGCTACGGGCGAATACCCAGCTTCCCCAATGACCAAACTGATGCCTTTCAAAACCTTGCCGCCAGAGAAGGGCTCTTTGAGGTTTGAGGCGACGCCGGATTCGACCCATCTGAATGGGTTTGGCGTTGTTCATGGCGGCTGGGCGATGACGACGTTGGACAATGCTATGGGCCTCGCAGCGCATTCTATGGTCGAAGCTGGTGAATTCTGTCCATCAATCGAAACATCCGTGAAGTTTCTCGACAAGATTTGTGCGGACGATCAAACCCTGACGATCACTGCCGATGTCATTGAGCAGGAAGGGCGTAAATTTCTGATCGAAGGGGCGATACAAACGCAAGACGGCAAGAAGCTGGCGACTGGGAAATCGACCTGCATCCTGATCACTCCGAAGTAGCCCAAATTCTTGCTGAGTTTAGCAGCGCCTCTCTGAAAAGGCCTGCCCGCTGACAGTTAGCGAAGACTTAGGGTCATCATTTTCACAATGCGAAATTGAGCCTCCCCTTTTGAAGTGGTTCGTCCCTATAGTTGGGAAGGCGGAAAGCTCAAGTTAGTGACGATGAGACCTAGAAATTTAGGGGCAAGAAAGACGATGAAAACCGTATTAGACCATTTACTGTGGGCGGCGCCTGATCTGGATTCGGGAAACGCGCTTTTCGAACAGATCACCGGAATTTCACCGGTCATCGGCGGAACCCACCCAGGTTTCGGCACCCGAAATGCACTGACCAGCCTGTCGGATGACGAATATCTGGAAATCATTGCGCCTGATCCGTCGCAGGAATTGGCAGGCACCAGAGGCGCCCTGATAGCTGAGATGACCCGCCCGCAGATGTTAACCTTTGCCCTGCGCGCTGCCGATCTTAAGGCTGTCGCCAAAGGCGCCCGGGATGCTGGCGTCACCGTCGAGGACCCCATCGACATGTCGCGTGCGACGCCAGAAGGCCGGCGCCTCGAATGGCGGGTGATGCGCCTGGCCGATGATCGCTGGCCTGGAAGGTTGCCGTTTTTCATCGATTGGAAAGATACGCCGCATCCGGCACAGACGACGTCCGGAGGCTGCAAGCTAGACGATATGTATACGCTTACACCTGATCCACAGGCCCTGAGCCGCGTCTATGACGCCATTGGATGCGATGTGCCCGTTCTTGCGGGCGCCGCGAACGGTGTTGTGGCGACGCTGATCGGAATGAACGGCAAGGTCGTACTGACCTGAACGAACGCGGACTGTGAAATGAATAATCAGGCGGCCCAGGAACATAGGTTCGAGGGAAGCGCGAAGGGATTTCAGTTTTTGTAGCAGGCGTCTTCAACTCTACATTACTTCCCGCCGTCGGCAGACAATCGTTCCCATCGAAACTATCCGACACGCCTAACCTTTGACCGCGCGCCACGGATGGGCGCGCGGTAGATGATTGGGAGAGGCGGCTTAGCCGATGATGGCGTTCAGCGTTTCAGACGGGCGCATGACTGCTTCTGTCTTCGCAACGTCCGAGCGGTAGTATCCGCCCAGCTCTGCCGCTGGTCCCTGAACTGCCGCAAGTTCCGAAAGAACTTGCGCTTCGCCCGCAGCCAGCGCCTCAGCGATTGGCGCAAAATGGGCGGCAAGCTCAGCATCTTGATCTTGTCCAGCCACAGCTTCGGCCCAATACCGCGCGAACCAATAGTGGCTATCGCGATTGTCAGGCTCACCAACTTTGCGTGAAGGCGACCGATCATGGTCAAGGATGCCTTGCGTCGCCGTTTCAACGCCTTGACCAAGGATCCGGGCTTTTTCATTGCCTTTAGCGTCAGCGAGGAAGACCAGACTTTCGCCCAGCGCACAGAATTCTCCAAGGCTGTCCCAGCGAAGATGGTTTTCTTCAACAAGCTGCTGAACATGTTTTGGCGCAGAGCCGCCCGCCCCTGTTTCAAACAGTCCGCCGCCGTTCATCAGTTTCACCACTGACAGCATCTTCGCGGATGTCGCCAATTCCAGGATCGGGAAAAGATCGGTGAGATAATCGCGCAGCACATTACCGCTTACCGCAATTGAGTTTTCACCCTTGGTGATCGTTTCCAGCGATGCGCGCGTGGCTTCCCGCGGGGCCATGATTTTGAACTTGTCAGCGACGCCTTGCGCTTCGAGGATCGGCTTTACATAAGCAATCAGCTCTGTGTCATGCGCACGGTTTTCATCCAGCCAGAAGATCGCTTCGCAGCCCTCGGCCTTTTGACGAGAGATCGCAAGATTGACCCAATCCTCGATCGGGGCCTGACGCGCAGAAGACGACCGCCAGATATCACCCGCTTCGACGGTGTGTTGGTGCAGGACTGTGCCATCATCAAGGATCATCTTGACCGTGCCAGCCTCCGCAATCTCGAACGTCGTTGGGTGGGAGCCATACTCCTCAGCCTTTTGCGCCATGAGGCCAATGTTCTGAACTGTGCCAGCGGTGGCCGGGTTCAGTTTGCCGTTCTCTTTGAAGAACTTGATCGTCTCGTCATAAATCGGCGCGTAAGAATTATCCGGGATCACGCAATTGGTGTCAGCCTCTTCGCCGCTTGGGCCCCAACCTTTGCCGCCTGCGCGAATAAGTGCAGGCATAGACGCGTCGATGATGACATCGGATGAGACATGCAGGTTGGTAATACCCTTATCAGAATCAACCATATACATCGGTGGTCGCGCGGCCATGCAGGCATCGATATCGGCCATGATCGCTGCATTGTCTTTGACACGCACCAAAAGATCACCAAGGCCCGAATTGGGGTTTACGCCCAATGCGGCCATCGCATCCCCGTGCTTTTCGAAAACCGGCGCAAGGAACGCTTTCACCGCATGGCCGAACAGAATGGGGTCGGACACTTTCATCATCGTCGCTTTCAGATGCAACGAGAACAGAATGCCCTGATCTTTTGTCTTAGCAATTTCAGCAGCAAAGAAGTCTTTCAAGGCGGCGACACTCATGAAAGTTGCATCAACGACTGTGCCAGCTGGGTATTCAAGGCCATCTTTGAGAAGCGTTTCGCCTGAGGCGGTCTCAAGCACAATCTTGGCCCCAGTTGCTGTGCCAAGCGTGGCAGAGGTTTCGTTGGTGAAGAAGTCATTGCCCGACATGGATGACGCATGGGTCTTGCTGTCGGCTGTCCAATCGCCCATCTGGTGCGGGTTCGATTGAGCGAAACTTTTCACCGCTTTCGCAGCGCGACGATCGGAGTTGCCTTCACGCAGAACCGGGTTAACCGCTGACCCTTTGATGGCGTCATATTTGGCCCGAGCGGCCTTTTCATCGTCAGACTTCGGTGAATCTGGGTAGTCAGGCAACGCATAGCCCTGCGATTGAAGCTCTTTAATGGCGCCAACCAGCTGGGGGACAGATGCCGAGATGTTTGGCAGCTTGATTACATTCGCCTCAGCCGTTTTCACCAAACGGCCCAATTCTGCCAGATCATCGGACTGACGCTGGTCTTCAGTCAGATGTTCGGGAAAAGTCGCCAGAATGCGCCCGGCAAGGCTGATATCTTTTGTTCCAACGCTGACGCCAGCAGCCGCAGCAAATTTTCGAATGATCGGCAACAGTGAAGCAGAGGCCAGTTCTGGTGCTTCGTCAACTTTGGTGTAGATGATATCGGGCATGGGGGGCTCCAAATTGCTGCGTTTGGGGGCCTAATATCCTAAGCGTTACAGAAGGTCGACGGTATACTGCGATCTGCAGTGCGGTAGCTGCGTTGTAGCGGTGCAAACAAAGGAATTTTAGCCTTTGACGGGCATTCTTGTTACGGACTGATACCGCAAGGCGGCAACAGGGAAGCCGCTTTGCGATATTCGACCGAACTTATACCGGAAGTCTGGCTTAGCGCTCCACGCATCTGGTCTATGTAACGAAAGCCTTTTCCAAAACGTTCGCAAGACGCCGTGCGAATTCAGGCGGATCCGCGGGTGCTTCGCCTTCCACGATGCGCGCCTGATCCAACAGAAGGTGGGCGGCATTTTCGAGCAGATCATCGTTGCCGTCTTTGGCGCGCTCCGCCAATTTGACGATGATCCTATGGCTCGGGTTCAGCTCCAGAACCCTAGGGGCGCCCTGCTGCAATTGGCCGTGGCGCTTCAATAACCGTTCGAGATTGACGTCCATATCGCCGTCATCCGCGATCAGGCAAACGGGACTATCAGTCAAACGTTTTGAAGGACGCACGTCTTTAACGGCATCCCCCAGCTCAGCCTTGATCGCGTCAATAAGGGAAGAAAGGTCAGCTTCTTCAGGCTTGTCTTCTTCGGCCTCAGCCTGTTCTGCCTTGATCTCGTCTAGGTCCGCAGCGCCGCGGGTGATGGACTTGAACGGCTTTCCATCAAATTCGGTGATATGCTGCAGCCAAAACTCGTCCACATGGTCGGACAGGAGAAGCACCTCAACGCCCTTGGCTTTGAACCCTTCCAGATGGGGCGACTGGGCCAGCTTGGCCGCGTCTTCACCCGCGATGTAGAAGATCGCCTCCTGGCCCTCTTTCATGCGAGACACGTAATCGGTCAGGCTGGTCAGGTCGCCAGAACCTGAGAATGCAAAGCGGCACAACTCGAGGATTCGATCACGCAGCGCGACGTCTTCAACCAGACCTTCTTTGAGCACAGTGCCGAAGTTGCCCCAGAACGTTGCATATTCATCCGGCGCCTTGTTGGCCTTTTTCTTCAGCTCACTCAGCACCTTCTTCGTGATCGAGGTTTTGATCTTCGCCAGCTGCGGGTCTGTCTGCAGCATCTCACGCGAGATGTTCAGCGACAGGTCTTGGCTGTCCACAACGCCACGCAAGAAACGCAAGTAAGCTGGGATCAGGTCTTTCGTGATCTCCGTGATAAAGACCCGATTGACGTAAAGCTTCACATGGTTTTTGCGCTCAGGCTCAAAAAGATCGAAGGGTTGTGTGCTTGGTACAAAAAGCAGGCTCGTGTGGTTAAGCTTGCCTTCCACGCGATTGTGCATCACGTGCCACGGCGCATCGAAGGCATGTGAGCTTTGACGGTAAAACTCAGCATACTGGTCTTCTGAGATGTCCTTTGCAGGCCGGGTCCAAAGCGCTTCAGCGGCGTTTAGGGTGTTCTCTCCCAATTTGATCGGGAAGCTGACATGCTCAGAATAGGTTTTGATGATGTGGCCTATGCGGGCCTTTTCAGCGAATTTCTTGGCGTCTTTCTTAAGGTGCAAAGTGACGGTCGTACCATTGGCTGCACGCTCGGCCAGTTCGATTGAGAATTCCCCTTTGCCGTCGGAGGACCAGAGCCACGCCTCAGCCTCGCCTGCCTTGCGCGTTAATACGTCGACTTGGGAAGCGACCATAAAAGCTGAATAGAAGCCGACGCCAAACTGGCCGATGAGACCGGGTTTATCTTTGTCATCTGCGGTGAGCGCTTTGACAAACGCATTGGTGCCGGACCTTGCAATCGTGCCCAAAGTCTCAAGCAGGTCAGCATGGTTCATGCCGATACCGTTGTCCGAGATCGAGAGCACCTTTTTCTTGGCGTCATTCTCAAGCGTGATTGCGAATTCTTGGGAAGGCGCAAGGCCTGCGTCTGTAAGGGCTGCATAGCGCAGCTTGTCACAGGCGTCAGAGGCATTGGAAATCAGCTCACGCAAAAACACTTCGCGATTGGAATAAAGCGAGCCTGCTACAATTTCTAAAAGCTGGCCCACTTCCGTCTGAAAGGAAAAGGTTTCTTTCTCAACAGTCTCTGACATGGCTTGTTCCTTCAATTTCCAATCGCGCCGCAAACTTATGAATTATTGAGTTGGTTTCAACTCCCGCAAGGGATCGTCAACTCTGGTAGTCTTTGGTGTCTGCAGCCGCATTGAACCCAACGTCAAGCGTTACCTTCAGTGCGAGTTAATCAGCGGCACGACCGTTGTCCACGGTGAGGTCAGTATTGGGGCAACATTGGCTGGCAAATCCAGCTTGTCAGCCCAGAGAATCCAGATCGATCGGCCAGTGCACGAGGCAAAGGATTGGCGGCGATCCAGTCGGTTTTTGGGAACCTGTCGGCGGCTATCTAATAGTTAGCATCGCTGTCCAACTGGTCTGCCAGTGTCGGATGTATGATGCTGGAATGAACAGCCAAAAGGATCAGCTTGGCATCGATACTGTCGCCAGCATCGATGGCGTCTTCAACGCGCTGTTCGGCAAGTTCAGCTGCGGCAAGGGTATTGCTGGCGACGAACTGGTCGTGACCAAGTATCGAATAACACAGCAGTTTTGCAGCTTTTTCATAGTCTGCATCACGAAGTACGTAATCTGCAGCCGATGCTTTCTGCAAAAGCTTGATGGTGGCAAGCTTTACCGCTTCGGGAACAATATCTGGATGTACGTCAAACTCTCGAAAAGCCTGATCTAGTGCCTTCAGGCCTTCAGAGCGGCCAAAGAAATTGAATAAACCGAGCATTTTAGACCGTATCATAGCGACTACGGTTTGCTGCGTAAGGGTTATAGCCACCTGCGACAAGGTGAGACTGCTACGGGTCGTTGCCGGCAGGGTAAGCTAAACTGACCTGCTGTTGAATTTGGCAACCAACTTCAAAGTTCGCACATCCGTTCCTGAAAGTGACTCACGCGCGCCATCATCTGGCTTTACCTTAGCCTTGATGCGATCGACATAGGTGAGCATTTGGCGACGCCGCCAATCACAGGCCTATTACCGATTGGTTTAGCCCAGATTCGACGCTTACCGCAGCCCGCACTTTTTGCATGAGTTCCCGCTCAACCGAGGAAAGGCAGGCGATCAACGATTTGGGTTTCAGCGTGCCAATGCCATGTTCAGCACTGATCGTTCCGCCAAATTTCAGCGCTTCTTCGTTCAGGATTTTCCGTATCGCTGAAGCGTGCGCACCGAAATCCGATTGAGCCATGCTTTTGGGGCGAAGAACATTGAAGTGAATATTTCCGTCGCCGACATGTCCGAAGGGCGCACAGCGGATGTCAGGAAGGTACGCTGTCAACCGTTCGGTGGCGCTGTCGATGCACTGTGAAATACTGCTGACTGGAACGGCGGTATCGCTTTTGATGCTTGATTTATCCCCAATAAAGCCAACTGCGATTGCTTCACGCAAAGTCCAGAACGTGAGGCGTTGCGACTCTGACTGCGCGACCGTCGCATCTGATATCAGATCAGAATCCAGCGTATGCTCAAGAACAGACAACAGTGCTGGCTCAAGCGAAATTGCGGCTGCTGCAGTTTCTGTTTCTATCAAAACGTACCACGGCGCTGGCGTATCCAAGGGCAAGCGCGTGTCCGGTACAGTTAACGCGAGATCGATGGCCGTGCGTGACATAAGTTCAACAGCGGATAGCGTTTCACCCAGGCCAGTTTGCAGTTTTTGCAGCAATGGAAGCGCGCGCTTGTGGTCATCAAGCGCAACCCATGCCGTTGCCCGTTGGGTGGGCAGTGGGCGCAATTTCAGAACGGTGGCCGTAATGACGCCAAGCGTTCCTTCAGCCCCAATGAAGATATGCTTGAGATCATATCCGGCCGTGTTTTTTCGCAGTTTTCGCAACCCGTTCCAGATGCGGCCATCGGGTAAGACAACCTCCAACCCCAGCACCTGATCACGCGCTGTGCCATATCGCAGCGCGTTGATCCCGCCTGCGTTAGTGGACAGATTTCCACCTATCTGGCTGGACCCTTCACCGCCGTGGCTGAGCGGCAGATAGAGACCCGCCTCAACAGCCAGCGCCTTGACGTCGGCAAGGACTGCGCCTGCTTCAACCGTGATCGACTGATCAACGACATCGAGTTCCCGAACAGCCTTCATCCGCTCCATCGACAACAGCAGCGTTGATCCTGTCGCCACGGGTACAGCGCCGCTGACAAGCCCGGTCAGGCCGCCCTGGATGACGATCTGAACATCATTATGACGACACCAATTGACCACTCTTGCAACTGACTGGGCGGAACCTGGACGCACAACAGCAAGCGGCGCGATCGTTTCCACGCCAAGCGGGTCGGCCAGATACTTCGCCATCTCCGAAACATCGGTAAGCACGTGGTCTGCGCCGAGATCGTTTGAAAGCTCTGACAGATCGATTCTCACACTATGTCCTTCCGGGCCGCAGCAATGCCAGTAAGAAATCGGTCGTTTTCTTCGCGGCTACCTATCGTAACGCGGATTGACCCTTTTGAGTTCGGCCATGGAAGCACCTGAACCAGCACGCCTTGCTCGCCTAACATGGTCGCCAAATTCACTGCGTCGCCATTCGCCTGAAACGTCAGAAAGTTCGCAGAGCCTGAATACAGCCTGCAGCCCATTTTCTGAAGGGTTTGCGCAATGCGATCTCTCTCCGCCAAGGTCTGCCTTAGAACATGAGCCAGATGTTCAGTATCGGCAATCGCTGCAGAAGCCGCCGCAAGCGCTGGGCGACTTAGGTTGAAATTCGACCGCAAGGCCCACAAGGCGTCGCGGATATCAGGGCTGCTGCACAGCGCATATCCCGTCCGAAGACCTGCAAGACAATACGCTTTGGAAAATGAGCGGGTTACCACCCAGGGCCCGGTGCGCCTCTGCAAAATCGACAAAACATCAGGGCCGCCTTCTGCATTGGCAAACTCGTGATAAGCCTCATCAACAACAAGCAGACAATCATCAGGCACAGTGTCAGCGGCAACTGCTATTTCCCCAGCAGACAGAACGCCGCCTGTCGGATTGTTCGGGGTGCAGAGGTAAAACAGCTTTGTTCGATCAGTTAACGCCGCCAACATTGAAGCCACGTCATTAACGCCATCATCGCGCAAAGGCGCCTCGATCAACTTGCCGCCAGCGATTTGCACGCCTTTGCCACATGTCGGGAATGTCGGCGCGGGGAACACAGCTTCATCTCCCACCTCGATAGCCAATTGAGCAACGGCGATAAGGATTTCGCCGCTTCCATTCCCGACGCTGATGCAGCTGCGCTCAACACCAGTCAAAGCCGCAATTCGCCCGATCAGTTCAACAGCGTTATGATCGGGATAGCGATGTGCGTTGGTGAGGGCTTCGGCAGCCGCGGTTAGCACCCTAGGCGAGGGGCCAAATGGCGCTTCGTTCAGGTGCATCCGGGCAAGTTTTGCTCCTTCCTTGCTGTCTGGTTCGACAGTGGTTGGTGGCGGCGGAAACGTTACAGCCTTGATGCGGGATGAAGGCAGCGTCATCCGCCGCGTCTTTTCAGATTGGATGCCCATTTGAGGGATGGATCTGCGTTGTTTCTCATCGGCACGAACTACTCCTAATGATCTCGGGAAACGCAAGCTTCCGACAGACTACCTTAGACATTCTCTGTCAGCTTTTGTGCTTTGCAAAGGCCCCTTTCCGTCAAAGCGAAGGACATCCTTGCGGGCACATCTGGCACACTGTGAATCAGCGTGCCGTCGAGGTCAAAAGTGATCGCATTTTTGGTGTTCGTCTGACGACCCTACCCTGCCAGAGTTTGAGCAACCAGTTTTGAAGGTGGGGGCATCAGACGTAGAGCAATAGTCGCCTTGCGGTTTCGTTGATCCTTGCAAACATCTGCCAGCTGGAATTTCCTCGTAGACCATTTGAGCAACAGCGACCGACGCGTTTGTGTATCAAGCCGCCGCTATTAACGACAAGAATAGTCGTGTTTAAATATCACACTATAATAGTCAGGTTTATATCCGTAGCCGAGCACGTCTTTACGCAAACGCAAAGCAAGACCTCATGCGACGCCCTAAAGATTCGCGTCACCATGACCTGAAAGAAGAAATGATCTCATCGGGCCGCCCAAACGGGTGTAGCGATTGCGGGCCGCCGGTACTATGGCCGGACGTGGCGAGCGGGACTTCGGGGCAAGATGGACACCATGCGGCGGTCACAACCGCGTCGATACCAAAGGACGAAAGTAAATGAAGTTTCTCTTGATCGCTGGCACTGCGCTTCGCGCCATGACCATGACTGCGATGGCTGCAGATAAGGCCTCTGTTGTTTCAACGTATTCGGACATTGCAGAAGCAGGATATGGCGATAGCCTGATAACGGCGCGAACGCTTCAATCCGCAGTTGAAGCCCTGATAACATCTCCATCTGTTGAGGGGTTGAGCGCGGCAAAAGCCGCCTGGTTGGCAGCGCGCGTTCCCTATCAGCAAACAGAGGTGTTTCGCTTTGGCAATCCGATCGTCGATGACTGGGAAGGCAAGGTAAATGCATGGCCGCTGGACGAGGGTTTAATCGACTATGTCGATGTGTCCTACGGCGGCCCAACTGATGAAAACGAATTCGCCGCCCTTAACGTAATCGCAAATCCAACGCTCAGCATTGGCGGCGTTGATGTTGACGCGACCAACATAACTTCCGCTCTGCTGGAAGGGACGCTGCATGAAGCAGATGGGATCGAAGCGAATGTCGCAACCGGCTATCACGCCATCGAATTTCTGCTGTGGGGGCAGGATTTGAATGGTCACGGACCTGGCGCAGGTGCGCGATCATGGACCGACTACGCCTTAGGCGCCAATTGCACGAATGGAAATTGCGACCGCCGAGGCGACTATTTGAAAGCGGCCGTTAATCTGCTCGTTTCAGACCTAGAATGGATGGCGGCGCAGTGGGGCGAAAACGGGTCTGCGCGCAATGCCATCACCTCGAATCCCGATGCTGGCGTCATCGCAATGGTAACGGGCATGGGGTCGCTGTCCTACGGCGAACAGGCCGGAGAACGAATGTGCCTTGGTCTGATGCTGAATGACCCCGAGGAAGAGCATGACTGCTTTTCAGACAACACCCACAACAGCCATTTCTACGACGGTCTTGGCGTCTGTAACGTCTACAATGGGTCGTACACGCGCATTGATGGATCCGTCATTTCCGGCCCTTCACTTGCGGATATGGTCCAGCAATCAGACGTAGGCTTGGCGGCAGAGCTTAGCGGAAAGCTCGACACGTCGGTCTTGGCGCTTGGCCGCATCAAGACAGCGGCTCAGGCGGGCTTTGCCTAAGACCAGATGCTTGAGCGTGGCAATACAAGCGGCGAAGCGCTGATCATGGGCGCGATCGACGCACTGATCGACCAGACACGGTCACTTGAGCGAGTTGTCGCACAGCTTGGCCTTGAGGCGATTGCCTTTGAAGGCTCAGACAGCCTCGATAACCCTAACGCAGTCTTCCAGTAAGTCAGGCGTTGGACGGCGGCGCTTATAGCGCCGCCTATAACAAATCGAAACTCTCGCCATGCAACAGCCATCCAGCATATGCCTTTGCAGCAGTGAACAGGTTGTTTCTGGGCAGCGAGCATGGTTTGACTACACTGTATTTGGTCGCGCAATTTGCGCGCGCCGCCATCAGCCGCAAGGGCCAGATTGGAAGTTCTCGTGAACAGTTCCTTGCCGCATCAACTCGTATTTGCGACCCTCTTATCCATCTATGCACTGCAGGCGGCGCCTCTCAAAGCTAATGATCTCACGTTGATCGATGATGTGCATCTAGCGGTCATCCCCCGAACGGATAGTGAGGCGGCCAGGATCAAAGCGATCACAACGATCACAGATGATTTTACCAAAGCCGAACAATTCGCTTTCAAAGGGGCGGCATCAAACCGCGACAGGTCCAAACAGATTGACGGGTTTCGCAAGAAAAACGACACTCGCTACGATGAAATGGGACGCCGGATGGATCAGCTAGAGCTGGCGTCCAAACAGCGGGCCGCACATATCCGCGATATGGGCGAGGACGTCGGGGTCGAAACGAAGGCTATGTCTGACTTCTTCCGCAATGCGGAAACGAAGTCACTCAGCGTCACGTCAGACGGTCAGGGCGTAACGGTTCGCTCGTCAGGAAAATGCCGCGTTTATGAATGGCGATGGCTCTGGGAAGCCGAAGGGGATCCGGCAGTACACTTTCACGGATGATGCGAGCGCTACGTGGGGCACCACACCGGCGTCTTACGAGATTGGCAAAATCAAGTCTGGCGTGAACGGCGACCTAGCAGCCGCCCCCGATGGGGCGAACAGGCTTTCGGCTCTGCTGGACAGTCTGAAGGTACCTTACCGTCGAAATGCTACGTGGATGATGTCGCGGGAAATGCAGGGCAAGCTTCGCGGCCTGCAGGACAGTTCGGGCCAATATCAGTTCCAGACTGACTTGGCGTCCCGTGATCGCAACAGCCTGTTCGGCTATCCGGTGGTTCTGGCGGAAGACATGCCAGCGGCGGCGACTGGCGTTGCTGGCGCGCTGTTCGGCGATTTCTCGCAGACGTATTCCATTGTCGATCGGTCCGAGATTAGCGTCATCCGCGACGTTTATTCTCAGCCCGGTTTTGTGAAATGGTATACGCGCAAGCGCACCGGTGGCGCGCTGACAAACTCCGAAGCAATCAAGGTCTTCACCTTGGAGGCTGATGTTTAATCAGCTATAAGAATGAGGCTGGTTTAGGTTTGTTCCGATAGATGTCCCTAGTTTCCCAGCCTCTCTGAAGCGGGCGTACCATCCCGAACTTCGTGCGCCCGCGTCGCCTTTCCCCAAGGTTATGTTTGGAAGCGCTGCCCAGCGCTTTACTTTTATTATAGCTGAACGCTGTTCAGTAGCGGCGCGGGCTGTGCATCCCCAATGCCACTCAGCCTGCGTCGCTTTCCCTAGTGTGGAAAATAACTGAACGTCGGGCGGGTTTTGTTTCCGAGAGGTGACAACGAGCGCTTCAGCGAACGGCTTGCAACTTGCAACTTGAAGGGCCAACCGCAAAGAACGACCGCGCCGCCGCGATATGGGCGGCGTTGGGTTTTTGGTCGTTGCCGTCTGCAACGACCAAGGTCAGCGGCGGTTGTAAGGTTGTCGTCTGGAACCTCAAAGTTCCTCACGCCGCCGACGACATCAGGCGTTGCAAGCTGGGGTGCGTCCACCCCCAGCTCATTTCTTTGCCCATTTTTCCGGGCTTCCCCCCGATCCTGCGCAGCATCATATTCCCGCGCCAGCCGGATTTCGGCCCGCGCTCTGTCTGACGATTCTCACGAAAACGATGAGGACGTTGTTAAAATTTTGACAACGTGCGGCCTGATTAACCAGAAATCGCTGGACACCGCGTGATGCTTACAAAGCGCTTACATCGCCGCGCGCCACAGTGGGGCGCTGACACGCTGGCCCTTAATTGTCTAGCGATATTAAGTGTTTGATTGGCGACCCCTGCAGGATTCGAACCTGCGACCTACGGATTAGAAGTCCGCACGCCATTGCTTTTTGCATTGCTCCAGCAAGTTCCGGCGCAGTGCGACAAAGGCCGACAATCAAGAGATTATGTTAGCAAACGTTGGCATTTACTATTGTCCCCCAATCCTTTTGCTTCCATACTGTTCCGACAATGCCCGGCAGGTTCTGGGCGAAAATGTCCCCCAAATGTCCCCCAGAAGACAAGCAGATGCGAATTGACCTAACAGAGCAATACCTTCGAACGCTGACTCCCCCGGATGATGGGCGGCTTGAAGTCGCTGACACACAGCGCGCTGGCCTGACCTTGCGCGTCTACTCATCCGGGCGGCGCGTCTGGATGTATGAGAAGCGGATAAAGGGTGGCGTGAAGCGCAAGCATACGTTTGGCGAATATCCCAACCCTGTCAGTCTGGCGCAGGCGCGGTCGATGGCGCAGGAAATCGCGGCAGAAGCATCGCGAGGATTTGACCGTGTAAAAGCGGCGGAGGTTGATCGTCTGGCGCTGGAAACGTCGGAAGCCAAGAAAGTCACCGTCGCCGCAGTCATCGACCGCTATGACGCTCTACACCTGACACCCAATCTGAGAACGGGAGCCGAAAGGCGTCGTCAACTTGAGCAGACCTTAGAGCCGTTTCTAGGTTACTCAATCACGGATTTGTCCAAACATCAGTTGCAAGCCCGCATCGACAAGAAAGCGGGCGAAGGGCGGACCGTCCGTGCGAACCGCATCAAGGCGGCTTTATCTGCTTTCACCAAATGGGCATGGCGACGCGGTTACATCGACAATGACATTGGCGCTGGGCTGTCCAAGGCTGCGAACGAAAAACCGCGCGATGTTGTTCTGAGCATGGAGCAGGTGCGCCGGATATGGGAGGCGACGCAGGACATGGGCGCGATCTGGGGGCCGCTGTTTCGGCTTCTCATCATCACCGCCCAGCGCCGGGGTGATATC
>CALKOT010000127.1 GCA_938092015.1 uncultured Paracoccaceae bacterium
TTATGCTGCTTGTTTTTGATGTTGCAAGCGTCGCTGTCGGATTGTCAGTTTTTTGATTTTCTCCCTTTCCCTGAGTATGGCTTTGTCCCTTCCGAAGTAGACGTCGGCAGGTGTGACGTTGTTCAGGCTCTCGTGGTATCGTTGGTTGTTGTAGTAGTCGACGAATGCCCTGATCTGTCGTTCGAGATCACCGGGAAGGTAATATTTACGCGTCAGCCCACTGGTTAGTACGATGCGCACAGCATCCTTGCGGAATTCCTCCGTACGTTTCAGTCCCATAGTCCGTCTCCTTTGGTGCAATAAATGCTATCAAAGGGGCGGCATCAAACCGCAACAGGTCCACTTCGACAGCAAACATCGACATAGCATCGCGCCTGACTAACATCAGCGTAAGTCATCACCATCACGAAAAAGGCGCCGAACCAACTTGCATTCTGAACCTTTCGGATGCATTCGACCCTCAGCTGCTTCACGCCGTGCGGTAAGCGTTTCTTAGCCGCAATCCCGATTTCAGCCAGTCGCTGCGAATACCAAATCAGCGTTAGAGAGAAACCAAACTACGCTGCCACTTTAGCGCAAATGCTCAGATGACTTGATAGCGTTGAAATGAAGGTTAACCTCTCACCTATGGTTAGTTCAGATTTCAAAAGTGTTCTGCGCAAAAGGTTCAAGGTTCTTGCAGCATTTGTAAGCGCCGTTTGGGCGATCCAAGCGCTCAATTGGGTGATGGATAACAGCTTGAACCCCGCTTTTGGATTAATCCCACGACAATTCACTGGCCTCGACGGCATTCTCGCAATGCCAATCTTACACGGCAGTTTCGCGCATCTGATTTCGAACACTCCACCACTTCTTTTGATGGGGGCGCTATTGGCGGCGACCGCAACCCGAGCGCTTCTTGCCGTAAATACTATTATTGTCATTTTGAGCGGCGCTCTGGTTTGGCTCCTCGGTAGCTCGGCGATACATATAGGCGCCTCCGGTCTGGTATTCGGATGGTTTGGCTTTCTGGTCACGCGCGGACTTGTGGATCGTTCACCGATCACGCTCGGTGTCACGCTACTTACGGGACTGCTCTATGGTTCGATCATATGGGGCGTGCTTCCGGGCCAACCGGGAGTATCCTGGGAAGCTCACTTTTTTGGCGCCCTTTCAGGCGGTATTGCTGCATTCATCGTCCGCACGCATGTCCATAACCCTCGCATATAGAACGCAAACCAAAGGAGACTGCGATGCCTGTCACTTGGCAACACCCTGAAGCCATCGTCACCGGTGAGTGGCTGGAAACGCACCTCGGCGATCCCAACCTTCGGATCTACGATTGCACGACGTATCTGCGCTATGAAGAAGGAACTGGTCGCCCCTACCGTTTAGAAAGCGGTCGCAACGATTGGGAAGCCGGGCACATTCCCGGCTCCATGTATCTCGACCTTCAAGCAGATTTTTCGAATGGAGACGCGCCGACAAACTTCATGCGTTTAACACCTGAAGATACTGCGGCGGCTTTCGCCAAGCATGGTGTCGATGCGACGAACAGGGTCATTCTCTATGCAAGGGCAAGCCCACAATGGGCGACGCGGTTTTGGTGGATGCTGCATTGGATAGGCTTTGACAACGCAGCGATTCTGGATGGTGGTATGGACAACTGGGTTCATGAGGGGCGTCCTGTCACCACTGACGTAACTGCCTATGACCCCGGCAGCATTGTCGCCGAGCCACGTGCCGGTCTGTTCGTCGATAAACAGTCGATGCTTTCTACTATTGGCGATAGTTCGACCTGCTCACTTAACGCGTTATCGCCCGACCTGCACAGTGGTGAGAACCCGCGCTACGGCAGGCCGGGGCGTATTCCCGGATCGACCAACGTTCCCGCAGCGGGGCTTGTCGATTCAACAACCAAAACCTTTTTGGCGGCTGAAAGCGTCGCCGACAGTTTTGCAGCGGTCGGAGCAACACCGGATAAACGTGTTCTGAACTACTGTGGCGGCGGCATCGCAGCGACGTTGGATGCGTTCCTGCAGTATCAACTCGGATACGAAGATATTGCAGTCTATGATGCGTCAATGTCGGAATGGGCGAAAGACGACGCCTTGCCGATGGAAGTTGATGACATTTGACGCCTACGACCACATTTCAGGGCACTTGAGGCGAACTAGTCGGGTTTTCACTTTACTAAAAGGGAGTGCGCCAGCATTGATCGCAAAGCAATCAATGTGCATCATCACGATGATGAGACTGCAACGGACGGCAATTTAAAGATTTGCTAGCGTCTTTCATGGTCCCCCATCGGAAGGAAAGGGAAGAGCCATAGACAGGTCCGTAAAGCCCGAATTGCGCGTTCTGACAGAACCGCCGGCAGAACAGACAGAACTGCGCCCTGAGCCAGTGTCTAAACCGGCGGGGCCATGGGCGTTATGGCGTCAGCTTTTGCTTGCAGCGTTGATCGCCGGGCTGGCGTATTTTGTATGGACGAACGAAGGTAAAGTGCGGGATTTTTTTGGCTTAGCGGCTGAAGAAGTCCCACGTTCCAACCGTGCAGCGACAGCAACGCCAGTCATCGCCGCCAAAGTTGGCGAGGCTGAAGATCAACTGACTTATGAGCTTGTCGGAACCGGCCGCGCGCTTCGCTCAGTCATGCTCAGATCAAAAGGCGCCGGATTGGTCACCTCTGCCTCGTTTTCTGCAGGCGCCGAATTTGCATCGGGCGATGTGCTGATGACGCTGGATGATCATGATCAGCGCAATGCATTGGCACTGGCAGAGGCGAGGCTTGCTGAGGCGCAACGGGTGCTTGAACGTCAGGAAAAGCTTGTCTCAATAGGCGCGTCTACCGGCGCGAGGGTGGATGAGGCCCGAACCGCTGCCGAGATCGCGGTGTTAGAGGTTGAGGCCGCTCGCCGCGCGCTTGATGACAGAACAATGCGCGCGCCGTTTGATGGCGTCACAGGTCTTGCGCAAGTCGACACTGGTGACAGGGTCGAAAGTGACGCATCCATCGCTTCGTTCGATGATAACAGCGCGGTTCTTGTTGAGTTCGAGTTACCCGAAGCCCTGCTGTCTCGCATTACGTCAGGCATGGATGTCAGCGCCTCTACGCCTTCCTGGCCGGACCGGCGGTTCAATGGCGAAGTGTCGGCAATCGACACCCGGGTCGACCCCGAAAGTCGCACTGCCCGCGTGCGGATACTATTGCCGAATGACGAAGGTTTGCTCCGCCCCGGCGGGTCATTCACCGTTCGGCTGGAGTTGCCGGGCGAGACATATCCAACTGTTCCCGAGCTTGCCTTGCAGTTCTCGCAAGGTGGCTTGCGCGTTTGGCGCATCGAGGGTGATCAGGTTCAACCCGTCGATCTCAGAATGGTGCGTCGCCGCGCTGAAAGTGTACTGGTGGACGGCGAACTGGTGCCCGGCGATACGATTGTCATCGAGGGCACGCAGCGCCTTTCGGCAGGCCGTAAAGTACAGATCGTCGCCGGAACGGATAAGTGACGGGTCTCGCCGGTCTTTCTGTTAGCCGTCCTTGGCTGGCGATGGTGGCGAACCTTTTGATTGTCATTGCAGGCATCGGCGCCCTCTTCGGCGTCGAAGTGCGTGAGTTGCCGGATGTGGATCGGCCCATCGTTTCGGTGCGGGCGAATTACCCCGGGGCTTCACCCACCACTGTCGACGCTGAAGTGACCTCACTGGTGGAAAGCGCAGTTGCGCGGGTCGGTGGCGTTGTGGCTGTGCGTTCTTCCTCAGAGGAGGGGAATTTCCGGATGCGGGTCGAATTTCGGCCAGACCGCGATCTTGCAGACGCGTCCAATGATGTGCGCGAGGCGGTTTCCCGCGTCACGCCCCGCCTGCCAGCAGGGGTAGAAGACCTTTTCGTCGTCAAGTCGGATCAGGACGCCCGAGCAATCATGAATTTGGCGGTTTGGTCCGATACAGACTCAATCGATGTTCTAACCCGTCGCGTTGAGGACGAAGTAATCCCGGTTCTCACAGCGGCCGAAGGCGTAGCAGACATCTCAGTCTTCGGTGATCGCCAGCGCGTTCTGCGGGTAGAGGTTTCACCCGAACGTCTGGCGGCATACGGCCTGTCCATCGGCGAAGTCGCCAATGTACTCCGCGCCGCTCAGTTCGATGTTCCGGTTGGCAGTTTCGAAGCTGGCCAAATGGAGGTGCTGGTCCGCGCCGACGCCACCGTCGCAAAACCGGAAAAGCTGGAACAGCTTCGCCTTACCCGCGACGTTCGGTTGGGCGACCTGGCCGATGTCTATTTCAGTCTCGCGTCGGCCCAAAGCGTCGCGCGGTTCAATGGCCGCTTGGTGCTGAACCTCGGCATCATCCGCCAGGCGCAATCGAACACAGTGCAGATTTCCGACGATGTCATGGCTGCAGTTGATCGGTTAAAGCTACGCTTCACTGACTTGAATTTTGTCGTCACCAATGATGATGCGATTTTTATCAAAGGCTCGATCCGTGAGGTTCTAACTTCTCTGTCGCTTGCACTCGGCATCGTCGTGTTGGTGATCTGGGTGTTTTTTGGAGGCATTGGTGTAACGCTCGCCCCGGCGCTGACCATACCGATTGCACTAATTGGTTCCTTGGCGGCGATTTGGTTGATGGGGTTTTCGGTCAACCTGATCACCTTGCTGGCGATGGTGCTGGCGACCGGTCTTGTCGTCGATGACGCAATTGTCGTAACTGAGAATATTCTGGCCCGCCGTGCTGAAGGTATGTCGCCTCGCGCTGCAGCTGTCGTTGGCGCGCGTCAGGTTTTCTTTCCCGTCATCGCCACAACATTGACGCTGATCGCGGTGTTTGTGCCGATTTCCTTCCTGCCTTCAGACGCTGGACGGCTGTTTACCGAGTTCGGCTTTGTCCTCGCCATCACGGTGACGATCTCATCTTTCGTTGCGCTGACAATTTGCCCGATGATCGCTTCGCGGCTGCCGAGCATGGGATTGCCAGGCGGCCTGACCGGCCCGATCGGCGGTTGGCTCGGCGCGCTTTATGGGGTCATCCTTCGCTTCGCGCTAAAGGCGCCGTTGGTCACGTTGGTCGTCGCTGTCGGCGTGGCAGGTACAGCTGGTCTGATATACGGCGATCTCGGCGAAGAATTAACCCCACCAGAGGATCGCGGCGAAGTCACGGTATGGCTTCAAGGACCGGATGGCACCGGCCTCGAATACACAGACCGCCAAGTCGCGCAGGTCGAAGAAATGTACCGCCCCTGGCTGGAACAGGGCGTAACCAACGGCCTTTACTCGATCACCGGTCGTTACGATTTGAACCGGGGGCGGATTGGCGCCCAGCTGATCCCCTGGGATCAGCGCGAAGCTACACAGTTTGAGATCACCGCCGATATCAACGCAAAGATGGCTGATCTGGCAGGCGCCAGAGGTCGCGTCTGGTCGGGCAACAGCCTTAACCTGTGGAGCAGCTCTGGCGGGCGCATCTCCATGGCGCTGACCGGGCCAACGTATCCAGAGATCGGCGCAGCCGCTGACGCCTTCGCCGAGCGCATAGAAGAAATCGAAGGGATTTCCCGCCCACGTGTTCAGTATCAGGCCACACAACCCCAGCTTTCGGTGCAAATCGACCGCGGTCGCGCGGCTGATCTGGGCGTCGAAATGACTGACCTTTCTTCAACCCTTCGGGCGTTGATTGATGAGGATGAGATTGGCGAGCTAACCATAGGCGATCAGGCGATCCCTATCATTCTTCAGTCTGTCGTCGGCGCGGTTCGTGACCCTTCGGACCTGTTGAATCTGTCCGTCCGCCGCGTCAATGGCGGGTTAGCGCCGCTGTCCCAGCTTATCAGCTTTCATGAACAGGGCGTCGCCGCTGAACTTGACCGGCATGGTCAACGCAGGGCGGTTGAGATTGACGCCACCGTCGCGCCAGAGTTGACCATTCGAGACGCGGTAGACGCCATTCGTGATCTGTCCGAACAGGCTTTGCCAGACAAAATCGGTCTGATTTTCCTTGGCGACGCAGCAGCTTTGGAAGAAACGTCGTCAGCCTTGATGGCAACCTATGTCATCGCATTGGTAGTCGTATTTCTTGTACTCATCGCTCAGTTCGAAAGCGTGATCAGCGCACTGGTGGTGATGACCACTGTGCCCTTTGGGATCTGTGCAGCAATCTATGCACTGTGGCTTACGGGCACGACAATCAACGCCTTCAGCCAGATCGGCGTGTTGGTATTGATCGGCATCATGGCCAAGAATGGCATCTTGTTGGTTGAGTTCGCCGATCAGCTCAGAGATCGTGGTTTGTCAGCCTGGGAAGCCGCCCAATCCGCAGCCCGCGCTCGCCTGCGCCCAATCAGCATGACGTTGATTTCGACCGTTCTTGCCGGTTTGCCTTTGATACTTGGAAGTGGCCCTGGCGCTGAGGCGCGTGCTGCGATCGGCTGGGTCGTGTTCGGCGGGCTTGGCCTTGCGGTCATGTTTACCCTATTTCTCACACCGGCTGTCTACGCACTGATTGCAGGATTATCTGCCCCCCGAGCCGAATCTGGCCGACGCTTGGCCGAGGAGCTTCAAGCCTCCCGTGAAAGCAAAGCGTCCACAACGTAGCTGAAACCAGTAGAGAATGCCCGCATTTTGCCTCCCCCAAATTGGAGGTTACTGGTTTCACATTCACCTTGACGATTTTTTGCATCCAAACTACCACCCGGATCGAAAGCGGGTGTAGCTCAATGGTAGAGCGAGAGCTTCCCAAGCTCCAGACGAGGGTTCGATTCCCTTCACCCGCTCCAGCAGCTTCTTTTACCGCAGATCACCCAAAAATCAGGCCCCGAAGAAATTCGAACCTGTTCCGGGTAATAGACAAAATGGAATTACACTTTTTCCTCTTAAGCTGAATGCTATTGGTTCGAACGCGATTCCCCGCATCGCTCTCTCACCGTTTTTGCGCAGCGCAAGTTTCGGGTGGCGCGCCGACCTGAATCGGCATTAGGTCGGGGCCATGAAGAACCAAACAATATCCCGCCGCGCCTGGATCGATCTTATCCTTCTTGCCCTCGCTTGGGGCGCCATATTCTTGGTGATTGAATTCGCTCTCCAGGAACTGACGCCGCTATGGGCGGTCTTTCACCGCATCTGTTGGGCGGCTGGCCTACTATGGATCATAGTCTATGGCCGAGGTGAAAGAATGCCATTCACCTTGGTTGTTTGGGGCGCATTTATCGTAATGGGCGCGCTAAATAACGCAATTCCCTTCTCGCTGATCACTTGGGGGCAAACGTCCATCGAAAGCGGTTTGACGTCTATCTTGAACGGCGCGACGGCTTTCTTTGGCATCATCGTCGCGGCAACATTTTTGGCCGATGAGCGGCTAACCCCTGCCCGCGTTCTGGGCGTGCTGATTGGCATGGCAGGTGTAGCGGTCATAGTAGGCTGGCGCTCACTGCTGGAATTTGACCCGCGCGCCATGGGTCAGATCGCTGTGCTGGGCGCCTGTATCTCTTACGCTTTTGCAGGGGTATGGGCGCGGTCGTACATGAAAGGTTTGACGCCCACGCAGTCCGCCACCGGCATGCTGACCGGATCTACTTTGCTGATGCTGCCCATCGCCTGGATGGCCGAGGGCGCGCCTGACCTCAGCCTGTCGCTGACCAGTATCGCAGCGATTTTATACATGTCGCTGATCGGTACAGTCGCTGCTTACCTGCTATATTATCGCATTCTGGCTGCCGCAGGGTCTGGCAATTTAATGCTTGTAACAATCATGATGCCGCCAATCTCCATCTTTCTGGGATGGGCTGTTCTGGACGAACGCCTTGCGCCTTCCGCCTTCATCGGGTGCGGCTTGATCGCACTTGGCCTCATCATTCTTGACGGCAGGGCATGGAGGGCGGTTGCAGGCAAGCGATCAGAGGCGTAAAGCCAAAGCGAACCTCATAAAAAGGAGCGCCCAGATGGCCTTTCTCGCAGACAGTCTTTCCCGTGTGAAACCCTCACCCACGATAGCGGTTTCGACAAAGGCGCGCGAAATGAAGGCGGCGGGCGTTGACATCATCGGTCTTTCAGCTGGCGAGCCTGATTTCGACACTCCTGAAAACATCCGTGAGGCTGCTAAGGCCGCGATCGACAACGGCGACACTCGGTATACCGCGCCTGACGGCACCCCTGCCCTGAAACAAGCAATTTGCGCCAAGTTCAAACGCGACAATGGCCTCGACTATCAGCCAAGTCAGATTTCCGTATCCACCGGCGGCAAGCAGGTCCTGTATAATGCGCTGGTCGCTACGCTGAACCCGGGCGACGAAGTGATCATCCCTGCCCCGTACTGGGTCAGTTACCCCGATATGGTGCTGCTGGCTGGCGGTGAACCGGTAATCGTCGAAGGCCCGCTGGAAAGCGGCTACAAAATCACCGCTGAAAAGCTTGAAGCGGCGATTACGCCAAAAACCAAATGGCTGATCTTCAACTCTCCGTCGAACCCGACCGGTGCTGGCTATACCTGGGACGAGCTGAAAGCGATTACTGAGGTTCTGATGCGCCATGACCACGTCTGGGTCATGACCGACGACATGTATGAGCATCTGTCTTACGAAGGCTTCACTTTCTGCACCCCGGCTGAGGTTGAGCCTGCCTTGATGGACCGGACGCTCACCGTCAACGGCGTCTCAAAAGCCTACGCGATGACCGGCTGGCGCATTGGTTATGCGGGCGGGCCAGAGCATCTGATCAAGGCGATGGGCAAGGTGCAGTCGCAGTCGACCTCCAACCCCTCCTCCGTCTCTCAGGCAGCGGCGGTTGAGGCGTTGAATGGCCCACAAGACTATATCTCGTGGAGCCTTGAGCACTTTCAGCGTCGCCGCGACCTGGTTGTCTCGATGTTGAACCAGGCGAATGGCATCAACTGTCCGACACCCGATGGCGCGTTCTATGTCTACCCGTCCATCGCAGGATGCATTGGCAAGAAATCACCAACAGGCAAGGTCATCGCAACCGATGAAGATTTTGCCGGCGAATTGCTGGAAGCAGAAGGTGTCGCCGTTGTCTTTGGCGGCGCGTTTGGCCTCAGCCCGAACTTCCGCGTCTCTTACGCCGCATCTGACGAACAGCTGACATCGGCCTGTGAGCGGATTCAGCGTTTCTGCGGATCGCTTACGTGAAATCAGGTGCGGCGCTGAAAGCGTGGCTCAGAAAAGAACTCTATGCGCGGCGAAAAGCTGCGCATAGCAACGCCGCCACCAAAGATCCTTTGGCCAATGAGCGGCTGTTGGCGCTGATTGGCGCCCCCGGCGACAAAGTCGTAGCCGGGTATCGCCCTATCAGATCAGAAATTGACCCAACGCCTGCGATGATTGCGCTGTGTGAAGCTGGCGTGCGTGTGGCGGTGCCAGTGATTGAGGCGAAAGACAGCCCCCTTCTCTTCCATGAATGGTCGCCGGGGTGCGAAATGGTCGAAGGCGCGTTCGGGGCTGAAGTTCCTGCAAACGCCATCAAACTCCTCCCGGAAATTCTGATTACGCCATTGGTTGGCTGGGACCGGCAGGGCTGGCGCCTTGGTTATGGCGGCGGGTTCTATGACCGGTCGCTTGAACAGCTCAGAATACACCGCCCAGTCCGGGCGATTGGGTTTGCCTATGTTGAGCAGGAAATCGGCGAAACGCCCCGCGAGAGCACCGATCAACGCCTTGACGCCATTGTCACCGACAAGGAAGTCGTCGATATAGACTGACAATCCGACACTGAGGTTCCCCTATGCGTATCCTATTTCTTGGCGACATTGTCGGCCGTACTGGCCGCGACGCTGTCGAAGCCCATTTGCCAAACCTGCGGGACACGTTGAAACTGGATTTTGTGATCATCAACGCTGAAAACTCAGCGGCCGGGTTCGGGATGACCGCGAAGATCGCTGAGGACCTGTTCAGTTGGGGCGCCGACGCGATCACGCTGGGCGACCATGCATTCGATCAAAAAGAGATGCTTACCTATCTGGACGAAGACAAACGCATCGTCCGCCCGCTGAACATCGCCACGACAGCCCCCGGCGTTGGCGCCCGTCTGTTCGAAGCGCCACGCGGCAAACGTGTGTTGGTTGTGCAGGCTTTAGGCCGGGTCTTCATGCGACAACCATTTGATGACCCATTTTCAGCGCTGGAAGCGTCACTCAGAAAACACCCACTAGGCGCTGGCGCCGATGCCGTCGTCATCGATTTTCATGCAGAAGCAACGTCTGAGAAAATGGCGATTGGTCACTACTTTGACGGCAAGGCGTCTCTTGTTGTGGGAACCCATACGCATGTTCCAACCTCAGATACGCAGATCTTGCCCAAAGGCACGGCTTACCAGTCAGATGCTGGCATGTGCGGCGACTATGACAGCGTGATCGGCATGGACAAGAAAGAACCTCTGCGCCGTTTCATTACCGGCATGCCGGGCGGCAGGTTCACCCCGGCTGAAGGGGAAGCCACGCTATCAGGCGTGTTTGTTAAAACAGACAACCAGACAGGCCGGGCCGCTGCTGTATCCCCGGTCCGCATTGGCGGCAGACTGGCGCCCGTGCTTCCAACCACCTAAGCTGCCGACATCTGCATCACCTGAAGGCGCAGCGCTTATGATGATTTCACCGGACTTGTGGCCTGCGGTCATCACACTTTCGGCCGTTGCGATCATGTTCGCCCTGTTCGTAAGCGAGCTTTATTCAACCGAAACAGTCGCAATTTCCGGCGCTGCATTTCTGCTCGCGACTGGCGTTCTGTCTAATGATGATTTCCTGACTGCGCTTTCCAACTTTGCCCCCATCGCGATCGCCGCGATGTTCATCATTTCTGGTGCGCTGGTTCGCACTGGCGCACTGGATGCTGCAACGCAGGCACTGACCAAATCTGCGGCGACAAAGCCCGTTACCACTTTGGCGGGCCTGGCTGTGTTCACCTTGCTTGCGTCCGCATTCATGAACAACACCCCTGTGGTTCTGATCCTGATCCCCATCGCAACCCAACTGGCGGCGACAATGGGCGCCCGCCCATCGAAACTACTGATCCCTTTGTCATATGTCGCGATCATGGGCGGCGTTTGCACCCTTATTGGAACGTCGACAAACCTGCTGGTCGACGGCGTTACGCGCGGTGAAGGATTGCAAGGGTTCACCTTATTCGAAATCACACCGCTCGCGCTAATCCTTGCTGCTGTCGGCATGGCGTCCATCGCAGCTTTCGCAGCCCGATTTCTGCCGAACCGGGACGCATTGAACAGCTATTTGGGTGAGCGAAAAGATCCAAAATTCACGACAGAGGTCGTAGCGATCGAAGGGTCCGCCATCATTGGTCAGCACCCGCTTGAGATCGACTTCTTCAGACAACAGGGCATGCGGGTGATTGACGTATTGCGCGGCGATGCCTCACTCAGACGCGATTTTGCGTCCGTGACGATTCAGGTAGGCGACCGCATTGTCATCCGAACAGGCGTGGATGAGTTACTGACATTGCGTGACACGCACAAACTTGCGCTGGTTGACGAAATCTCCAGCCGCGAAACAGTAACCGTTGAAGCGCTGATTTCACCTGATTGCAAACTGGTTAATGTGCGTTTGGGTGAGCGACGCCTTCGCCGTCGATACGGCGTCTACCCCCTGGCCGTTCACCGCCGAAATGACCGCGTCGGCGACAGGATCGATGATGTTGTCCTGAAAGTAGGCGATACGTTATTGCTGGATGGGGATCCAGGCGACCTTCGCCGCCTTTCGGAAGATGTTAACCTAATCGATCTGACCGAGCCGAAGGGGCGTTCTTTCCGTAGGGGCCATGCCCCGATAGTTCTGGCGACGTTGGCCGGAGTAGTCGGCGCATCCGCGCTAGGCGTCCTGCCAATCGCAGCGGCGGCAATCATTGGCGTCGCCATTGTCTTGCTAACCCGATGCATAGATGCGGAAGAGGCTTTCGCACAGGTCGATGGACGGTTGTTGGTTCTGATATTTGCGATGCTCGCCATTGGCAAAGCCCTACAGACGTCTGGCGCGGCTGCATTGATTGCTGGAAACTTGGCGCCGCTGTTAATCGGCCTTGCGCCATGGATCGCCTTATGGCTGATCTATCTTATCGCATCTTTGATGACTGAGCTGCTTTCAAACGCCGCCGTCGCTGTTGTCCTTAGCCCTATCGCCATAACGCTTGCCGGCCAGATGGGCATTGATCCCAGGCCCTTTGTCGTCGCTGTAATGCTTGCCGCATCGCTAAGCTTTGCAACACCGATCGGTTATCAGACCAACACGATGGTCTATTCCCCAGGCGGTTATAAATTCACCGATTTCATGCGTCTGGGCGTCCCCCTGAACCTGGGGATAGGATTGATCGCCTCTCTTCTCATTACTCTGTTCTGGCCGCTCTGAGTTCGGGTTGCCGCAGACGCGCCCCCCGACTATAAAACCAGCAATCAGATCACACGCACGAGGGTTCCATGGCCGGGCATTCAAAATGGGCGAATATTCAGCACCGCAAAGGTCGGCAGGATAAAATTCGCTCGAAGCTGTTTTCAAAGCTGGCGAAAGAAATCACCGTCGCCGCGAAAATGGGCGACCCTGATCCCGATAAAAACCCCCGCCTTCGCCTCGCGGTGAAAGAGGCGAAAAGCCAGTCCGTGCCCAAAGACGTCATCGACCGCGCCATCAAGAAATCACAAGGCGGCGATGCAGAGAACTATGATGAGATCCGCTACGAAGGCTACGGGCCCGGTGGCGTTGCCATAATTGTAGAGGCGATGACCGACAACAAGAACCGCACGGCGTCCTCCGTTCGCTCAATCTTCACCAAGAACGGTGGCAACATGGCTGAAACTGGTTCGGTCAGCTTCATGTTCGATCGAAAGGGCCAGATCCTGTATCCTGCAGGCGCGGGTGACGAAGACTGCATGATGGACGCCGCGATCGAAGCTGGCGCCGAAGATGTCGAAAGCACCGAAGACGGGCATACGATCTACACCGAATCCACTGATCTGGCCGAAGTTTCCAACGCTTTGGACGCAGCCTTGGGGGAAGCTGAATCCACCAAGCTGATCTGGAAGCCACAGACATTGACCGAGGTGGATGAGAATTCAGGCGCAACGCTGTTCAAGCTGATCGGTTCATTGGAGGACGATGACGATGTGCAGAACGTAACAGCCAATTTCGACATGTCCGATGAGGTCATGGCGAAACTGTCTGAGTGATCTGTGGCGTCGTCGCCAGAGGCGGTCTCTGAGTTCAAATTTCTTCGCTTTGAAGACATGGACGGGGCGGCGTTGTACGCGCTGCTGAAGTTGCGTTTCGACGTGTTCATTCTTGAACAGGAAAGCATCTATCCTGAACTGGACGATCAAGATCAAGCTGCCTTGCATTGCGTCGCTTATGCCGGCGACACGCCAATCGCCACACTACGCATACTCAACAAAACAGACATCGCAATTGGCCGTGTCGCTGTACGTGCAGACCATCGCGGTACAGGGCTGGCCCAACGCATGATGCAGGCTGCTTTGGCGCGCATCTCAGTTGAATGGCCAGATCGCCGGGCTGTTCTAAGCGCACAGCAGCATCTTGAAAACTTCTATTCGGGTTTCGGGTTCAAAACCTGCTCTGGCGTTTACGATGATGGCGGCATTCCGCACGTGGATATGATCCAAGCGTGAAATGGCCTTGGCTCGCAGAGATTAACAAATGATTAACTCGGATAGATATCAATAACTTAAGATGCCTTTCACGCGTGAAACCATCGCGGTTTCACACCCTTCCTTGCCCTGACCGCCGCGCCTGATAGAACACTGCTATGACCACTGCGCGCGAACTGATCGAAACACTTGGCCTGCAGCCTCATCCCGAAGGTGGCTGGTACAAGGAAACCTGGCGGGCGGACGCCCAGCAGGGCGAACGTGCGGCCGGCACGGCGATCTACTACCTGCTGGAAGGCGATCAGTTTTCACATTGGCACCGGGTAGATGCCGCCGAAATCTGGCTATGGCACGCAGGGGCGCCTTTGGCGTTGACCCTGTCGCCGGATGGGCATGACGCAGAAACTAAAGTGCTTGGAACCGAGTTTGCGCAAGGCCAGCGCCCGCAGATTGTAATCCCACCGAACTGGTGGCAAACAGCGGCATCGCTCGGCCACTATACGCTAGTCAGTTGCACAGTTTCGCCCGGTTTTGAATTTGACGGTTTCGAAATGGCGCCGCCCGACTGGCGACCCACTCCCAGGACATCCTCATGACTGATGAAGCGCCCGAAGGCCCGGGTATCTACCTTATCACGCCACCGATCACGGAAGTTGAACCCTTTCTTCCCCTCTTGACCGAAGCGCTGGATGCTACGGATATCGCCTGTATCCGGCTGCGCATGGCTGGAGACGACGAAGACGCCTTGCGCCGCGCCGCCGATCAGATTCGCGAAGTTGCGCATCAGCGGGATGTCGCCGTGACGTTGACCGATCATTACAGACTGGTGCAACCGCTTGGCATTGATGGCGTGCATCTCGAAAACCCTCGTTTCACTGTGCGCGACGCCCGAAAGGCTTTAGGCGAAGACGCCATTGTTGGCGTGCATGCGGGCGTCTCCAGGCACAATGGCATGGTCGCAGCTGAGGCTGGCGCTGACTATGTCTCGTTTGGCCCTCTGACAGCAAGTGCGCTCGGTGACGGCGGAGTGGCTGATCCGGATCTGTTCGTCTGGTGGTCCGAAATGATCCAGACGCCAATTGTCGCCGAAGGGGGCATGACCTCGGAAATCGCCCGCGCCTTGGCGCCGACAGTCGACTTTCTTGCGCTGGATCAGATGGTTTGGGATCATCCGGAAGGCCCGTCAAAAGCGCTGAAATCCCTACTCGACTGAGTTTTCCAGTATGTGATCAGGCAAGGACGATCGGACCGCCGCTTCACAGTCCAGCGTCAGACGTTTGCGATCTTCATACTCGCTGACTTTGATTGGATCGTGAAAGGTAATCTCAACCTTCCCGCCTTTGGATCGGGTCGCCAGCGTCCAGATATGTGAGCCAAAGCCCATCGATCCCCACCAACCGTAAAAATTCGACGGCAATTCATGGTCAGGATTGGGGATGTAGTTCAACGTTACGGGCTGGACCATAAGGCGTTCCCGAACGCCTGGGACGAACACCACGGACATCAATGCGCTTTTGAACGGCAGAACCCGCAGGCCATCTGTACTTGTGCCTTCGGGAAACAAGCAAAGCAGTTCGTCATTTTCTATCCGTTCAAGCAAGTCAGCCTGCTGGCGTTTGGCTTCGGTCCGCTTACGTTCAATGAAAACTGTCTCGCAAACATGGGCTATGTACCCAACGACAGGCCATTTTCGCACTTCTGCCTTAGAGACAAAGTTGATCTTGGTGACCGATCGCAGAACCATGATGTCTGTCCAGGACACATGGTTAGACGCCAGTATACCGCCACGTTTGATTGGCGTGCCGATAACCACTGGCTTCAACGAGAGCAGCCTAAGGCAAATGCGCGCCCAGATCAGCGCAATGCCATAGTGATATGTTACCCAACGGCCCAGTATCTTTTTCAGAAACCGCCCTGTCATGAAGAAGACAAAGAGCACAAGCGTAAGGGCGATAATCCCCCCAACGCGGGCGTATCCACGCATGTCCTGAAGCTTTGTCGTTGGCGACAGCTTTGGCGGTTCAGCGGCTTTCCAGGTTGGCGTGTTCATAACTCAGCCCAGAATTCGACTTGTCGCGCCTCGCGACTCACGCTGATAGAACTCCTTGTATCTGTTCACCATACGAGAGGTGTCCATCAGCAAGCAGACATCGACGGTATTGAACTCATGATCAACATAAGCCCCCTCCCCCACAAAGCCGCCAAGCCGAATATAGGCTTTGATCAGCGCAGGGATCTGTTTCATCGCAGATGCGCGTTTGATCTGATCAACGGGAACGGTGTCCATCGGTACAAAATGCTCATCGCGCGTGCGAACCCGCAGATCTTCAGGCGCCAGGTGATTGTGATGCAGATAGGAAAGTGGTTCCGCCAGCGGCGCAGGGTCAGCGCCATGAAAACTCGCCACGCCAAACATGATCTCGATGTCATGTTCCGCGACATAATTGCCAAGGCCTGTCCAAAGTAGATGCATTGCCGCGCCGCCGCGATAATCGATGCCAACGCAGGACCTGCCCAGCTCCATCGTGGGGCGCGGATAGTCCTTGATCTTGGTCAGATCGTATTCGCTTTCGCCGTAAAAACCCTGTTGTTTTGCAGCGACTTCACCGCGCAGCAGACGATAAACGCCAGCAACGTAATCCAGTGGATCGTCATGCTGCGCCTCATTGTCGATCAGGATAAGGTGGTCAAAATAGCTGTCGAATTCATCACGTTCCCGACGCAATTTAGCGTCTTCTGGCGAGGTTTGGGCATTCATCTCTTCGACAAACACTTTGTAGCGCAGACGCTGCGCCGCTGCGACGTCCTCGACCGTTTCAGCAAGTCTTACGGTGAACCGGCCTGCATGTATCCGCAAGGACTCTGCTCCTCTTAAGTCGAAAGGGCGAACTCTGCCCCCGATCGAGGCAGACCATATTTAACAGGACGAGGCGAAGCAACGGGCGCGTCGCGAGATTGCGCTTTGGAACGAATTCTATTTTGGTTGATTTATCAGTTTATTAATCTACCATAAGTTGAAATCCTGATCGCGTCATAACCAATCAGCGCTCACGATCTCCAACGCCGCCTGATTATCTTTGAGGACTAGTTTGCCTTGATGTTCAAATGTAATCGTCACTTGGCCCGACAAACTGGATTGGACCTGTCCAAGCCCCCATTCGGGAAAGGCTTGCGACCGAACGATATCGCCAACTTCAAATCTGTCGAGCATTTCGTCTATCGGACCCTCTCATGACAAATGAACTGACGCTTAGCGCATTGATTTCATCGCACATCTGCCACGACCTCATAAGCCCTATAGGCGCAATCAACAACGGGCTTGAACTGTTCGCGATGACTAACAACGCAAGTGGCGAAGAGATCGGACTGATCAGCGCCAGCGCTGAATCAGCTTCAGATAGCCTGAGGTACATGCGCATCGCATTCGGGGCCGCATCGAAAACTGAGATGATGAGCGCCAGGGAAATAGCCAACATAACCTTCACCCATATCGGAACACCGCGCCTTAGCGTCGAATGGATAGCAGACGAGCGGGAGATGAGCCGTTCGTCCGCCAAATTGGTGCTGTTAATGGCCCAAACGACTGCAGCGGCGGCGCCTTTAGGCGGTGCCCTGGTCGTTCAGAACAATAATTCGGGCGGGTTTCCGTATGAAATTGCCATCACAGGCACGAAAATCGCATTCGCTGCGCCCGCAGCACAGGCGCTGAAAGGCGCTGCAGATCTTAAAGAATTGGAACCACGATACGCATCCTTTGCTCTTCTTGCATTAGTTGCACAGGCGTCCGGGTACAGCGTTGATTGGAAGATGGAAGGTAACGCGGGGCGTTTGACCCTCGCCTAGGTCAGATCGCTTTCAGACCAGCCCTAAATCGCTTCATGTTCTCGCTATAATACAACGCGGATGCGCGCAGCCCTTGAATAGCGCCAGCGTTCAGTTCCCGAACTGCTTTTGCAGGCGATCCCACAATAAGCGATCCTTCAGGAAACTCCTTTCCTTCTGTGACCAACGCATTTGCGCCGACAAGACAGTTCGATCCGATGATCGCGCCATTCAAGATTGTCGCACCCATACCAATCAAGCTGTTTTTGCCAATCGTGCAACCATGCAGAATTGCCTGATGCCCAATGGTGCACCCTGCCCCAATGGTCAGCGGTATGCCCGGATCGGTGTGCATGACCGTTCCGTCCTGAATGTTTGAATTTTCGCCAATCTCAATCACTTCGTCATCGCCGCGTATGACAGCATTGAACCAAACGCTGGCGCCGGTGTGAAGATGAACATTACCCATGACTTGTGCGCCTGGCGCCACCCAATAGTCACCATCGGCAGGTGTCGTTGGCGCAAGGCCATCTAGCGAATAAAGGCCTGAAGTCATGAAGTGCTCCCTTCAAATTCCCGGTTAAGTTTCTGCACGAATTCGACCAGCCCCGGCCGGCGACGTCGGCGAAGACGTTCCGCCTGCAATATGTCCGTAACTTCGGCGGCGCATTCGTCCAAGTCTCGATTTACCAGAACATAGTCATACTCTGACCAGTGGTTGATCTCACCCATGGATTTAGCCATGCGACCAGCAATGATGTCATCACTGTCTTGCGCACGACTTTTTAGCCTTTTTTCGAGCTCGGCTAATGAAGGTGGCAAGATGAACACTGAAACCACTGCATCCTGAAGCGTAGAATTGGCAATCTGTTGCCCACCCTGCCAATCGATGTCGAACAGCACGTCCTGGCCATTAGCAATCGCGGCTTCCACCGGTGAAATGGGAGTACCGTACAGATTGCCAAACACTTCAGCATGTTCCAGCAATTCACCCGCTTCTATCATCGCCTCAAATTCTGCGCGGGTCTTGAAAAAATATTCGCGACCATCCTGTTCATTGGGCCTAGGCGCCCGGGTCGTCGCAGAAACTGAGAAGGTCAGATTAGGTTCATCAGCCAGCAAACTGCGCGAGATTGTAGATTTACCCGCGCCTGATGGTGACGACAGAATGAATAATAGCCCACGCCGACTGCCAATCAGATCTTCAACCATTGCGTCTACTCCACATTCGCGGCCTGTTCGCGCATCTGATCAACAATGACTTTCAGATCAAGGCCGATTTGCGTCAAAACGGACGAGCCAGACTTTGAGCAAAGCGTGTTGACCTCACGATTGAATTCTTGCGTCAGAAAGTCGAATTTCCGCCCTACAGGGCCCTTTGCTTTCAGTAGGTCACGGGCGGCAGCGATGTGGGTGGCAAGTCGGTCGAGTTCTTCAGTGACATCGGCCTTCACCGCCAAAAGCGCCAGTTCCTGCGCCAAGCGGTCAGGATCTACATCCGCGCTATCCAAAACAGCCGCAACCTTGTCAGCTAGCCGCGATGGAGCGCCACTCATCTGTGTCTGAAACTCTGCCTGCGCCACATTCATCAACACCTCAATCTGATCGATCTGGCCGGACAGCGTTCTGGCCAGACGCTCACCTTCCGCAGCGCGCGAAACGATCAGCGAGGTCATTAAATTCGCAAATCCGGTTTGAAGTGCAGCACTAATTTCCTTTGTCGCCTCTTCGCTACCAACTTCGGCCACTGGTTCTACGACGCCTCGTATAGCCAGGAATTCAGCAATTGAGGATGTCGAGACATCCAGACCAATGTCAGTCGCTGATTGTTCGGCCAGTTTAGCGGCCTGCAGGACAGCGTTAAGCGCCACTTCATTCACGACCAGCGCCCCGCCTGGCGCAACGCCGTCCTCTTTCAGGAAAACTGTGACTGAGCCGCGCGATAGCCTTTTGCCGCCTTCGGCCCGCAAGGCAGCCTCATCAGCTTCAGCGGCATCACTGACCCTGAGCCGCAGATCAAGGCCCCGGCCATTTACGCTTTTTGCTTCCCACAGCCAGCGGCGATCGCGGGCCTCCACGACTTCACTGGCGAAACCGGTCATTGAATGCATGAAGCCCCTCGTTCTTTCCCACTGCTGCCGGCAACCTATGTGAGGGCGGCGAGCACCTCAATCATTAGAATTGGCATAGGATTTGCTTAAATTTCAGTGAGAATTCAGCGCAATTGCTGTTCAATGTGTAAATTAATCGTAAACGGGACGAAAAAATGGGCTACGATATAGGACGATTTGATGGTGGGCGGCGAAACCTGTCTCAAAATAAAACAGAGATCAGTTTCGAAATGAAACACTCAGGTTCGCATCAGCTTTATGAGTATTGGAGCGATTTACGTGGTGGCCGCCCAACACCTTACAGATCCGAAGTCTCGGCGCGCGGTATTGGCCGTTCTTTAACATCGAACACGTTCATTTTGGAAACCCTTGGAGAAGGCGTCAGACGATTTAGACTGGCTGGCACAAGCCTTTACAATATTTTTGGACTTGAACTTAGGGGCATGAACGCACTGTCCATTATGGACAGGAAAAACCACGCACGCCTGTCTTCAATATTGGATGAATGTTTGGCGGCGCCTTCTGTCTGTGTCCTCACTTGTCAGGCCACAGCGCCGAAAGGCGAGAAACTGTCGCTGGAAATCTTTATCGCCCCATTGCGCAGTGATTTCGATCAAATGAACAGAATGCTTGGCGCCGTACACATTCTGGACGAACAGGACGCCACCATCCCACCTGCCCCCCGAAAGTGCAGTATCGTCCGCGCCAAGACTTTTTCCCTAAATGGCGTCAGCGAGCCAAAAACAAGCGAGGCCTTGTCAGGGTTTGCTGAGTCAGCTGCGAAATTCGATTTCAAACAGCCAGTGCTCACGCAGATTGAAGGCGGCGCCCAAACGGGCCTGCCGCGTCGTGGTCATCTGAAAGTGGTGAGAGACTGATGCGAAAGATCAGGCGACGCCCTTTAGCGCGGTCGCCATATCGCCGTATCCCGTAAATCGCCGTTCATAGTTCAGCTTAAGGCGGGCGGCCGCCTCTTCGGCCTTTTTGTCGAGCGCTGGATCATTCTTCTGCGCTAGATAAACCAGCGTCTCATAGTTTCCGAACACCATCTCAAGAAGGTCCGGGTGGCGGTCCAGGCCGACGGGGCGCCAGACAAAAGCGTCGAACTGCTTAACCAGAAAATCAGTTAGGTAAAAGCAGCGCATTTCATCATCGCCTCTGGCTGCAAATGCGTCATTCCCGTCAAAGAATGAATAGCAGTGTGGGCCTTCGATGCGTGAGACGCCCTCTTCTTCGCATACCTTGTCCAGATAGCCGCCAGTCCCGCAGTCGGCGTACAGAACGAGAATTTCATCAAACCCATCAGCCTTGCCGCGACGCACGCCTTCGCGAACCGCTTCTGGAATTTGATCGGGGAAAAGGTGAAGTTTGGCTGGCAGACACCGAAGCGTCATATGAGACCAGCCGTTGATTTCAATCAACGCCAACACTTCACGCGCCAAAGCCCCGCAAGCCAGTGCGAGAACGCGCCCGGTGGCAGGCGCGTCCAACCCTTGTTCGGTCAGCGCATCATCGCTGACTTTCACCATCACGCTGTCTGATTATGTTTGCGCGCTGACCATTCTTTTGCAGTCTCAACCGCCACAGCGGCATCTCGGCAATAGGCGTCAGCACCAATGGCTTTACCAAACTCTTCATTCAACGGGGCGCCGCCAACAAGCACGATGTAGTCATCGCGCATGCCCTTCTCGACAAGGGTGTCGATAACGACCTTCATGTACGGCATCGTCGTCGTCAAAAGTGCTGACATGCCAAGGATGGTCGCATCCTCTTTTTCAAGCGCTTCGATATAGCTTTCAACCGCGTTGTTGATCCCAAGGTCAACGACTTCAAAACCCGCGCCTTCCATCATCATGCCGACGAGGTTTTTACCGATGTCGTGAATGTCGCCTTTTACAGTGCCAATCACCATTTTGCCCAAGCGTGGGGCGCCAGTTTCAGCCAGCAAAGGTTTCAGGATCGACATGCCCGCTTTCATCGCGTTCGCCGCTAGAAGAACCTCTGGAACAAACAGGATGCCATCACGGAAATCGATTCCAACGATGCGCATGCCTTCGACCAGCGCTTTAGTCAGCACGTCGTAAGGCATCCAACCGCGACCAAGCAGAATATTGACGCCTTCGGTGATCTCATCCTTCAGACCATCGTAAAGGTCGTCATGCATCTGCAGGACCAACTCATCATCGCTGAGTTCGCTGAGGATGATATCTTCTTCTTCATCCGACATTGAGGTCATTCCTTCTCAAGGCGTCTTTGCGCATTCCTATCGCACATCTCACAGAGAGCGACCACTTTCGCGAGTCGATTGGCGACTTTGAATGTCTTCAATGCGACTTTCTTGCAAAAAGGCGCCCTGCGAATGGCGTCAAATCACCCGCGACGACGGCGCCGTTCGCGTTTTGGCGCCTCTAGGCCAGACGCACCATCATCGGCAGAGGTAAATTCACCTAGTTTTTCGCGGATCAGATTAAGGCTGGGCCGCCCGCCAGGCGGTGTTGTTTCAAGCGCGTTGCGAATCGCACGAATATGTTCGGGCTTTGACCCGCAGCAGCCGCCGATTATGCGGGCGCCCGCGTCACGGGCCAAAACGGCGTAGTCGCCCATCAATTCCGGCGTGCCATCATATTCGATGATCCCGTCAACATATTTGGGAATGCCCGCATTCGCCTTGGCGATCAGCGCAGCGTCAGGCGCAGCTTCAGACAACCCAAGAACAGTGCGCATCAAATCAGGTGCACCAGTTCCACAGTTGGCGCCAAAAGCGATCGGGGACGCAGGCAATGTGCCCGTAATCCCGGCATAACCACGGCTGGTGACCCCCATCATCGTGCGACCAGCGGTATCAAAGCTCATCGTACCGCAGAACGGCGCACCAATATTGGCAGCCGCTTCGGAAGCGGCGCGCATTTCCTCTTCCGAAGAAATCGTCTCTGCCCACAGAACGTCGGTGCCCCCGGCTATCAGGCCTTCTGCCTGTTCTTGAAACATCTCAACCGCTGCGTCGTGAGTAAGCGGTCCAACGGGTTCCAGCAGCTCACCAGTTGGCCCCATAGAGCCTGCAACGATGACAGAACGCCCTGCTTTATCCACGCATTCACGGGCAAGTTCCGCCGCAATGCGGTTCAATTCAGATGCGCGATCCTGGGCGTTGTGCAGTTTCAATCGCGCGCGGGTGCCACCGAACGAATTGGTAAGGATCAGGTCTGAACCCGCCTCAATAAATCCGTTATACAGCGCCCTGATCTTGTCTGGCTGGTCCACATTCCACAGCTCAGGCGCTTCGCCAGCTTCAAGTCCCATTGCAAATAGGTTCGTTCCCGTCGCGCCATCGGCAACAAGCCAGTCGCGTTTGGAAAGAAGGTCAGACAGAAGATTGGTCATATGATATCCTGACGGCGTTTGATGCGAACCAATGGCTAAATGAATGGCAGGGCCTGATAAAGGCGACCCTTTAGCAGCGCCTATTTCATGAGAAACTTTAAATGACAAATTTAAAAAATATCAACATAGCAAAGCCAAGAACAGGCGAGCGTTATCTTTTAGCCTGCTTGTGTGTCATCGCGCCAACAGCAGTTTATCTGATCGGCTTCTGGTGGCTGGGCTTAAACTACTTTTTCCCATCAACCCTGTCCCCAAGCGATTTTCAGATCGACCTAATCACCGACAATACCGCACTTTTCAGCAACGAGTTAGCTTCAAGAGAGCGGGTTTTCCTCACATCAATTGCCGTTTCCGTATTTTCCATCTTAGCTGCGATCTACGCCATCGCCACGTTTGAACGAAATCGGGAGTGGCGGCCCACGGTCCTTATTGTGGTCATATGCGCCCTGCTTGGCTACATCGCGGCAAGCAATCAAGGCAATCCTGTTCGCGATATGGTGGTGGAATGGCCACTTGGCCAAGCGGCTTTCAACTATATCAGTTACGGCTTGCCTGAGCTTTACGAAGGAATGCGCTTATTCAGCATCATTAACAGTTTTTGCGTACTGGCCGCAGCATCAGCGCTGATTGCGCGTTTTGTCGATCTGACACTGGGCGACGGACTTTGGGGTGGTCAGAACGACGTGAAAACACGTGGAATAGTGATACGCGAAACAATCATCTTTGCAGGTGTGCTCTTAACACTGACGACAGTCGCGACTTACTTCTACTACCACTATTCACTTAGCTTGATGGACGAGAACTCAGCCTCGGTTCATCGAAAGTTCAGCGAAATGGCGTCGGTTCGTTGGGGCGCCATATACTCAACGGTGATGATAACGGCGTCTGCTCCTGCAATCGCCGCGCATCTGCTGGAACGACAGCGCCTGGCGCGGGACATGCTGCGCTATAAGGAAGAAAACCCGGATACCCGGATACTGAGATCCCAGAGCAGGTAGCTTGGATCACCCTGAAGTCGCTGAGTACAATCGCAAAAGCTGCCATAGCGTTCGCCGCGATGATCGCGCCTGCAGCGATATCCCCCATTCTAGAGTTCTTTAACGCGGTTTAGCCTTAGATGCTGCATTTGGATAAAAGGGGCGCCCCAAAGGACGCGCCTTTCATCACCTAAGTCAGATCAGACGACGCCGAACGCTAGCATCGCGTCAGCGACCTTTTTGAACCCGGCGATGTTTGCGCCGCGTACGTAGTCGACCTTGTCACCAGAGATTGTGCCGCTGTCGACACAAGCATCGTGGATGTCTTTCATGATCTTCTTCAGAGCTTCGCGAAGATCATCTTCAGTCCGGTGCAGACGGGCAGAGTTCTGGCTCATCTCCAGACCAGACATGCCAACACCGCCAGCGTTTGACGCTTTGCCCGGCGCGTACATGACGCCAGCCGTCAGGAACTTGCCGATTGCATCCATATCGCACGGCATGTTCGCGCCTTCCGACACCGCCATACAGCCATTGGACAACAGTGTTGCTGCTTCGTCGCCGTTCAACTCATTCTGCGTGGCGCATGGCAGGGCCAGATCACACTCGACACCCCATGGGCGTGAGCCCTCGTGGTAGGAAGAGCCCGAGAACTCGTCCGCGTAGGCCGAGATACGGGCGCCGCGCTGGTTCTTATGCTTCTTGATCCAGTCGATCTGTTCTTGACTGAAACCACCTGGCTGGTGAATGAAGCCGCCACTGTCAGACATCGTCAACGGCTTGCCGCCGCGATGAAGGATCTTCTCAGCGGCATGCGTCGCCACATTGCCAGAACCCGAGATCACAGCATTTTTGCCTTCGATGGCGTCGTTGCGATGATGCAGCATATTCTCTAGGAAGTAGACAGCGCCATAACCGGTCGCTTCTGGCCGCATCAGCGAGCCGCCATATTCCATGCCTTTGCCCGTCAGGACGCCCTCGAATGAGTTGGTAAGGCGCTTATACTGGCCGAACATGTAGCCGATTTCTTTGCCGCCTACGCCGATATCGCCAGCCGGAACATCGATATTCGGGCCGATATGGCGATAAAGCTCTGACATAAAGGACTGGCAGAACCGCATGATTTCATGCTGAGATTTACCTTTAGGATCAAAATCCGCCCCACCTTTACCGCCGCCCATAGGCAAGCCGGTCAGCGAGTTCTTAAAGGTCTGCTCAAAGCCAAGGAATTTCAGAACGCCCTGGTTCACCGATGGGTGAAAGCGGATGCCGCCCTTGTATGGCCCGATCGAGTTGTTGAACTGGACGCGGTAACCGCGGTTTACCTGAACATCGCCATTGTCATCGGCCCAGGACACGCGAAACGAGATCGTGCGATCAGGTTCAGCCATCCGCTCAAGCACTTTGATTTTCTCGTAAATCGGGTTGTCGTTAATGTATGGAACGACGGTTTCGGCGACTTCGTGCACCGCCTGGTGAAAGACTTCTTCAGCCGGATTGCGTGCGACAACCCAATCCATAAAGTCACTGAGATTAACGGCCATGGCCCCCTGAGCCTCCCCTGTTCGCCGCGCGGCGATGCGCGGTCTGTTGCTTAAAAATCGGAGTTTTAACGTGCCCGCGACAACATGCTCGGGTCAAGTCTTTCGCTTACGGATCGTGCCGGATTGCACACGTGTAGACTTTTAGTTGTCACAACGTAGGGATCACTCTCACTCGTCCTTTAAGTGTTTGTTAGTTTTCACGCTCGTTCTTGGCCAATACCGCTTGAAATAAACGGTATTTCAACTAGAATGAATGACGTTGGCGTCTCAGCGGCAGTGGGGCTTAAAGGACGATGACGACAATCGATTAGCCTGAGCGTTTATGTGCCGGGCTTCGGGAGACGGAAAACGTTAGATTTTAATCTTGCGGGATTAAAAGGGGTTGTTGTGGCGGCCTCAGTTCTAGCGCTCAGCGCATGTGTCGCGCCTCAGGTTGCTGAGACAGACTTTACTCAAGGCGTGGGGCACTGGGCCAGTAAGGTAGCGGCATGGTCACTCGGCGATGTAAATGTCGAGATATCTAATGGCCTGACGGTTACGCAATCACCTTCACGGCGCTATCCATCGCTTAGTGAACTTGTATGGTATGGTGACGCTCCAGGCGATCGCAAAGCGCAGGTTATCGCTTTGATGACTGATGCGGTTCGGGCCAGTGCGGCTGACGCTTTGGTCGGATCGCAACCAGTGACTATCGGGCTGAACATAGTTGAATTTCACGCAATAACGCCTCGGGCTCGGCCTTCTCAGCTCGTCGCCTGTGATTTTCGCATAAGCCTATGGAACCGCGCAGATAATTCAATTTTTCAAGTATAGAGATTTGCAAGGTTTGGCCGGGGGTCAGCTCAAAAGCTTGCGATTTCTGACGCACGTGCACGCGAGGGACTCCTTTGCTGACTCCGATGTGGTTCGATCCCATTGTTGAG
>CALKOT010000128.1 GCA_938092015.1 uncultured Paracoccaceae bacterium
CGAACCTTCAAATACAATTCCACGGTGAATATCCCAAAGCCCTCCCATCAGGTGAAAGGGCAAAAGTGGCCGACTTTTACGCCGCCCGCGACCGCATTGGGCCGCCGCTACCGTGGTCGAGTATTGCTCCGCCGATTACACTTCAAACGTTTGGAATACACCTTAGGTTAATGTCAGGTTTTCTAGGACCACTTCAGGCTGCCGCCCCTATACCCGTGCAAAAAACTAGGAACAAACGGTCCACCGGAAAGTTGCTTTCGGTGATTTGTCGTATATCTTTGTTTTAGAAGCTTCCTGGGCGGAAAATGATCAGATACGACCTCAAATGCGCAGATGGCCATGCTTTCGAAGCCTGGTTTCCATCCTCAGCCGATTATGATGATCAGGCTGAGCGCGGACTTGTGATGTGCTCTCATTGTGGTACACAAAAGGTCGAAAAGGCGTTAATGGCGCCGCGTGTGCCAGCCAAAGGCAATCAGGCGGCTGAGCCGATGTTGTCAGCAGGCCCGAATGTCGAAATTGAGAAAAAGCTGGCTGAATTGAGGGCAGAGGTTGAGAAATCCTCAGACTATGTCGGTGATCAGTTCGCGACAGAGGCGCGCGCAATGCATGTCGGCGACAAAGAACATCGCCCGATCTATGGCGAGGCGACCAAAGAAGATGCAAAGTCGCTTGTCGAGGATGGCGTGCCGGTTGCGCCGTTGCCGTTCGTTCCGCGTCGGAACAGCTAAAGCTTTCCAGACTCATCTTAGGGTGTATTGTTGGCCAAAATCAGCTGCTTTCGGTTGAGTTGATGTGGGCGATTTATGCCTGATTTCTTAGGGGGTTTGTGATGAACGTGATTTCACTATGCGTTGTGGCGATTATCGCTTGTTCAAGTTTGGCTGCTTGTGAGGCAACTTTGAAAGGCGCGCCAACCGAGAGTTTTGCAAAACTTGATCCTGATGCGGAGAAGCCCGAGCTGGCTAACCTGATTGTTTCCACGACATTGGAGGCAAGCCGGATAAAGGCGCTGGTCGAGGGCGGCACAACCAAACGCCAGCGTAATGAGATCATCTTTGCCCGAATGGCTGAAATTGATGCGCTCTACTTCGAATATGAACGCGCACTTTCGACAGAACTGAGGGAGTCCAATTTTGCATTGGCCTTGGCCGGTTTGGCTATTGGTGGGGCCGGATCCATCGCTAGCGAAGGCGCCTCGCAGATATTGTCAGCGACCTCTGCTGGGCTGACTGGTGCGCGCGATGCGTTTCAGAAAGAGGTTCTGATGAACGGACAACGCAGGCCTTCGTGTCCCAGATGCGTGCTGCGCGAGATCTGGAAAAACAAAACATCCTGCTGAAGCTCACGGCTTCCAGCGAAACTTACCCCTTACAGGCAGCCGTATCTGACTTAGAGTCGTACCGACAGGCTGGTACGCTAACGGGCGCATTGTCAGGAATTGCCGATTCCGCGGCCGAGAATGAGAGAGTGCAGCGCGACAAGGCAAATGAGGTCGAAGCATCCATTTTGAAGGCCAATTTCGGTCAGAACGAAGCTTCGGACAGAATCTCGAAGTATCTGAATGCTGAAGGTAACCCAGCAAATAAGACGGCGCGATTCGACAAGGTTCGCGCTGTTTATGCGATTCAGCCACAAGCGGTGCGTAAAGAATGCGCTGGCGGTGATGCGGACGATCGGCGGGGCCTACTTTTCGCACTCTACTCGAACACTGACAAATCGGCCTGTGCACTGATCGCCAACAAAATTCTCGAAAGGCTTATCATAGAAAAGGAGATTTCCCAGTGACCGATGCTGTCCAGATTGACGGAGTGCTTACCAAACAAAAGGCGCAGGAAATCGAACGTCCGATGAAAATGCTGTATGGCCCTGCTGGCTGGTCAGTGAAGATCATCGGCTCTTCCGCCCCATATTCTGTGCGTGCGACACCTCCGCCTGCAGGAGGCGGTGCAACACCTGCCGTCGCCGCCGGTGGAGCGGCTGTTCCGGCGGCGGTCGCAGATGAAGTGCAGGGTTTCCTCGACTTCATCGCCAAATATGAAAGCCGTAGAAACTACAATGCCCGTTTTGGCTCTGCCGCAAATACAGATGATCCGAATTTTGTCACAATGACGATAGATGAAGTGCTGGACTGGCAAGAGGGTCACAAGTTCACCGCGTGCGGTAAATATCAGATTATCAGGGCGACGCTTGAAGGGCTAAAACAATCGCTTGGCTTTTCTGGGAATGAAGTTGTCAATAAAGACACCCAAGACAGGATGGGGCCTAAACTATTGGAAGGCCGCGGCCTTTTAACGTTTCAAAGTGGCGGTAAAAGCCGTGATGACTTTGCACTTTCGGTTGCACATGAGTGGGCTGCACTGCCTGGCATGAAGGCGCCGCATGGCGAGAAAAGCGTTTATGCAGGCGATGGGGTGAACCAGGCCCATGTAACGGTCGCCTAATATTTAACTGCGATAGACAATTTGACGGCCTAATCCGGCCAGTGGTCGTTACCACCGCTTGCCCCCGTCGCGCACCACAGCTATAGGGTGCGCGCCGCAGATCAGCGGCGCTGAGGAGCCAACTCCATGCCCCGGCTGGTGATGAAATTTGGCGGCACGTCTGTCGCCGACCTGGACCGCATTCGCAACGCAGCGACCAAGGTGAAACGCGAAGTTGACGCTGGCTATGAAGTCGCCGTCGTCGTCTCGGCCATGTCTGGTGAGACGAACAAGCTGGTCGGTCATGTCCGCGATGCGTCAGCGTCTGAGGGCGCGAACCACCCCGGGTTCTACGATGCCCGCGAATACGATGCGATCGTAAGCTCGGGTGAGCAGGTAACCAGTGGCCTAATGGCGCTGACCCTGCAGGAAATGGGCGTGCCGGCGCGATCATGGCAGGGTTGGCAAGTGCCTGTTCTGACATCAGACGCCCACAGCACTGCCCGTATTCTGGACATTGATACGACTAATCTCGACCAGAAGTTCGATGAAGGCTTGCACGCTGTCATCGCAGGGTTTCAGGGTATCTCCGAAGAAGGCCGGATCACGACGCTGGGCCGGGGCGGTAGCGACACGACGGCTGTCGCGTTCGCCGCAGCGCTGGGCGCAGAACGGTGCGATATTTATACCGACGTTGACGGCGTCTACACGACGGACCCCCGCATCGAAAAAGGCGCCCGTAAGCTGGATCGCATTTCCTTCGAAGAGATGCTTGAACTGGCGAGTCTGGGCGCAAAAGTCCTGCAAACCCGCTCGGTTGAGCTGGCGATGCAGCGCAAAGTGAAATTGATGGTCCGGTCCAGTTTTTCTGACGACCCCGGCACATTGGTCTGTGATGAGGAGGAAATCGTGGAAAAGAATGTCGTATCCGGCATCGCAGCCGAAAAAGAGCAGGCCAAGGTCACCCTTCTGAAGGTCGCCGACAAACCCGGCGTCGCCGCGTCCATCTTTGGACCGCTGGCGGACAATGGCGTGAATGTTGACATGATCATCCAGAACATCTCGGAAGAGGGTCATACAGATATGACATTCTCTTGCGCGTCGGATCAGGTTGAGCGGGCGAAATCCGTGCTGGAAGGCGCTCGTGACGAAATCGAATATACAGAAATGATTTTCGATCCAGGCGTTGCCAAAGTCTCCATTGTGGGGATTGGCATGCGAAGCCATTCGGGCGTCGCCAAGACAATGTTCTCTGCGCTGGCGGCTGATGGCGTGAATATCAAAGTGATCACGACGTCTGAGATCAAGGTCAGCGTTTTGATTGATTGCAAGTATATGGAGCTTGCCGTGCAATCGCTCCACGCCGCTTTCGGGTTGGAGACCGCCTGAACCCCGCCGCTATGGAGGGCCAAACATGAGCCCGTCTGGAACACTGGGACCACGCGCACTGCTACGACGTCTCCGCCAGGTCATGGCGGAGCCGGGCGAGGGGCAAGAGCGTCTTGATCGCATCGCCAATGTGATCGCTGAAAACATGGTTGCCGAAGTGTGCTCGATCTACCTGCGTCGCGGTGAGCGGATGTTGGAGCTGTGCGCGACGAAAGGCTTGCGTCCAGAGGCCGTGCATACAACGCGGATGCGGATCGGACAGGGACTTGTGGGCCGGATTGCTGAACGGGCTGAGCCATTTACCACCGCCGATGCGCCGAATGAGCCGGGATTTGAATACCGACCTGAGACAGGCGAAGAGATCTATTCATCTTTCTGCGGTGTACCTATCCAGCGCCTTGGCCAGATTATCGGCGTTCTTGTCGTTCAGAACGCTGCCGCCCGTCAGCACGACGAGGAAGAGATCGATGCTCTCAGCGTCGTCGCCATGGTCATCGCTGAAATGGCTGAAAGTGGCCAGCTAACGGGTGGCGAAGGTGTGGATCTGGCCCGCGGTTCAGCCCAGACATATAGCGCTATTGGCGGGGTTGAAGGCGCAGCTATAGGCGTCGTTCACCTGCATGAGCCGAAACTGGCGGTCACACAGCCTTTCACGGATGATGTGGAGAAAGAGCTGGTCCGGCTGGACATCGCAATGAACGGCCTGCGCGACGAAGTCGACGCGTTACTGACCGATGACTTGTCTGGCGCAACCGGCGAATACCGAGACGTGCTGGAAGCTTACCGCATGTTCGCGCACGACAAGGGCTGGCTGCGACGTCTGAACGAAAGCGTGCAGTCTGGCGTTGTCGCCGAGGTTGCAGTTGAACGTGTACAATCCGAGGCCCGCAGCCGGATGGAACGCGCGGCGAACCCTTATTTGCGCGACCGCCTGCATGATCTTGATGATCTCGCGAACCGTCTGCTGAAACGTCTTTCTGGCACGGAAGAACAAGAGATCCCCGAAAACGCTATCCTCGTCGCGCGTCATATCGGGCCGGGTGAGTTGCTGGATTATGGCAAATCAATCGGCGGCCTGGTGCTTGAGGAAGGTGGCGTCGGCAGTCATGCCGCCATCGTCGCCCGCGCTATGGAAATCCCGATGGTCGTTGGGGCTGAGCGTATCGTTGCACACGCTCAGAACGGCGATCCGATTGCGCTGGATGGCGACGCGGGCACAGTGTTCCTGCGCCCCGATGAGGCGCTGTTCGACGCGATGAGCGAAAAGATCGCCGCCGCCGAGGCTGCGCGCGCGCGCTATCAGGCGCTGCGCGATCTGCCTGCGACCAGCAAAGACGGTCAGACAACGGGGCTGTTCATCAACGCAGGTCTTGTGTCGGACTTGCCCCAGCTATTTGAAAGCGGTGCGCAGGGCGTTGGCCTTTACCGGACAGAGCTGCAATTCCTGATCCGCGCCTCCATGCCCAACCGCACCGACTTGGCGGCGGTCTATGGCCGGGTGCTGGATGCCGCGAAAGGCGCCCCGGTCGTGTTCCGCACGCTCGACATTGGTTCCGACAAGGTGCTGCCGTATATGCGCCGCCCGCAGGAGGATAATCCTGCGCTGGGCTGGCGGGCCGTTCGCGTTGGTCTGGACCGTCCGCACATCATGAAGATGCAGTTGCAAGCGCTGTTGCGCGGCGCCGGTGCACGGCCTCTGACGATCATGTTTCCCTTCATTGCGGATGAAGCTGAATTCTATCAGGCCCGCGACTACCTGACGGAATCGCACAACTGGCTTCAATCGCGCGGCTACACTGTCAGCGATGACATTACGGTTGGCGCTATGCTTGAGACGCCCTCGCTGGCCGATGCATCTGATAGGTTTTTCCAAGAGGTTGATTTCCTGTCAGTCGGCGGAAATGATCTTTTGCAGTTCATGTTCGCCGCCGATCGCGGCAATGAACGTGTGCGCCGCCGTTATTCCGCCCTCCACCCGGCTTTCTTACGCTACCTTCGTCGCGTGACGGAGCGCGCGGCCGATCACGACGTGCGTCTGTCCTTCTGCGGCGAAGCGGCTGGCAGGCCGTTAGAGGCGTTGGCGCTGACTGGTATCGGGTTCCGGTCCCTGTCGATGCGCCCGGTATCTATTGGACCGGTCAAAGCAATGTTGCGATCGGTCAAATTGGGCGAAGTGAAAGCGTATCTGGATATCGCACTCGCGACTCCGGTTGCGAACTTTCCCGAAGCGTTCCGTGCCTGGGCAATTGAGGCGGGTGCCGACGTTACCCCTTAAACTTCAGCGCCTCACGCGTGTTCGAAGCGAATTCTCGCCGGATCATCATCAGAGATGTGAGCGTGACCGCCAGCAAAAACGGCACAGGCCCCAGAAACCAAGCCATCGTGGCCAGCGCGTAGGAGATCGACCGCAGCCCTTTGTTGAAACTGCGTGCGGCGAGAGAGTTCAATCTGGCGGCGCGTTTCACCTCACGCTCGTTCAGTTCTTCATCGTCATCATCTTCCTGATCGCCGGGCATGGCGCCCAGCACGACTGAGCAATAGCCGAAGACACGCTGCGACCAGACGAATTTCAGGAAGCCATAAATAAGGATCAGAACGATGACCAGCAGCTTCACTTCTTGACTTTCGACCATGCCCTGAGCGCCGAAAAGGTCCGCTGTTATGGTGTTCAGCCGTTCAACATTGCCAAAAACAGCGATCATGCCGCCGATTGCGATGAGGGAGCTTGAAGCGAAAAATGCAGTGTTCGCCCGCAGACCGCTCATCAGGGCGGCATCGGTGACCCGGGGAATGCGCCGGCATCCAGATCAGGCGATATTCGGCCACCATCTCGCCGGTCGGGCGACGGCCAAACAAGCCATGACTGGTCATCCACGTCATCGCGCCCATCGACAACACGAGGTAAGCAATGGCGAAAAGGTCGAATGTCGAAAGGTGGCTTAGGAACTGAGGCGTCTGAAAGGCCATGGCAGACTGCTAGCGCGTCATAGTCAAGGCGCCAAGGGGCGTTGGTCGGCTTGCAGCGCAAGAGACTTCGTTGAGTGATGCGCTGAGCGGGTCTTGAGGGCGGTTGGGGCGGCTTTGAGCCCAATTTGCCTTGTTTTCGCATTGCAGCGAATGGCCGGTTTGCGAACTTCACCAAAAGATAAGATGTTAGGTACTGAATCTGCCTTCTCCAGTATGTTTGGAGTGGTATTTGAAACATACTTTCAGGTTAATCTTGGATTGGCTTTCGAACATTCAATGGTCTCAAGTGAAAGGATATCACTGGCGGGAAGCTGCGATAGCTTCACTCGAGCCGCATTTGGGAAAAGGCCGCGCAACTGAAGATCAAGAAATCTCAAACAGCAGACCCGCAAAAAGGATGTAAAATTTCCGACATCGTGACCTGCATCCAAGCTTTCATTGTAAAGACGATGCAGGAGCTGCGGGACTGACAAATCATCCCGATCACCGATTGTTTCAAGCGTGCGCCAAAACATTTCTTCCAAGCGAACGCTGGTTGCCATCCCATCCATTCGAAAAGATCGTGTGTGAGACGCCCAAAGCGCTGGGTCTGCATCTATAAACGATTGACACATGCGGACGTCTCCCTTTTTTGGTCAGCGGCCTAGACGCTCTTTCACGTCTTCAGCAAAATCTTCGTAACGGCGAAGAGATTTTACATCTACCTGAACAAGGTGCCCCATCTTTTGTATGATCGGAAGATCAAACAGAATGCGATCAAGGTCATCGGGGGTTTCCACATCGGCTATCACAAGCACTTTGCGCTCTCCCACGACTTTCCAAAGATCAACAACGACGCCTGCTGACTTCGCTCCCAAAGCAGCATTCGCCTCTTCAGCTCAGACACCAAGCAAACCCTGCTGCGCCATAGTTTCATCGTACTCCAAGGTAAAATCGAGTGTGTAAAGCATAGTTCCTCCCTTTCATTTTGGCTTAGTAGGTCAGGCGAACCGCCCAGCTTTTTCGATTACTTCTATTTGGTAACCGTCAGGATTTTTAATAAAGAAGAACCTCGCGACGCGCTCTCCACCGGGGCAGAAATCCACAATGTCACCCGGAATGGAATTGGCTTTTGCGGCAATGGCATGAACTTCTTCAAGATCATCCACGACGACAGCAAGATGGCCGTAGCCATCGCCCAGATCATAAGGCGTATCACGACTCTTATTGACAGTAAGCTCAAGCTCAAATGTAGATGTTGGAAGGGCCAGGTAGATGAGCGTGAAGCTCTCAAAGTCCAGCCGGTCAACTACTTCTAGGCCAAAGGTATCGTAATAGAATTGCACTGACACCGCTTCATTCAGAACCCTGATCATACTGTGCACAAGTTTGGTCATGTTTTCTCCTCTGACCAATGCTTATCAGTGATCAGGCGAGGAGTGGCATTATGCCGCTACTACATTCATTTTTTGGTATTGGGTTGACGTCTTTTCCCAACTTTAACAACATTCCAAAAGTAGCCGAGCGGTCATTGAATTGGGCCCAACGTACGGCAGCTTTGTCCGCAGCCTGTCACCACGTACCGCAACTTCGTGATGCGCCGTACCTGATAAGCCACTGGCCCACGACATCGCCTCTGACTAGGTTAACCACATGAAGAGGTTGATTCTTGGTCTGGCGGCGTTCTTCGCTACAAATGCTGTTGCGGACGATCCCGTCGCCGCCAAACGGCGCTTCCTTCCCGTTGATGAAGCTGAAGAGTGGAGCGGTGTAGGCCGTCTTAACGCCAAAGGTTTTTTTGCACCGCTGCCTTGATCCAGCCTGACACCCTGCTAACGGCGGCGCATTGTATTTTTGATCATGCGACGAACCAGCCGATCCCGCTGGGCGAAATGCGCTTTGTCGCTGGATCGCGCAAAGGCTATCACACCGCCAACAGGCGGGTCGTGTTCGCAAAGGCGCACCCCGATTGGTCAGGCTATCACGGCGATGGTGTCCAGGTGTCTGGCGACATCGCTGTGGTGAAGCTGGAAAGCCCGGTGACCCGGATCGAAGGGCGCAGCCATGGGGTTGAGATGTCACCTGACAAGGGGGATGACGTCGTCCTTCTTTCATTCGGGCGCGACCGCGAGGACGCGCTTTCGATCCAGGAACCGTGTCAGATTGTTGAGCGATTTTAGCGCAGCGCTTCGTTGAATTGTGATGTGACCTACGGGGCGTCAGGATCGCCAGTGTTTGAAGACGGGCGGATCGTCGGCGTGATCTCTGCGATGTCGGTAGGGGAGGGGCGCAAGCTTGCCTTCGCTGTCTTGGTCGATGGCGCGATTCAGGATCTGATTGAGCAGCCGCCTGAAAAGCCAGAGATTGCGACACGTGCAAAGTCAGCTTTCAAGTCAGCGCCTACTGGTGCTTCGCGCCTGCCTGGCGGTAAGCGACCACCTAAACAATGAGAACGCTGCGCGTACTGGCGCTGTTACTGTTCTTTGCAGGACTCGCTGAGGCCGCTGAAAGGCGCTATACGACAGATGCTGAGGCTGAGGCATGGCGTGCTGTCGGTCTGGTCGACTGGCGGGGCAGGGGGCGTTGCACTGGCGCATTGATCCGGCCTGATGTCGTGCTGACCGCTGCGCATTGCGTTGCCGACGCCGCCAGCCGCACAGTGGCGCCGGCCAACGCCATTCGGTTCATCGCCGGGCGGCGAGGCAACTTTAATATTGGCGTTGTCAGGGCCAAATCCGTCAACGTGCATCCCGGTTATTTCGCCACTGGCGCCAATTATGGTGAGCGGCAGGTGCGCACTGATCTGGCCAAGATCACTCTGATCCGCCCGATTGCGGGGGGTGAGGCGTTCCGCGTAGCCGGCACGCTCGCCATCGGGGCTGAAGTTGCACTGCTCAGTTATTCCCAGAACAGGCAAAACCGTTTGTCCATCCAAGCGCCGTGCCGGATCAAGGATCGCAAGACAGAGTTTCTTGAGCTTGACTGCACTTCATCCCCCGGCGCATCGGGCGCACCCTATTTTTCGATCAGCATCGATGGAACGCCGCGTCTGGTTGGGGTCAATTCCGGCCGCCGAACCAGAGGCGCCAAGCCCACCGCGCTGGCGCTTGCGTTCGACCATCTTCGCGACTTCATCGGTTCAAGCGGTGGACAGGTCAGCAAAGATGACGGGCAGGCGACCGAACGGCTGGCGCCTCCAACTTCGGGCACTCGGTTGCCTGGCGCTTCAACCCCTGGCACTCGCATCGGAAAGCGTGCGCCATGAGGCTGTTGATCGCCTTTAGTCTTTTCCTTGTTGCGACGATCTCGGTTGCAGAAGGCCGCAAAATGCTGGGCGCGCATGAACAGCGTCATTGGCAGGCAGTGGGTCGCCTGAACTTTGGAGACGGGTTCTGCACCGGGTCGCTCGTCGCGGTCGATATGGTGGTCACGGCAGCGCATTGCGTCTTCGCCAACCGCACAGGCGTTCAGCGACTGTCTGAGAAGATTCATTTCGTGGCGGGATATCGCCTCAGAAAATTTGCGGACCATTAAAAGGCGGCGTCAGTTTCCGTCCATCCCGACTACACATTTTCGCGCATCATGAAGAGCGACCAGATCGCTACAGACTTGGCGCTGGTGCGATTGTCAGGCGATATTGGCAAGGCGCAGCCACTGCCTTTGGCACCTGGTGTCGCCAAAGGTGATGAAGTGCTGATTCTGTCCTATGGGCGTGACAGACCCGAAATTCCGTCAATCCAATCGCCCTGCCTGGTTGAGAATCAACGCGCAGGCGTCGCGGTGCTGGATTGCGACGTGACCTACGGCCTGTTTGGCGCGCCAGTGACGCGGATGATTGATGGCGCACCCCATATCGTCGCCGTTGTGTCGGCGATGGGCAAGATCAATGGCCAGCCGCGGGCTTTTGCCGCGATGCTGGACCACAGCCTCGGGGCCGTTCTCGCCGCCCCTTGAAACGCCAAAATCAGTTCCCATATCGCTTTTGTCGGACGCCAAATGTTGGGTCCGGCGCTGAACTTACGGTCTGTCCATTGTGGAAGGCCGGAACATAGTATCGCTTCTCTAGGAGGATATGCGACATGCGGAACTTTGACCTTTCCCCCCTTTATCGCTCAACCGTTGGCTTTGATCGCTTCGCGACCATGCTGGACCAGGTTTTGTCCGCCGACATGCCACAGCCGAGCTACCCGCCCTATAACATCGAGAAAACTGGCGACAGCGCCTACCGGATCACCCTGGCGGTGGCTGGTTTTGCTGAAGAAGACCTTGAGATCGAAGCCCGCGAAGGTGTGCTGGTCGTCAAAGGCAACATCAACCGCGCTGAAGACGCCAAGCAGCCAAGCTATCTGCACCGCGGCATCGCCGAGCGCGCATTTGAGCGTCGGTTTCAGTTGGCCGATCATGTCCGCGCGAACGGCGCCGTGATCGAGAATGGCTTGCTGCACATCGATCTGGTCCGTGAGCTGCCCGAAGCGTTGAAACCGCGCAAGATCGAGATTGGCGGGGCCAAGATGATCAGCGAAAAAGCGCAGCCCAAGAAGGTCTCTGCAAAAAAGTAAGCTGAGTTCTGGTTGATCGAAAGTTTGCGGCGCGTCCACTCCTGGGCGCGCCGTTTTACTTGGCGACGGTTACGCCCCGGCGCACACGCTCTGCCAGGAAATCAGCGCATTGGCGTACCTTTTCCAATCGCCCCATATCCTCATGCGTCACCATCCATGTGGACCGAACGAAATCAATGTCATCGGGTAGAATACGTTGTAATTCAGGATGTTGCGCCGCCATGAAGTCTGGCAGGATGCACACGCCGCGCCCCGCCACCGCCACCCGGATCTGAACGTTGATAGACGTTGATGTCAGATGCGGTTTCAGGTCCGAGCTGGTCTGCAGCTGAAAGTTCAACTCTTCATCGTAAAGCTGCTGCTGGATGTATCCGATCCCGCGCAGTTCGGTCAGATCATCCATCCTAGTGATTGGCGGATGACGGCGCAGAAACCCTTCGCTCGCATAAAGGTGTAGTTTGTAGTCGGCGACTTTCCGCGCCTTAAGGCGGCCTGATGTTGGGCGCGAAACAGAAAAGGCGATGTCGACCTCTCGGTCCGCCAGCCGCATGACACGGGGCGCGGCGGTCAGTTGCACCTCTAGCTGAGGATGCGCGTCGCAAAGGTCTGATGCGGCGTCAGCAACAACATAAGCCCCTAACCCTTCCGGCGCGCCTATTCGGACAACGCCGGTCAGATGTGCGCCGCCCTTCTCAAAATCGCTTTGCGCGATCAGCATCCGGCTTTCGACGTCTTCTGCATGACTGACCAGCCGCTCACCTGCATCGGTAAGCGCATATCCCTTGGGGGACCGCGCGAACAGCGTCTCACCCAATGTCTCTTCAAGCGTCATGATCCTGCGCCGTACAGTTGTATGGTCAACATTCAGCACAGCGCCGGCGCCTATAAGCTTGCCGGTGCGGGCGAGGGCGAGGAAAAAGCGTAGGTCGTCCCAGTTCATGCGGATATTTTCACAGAATCAGATCAGCACAGCGGGGATATTCGCACAGCTTGATCCAAGCCGTCCAGATCACTGCTTAAACGCCCGCTGGGGCAGGCTGATTCACCTATAGCGTGTATGTGTGACTGGAAATGAGACACAATCGAAAAAGTTCCCTTCAAAACTTGTAACAATATGCGTGCGACGCGCGGTAAATGGGGGCGCCACCCCTTGACCACCGCGCGCGGCATGGGGCTTATAGCTGACAAAGTTCAGGCAAAAGACCTGACATGATTTGGGGCGCTTTCAAGCGCCGATTGGGAGGAAGATACAAGTGGCTCAAGTCACCACGCCGCCTGAGGCGCTGGACACCTTTCCGAAAATTCTGGACTGGAACGCGCAGAACCGGGGCGATGTCGCATCGTCCCGTGAAAAAGAATTTGGCATCTGGGCAAGCTATACCTGGGCTGAGCAGCGCGAAGAAATTCGTGCGTTAGCTTTGGGGCTGAAAGCGCTGGGTCTGAATCCCGGCGACAAGGTTTCGATTATAGGATCGAACCGGCCTCGCCTTTACTGGTCGATGGTTGCGATCCAATCCTGCGGCGCAGTGCCTGTGCCTGTCTATCAGGACAGCGTCGCCGAAGAGATGCAGTATGTGCTGGAACATGCTGGCGCGCGGTTTGTGATCTGCGAAAATCAGGAACAGGTCGACAAGGTCCAGTCCGTTCTGGATCGCCTGCCAGCGGTTGAACAACTGGTCTACTGCGACCCGCGCGGCCTGCGGAAATATGACCACAGTGCGCTCCATTCCTTTGGCGATGTTCAGAATCTTGGCCGCGAAAAGCGCAGCACGCTTGAGCCTGAGCTGGAAAAGATCATCGCTGCGGGCGGACCAGATGACATCTGTGTCATGCTTTACACCTCCGGGACGACGGGCAAGCCGAAGGGCGTTGTTCTGTCGAACCAGAACATCACTTTCGCAGGCCGGTCATCGGTTGAGTTTGACAAGCTGACATCCGAAGACAGCGTTCTCGCCTATCTGCCAATGGCATGGGTCGGCGATTTCATCTTTTCGATCGGCCAGTCCTATATCGGCGGTTACGCTGTGTCCTGCCCAGAGGGTGAAGACACGCTGGCCAGCGATCTGCGTGAAATTGGGCCGACCTACTATTTCGCCCCGCCGCGGGTATTTGAGAACCTCCTGACCTCGATCATGATCCGGATGGAGGACGCGAGCCCTTACAAGAAGAAAATGTTCAAGTATTTCATGGACCACGCCGAAAAGGTTGGGTCTGATATCCTCGATGGCAAGCCCGTCGGCGCAATGGACAAGCTGAAATACAAACTGGGTGAAATCCTCATCTACGGTCCCCTTAAAGACCAGCTGGGGATGAGCCAGGTGCGCCTTGCCTACACAGCGGGCGAAGCCATCGGGCCAGAGATCTTTGCATTCTATCGCTCTCTCAGCATCAATCTCAAACAGCTCTACGGCCAGACCGAAGCGTCTGTCTTCGTGACCAGCCAGACGGATGGCGACATCCGCGCAGATACGGTTGGTCCTGCGTGGCCGGGTGTTGAGCTGCGCGTCGATGACAATGGCGAGGTCTGGTATCGCAGCCCCGGCGTTTTCGTTGAATATTACAAAATGCCGGAAAAAACGGCTGAGACGAAAGATGCGGACGGTTGGGTCGCGACAGGCGACGCTGGTTTCATCGAAGAGGGGACGAACCACCTTCGCATCATCGACCGGGCCAAAGACGTTGGCAAAATGGCCGATGGCAGCCTGTTTGCGCCAAAATACGTAGAAAACAAGCTGAAGTTCTTCCCGAACATTCTGGAAGCCGTGCTTATTGGCGATGGTCGCGACTACTGCACCGCCTTCCTAAACATCGATCTCGGCGCTGTTGGCAACTGGGCGGAACGCAATCAAGTTGCGTATTCCTCGTATCAGGAACTGGCCAGCCACCCGAAAGTCTATGAGATGATGCAGGGCCATGTTGAGGAAGTGAACCAGTCGATGGTTGATGATCCGATGCTGGAAGGATGCCAGATCAACCGTTTCCTCGTCCTCCACAAGCAGTTGGATGCGGATGATGGGGAACTGACGCGCACCCAAAAGGTACGCCGCGCTATGGTGAACGAACGGTACAAGCCGCTGATCGATGCGCTTTATGACGGCTCCACCAGCGTCTTCGCCGAAACCGAAGTCACTTACGAAGATGGCCGCAAAGGCGCGATTTCCGCGACGCTGGAAATTCGCGACGCGACGGTCGCTCAGAAAAGAAAGGCGGCGGCATGAATGAGATGTCGAGCATGACGCCCGAACAGCTGAACGCTGGCGGGTATTCCACCCCTGACGGCCGCCCAATTGGCAGTCCGGTGATGGAAATGAAGAACATCACCCTGAAGTTTGGTGGTGTGACCGCGCTGTCGAATATTTCATTCAACATCCTCGAAGGTGAAATTCGCGCCATCATCGGCCCGAACGGCGCTGGTAAATCGTCGATGCTGAACGTGATCAACGGCTTCTACCATCCGCAGGAAGGTGAAGTCTGGTTCCAGGGGTCGCCTCGTCCGTCGATGCCGCCCTATGAGATTGCTGAGCAGGGCATCGCGCGGACATTCCAGAACATCGCTCTCTTCAAAGGCATGTCGACGTTGCAGAACGTCATGACTGGCCGCCAGCTGAAGATGAAAAAGAACATGTTCTGGCAGATGCTGCGCTACGGCCCCGCCATTCAGGAAGAAGTGGAACATCGCCGGAAAGCCGAGGAAGTTATTGATTTCCTTGAAATCCAGCACATCCGCCACGCGCCAGTTGGCTCACTACCATACGGTTTGCAAAAACGCGTTGAGCTGGCTCGCGCGCTGGCGATGGAACCGGACTTGTTGCTGCTGGATGAGCCAATGGCAGGCATGAACGTCGAAGAAAAAGAGGACATGTCCCGCTTCATCCTCGACGTGAACGAACAATACGGCACTACCATCGCGCTGATCGAACATGACATGGCCGTGGTCATGGACATCGCCGACCGCGTCGTCGTCCTCGACTATGGACGGATGCTGGCTGATGGCACCCCGGGTGAGGTTCAGGCAGATCAGGCCGTGATCGACGCATATCTGGGGGTCTCAAGCTAATGGAACTGCTCTACGGAATTTTCATCGATCCTTGGATCCAGATGGTCTCGCTGCCCGATTTCTTCGTGCAGGTCCTCTGGGAAGGGTTCGTCTCGGGCGTCCTTTATTCGCTGATCGCGCTTGGTTTTGTGCTGATCTTCAAGGCGTCTGGCGTTTTCAACTTTGCGCAGGGCATCATGGTGGTGTTCGCAGCGCTCGCCATGGTCGGCATTTATGAGCTGGGCGTGCCCGGCTGGCTGTCGGTCATCATCGCGCTGGGCATCATGTACGCGCTGGCGTTCAGCGTTGAACGCTTCGTCATGCGGCCCCTTGTCGGGCAGGATGACATTATCCTGTTCATGGCCACGATTGGTCTGACCTTCATCCTGATCGGTGGCGGTCAGGCGATCTTTGGCGGTGAGCCGAAGGCGATGCTGACCTCTGAAATCGGTCTGCCGTCGGGAGACTATGTCTGGGAAATGGGGGGCGGCATCGTCATCTTCCAGAAACTCGACATCGCCGCGACCGTGATCGCAGGCGCGCTGATTGCGGGCCTCGCGTTCTTTTTCAGCTACACCAAGATCGGCCGCGCCCTTCGCGCGGTGGCGGATGACCATCAGGCGGCTGTGTCCGTCGGCATCGGCCTGAACCAGATCTGGGTTGTCGTGTGGTTCGCCGCAGGCATCGTGGCGCTGGTCACAGGCATCATGTGGGGCGCGAAATCAGACGTCTCCTTCGCCTTGCAGATCGTCGCGCTTAAGGCGTTGCCGGTTCTGGTTCTGGGCGGCTTCACGTCGATCCCGGGCGCCATCGTTGGCGGCCTGATCATCGGCATTGGCGAGAAGGTGTTCGAGATCTACTGGGGCGGCCTGATGGGCGGCGGGGTTGAAAGCTGGTTTGCTTTCATCATCGCGCTGATTTTCCTGCTGTTCCGCCCACAAGGCCTGTTTGGCGACAAGATCATCGAGAGGGTCTGATCCATGTTTTATCGTGAAGCCGGACAGTACAAAACGTCCTACGCTAAAGATCTTCAGGCCTTTCCGATCAAGCAAGACAAGATCGGGATGTTCATCTGGGGCATTCTTGCTGTCGTCGTCGCCGTCATCGGCATCCCCGGCCTGGGCTATGACTTCGCCATGAAGGCGATCATCATCCCGACGCTGATCTTTACCATCACTGCATTAGGCCTGAACATTCTGGTCGGCTTCGCCGGGCAGATCAGCCTTGGCACCGGCGCCTTCATGGGCGTCGGCGCCTATGCCTGCCTCAAGCTGACAACGTTCTTCCCGGACGTGAACATCCTGATCCACTTTGTCTTGTCAGGCTTTGTTGCAGCTGTGATCGGCATGTTCTTTGGCCTGCCATCGCTAAGGATCAAGGGCTTCTATTTGGTGGTCGCCACGCTTGGCGCGCAGTTCTTCCTTGAGTGGGCGTTTGGGCGCATCCCGTGGCTCTACAACTTCGCCGATTCAGGTGCGATTGAAGTCCCGACGCGGACCCTCTTTGGCGTGCCAATCACCGGCGCCTCAGCGGATGTGACCTGGCAATACTTCATTGTCCTCTTCTTCCTCGCGGGCATGACATGGATCGCATCCAACCTCATCCGCGGCCGCATTGGCCGTAGCTGGATGATGATCCGCGACATGGACATCGCCGCCGAACTGATCGGTGTTCGCCCGCTTTGGACGAAGCTCAGCGCTTTTGCCGTGTCATCATTCTACTGCGGCGTCTCCGGCGCCCTGATGGTGTTCATCTGGCTTGGCGCGGCAGAGGTTGAAAGCTTCGACATCAACCACTCGTTCCTCTACCTATTCATGGTGATCATCGGTGGCCTCGGTTCCATCACCGGGTCGTTCATGGGCGCGGCCTTCATCTGGATCTTCCCGATCCTGTTGAAAGAGGTCGGTAAAAGCTTTGGCTACAACGCCACGCTGATGGAGAATATCTCGCTTGTTGCAATTGGCGTGATGATCGTCATCATTCTTATCAAAGAGCCGCATGGTCTCGCCCGCTTGTGGCAGATCTCGAAACAGAAGCTCAGATTGTGGCCGTTCCCGCACTGATGGGACCGGCATCCGGCGAGGGCGTTAGAAACCGTGCCCATGTCGAAAGACCAAAGGTTTTACTTGTGGGGCGCTTGCCGCACGTACTGGGAGGAAGCTTAAATGCTTAAGAAACTATCGTTGACCGTAGCCGGCCTGGCCGCTGCGTTCACAATGATTGCGGAATCAAAGGCCCAGGCCGAAGATTCGCTCTACATTCCAATGACCACGTACCGCACTGGTCCGTTCGCTGCTAACGGCACTGCCAACGCGAACGGCATGTGGGACTACTTTGAAATGCTCAACCAGCGCGATGGCGGCATCGGTGGCGCCAAGCTGGTCGTTGAAGAGTGTGAGACCGGCTACAACGCGCAGAAGGGCGTTGAGTGCTACGAGTCGACCAAAGGCAAAGGCGCCCTGGTCTACAACCCGAACTCAACCGGCATCACGCTGCAGCTGATCGCGAAAGCGCCAATCGACAAAATTCCGGTTCTGTCGATGGGTTACGGCCTGTCCGCAGCCGCGATTGGTGAGACGTTCCCATGGACGTTCAACTATCCCGCTTCCTACTGGTCGCAGACTTCGTCGATCCTGAACTACATCGAAAGCCAGGGCGGCCTCAAAGGCAAGAAAATCGGTTTCATCTACCTCGACGTTGGTTATGGCCGTGAGCCTATTCCGCTGCTCGAAGAGCTGGCGCCTAAACTCGGCTTTGAGCTTGCGCTCTACCCCGTTGGTGTCAAGGAAATGCAGGCGCAGTCCGCTCAGTGGCTGAACGTCCGTAAAGACCGTCCTGACTGGATGGTGATGTGGGGCTGGGGCGCTATGAACCCAACCGCCATCAAGGAAGCCGTGAAAATCCGTTTCCCAATGGACAAGTTCATCGGCAACTGGTGGTCAGCTTCTCATGTTGACCTGATCCCTGTTGGCGAAAGCGCTAAGGGCTACCTTGGCTCGAACTTCACCGCACCTGGCACGTCCTACCCAATGATCCAGGACATCATCAAGCACGTCATCGACAACCCAAATGCGTCGACACAGACCGAAAAAGAAAATGTCGGCCACGTGCTTTATAACCGTGCTGTCTTCAATGGCGTTCTGGTTGCCGAAGGCATCCGTGCTGCGCAGGCTCACTTCGGCAAACCAGGCATTAACGCCGAAGAAATGCGTTGGGGTCTTGAGAACGTGGACCTGTCAGACGCCCGTCTGAAGGAAATCGGCCTCGAAGGTTTCACGGCGCCGATCAAAGGTTCATGCGCTGACCACGAAAATGGTGGCTCGATCTTCATGCACCAGTGGAATGGCACAGACTTCGACAAAGTCACTGACCTGATCCCGCCAATGACAGACATCGTTCGTCCGATGCTGGAAACGGCTGCTGCGAAGTACATCGAAGACAAGCCTGACTGGCAGAAGCAGACTTGTAACTAAGTTAACGACACTCCCCGGTCGGTTTAGACCGGGGAGACCCTTTTAGGACCTTTTCAAACAGACCAAGCTTAAGGGAACGACCGGATGTTCGACGCCCAGAATACGCAGGAAGAAACGTTGCTGGATATCAGCAACATCGAGGTGATCTACAATCACGTGATCCTCGTGTTGAGGGGCGTTAGCCTGCAGGTGCCCAAGGGCGGCATCACCGCCCTTTTGGGCGGCAACGGCGCGGGTAAAACCACGACGCTGAAAGCCATCTCAAACCTTCTCCATTCAGAACGGGGTGAGGTTACCAAAGGTTCAATCAAGTATCGCGGTGAGCCGATTGCTGAGCTTGATCCAGCCACGTTGGTGAAAAAGGGCGTCATCCAGGTGATGGAAGGCCGCCATTGCTTTGAACACCTTACTGTCGAAGAAAACCTGCTGACCGGCGCGTTTACCGTAAAAGGCAATGCAGCTGCGCAGGAAGGCCTGGAGAAGGTCTATACTTACTTCCCTCGCCTGAAAGAACGCCGCAAATCCCTCGCAGGCTACACTTCGGGCGGTGAGCAGCAGATGTGCGCCATTGGCCGCGCGCTGATGAGCCAGCCAGAGACGATTCTGCTGGATGAGCCTTCCATGGGCCTCGCACCCCAACTGGTCGAAGAGATCTTCGAGATCGTGAAGTCGCTGAACGAGCAGGAAGGCGTGTCCATCCTGCTGGCTGAGCAGAATACCAACGTAGCGTTGAAATACGCGCACTACGGCTACATTCTTGAAAGCGGCCGCATCGTGATGGACGGCCCTGCCGCCGATCTTCGCGAAAACCCGGACGTTAAAGAGTTCTACCTCGGTATGGCCGAAGGCGGTCGCAAATCCTTCCGCGACACACGTTCGTACCGCCGCCGTAAACGCTGGCTGAGCTAAGGCGATGTCGCGGCTGTCAAAGATTGGTATCTTTGGCGCCGTCATCGCGGCGATCTGCTGTTTTACGCCCTTATTGCTTTGGTTGTTGCCCGCCATTGGCCTCGCGTCACTGGTCGCGGGGCTTGACGCTGTGCTGCTTCCCGCGCTGGGGCTGTTTATCCTCATCGCTGTTATTGGCCTGATCCGGGACAGACGAAATGGCTGATCTCATCTCTGTCATCACCTGTCCGGAATGCGGCCATGCAGAGCGTGAGGAAATGCCAACCAACGCCTGCCAATGGTTCTACGATTGCAAGGGCTGCGCCGTGGTGCTGCGCCCGAAGAAAGGCGACTGCTGTGTCTACTGTTCTTACGGCACTGTCCCATGTCCGCCGATCCAGGACGGAGATGCATGCTGCGCATGACGGCGGAAGGTAAGATCGCCTGCCGTACACCGGCCAAGGGACGCGATGGCGTCACAAATATCCCTGCTTGGAAGTTCAATGCCGTGCGTGAGGCGATCCTCAACATCTGCACAGAAGATACCTTTTTCAAAGACCTCGCTGCGAAAGTCGGCGAACGACTTACCGAAGACCAGCGCGCCCGCCTCGGCTCGCTTGGCTGGCATGTCACAACCGTGAAGCTAGAGCTTGAGGTGCGCGGCGATATCGGGCGCGTACCCGGCAAAAGCCTCCAAAAAACCATCCGGACCTGAAGGACCAGACCCATGGCTGCTTACTACGACGATTTGGAAACCCGCTCTGCCGATCAACGCGCCGCTGATCTTGCCCGCGACCTGCCTGGGCAGATCGCCAACGCCCTCGCGACAGCGCCCGCCATGGCGGCACATCTGGACGGGGTAGAGGCTGGCGCCGTCACTGACCTAGCCGCCCTTGCCAAACTACCGGTCCTTCGCAAATCCTCGCTCGGTGGCGCCCAGAAACAAACACCGCCCTTCGGCGGCTTCGCCAAAGCGCCCGGCGCCACGCACCATGTCTTTCAGTCCCCCGGCCCGATCTACGAGCCCGGCGGCACATCGCACGACTGGTGGCGTCTGGGCCGCGCCTTGCATGCTGCGGGCATAGGGCAGGGCGACATCGTGCAGAACTGCTTTTCTTACCACTTCACGCCCGCTGGCATGATGTACGAAAGCGGCGCGACCGCCGTCGGCGCCACGGTCTTTCCCGCAGGCACCGGCCAGACAGAGTTGCAGGCAGAGGCTGCCGCGGCCATCGGCGTCACCGCCTACGCTGGCACGCCCGACTACCTGAAGATCATTCTCGACAAGGCTGATGAGATGGGCCTCGATCTTTCCCGCATCAAGAAGGCCTCAGTCGGTGGTGGTGCCCTTTTCCCGTCGCTCCGTCAGGAATACGCAGATCGCGGCATCACCTGCGTGCAGGGCTACGGCACCGCTGACCTGGGTTCTGTCGCCTATGAAAGCCCCGGACCCGATGGCCAGATCGAAGGCATGATCGTCGACGAAGGCGTCATCGTAGAAATCGCCACCCCCGGCACCGGCGATCCGGTAGAGGAAGGGCAGGTGGGCGAGGTCATCGTGACCAGCTTCAACGCCGACTACCCCCTCATCCGTTTCGCCACGGGCGATATGAGCGCCGTTCTCAGCGGAACTTCCCCCTGCGGGCGCACTAACCAGCGCATCAAAGGCTGGATGGGCCGTGCGGATCAGACAACCAAGATCAAGGGCATGTTTGTGCGCCCTGAACAGGTCGCCGCGCTGGTCGCGCGCCACCCAGAGGTCGCCAAGGCCCGCGTCATCGCCACACGCGATGGTGAGCAGGACGCAATGACCGTGCAGGTAGAGGCCGATGGCGGAAATGCCGACGCCATAGCCGATAGCGTCATCGCGACCCTAAAGCTGAAAGCAAAGGTAGAGATCGTGGCCAAAGGCAGCTTGCCAAATGACGGCAAAGTCATCGACGACCAGCGCAGCTACGATTGATTGGGGTGGGGTAAAAGGAGAACAGGTTGTGGCGGTCACATTGTGGCGTTAAATAAATCAAAGGCTTAAGTTTACTTTCACATGTGAAAGCTTTTGAAGTCAGCGCCCAGTTCTGCCTGCCTGTGAGCCCCGCAAATGCGAAGCGCTGAACGTCAGCCTTAAATGGGCTGGGGTTCGGCCGCAAACCCGGTGATCAGATAAGCGGCGTGCGCGTACTTCGCTTCGGCCGGTATCCTCAGCTCAATCCCGCCTTCAACTTTCTTAAAGTCAGGCATAACCGTGACAACAGGGTGTGCGCGAGCAAGCTCCATCGCCGCCGCAGCATCCTTGGCGCCTTCCAGCACCTGCAGGTTCAGCCAGGTTGGAAACATCAGCGCCTTGGTGCCAGCCCGACCTTCCGCCATTGCAGCTTTGGGGGTCAGCCAGACAGCCTCCACTGCCTCGCCTCCATCCTGATCCAGCACATGGCCTTCTGGGGCCATGGCGACAAAGAAATGCGTATCAAACCGCTTCTTCTCAGCCTCAGGCGTAATCCAGTGGGCGAACGGCAGAACCAGGTCGACAGCCAGTGTCAGCCCCTCAGCCCGCGCGATGTCCGCGATAGACACCTCGTCGCTTTCCAGCTTCTCACGCCAGTCTGAAACCATGCGTGCCGCTTCAGCCCCGCTGACCAGTTCGCCATCCCGCCGAGCCAGAAGAACGCCGCATTCCTCAAACGCTTCGCGGATCGCTGCAACCCGCAGCGTCAGCGCATCGCCCATGATGCCGTCGCCGTCGGCCAGTTCGTCGGCTACCTGATCGCCTTCGTCGACTGATCCGCCGGGAAACACCAGCGCGCCCGGGGCAAAAGCGATCTTGCGGTTGCGCACCACCATGCTGATCTCAACGCCCTCAGTACCGTCTCGGACAAGCAGGATTGTTGCGGCAAGACGTGTAGGGGATGGCACTGTCATGGTCGTGTCCTCACAAACAACAAAAGCCGCGCAAACGCGCGGCTCTATCTGTTCCAAGGGTCCCCTAAGGGTCCCGGATCGCTGATATCAGCCCTGACGGGCTTTGAAACGGCGCTGCGTCTTGTTGATAACGTAGACGCGGCCCTTGCGGCGCACAACACGGCAATCGCGGTGGCGCGCTTTCAGCGAGCGGAGCGAGTTCTTGACTTTCATCGGTCTTCTCCCGGCGCCCATGCGCCTCTGGTAAATCTCGCCCGGTCCGGCGGTCAATGGTGGGCGTAACTGGGATTGAACCAGTGACCCCTTCGATGTCAACGAAGTGCTCTCCCGCTGAGCTATACGCCCATAGAACCTTCGAACCGGGGCGGAACAACGTCCCGCGTTGCGCGTATTGACCATATGCCCGGTGACTCGTCAAGCCTTGGAGCGGTGAAAAACTTCGCCAATCCCACGATCTGGCTGACGCTAAGTTGTCGGCGTGAAAAGACGCCTTTTCATTGCCATTTATAGGTTCGAAAGGCATGTTTGTCTTCGTGAATGACGCACCTGTATATCACCTTTGGACGCCCGATCAGGTTCGTTCGGCAGCGGTCTTTTCCTCGCCCCATAGTGGACGAGACTATTCTGCGGCATTTCTGGAGCGTTCGCGCCTCGACCCCTTGACCATCAGATCTTCAGAAGATGCGTTTGTAGATCAATTGTTCTTTCCCGCAGTCTCGGCTGGAGCGCCCTTGATCGCCTCAACCGCACCGCGGGCATTCATCGACCTCAACCGTGGTCAGGAAGAACTTGACCCGGCGGTGGTTTCTGGCGTGAAGGCGACTGGTTTGAACCCACGCGTTGCAGCTGGATTGGGTGTCATCCCCAGGATCGTCGCCGAGGGGCAGCCAATCTATAACGGCAAGATATCCCGGACCGAAGCGAATCAGCGTATTGCTCAGTTTCACCGCCCCTACCACGCAACGCTCGATGCGTTGTTGACCAGTGCGGCTGAGAAATTCGGTTTCTCAGTGGTATTTGATTGTCATTCCATGCCTACGGACGCCCTACGCGCAGCGCCCCGCATCAAGGGCGTGCGGGCAGATATTGTTTTGGGCGACAGGTTTGGCGCATCCGCGGGCCGCGATATCATGGCGGCCACCCGCGCAGCCTTTGTCAGCGCCGGTTTTACGGTGGCTTCCAATGCGCCTTTCGCAGGTGGACACATAACTCAGAAGTATGGACTGCCATCGAGAAGGCGGCATGCGATCCAGATTGAGATCGATCGTGGCCTCTACCTTGATAGTAAGACAATTTCGCTTAGCGATAATTACAGTGATTTCGCCAGAGCGCTGGGTGAAGTGATCCCTGCGCTCGCCTCAATCGGTCAGATTTCTTCACTCGCCGCAGAATAGCCGACCCTTTTCAAAAAAAAGGCCGCCTCAAGGGCGGCCAAGTAAAGGGAGGAAACGCCCGACTTAGGGCTACGGCGTACACCGTGATTTGAAGCTATGTGTGCAGTGCAGCATAGGCAAGAGGAAAAGAGATATGCGGGTGAGGAAAACTAGGGGAGAAAGCCGCGGAAATATATATAATAATTTTAATATCAATATGTTGCATAATACCTTGAGGTTGACCGATTAATGCAAGAAGTGTTTCGCATCTGCACAATGCATGGGCGAATTGATACTACTTTAGGCTTCTTCCCTTTTGAATTGCACCGGTGCCGAAACGGCCTCGGATTACGTCGGTGGCTTTCTCCGCTTTCGCTCGCGATTCGGCCCCTGGATCGAAGAGATCGATTGCGGCTTCACCCTTCTCTTCTGAGACATCACTGATCCCGACGCCGATCAGACGGAAAGGGGACTTGTTTAGGACGAGGGATAGGAGGGTGCGGCCCTCTTTGAAGATTGTGTCCGCAAGGTTGGTTGGGGCGTCCTGGGCAGATTGGCGGGTTACGGTTTTGAAATCGCCGGTTTTGAGTTTCACAGTGATCACACGACCGGTTGTCTCTTTGGCCTTGGCGCGGTCGGCGACGCGGACGGCCAGGCGCCATAGGTGTGCCTCCAGCGCCTCTTTATCGGAGATGTCGGTGTCAAAAGTGGTCTCGGCCGAGATGCTTTTCATGCCGGGGTCAGTGGAGATGCGTCTGAAATCCTCTCCCCGGCTCAAAGCATGGAGGCGTTTGCCCATGGAGCCGTAGCGAGCGATCAGGTCGACCTCCTCGCGGCCCCTGATATCGCCGATTGTGTTGAGGCCGTCGGCCTTTAGCTTGCCCTGCAACGATGCCCCGACCCCCCAGATCAGCTTGACGGGCTTGCCCTCAAGGAAATCCAGCGTTTCGGCCTTCCCGATCACAGAGAAACCCTTGGGCTTGTCCAGATCCGAGGCGATCTTGGCGAGAAACTTGTTGTGGGAAAGGCCGACGGAAGCTGTCACCCCAACCTCTTCCTCAATTCGCCGCACCAGCCGTACCATCGTGAGCGCGGGAGGGGTCCCGTGCAATCGTTCCGTCCCTCTCAGGTCCAAAAACGCTTCGTCCAGCGACAGGGGTTCGACCACGGGGGTGACGTCCTGCATGCAGGCTTTGATCTGGCGGGAGGCTTCGACATAGGCCTCCATCCTGGGGCGGATGACGACGGCGTCGGGGCATAATTCGAGGGCCTTGAACATCGGCATGGCGGAGCGGACGCCGTGGATCCGGGCGATGTAGCAGGCGGTGGACACGACCCCCCGCCGCCCGCCGCCGATGATGACGGGAAGGTCGGCGAGGGTCGGATCGTCCCGTTTTTCGACGGAGGCGTAGAAGCTGTCGCAATCCATATGGGCGA
>CALKOT010000129.1 GCA_938092015.1 uncultured Paracoccaceae bacterium
CGCCCGCATTCCGCGCTTGATCGGCAAACACCGGACGACGCATATTGGGCGGGCTTGAAAGACAAGAAAGCAGCATGAAACCTAAACCCGATACACCTTAAAAACGCTACAAAACTGTCCGAAAAGATGGGACCACTTCACGGGAGCCTCGATCATCGCACTTTCCGATGCGGCTAGCATTTCAACGGCGAACTTGTTGTTGAAGACGCCGATGACACGGTTTCCGGGAATAATGATTCCGCGGTTCTTTGCGGCGCCCGTCGGTCCAGCCTGCGTGACGACCCCCATTTTGTTCTTCTTAGTCGCCGCCCTAACTCGATCAATCAGATCACCATAGGCATATGAGGTGGGATGTACTTTCCATCCATCCCTCTCTTTTGGGTTAGCGTTGGCGATGGTTTCGGCGAGTGTGAAAGCAAGCAAAACCAGATAGCGCATTTGAGGACCTCAGATAGCAGGTTTCAGGGAAAGGGGTGGATCGATCGATAGGATCTTGCGCAACCAGACGCCAAGATAGCTTCCCGTAAAACCCCAAACCAGCCACCACCAGCCATGTAGAGAGCCCGAGACGAGGCCACCAAGATAAGCGCCGATGTTGCAACCATAGGCGAGGCGGGCGCCGTAGCCCATAAGTAGCCCGCCAATGACGGCGGTCAGCAAGTCACGGGTCGACAGCTTCCAGATCGGCGCGAATTTGCCTGCGAGAGAGGCGGCGGCCATGGCGCCGAGGACGATGCCAAAGTTCATCACGGACGTGCCATTCGCAAAGAGGCTATTGTTCAACTGCCCCTGCCTCCAACCAGACCAGTAGATCCAGTTACTGACATCGCCGCCCAGCGCCGTGTAGGCTTTTGCGCCCCAAAGCGCGAAACCGGCTGTCACGCCCCAGGGCCTTCCAAGGACGATAAAGCAGAGGATGCCAACGATCGCCAGCGCAACAGCGCCCGCAACCAGCGACCAAGGGCCGGTGAGCAAAGATCCGGTGGCTTTCGGGGTTTCTAGCGTCCCATGCGCCCGGCGTTCAATGACAGCGGATGTCAGCGCGATCAGCGCCAACAGGATCAACATCAGGCCAAGCGCGCCGAATGCGCCGAATTCTCTGACCAGAGATACGCCGCGGCTGTTGTTAATGCGGTAGGTGACTATATCTTTGAGGACAGCGTAATTGCGATCAAGCAGCATTGGGTTGGGCGCGGGACGGGTCCAAAATTCCCAATGCGCCGTGGCGACGACTGATCCGATGATAAAGAAGATCAACGTCACAACCATTCGGGTTGAGCCGCCGCCTACAGTGAAAAGCGTGCCGGACGCGCAGCCGCCGCCCAACTGCATGCCAGCGCCAAACACGAATGCGCCAAATGCGCTGGCGACGCCCATTGGAAGGATATAGCCGCGTGCATCAAAGCCAATCGCCTCGCCATATTGAAACAATGGAAAGGCGACCAGGCAGGTCAAACCGATCAGAAGCATCTGTGCGCGCAGACCTGCACCTCGCTTTTCGCGGACAACACGACGCCAGGCTGCAGTGAACCCGAATGAGGCGTGGTAAAGAGCGAACCCAGCGAAGCCGCTGATCAGCGCAGCGCCTGCCATCTCTTCGCCGCGCTCATCAAACGCCACGATCGTCAGGGCCAGCAGCGCAATGGCGGCGAAGAGCAGGGTTTTGTTCATGAGGTGGGCCTCTAGGGTTCGTTGATCTTCGATAAACCCACATGGGCGCGCAATACACCCCATCTGACAGACACTCACATCTCGGTGATTTGCACGATGTCGCCGCGCACCGGCCCCAATTATCAGCTAATTGCCCTGAAACGCGCATTTAGTGGAGCGAGCGTCAGCGTGACTGAGAAAGTGGAAATCAAGGAACCCCGTGACCTGCGGTTGGATTTCTTCCGGGGACTGGCGATGTTTATCATCCTGCTGGCGCACACTCCGGGAAACACCTGGACCTTGTGGATCCCGGCGCGGTTCGGATTTTCCGACGCGACTGAGATTTTTGTCTTCTGTTCCGGCATGGCCTCATCGCTCGCCTTCGGGGCGGTCTTTGTGAAGAAAGGCTGGCATCTGGGCGCGGCGCGGATCGTGTTCAGGGTCTGGCAAGTTTATTGGGCTCATATCGGCGTCGTGCTGGCGACCGCCTTCCTGATGCTGATGCTCGACAAAACGGGCATGGGCGCCGAGGGTAAGGTGTACGCCAACTGGCCTTCGGTCGCTCGACTTTTCACTATGACCGAAGAATATATTCCCGCGCTATTCACGCTTAACTTTGTGCCGGGTCTTCTGGATATCCTTCCGATGTATCTGGTGATACTTGCCATGGTGCCGTTGGTCATGGGCGTCTTTTTTGTCGGTGGCCGATACGCTGTCTTTGCCTTTGTGTTGGGTATGTGGTTTGCCGCGCAACTGGCCGGTTGGGCGCGATCTGTCGGTGGTGGGGAGACCCATGCATTTGGTATGATGCTGGCGTCTATCGGCGCCCAGTTGGATTTCCTGAACTTGCCTGCAAGCCCACTCAGCGACAATCGCTGGTTCTTCAATCCCTTTGGCTGGCAGTTGGTTTTCTTCACTGGTTTCGCCTTTGGAATGCGCTGGTTGCCTGCCCCACCCGTAAACAAAACGCTGGTCTGGACGGCGGTTCTGTACCTTTTGCTGACGCTGCCGCTGGCATGGTTCAAGATTCATGGTGGTCAATATCTGCCGGCGGGCACCTTCGCGCATGATATCGTCAAAGAGGTCCGCGCCTTTATCGAACCTCTGCGCTGGAAGCCCTATGTAGGGGGCATGCGCTATCTGCACTTCCTTGCAATCGGTTACCTTGCTTGGGCTGCTGTCGGCGCAGGTGGCGTCAAGCTGTACGAAGGCTGGAATGCAGCGAAACCTGCGAAAGCCATTGTTCTCTGGATCGCCGTTGCGCTGATGATCTTCACTATTCCGTACGCCTATGTGGATGAGATCAAGTGGCTGTCGCCCAGCCTGGATCAGGCGATCTTTGAGCTGTTTGAGCCGATGGGCCTGCTGCTGGATGAAAATCAGATCGGCATTCCGCAGCTGATCCACCTCGTCTCTCTGATGATCGTTATCTGGGCTGTGATTGGTGAAAGCTGGCGTGTCTGGGCGGCGCGGGATGCTTTCCTCGCGACAGTGCCGATCATCCGCAAGGTTGGGACGCAGTCGCTGGCGGTGTTCATGGTGTCGATTGTGCTCAGTCGCTTCAACGGTTGGTGGCTGGATGTGATTGGACGGGATGTCTGGACCCGTGCACTGGTCAATCTGTCCGGCTTTGCGATCCTGATCGCGGTCGCTTACGGCGTTGGCTGGTTCAAATCCCAGCCATGGCGACATGCGCCGCAACGAGAGTTGAACACTAAACCGCCGGATCAAGTGGCGAACACACGTGCAGCGGTATAGGTTAGATCTATGAACTATTTAGCGACCACGCAGGGCGATCCGCTGACGCCTATCGACATCAAGGGGGATGTTGTCGTCGCACAGTTGGGGCAATCACTGGACGGGCGCATCGCGACCGCCACTGGCGCATCAAAGTACATATCAGGCTTCGAAGCGCTAAAGCATCTTCATCGCCTCAGGGCCGAAGTGGATGCTGTTCTGATCGGCGTTGGCACGCTGATCGCAGACGATCCGGCGCTGACTGTCCGCCATGTCGAAGGCAAACACCCGACCCGAGTTATGATCGATCCGAACGGTCGCGCGCCGGAGGATGTGCAGATCCTGACCGACGGAATAGCCCCGGTCGTGTTCATCACCAAGCCCGGCGTGTCAACCCCAAAGGGTGTGGAGCAGATTGAGCTGGAGCCAGGCGAAGACGGCTGGTTCACCCCTGACGCAATCATCGCCGCGCTGCGCAAACACGGCCTGTCGCGCATTCTGGTTGAAGGTGGCGCGGACACTCTCGCTAATTTTCTGGACGCTCAGGCAATTGACCTGCTGCATGTATTGGTGGCTCCTATCATCTTAGGGTCGGGTAAAGCCGGGTTCTCGCTGGCGCCGATTGACCAGTTGGATGAGGCGATCCGTCCCCGCACTACGGTGCATCTGTTCAATGATGGCGACGTCCTCTTCACCTGTGATCTGAGAGGGGGCCGCCGGGAAGGTAAGGCGGCATGAAATACGCACTCAGCCAACGTCTGCTGCACTGGATCATCGCATTGATGGTTCTGGGCGCGCTGGCTGTCGGGATGCTACTGGGGTTCCTTGGGTTTTCAGGTGTGAAAGACACGTTCGGGATCGACGTCACAAACCTACTCTATAAGTACCATAAAACCTTTGGCGTGCTGATCCTTGGCCTGATGGTTATCCGCATTGCTGTGAAGCTGGCCAAGGGCGCGCCAGACTATGCCCAGCCCCTAACGAAGTTTGAGCATTCGGCGTCAAACGCCGTCCATGGTCTGCTGTATCTATGTCTTTTCGCCATGCCGGTTCTGGGCTGGTTGGGAACGGGCGCCAACGGCTTTCCAGTGGAATTCTTTAACTGGAAACTGCCTCCGATCCTGGCAAAGGATAAGGAGCTTGGCGGGCTGTTGATGGAGCTTCATGGCATTGTCGGATGGACACTGGCGGCCCTAATCTTCCTCCATATCGGAGGCGCGCTGAAGCATGCGATTGTGAAAAAGGACGGCGTTCTGCAGCGGATGCTGTAGGGGGCGTTCCCAAAACCTTTCACATGTGAAAGTAGAGCTAAGGTATTGAAAAGTATGGTAGTGGAGTGGGCTTGCCACAATTTGTTCACTTTTTGATCTTCCGATTGCATCGGATGAAAGATCGGAACAGGGGTTAACTTTAACACACTTTGTCATCGCCAGCAGGACAGTCCACTCTGTTACTGCGTTCACGACATCGGAACTCTGTCTTAGGGCGGACTGGCATATGCCCGCTGTGACCAGCGTTGTGGTTTCACCTGTACCTGCCGCCTGCAATGTCAGGTTGGCGGTATCGCGAGGAGATCGATGTGACCGACCTCAGCCGTCTCAGCGGTAAGTCGACCCCGGGCCCAGCGTTTTGCCGGTTCCTGTTGTAGGTAAGGCGTCACCGCGTTGGTAGATCCCTCTGCGAGCGCAGTCATCAGCGGGCCATTGCTCAACTGCCAAGGGGATAGCGCGGTTTCGACCACATATCCTTTCGCTTGCAGCAGGTTCTGAAGGCATGGCGAAGCGTCGGCGCCGAGGGCGGGACCAAAACCTTTGTTGCGGCGCATGTCTGCGTTGAACGCCGCCAGTGCCTCGGTTTCATAGGGTGGGGTAGGGCGCCACGTTTCTACGCCATCGTAGGTAAGTGGAGCGTAAATCGCTGCACCTGTTTCAGCGATGCGGTCCACTAGTTTCGTCAGCCATGCCTTAGACACGAGATCAATGAAGGCAAAGGCGGTTAGAAGATGTGGTTTTGGTTCGAACGCGTCATTGAGGGTGGTGGCGAGGTTGGTTTGAACCGCTTCCGCCCCTTTCGGAATAAGCGCCAGCAAAGCCGGGTCATCATCCAGAATGCGCCAGTTCGCTTTTGGCAGGATGGGTGAGAGGGCACGATGCGCCGCGCCTGATCCGCCGCCAAGGTCTGCAATCCGTATGGGGCGATTTGCAGCCCAGTTCGTCAGTTTCTCGATAAGGCCTTGATCCCGCGCTGCGTCATCTGTGGGCGCGCGCAGGGCCAGCCATTCAGCTGAAAAGCCGGTCATGATTTTGCCTCTAGCGCGGCGCGAACCTTGGCCCAGGTTTCATCCCATCCGGGGATGGTCAGCGCATGTTTGCGCCCTGCGTCGCCCATCATGTCGCGGAACGGGGCATCCTCCAGCAACTCTTCCAGCGCTTCGGCCATGGCGTCGGGATCGTTCACAGGCGTCAGAATGCCTGCGCGGGGCGGCACCAGTTCGGCGACAGCGCCTGCGTCACACGCGACGATTGGCAGGGCGCGCATCATCGCTTCGGCGAAGACCATGCCGTAACCTTCGTAGCGACTGGGAAGGCAGAAGATGTCTGCTTCGGTGTAAGCTTTCTCCAACGCTTCCCCGGATAGTGCGCCCTCGATACGGATGCGTGAGGTCAGTTCGGTTTCTATGATTGCGGCTTTGACCGCCTCGAAATGGGTCTCATCGCGGTCAACAGGACCGATCCAACGGGCCGTCCAGTTGAGGTGCTTGAGACGGGCGAGGGTCACCACAAGCTCTTCATGCCCTTTACGGGGGGTGAGGGATGCGACGGTGAGAATTTCAGGGATGCTCTTATCCAGACGCGCAGGCGCTTCGACATAGTCGAGGCCGGGGGGCGCGACGGTGATGCGGGCTTCGTCTTGGCCCAACTCTGAGATCAAAGTACGCTTGGTCTCAGGACTGGTGACGATGATATGGGCGGCAAGGGACAGAACTGCCGCCTCCTGCTTGATCGCGATGGCGGATTCATGGGCGTCGAGACCGGTTTCCTTACCCAAAGGATGGTGGCAAAGAACCACAGGTTTGGTCGGCAACGAGGCGATCATTTCGGGCGTGAAGGCGCCGTAAGCCAAGCCATCAATGATGGTGGGGCCAATATCTTTTAGAGCCTCGACTGCGGCTGCGCGGTCTGTATCTGACGCGTGTGGCCAGTCGCCGGGCAGCTGCAAATGGGTCAGCTCCCCCCCTGAGGCGTCGATCAGACGCCGGTCATAGACGTAGCCGCCAGTCGGCGTGCTCAGGTCGACGGGGATCGCGAAGGCGCTCACAGGTCCCCTTCGTACCAAGCAAGCGCCGTGTGGCTTTCGTTCAGCGTAACGCGGATTTTCTCAACCTGATCGCCGCCCGGGCCGAAATCTCCTGCATGGGCTGCGGCGGCAAGTTGGTCGAAGACCCATTTGGCGATCCACTCGGTCGTGGTCAGCTCACCCGGAAACAGCTCATCGAGATTGCCGTAGTTCAGCTGCTTCAGTGCGGCCTTCAGCGCATCAGTCGCGCGGCCAATGTCCAAGACGATGCGCTCTGCGCCGAGTTCCGAGCGATAGAACGTGGCGTCGATGACATAGGTCGCGCCGTGCATGTTCTGGGCGGGGCCGAACACCTCACCCGGCAGAGAATGAGCGATCATGATGTGATCGCGGACTTGGACGGCGTACATATCTGTTCCTTAGTCGTAGGTAATGAGGGTCGTGAGATTGGTGGCGTCCTTCGCTAAGATCTCAGGCATTTTTGCGGCGGCTTCGCTGAATGAGACTTGGGTGTCTATCAGGCAGTCCAAAGCTGGATCAGCCGTCAGCTCCACCGCTTTTGACAGTCGCCGGGCATAGTCCCAGCGGGGACGGCGCGAAGGGCTTACTTTACCGACCTGCGATGAGATCAGTTGAAGGCGGCGGGAATGGAAGGCGCCGCCCAACGGGGCGGGAATCACTTGATCGCCATACCAGCTCATCTCAATCAGCTTTCCTTCATCGCCTAACGTGTGCATCGCATCAGAAAGCCCGCTTTGTGACGCGCTGCAATGGAAAGTGATATCGCAATCGGTCAAATCCGCCGTCGTCTGCGCAAAACTCACGGAAAGGTGCGCTGCAACATTTTCCCGTTCTGTTAGCTTATCCACAAGGGTCACATCCGTACCGGGCAGGCGCCCGGCGAGCCAGGCGACAAGACAGCCGACCACGCCGGCACCAACGACGCAGATGCGATCCCCTGGGCCTGCGCCCGCGTCCCACAGAGCGTTGAGCGCAGTTTCGACATTGGCGGCGAGGGCCAGACGCGGGGAATAGGCGTCTGCGTGGAAGACCGCTTCGGCTGGTAGGGCGAACACCGTTTGGTGTGGATGAAGCGCGAAGACATGACGACCAACAAGATCCTTAGGCCCAGCCTCAACCTGTCCGACTGCGGAATAGCCGTATTTCACGGGGAATTGGAAATCCCCTTCCTGAAATGGTGCACGCATGCGGGCGTGTTCGGATTCTGGGACTCGCCCTTCGTGAATCAGACGTTCTGTGCCCCTGGAAACCAGGGATGCGACAGCACGAATGATCACATCCCCGTCACCCAGTGTCGCTTGCCGTATTTCCGACACGCGTGGAGCTATATGCCAAAGGGCCTGAGGGGAATGATGCGTCATGACGTGACCTTATCCCGGCCTTGGACGAAGAACACGAGAAAGACGATCACATGACCGACAGTGCGACGAATATTCCTGTCACTCCGCTTGAGGTGCCCTCTGCTGAGATGACGCCTGCTGGCTTGCAAAGCGCTCGTAGCCTGACAGCGCGACGGCTGTTTGTCGTGGCTTTGAACGTCGTTTCCATGGGGCTGCTAGCTTGGGGTCTTGTGACGATCTTCGGCGCTGGTGGCTGGACGCCTGCGGATATCACGATCTTTGTTTGTTTCCTGATTGGCGCGCCATGGACGGTCATGGGGTTCTGGAACGCTGTTATCGGACTTAGCCTGTTGCATGGATCAAAGGATGGCCTGGCGTCGACATCTCCGTTCATGGACGCGGCGGCCGAGGCGACGCCGATCCGCGCGAAAACCGCTGTTCTGATGTTTCTGCGCAATGAAGATCCTGAGAGGGCGTTTCAGCGCCTGATCGAGACCAAGCGCAGCATCGATGCCACTGGGTATGGTGGCAAGTACGATGTGTTCGTTCTGTCTGATACTGATGAGGATGAATTCATCGACGCTGAGGCGGATGCGTTTGAGAATTATCGTGCAGTGCTTGGTCCGAACGCAGTCTATCGCCGCCGTGAACTGAATACGGGTTTCAAAGCCGGCAACATCCGCGACTTCCTGCGCAGTTGGGGCGGGGGGTATGAATTTTTTCTGCCGCTGGACAGCGACAGCCTGATGGCCGGGTCCGACGTGATGCGCTTTACCCGCGTCATGCAGGCCTATCCGCGTCTGGGTATCTTGCAGAGCCTTGTTGTCGGCACCCCGGCGACCAGCGCATTCACCCGGATGTTCCAGTTTGGTATGCGCCATGGGATGCGGTCCTTCACTATGGGCGCTGCATGGTGGCATGGTGATTGTGGTCCCTACTGGGGTCATAACGCGCTGGTTCGCGTGGCGCCGTTCCGGTCCAAATGCGCTTTACCAACGTTGCCGGGCGATGGCCCATTGTCAGGTCACATCCTGAGCCACGATCAGGTGGAGGCCGCCCTGATGCGCCGCGCCGGATACGAAGTACGCGTGCTACCAACCGAAGGTGGGTCTTGGGAAGACAATCCACCAACCCTTTTCGATTTCACCCGCCGCGATCTGCGCTGGTGTCAGGGTAACATGCAGTACTGGCGGCTACTGGCGGTCAAAGGCCTGAAACCGATGAGCCGGTTCCAGATCTTTGCAGCCATAGCGATGTATTTCGGCGCCCCAGCCTGGATGCTGATGACATCTGCCGCAGCGTTCAAACTGTTCGAAGCAGACTTCATGGACGTAAACTTCGCCTTCGCAGTCTCGATGTTCTTCATCATGTTCGCCGTATCCCTGTTCCCCAAAATCGCCGGCTGGGTAGACATTGCCCTGCGCAAAGGCGGGACAGCTGAATATGGCGGGCGGCTACGGTTCGCATTGGGCGCTGTCGTAGAGACGCTCTTTTCCATCATGTTGGCCCCGGTTGTCGCTTTTCGCGTGACCTTGTTCATGATTGGCCTCGCGTTCGGGAAATCCGTGCAGTGGTCCGGTCAGCAGCGTGACGCCTATCAGCTTAGCTGGGGTACGGCATTGCGGGGCCTTTGGGCGCAAACGGCGTTTGGCCTTGGCCTTGCGGCCCTAATAGCTTCCGGTGCGCCGCAAGCTTTGCCTTGGGCGGCGCCTGTTTTGCTGGGTCTTTCGCTGTCGATCCCATTCGCGGTGCTCACGTCCAGCCCCGCTTTTGGGCGCTGGGCTGAGCGTGTGAAACTGTGTGCGACACCCGATGAGATCGCACCGAGGGCTGAACTGACCGCACCGCCGGTTGAACCTGCGCCACAGCCTGAACGATTGGCGGCTTAGCTGGTCTAGGCGCTATCAATGACGGGGGCCGTGCTGGCCCCCGGACCAACAGGTCTGCTCGGCGAAGATTAGCGAAGCCTTCATCGCCGAGCTTTTGGTAGCTCCTTAAGCCTTTAGCTGATCTTCAATCCAATCGCTGAATGCACGGGACGCATCTGTTTCGGCGGCTTTGATATAATACGCCCTGCGACTTGGCGCTGTTTTGGCAAACAACGGAACCAATGTGCCCGATCTTAAAGCCTCAGCGCAGGTTGTCTCGTCTCCTAGCGCTATCCCAACGCCCGCTGTGGCGGCGGCAAAAAGGATATTGGCGTCGGTAAAGGTCATTCCGGGCGCTTCCGACGCCAGATCAGGTTGACCGGTCGCGCCGCCCCATTCACGCCAATCACTTTGGTCGTAAAGATGGAGAAGGCGATGGCGCGCTAGGTCCTTCATCGCTGCGTGCGCCCCCCCGCTATAGGCTACGCCGGGGGCGATGACGGGAAAGAACTGTGGCGTGGCAAGCAATGTCTCACCCGGCGCAGGGGTGTTGCGAAAGCTGATCTTGATGTCCGCTGTTTCGTCTGTTTCACCCGCCTTTTGGGTTCCTATGGTAAGGGCGAGATTGGGGTGGGCGTTCTGGAACTCTCCCACACGGGGGGCTAACCATGATGCTGCGAAGCCCGGCGCTGCGATGATGGTAAGCTGCGCGACTTCACCCGTTGCGGCCCGGCTTGCGGCTTGGCGGAGGGTGGTCAGCGCTGGACGCGCAGCCTCAAGATACCGCTCAGCCCGCAGCGTTAGGACGACGCCGCGCCCTTGAATCTCGGTCAGTGGAAACCCGAGCCGGGCCTCTAGTGTCTTGATTTTATGACTGACAGCGCCGGGCGTTTGGTTCAACGCCGTCGCAGCCCGGGCCATAGACCCAAGGCGTGCAAGGTGGTCAAGCGCTTCTATGGCCGACAAGGACGGTAGAGCTGACATAGTAATTCATTAGAAAAATTATCTAATTTCAGCAAATCAATTCGATATTCATTAGATATTCTCGTGAGTATAATTGGCAAAATGATGGAGGTTTCCCATGGATGTCAGCTTTGATCGCCGCAAAATCCTCACCCCGGTTCGCCTGCGCGAACTGGCGCAAAGGTCTGATTGGCGCGGATGGGCGCAGGCGCTTAGCCATTTTGGCGCCATCGGCCTAACTGGCGCGCTGATGTCCCAGCTATGGAATAGCTGGCTGATCATTCCCGTCTTCATGGCGCACGGTGTCCTGATCAACTTCCTTTACGCGGGCCAGCATGAGCTGAGCCATGGCACGCCGTTTCAAACCAAGAAGGTGAATGAAGCCTTTGGCCGGTTGATCGGATTTCTTATGATCTATCCGCGCGATTTCGATCAGATCCAGCATTTCGCGCATCACACTCATACCTCAGACTGGGAAAAAGACGGAGAGTTGGCGCGTGAGCCATACACGCTGTCCAGCTATCTGTCCTGGACGCTGGGCTTCAGCTATTGGTCCACCCGGATCGCCCGGATCATCCGGCTAGCGCGTGGTGTGGTGGTTGAGCCGTACATCCGCCCCGACCAGCATGCCAAGGTGATCTTCGAAGGTCGCGTTCACTTTGCACTATATGCATTGTTGGCGATTGGATCGGTTGCAATGCAAAGCTGGGCGTTGGTTCTATATTGGATTGCGCCGATGATGCTGATGAAGTGGGTTCATCAGATGCAGAACACGATTGAACATCTGGGCCTTGAGCATTCGAATGACATCATGACCAACACCCGTTCGACCCAGACCAACGCCGTGATGCGCTGGATGTGCTGGCAAATGCAGTACCACACCGCCCACCACATGTTTCCGTCGGTGCCATTCTGGAAGCTGAAAGAACTGAATGCAGCGATCGAAGAGGGCGCAGGCCCGCCCCATAAGATGAGCTACATCGCGTTCCAGATTCAGATCATCCGGGCGCTGATGGGCGGTAAGACTGAGGCGGACTATCCGCAGCATGAAGTCTGGATCATCCCCCGCGCCAATGGCGGCGCCATGCGATTGCCGGCGGAATAGCCAAGGCGGTTGACGAAGATAACCCCTAAGGCGCTACTGTTGAGTGACCCCCGCCTGTAGGAGGCGCAAAACATGCCATCGACTATTCGCCCATCGCCTGAACTGATGGCGGTTCTGGATCGATGGCAGGAGGCTTTCAGAGTCCGTGATACGCGAACTCTTGTAAACCTTCTCAGCAGAGATGCGTCGCTACGCTATGTCGGGTCGGATGAAGGCGAGTATTGGACGGATGACCTTCTCCGGTCAGGCTTTGCTGAGCATGCCGGTGAAGTTCCCGATTTTGCTCACAGCCCTGAGTTCAGCGAAGCATTTGAATGCGGTCCATGCGGCTGGGCATTGTGGGTAGGCGGACTGACCTTTGCTGGACAGGACGAACCCTGGCATCACCGGTTTTCCTTTGTGTTTGCGCTTGAAGATGGCGTTTGGCGCATTATCCAATTGCATTGCTCCAACCCGATCGCGAACATGGAAAAGCTTGGCGTTGAACATCAAGCGATGGAAGCGCTGGCGCAGCGGGCGCGCGAGGGGTTTCGCCTCGATCAAAAGGTGGGCGTTGCGACGATCATGTTTACCGATGTGGTTGGTTCTACCGAATTGTCGGTCGCAGCAGGCGACCAGGTCTGGGCGTCTCCGATCGCGATGCATCTGGATCATGTTGCCGCGACAATCACCCGTCACGATGGGCAGGTTGTCAAAACGCTGGGCGATGGGGCGATGGCAAGCTTTGCATCCACATCTGCAGCTTTGGCGGCGGCGGCCGAGTTACACCAAAGCGCCGCGACGGCGACAGATGCTGCCGTGAGCCTGCCTTTGCGCATGGGGCTGCATTGCGGTGATGTCATTCAGGCGAAAGACGATTTCTTTGGCAACGTTGTAAACAAAACCGCCCGAATTGCTGCTACTGCCTCCGCCGGTGAAGCCCGTGTGTCCGATGATGTGCGTCTGTCTGCGACGGCGGATGATTTCGCTTTCACATCGCCTGCGCTGGTGGCCCTGAAAGGGTTCGACGGCGAACAACTTACCCATCTTCTGAATTGGAAAGCCTGATGCAGAACCTCCACATCTACCAGTCACTTTGGGCTATGCGTCCCTACGACCTGTCCAATCCCCCATTTGCCGAGATCTGCGCAAAGGTAGCCGAGGCGGGCTACAAGGGCCTCGCGCTTGATTTTGGGGCCGATGATGTTTCAGTCGCCAAAGCGATCCGTCCACATATGGAAAGGGAAGGGCTGACGCCTCTGATCGTCGCGTTTCCGAAAACTGTGGAGAGTTTGCGCGATACGCTTGAACTGGCCAAAGACTTTGGATCGCCCTTTGTCGATGTTATTGGACAGGTCATGCCGCTGACGGTCGACGGTATGATCCCGGTGATCAGGTCGTGGATTGAGATATCTGAACAGACCGGAATGCCGGTACAGTTTGAGACGCACCGGAACTGCATCACTAATGACCTGTATTCGACATTGGCTTTGCTGGATGCGGTGCCAGAAATGCGGCTGTGTTCAGACCTGTCACACTATGTCGTGGATCGGGAATTCTGGTATCCGCTGTCTGAACGAGATTTGGGATTGATGAGCCGCATTCAAGCGCGGGCGGACAGTTTTCAAGGGCGTGTCGCCGGCCGCCAGCAGATCCAGTTGCAGCTCGATTTTCCGCAGCATCAGAAATGGGTGGAGCTGTTCAAAGGCTGGTGGGAAGAAGGTTTAGGTAGCTGGCGGCGCAGGAACGCGTCGGGTGATTGCATCTTCCTTTGTGAACTTGGTCCGCCGGAATATGCCATGACTGGCGCTGATGGGGCTGAGCTGTCCAATCGTTGGGATGAAGCGCTTCAGATCAAAGGGTGGGTCGAAGATATCTGGGCCGGGCTGGACTGATCTATTTGTAGAACGCGATCTGGTTGCTGATCGCCAACAGCTTGCCCGAACGTGACCACAACTTTCCCCGCTGATCGTAGGTTCCTGCGCGGATCACATCGCTGTCGCCTTCAATCATTACAAAATCTGTGCCGACTTCAGCGAAATCAGCCTCGCTCGCGTACAGGGTGACTGAAAAGGATATCGTTGAGCCAAAAGTCGGTTTCTCCGACACAAAGAACGTACGTGGGGCAATGGCGTCAGAGAGAGTGATCAGCGACTTAGCGTCCAGCGGGCGTTCCTCCGCATCGCGGGCCCACGTGATCGAATAGGGTTTTTCGCTGACCTTGAACGGGCGGCCAACGGTCCAACGCTGGTCGATGTGATCGAACCAGCCCGGCGCTGCAAACCCTTTGGCGCGCTTCACGTCCTCCGGCAAAGGCGCTTCGGGGCGGGTTTCTTCGAAACTCAGTTCGCCGTTTCGGTCGAGTGATGTGATGATGTCAGCCGTGAACACGATCTGATCGGGTGCGTCTGGAACAGCGAAACTGACACGCCAGAAATCTGTGCGGGGCCGCTTCATCAGTGACGTGACGGTGACCAATAGCGGCGTGTCGCGAATCGCATCGATGAACATGGCGTTGAGCGAAACGATACGGCCCCTCGCGCCTTCGGTCCGCTGAATTGCCTCAACAGCAAGCGCCATGACCCAGCCGCCGAATGCGGTGTCAAAGTTCAGATACGCCCCACCACCCGCATAAGCGAACACCCCGTTGCCTTTTGGTGTGAGTTCGGTGGCGGCGTCTAGGTGGTAGGTCATGCAGGCTCCGGCAGATTTAGATCAGAAATGAACTTTCTCTGGGCTGGGTTCAAGCGATGACGTTGCGCCCGGCTTACCTGCATTTGACCGCTTGAACGGAAGCGCGCGCCTTGATAGGTGGGGTCCGTCTACAATGACATGGCTGGCCCTGTGGCGGAATTGGTAGACGCGCCGGATTCAAAATCCGGTTCCTTTACGGGAGTGCCGGTTCGATTCCGGCCGGGGCTACCAGTTGCGCTGACTTACCCATAGAATTTGAGACACAAGTGCCCTCTGTTATGCAGCCGTGGGACGCCTGACAGCCGATCTTCGTCGTCTGTCCGGTCGCTATCCAGTTCAGGATTTCCCTCGTTAGATGGTGGTGCCACCTCAAAGCGGCGGGCCATGTCCTTGCAAAAGACGGGCAGGCCGCTTTGAGCCCTTTCCGCAAAATGCTGCGGTCTAAATGAATGAATTCCTTTAGGGTTTCAAACGTTCTGCCGCCTGCTGAAAGGCCAGGTCTAAACTGCTTGCCACCCTGTCCACGTCTTCATGTGACAAGCAAAGCGGCGGCACCATTCGAAGGCAGGATTGGAACGGACCGGATTTTGACAGAATAACACCCTGTTCGCGGCAAGCTTCAAACACTTCGGTCGTTGTGTCTTTGTCTGGTGTTTTGGCATCCCGGTCGCTGACCATTTCAATGGCCAGCATCAACCCTTTGCCGCGTACATCGCCAATGACCCTATGCTTGTCCTTTAAGTCATGCAGCCGTTCCAGCAAGGCTGCCCCAACGCTGTCCGCATTATCTTGCAGGCCCTCGTCGCTCATGACTTGCAGCACGGCGCGGGCGGCGGCGGCAGAGGTCGGGTTGGCCCCATAGGTATGGAACATGAACTTTTTGGACATCGGGGCGGCGATTCTCTTCTTGGCGACCACGGCGCCGATTGGAAAACCGTTACCTAGCCCTTTGGCCATAACGACGATGTCCGGAACCACGTTGTCAGCCTCAAACCCCCAGAAATGGGTGCCCGTGCGGCCAAATCCAGACTGAACCTCATCTGCGATGTAAAGTCCCCCTGCTGCGCGCACGCGTTTGGTGGCGCCCGACATGTAGCCTGGGGGCATTTCGATAATGCCGCCGTACCCTTGGACGCTTTCGACGAACACCCCTGCAATCTTGCCAGATGTGGCCGATGCAATCGTACGGTCGATTTCATCCAGATAGGGCTGGGTTCCTGGGCCAAAGATGCCGCGATACTGATTGGGTTCCGGGACAAACGCGACATTGCCTGGCATCTGGGGTGACGCCAACCTGCGATCCCAGTGATGGACTGTGCTGCGGCGGTTGGGCCGTGATAAGCGGTCCGCAACGCCAGCAGATCCAGATTGCCCGTGTAGGTGCGCGCCATGGTCACCGCCAGATCGATGGCTTCGGATCCTGAATTGGTCAGATGCACGACCCATTCATGGCCCTTTGGCATGGTGGCTGCCAGTTACTCAGCCAGATGCGCGGGCGTGGGATGGCAGAACATGGTCGTGCAATGGGTCAGCTCCTGGGCTTGCGCCATTGCAGCGGAAACGACCCGTGGGTGCGAATGTCCCACCGAAATACACACGTTCATCCCCAACAAATCAGTGTATTTCGCGCCATCCGTATCCCACAGGTATTGGCCTTGGCCTTTCTGAAAGACGATCGGATCGCGAAACGGCGTAAAGCGCGTGAGAGAGGCCGCATAATACTGATCGCGGCGGGCTGCTGTGGCGTCGAAATCCCAGTCGGTGTGCAGGGCGTGCTCAGTCATAACTTAACTCCGGCTTTCAAGCGGGTGTTATCAGGATCAAATGGCGGCTTTGGCAAGATAGATGCCTTGCGGTGTTGACCTAGGATCGAAACAGTCAGGCGATCTCTGGCGGATGTATCGCGTAAGTAGGCAAGCGCCAGAACCTTGCCTGTGCGATGGCCGTATGCGCCTGATGTGACGATACCGACGGGCCTGTCGCCCTGCCAAAGGGTGTGGGCATAGAAGGGGTCGACATCCGCCACCTCAATCTCAAGCAAGACCATGTCCCATGCATCATCACGGATAAGATCTTTGCGTAGCGCAGGACGGACAAAATGCGTCAATCCAGCTTCAAGCGGGCTGCGTTCGGTTGTCAGGTCACTACCCCAGCCCCGATACCCTTTTTCCAACCGCATAGAGTTGGCGGCATAGGCGCCGTAGAAATACACGCCGAAAAGTTTTGCAGCTTTTTCCAACCCAATAAAGAGTTGCTCAGCCTAATTGGCCGGGACGTGCAGTTCCCAACCGCACTCGCCGTTATAGGACACGCGCAATGCTCGCACCGGCACCTCCGCCACGGTCGTATCCCGGACCGTCAGCCATGGCATGTCGGCCAGCATCGGCAGCAGCTCAGGCGACTTTGGCCCAATTAATCCGATCACCGCGATTTGGTCGGTGACGTTCGATATTTGAACGTCAAATCCAGCGGCGCAGGTGCGAAGAAGGTCAAGGTCAATTTCTTCAGCTGCCGCCGCAGAATTCAGGTAGGCATGATCCACCGCCATTCGTGCGACGGTGAATTCCGATAGTACGCCACCCGCCGGTGTGAGTGCTTGGGTCAACCCGATCCGCCCGGGCTTGGGCGCACGATTGGCGCCTAGTGCTTCGAGGAAATCCCCGACATCCGGCCCGCGAATGTCAAACTTGGAAAATACTGACAGATCAGCCATGGCGACACGGGTGGTGGCGGCCTCAACCTCAACCGCGACAGGGTCGAACCAGTTGGCGCGCCGGAATGTTTCATCTGCAATGGCGTCGGGCGTGTTCGAGAACCAATTTGGTCGTTCCCAGCCATGCACCGCCTCCATGACCGCCCCGCGCGCAACCATCAAATCGTGGAGTGGGGATAGCCATAGTCCGCGTCCGGCGGGGCGTTCTTCATGCGGGTAGTGCACGCCAAATTGCAAGCCAAAGCATTCAATCGCTTTGGCGACGCGGTAATCGCGGTCAGCCCATGGCCCAAATCTGCGGCTGTCCACCGCCAGTGCGTCCATGGGTGGCGCGCCGTGCGTCATCCAATGGGCCAGAAACTTGCCGGCACCGCCGCCTTCCATCACGCCCATGGAAGACCCGGTCAGCAACCATGCGTTTTGGAGGCCATGCGCGAGACCGATCAAAGGATTGGCGTCAGGCGTAAAGGTAATGGGGCCGTTGACGACGGATTTCACGCCGCCGGTTTCCAACGCTGGTATCCGCGCCATCGCTGCCATGATGATATGCTCGACCCGGTCCAGATCGGGTGGCATAAGGTCAGCGCCGAACTCTGGCGGCACGCCATCAACTGACCAGACCTGCGCCTCTCTTTCATAGGGCCCCAGGATTAGGCCATCGCGTTCCTGCCGGACATACCAGCTTTCTTCTGGGTCGCGGATCATAGGCAGCTCAGGCAGGCCCGCTGCAATCCGGTCGCTGACCGCTTCGACGGTATCGGTGACAAGATATTGATGGAGCACTGGCACGGACGGAATGTTCAGCCCCATCATGTGGCCAATTTCCCAGCCCCACGTCCCAGCAGCATTAACAACATGCATCGCCTGCACATCGCCCTTGGCGGTTTCGACCAGCCAGTGCGCACGTTCCCGTTTGATGCCGGTGACAGCACAGTTGCGCCAGATCTCAGCGCCGCCTCGCCGGGCGACTTCGGCCATGGCGTTGGTGGCCAGCGTTGGATCAACATGGCCATCGTCCGGTTCGAATATGCCGCCCAAAAGCCCGTCGAGCCGCGCCAGCGGATGTAGTTCTGCGATCCGATCTGGTGTCAGAATTTCAAGTGAATAGCCGGTAAAATCTGACAAGCCGGCAACATGGCGAAATTCATCCATGCGGTCGGGGTTGCGCGTGATGCGCATCGCGCCTGAGGGGTGGAACCCGCAGTCGCGACCCGTTTCTTGGGGCAGGATATCGCGGTAGAGACGAACAGAGGTAGCGCGTAGTTCCTGAATGGTTGGATTATGGGCGAAATGGGTGCACAGCCCCGCCGCGTGCCACGTTGAACCATGCGTGAGGTCGTTTTTTTCGACGAGAAGAACGTCTGACCAGCCTTCTTTTGCGAGGTGGTACATCAGGGAAACGCCCATCGCGCCGCCGCCGACGATCAGAACCTGCGCCTTTGTCATGCCCGCATCCTTTCGCCCTTGAGATCAAATGGCGGCCGCCGCAGCGCAGTGGCTGGATTGTTCCGTCCAGCAACTTTAACTGAAAAGCTGCGCGCGCAGGTCTGATCCAGAGTTTCGTCCCGCGCTACCGCGACCATAGCGAAGCACAGATTGAGCCCCGTGCGGGGTCCTCGCGCGCCCGAGGTTGTCAGCCCCACAAGTTTGCCCGCCTCTAGCACCGGCTCATCGTGTAGCATCAACGCATCAGTCTGGACCTGGATCAGAACCAGCCGCTGCCGGAGACCGTCGCGCTTTTGTTGTTCCAGCGCCGTTTTGCCAATGAAAGGCTTGGTCCAGTCAATGGTGAACCCCAGCCCAGCCTCAAGCGGTGTAACCTCTGGCCCTAATTCATGGCCCCAGTGTTTGAAGCCCTTTTCAAGGCGGCATCCATCAAGCGCATTATGTCCAAGCGGCTTGACCCCACCGTTCAGAAGCGCATCAAATAGCGCCGGGGCGTCCGCATTGGCGACGGTCAGCTCCCAGCCCAATTCACCTACAAAACTGACGTGCGTGGCACGGCAATCTGCCTTTGCCAAGTGGGCGTCGGTGGCATGACCGAATGCAATTTCGGGTAAGCCCCCCAGTTGTGAAAGGACGGCGCGACTGCCTGCGCCCATCACACCGATGGTGCAAAATTCCTCAGTCATATCGGTCACTGCCATGCCGTCAGGCAGGTTTCGGCGCAAATACATCAGGTCTCGTGTGCGGGTCGCAGCACCTGAGGTGACGTGAAAATGATCTTCACTCAGCCGGGTGATGGTCACATCCATCTCAATCCCGCCATGCGCGTTTAGAAGTTGCGTGTAGACGGCTTTACCAGTGGGTACATCCAATTGCGCCGTTGAAGGCCAGTTCAAACCCAAAAGGGCATCAGGACCGGAAATATTAATTTTGGTAAACGGGGTCAGGTCGATCAACGCGGCGCCGCTTTCCATAACGCCCGCTTCAACCTCAGCAATCGGCCACCAACCCTGCGCGCCCACCGAATAGGGCTGCGCAGGGCCATACCAAAGCCCAAGTTCCCATCCTGCTGTCAGGCCAAACTGGGCCCCCGCTGCCGCCCACCGATCATGCAAAGGCGATCTGCGCAGATCCCGCCCGGACTTTGGTTGCTTATAGGGCCAATGAAGCGCGAAGAGATCTGACACGGTCTCTTTCATTCGATCTTGCATGTGGCTTGGTTCAGCCGTTCTGGGATCGGTGCGGGCGACTTCAACCTCCCACATATCCATTGGGGCGCGCCCATCGGTGATCCAATCTGCAAGCGCGTGTCCAATGCCCGCTGATGACATGACCCCTACTGAGTTTATGCCAGCCGCAACGAACAACCCATCTACATCCGTTTCACCTACCAGCGGGCGGGTGTCGGCGGTAAAGCTTTCGGGACCGTTCATGAAATGTTGGATGCCGACCGTCTCTAGGATTGGACTGTCCGTCGTCATATAAAGTGGGGCATCAGAGCGTTTTGAGCATTGGAGGCTCTGGCTCGTTTGTATGCTTGATTATGCTGCTTGTTTTTGATGTTGCAAGCGTCGCTGTCGGATTGTCAGTTTTTTGATTTTCTCCCTTTCCCTGAGTATGGCTTTGTCCCTTCC
>CALKOT010000130.1 GCA_938092015.1 uncultured Paracoccaceae bacterium
TACCATCAAGTTGGCCTACCGGCCAACGCGCCTTGGAACGTGCTTGCTATTTGAGGGCATCACGCACCAAGGCGCGGCACCAAATGGCCGACTTTTGCTCCGCCCAAGTGGCAGGCTTTTACGCCGCCGTTGACAGCCAGATATCAGTGCAAGCACGATCGCGGCCCCCAGATACTCAGGCGTACCGCGCACCATCAGTTCACCAATAGCTGAGGCCGTCATCAGCGAGGTAACAGCCACCAGGCCAACAGCGAGTGTCATAGAGGTCCCAAAGATCGTATAGATTACCAAAGGGGCGATCGACGCATAGAGCCCGATCTCAGGTGGCAGTCCCGCCAGCAAGGCGTAAGCCAGCGATTGAGGGATCAACATGATGGTTACGATGATCGCAGCTATTGCGTCTGCCGAGAAAGTATCTCTGCGATAGGTTGACGCCCACGTCAGGATCGGGAAATGGCGCGAAAACATCGCGGACCTCTTGGGGTTTGGCTTAGGGGGAAAGCGACGGCTTCTATGCTGTCGCTTTGGAGGTCGCTGTGGTCTGGTTAACCAATGGTCACACGATCAAGCACGCCTGCGTGAACGTTTTCGTGGCTCGCGCCCCAGAACGGCAATAGGCGCAAATCTTGATGTTTGGCTTAGACATCAACTCCGTCAACGCCTTTGCCTGATCCTCGAAGGGTTCGCCCGGAACAATCGGATGATAGTGGAAGGACAGGCCGTGTACGTCGCATGCTTGCGCTATGCGCACCGAGCTCGTCTCTTCGGGATGTTCGTCATCGGGGCGATAGCCGTTGACATCGGTGTATCCGTCCTTTGCCAGGTCCGCCAGATCGGTTTCGAAAATCTGTGGTGAGGCCCAGAATGTGTTCGAGAGGCTGGTGAGTTCCATCATGCACCCCTATGCGACCAGAAGCTCAGGCGCTTGGCGGGCACAGTAAGCAGCATGCCTACGGCCATGGAAACCACGAAGAGAATACCTTGCCATCCACCGAAGGAAATCGCTGCGAAAGACGGGCCGGGACACAGACCCGCCAGACCCCAGCCCGCGCCAAAGATCATTGAGCCAACTGCAAGATCTGCGGTGATCTTTTGCTCGGTGCGCACAGGGAATGCGTCGCCTTTCAGGGGCATTCTGCGACGTTCGGCGATCCGCCATGCCACCGCCATCGGCAAAATGGCGCCCCCCAGCACAAACGCCAGGGTCGGATCCCAATCCCCAAAGATATCCAGCCACCCTTGGACGCGGTTGGTGTCAACCATGCCAGAAATCAAAAGCCCAAGGCCAAACAAGCTCCCGCTTGTCAGTGATATCAGCCCACGCATCAGATCACTCCTAGAATGTGTTTAAATAAGAGGACGCTGACGCCGCCCGCAACGAGGTAACAACCGGTTGCTGCAATACCACGCAGCGAAAGCCGCGAGATGCCACAGACGCCGTGACCGCTGGTGCAGCCATTGGCCAGTCGGGCGCCAAGCCCGACCAAAAGTCCGGCGGGGATCAGAACGACCGGATCGGAGGTGATATTGGTTGAACTGCTTGTTCCACTTAGTATCAACGCCAGCCAAGGCGTCGCAATGAGCCCCACAATGAACAATACCCGGTCCCGGGCGGTATCGCGCCCAGAGCCGTCAAGCAGTCCGCCGATGATGCCGCTAGCGCCCATGATGCGCCCGTTGCCAAGCAGGTAGATCGCGCCTGCAAGACCAATGATCAGTCCGCCAATGGCACCGTAGATATAACTCTGTTCAATCATGATCCTAAATCCTGTTCACGGGAACTTTGAGGTAAACGTTGCCGTCGTCTTCCGCCGGGGGCATGTTGCCGCCCCGCATATTCACCTGAAGCGAAGGTATGATGAGGCGGGGCATCGCCAGTTCGGCGTCTCGCTGCATGCGCAAAGCGATGAAATCTTCTTCAGCACGGCCCTGTCCGACGTGTTTGTTCAGGGATTTTTGCGCACCGATTGTGGCCTCCCAGGCGAATGCGTCGCGGCCCGGCGCCTTATAGTCATGCCCGACGAAAACGCATGTCTCATCCGGTAGGATGAAAAGTTTCTGGACCGAGGCGTAAAGCGCTTCGGCTGAGCCACCCGGAAAATCAACCCTCACCGTGCCAAAGTTCGGCATGAACAAAGTGTCGCCAACGAAGGCGGCATCGCCAATCACATAGGTCAGGCAGGCCGGCGTATGGCCAGGCGTGTGCAATACCGAGGCAGTGATTGAGCCAATTTCAAAGACATCGCCTTCCACGAACAACCGATCAAATTGACTGCCGTCACGTTGGAATTCGGTGCCTTCATTGAACACTTTGCCGAACGTGTCCTGAACAAAGGTGATCTTTTCGCCAATCCCGATCTGACCGCCTAGCTTTTCCTGCAAGTAGGGCGCCGCGCTCAAATGGTCCGCATGAACATGGGTCTCAAGAACCCAATCAACGCGCAGTTCATTGGAATGAACAAAGTCGATAATCTGACCGGCTGAACGAAATTCCGTCCGGCCCGATGCATAGTCGAAATCCAATACGGAATCGATGATGGCGCAATGGCGCGTCCTGGGGTCAGTGACCACGAAGGAGGCCGTATTGGTCGCCTCATCGAAAAAGTGTGTCACGTCTGGTTTCATGGGTGATCTCCACTTATGCCGCAACAGACATATTATGTAAATGTAATATGTAAATATGGTCGGGTGAATTATATTATAAAAGTTGAATGTTTTGAGTGAAGCCCTTTGTTCGCTGAATGAAATCAAGGGCAGGATGGCCATGACAGCGCAGATGATCGAAACGTTTGCGGTCACCTTCGGGGACCTCGTTGCGCATGATGAGATATGCTGTCATGCGAGCTCAAGCTCCTCAGAAGTCGTCTTTTCAAGAGGGATCAATCCTTCCTCACAGGCCTTGATTTGCAACGCTAGGTATTTGGAATTGATGCGGCACTGGGCGAAACTGCCCTCGATGAACCACAACCCTGGCTGGCCTGTCTTGCAGTACATGTTGCGCAACTCTAGTTGATCGCCCAATCCCCAGATCGGCCCAACGCGATCTTTCACCTCTGCTCCAAAAAGCTGCTCTACGAGTTTTTCCTGTGGCTGATACCCCGTTGCGAGCACGATGAGGTCAGCTTTGATCTCTGCGCCATTTGACTGCTTCAGGCCTGCCTCTGTGAAAGTCTCGATGTTCGACGCCTGGATCAGGTCGATTTTTCCTTCGATCAGCATGTCCGAGCAGCCGACATTGAAATAGTAGCCGCCGCCTCGTGTCAGATACTTGAATTGCCAGCCTGCATGACCCTCTGGCGCGTCCAGTTTGAATCCAATCCCCTCTAGATTGGACAGGAGCTCAGCATCATACTCGCTGGCCTTCACGGCATAGTTGATGTGGGCTTCACGCATCAAAGGCATCGCCATGGAGAGCGCAATCAGGTCCGTATTTTCAAGTGACCGGCTGCCGTCGTAAAGCACGTAAGGAAGCTGCGCGCTCGGCTCAATACTGACAATATATGTCGGACAGCGCTGGACCATGGTGACCGCCGCGCCGCTGGAGGCGAGATCCTGCGCTACATCATGACCACTGTTGCCGGTCCCGACAACGATGGCGGATTTGCTGTTCCAATCCTCTCCATCCTGATATTGGCTTGAGTGAATGACTTCTCCGTCAAACGCATCCAATCCCGTCAGGTCAGGCATGTTCGGGATGCCGCTGACGCCTGTCGCCATGACGATGTGCTTGGGAGACAGAATGCGCGTGTCGCCATCCGCAAGGCGTAGAATAGCGGACCAGGTCTTACGATCGCCATCAAAGCTCGCGTCAACCAGTTCGGTTCCAGTCCAGAAGTTCAGCTCCATCGCTTCTGCATAATGTTCAAACCAGTTGGCCAATTTGTCTTTGGGGATATAGACGGGCCAGTTTGGCGGGAACGGCATGTAGGGCAGATGATTGACGTGCACCTGATTATGGAGCGTCAGGGCATGGTAGCGCTTTCGCCAATTGTCCCCGATGCGTTCGTGGCGATCAACGATCAGCGCATCCACGCCAAGTTGCGTCAACCGCGCTGCAATCGTCAGGCCCGCCTGGCCACCGCCGACGATGAGGACTGTCGGGTCACGGTCGGCATAGGCTTTTGAAGCGATGCGCTTGTCCAGCCAGTTCGGCCCCTGAAAATCCCTTGAATAGGACTGGCCAACTGGTCGGTTCTCGCCGGTTGTTTCTTCATGCCCTGTCAATTCCTCAAGCGAGGTCAGCAACGTCCATGCGCGCCACGTCTGGGAAGCGGTTTCATCTGGGACCAATCGGGCGATCCCGCGCCCGCGTCCCACACTGGTTTCGAAGCGAAAGAAAACCTCAACACACTTGCGGCCTACCCGATCCACCATTTCCGGTGGGGGGGCGGTGCGGTCCAGTTCCATCCCCGCGACGGCGACAGTTCTGTTTCGGCTCCAGATCTCACCGCCTACGGGGCCATGTCCGTGAAGGGTTTCCAGGTTCCAGGTAAGGGCCAAAACATCGCGCCAGTAGCAGTCTGGCGAAAACATGTTTTGGAGAGAGGCGGGAGCCGCAGCAGACAATGCCCTTTCAAACTCCGCCAGCCACTGAGCGGCGATATCCAGAGTGTCTTTCTGATCAGCGGTCATTTGCTATCCTCCCCATGAAGCCTGTTTTGTCGTTAGCAAGCTCGCACAACAGAAGAAAGTTGGCTGCCCGACGCCCCGTCACGCGAAACATCTCCGCCAAGTCTTCCTTCACCAAACGACTAACCTTTTCCCTGAGGGTTTCGACGAGCAGGCAGGCGCCAATGCGGCCATCGCCGCCGCGCAGCTGTTCCTCGGTCGATGGCGACTGAATGACATCGACGGCCGCCCAGCCTTCAATTCTGGCGATCAACGAAACGCGTCATTTAGCCTCGGCCCATTTCAGCAGGTCATCCCACTCAGGCAGGCGGCTCAGCTGTAGGTTTGTTGCAAATGCGTCCCTTTTACTACCTATCGAGATGGTCGCCTGACAGACCGTCCGGCTCACATCGGTGAACGCCTCACGCATGACATGGGCGGTCATGAGGGTCGGATTGTTGACGCGTTGCAGGTATGTACTTGAGGTCAGGACATCCGGATTGTCAGTTTCGTAATAGGTGAAATACCCGGCATGCGGATCGATAGCCTCATAACGACGACCGCGTCGAAACCCGGGCACGGACAGGCGCTCACCCAGATGTTCGGTTTGATACCAGGTTTCAAATTCAGCCTGATAGTCTGTCGCGCAATCGTTCCAGATCGCCAGTCTGCCAGTGTTGGCAATGGGCATTAAAGTATGTCTCCTTACATCAACTCTCGACTTCACCCGCCTTGAGGCGCACGAGGCCTACTTCTTTTTCCGCTTTTCCAGAACTTCAAAAATGCGGGTGAAATCGGATTGGCGCGGCAAGGCGTCATCGACCTGCTGCCAGACATCTGCGACTTGCGCACCGATCTGGCCGGGAGTTCCGGCCTCTTCCACATAGCGGCGGTATAGCTGCACATCCTTGTTCATCAGCTCAGCAAAAAAACCCGCGTCAAAGGTGCGGGGCAGAATGCGATTGGGAAACTTGTCTGAGATTGCAGTGTTGTTTCCGGTGGAAACCTTGACCACATCAAGGATCGTTTTCATGTCGACGCCATGATGCAGGCCGAACAGCACCGCCTCGGTCGAAGCTGACATCGAGGTCGCCGTCAGAAAGTTGTTCAGAAGCTTGACGGCCTGGCCTTGCCCCGGCTCTTCGCCCACATGGAAAGCGTTGGCGCAAAATAGGTCGATGATCTCGCGGTGACGGTCCATCTCTGCTTTTGGACCGCCCCATATGATCGCGATGGAGGCTTTCAACGCGCCCTGCCGCCCGCCGCTTACCGGCGCGTCGATATAGGTGACTCCTACCGCGGCCAGCGTTGCGGCAGCCTCTTTGGCGGCGTTGGGCCCAATCGTGGACATATCAACCACCACTTTGCCCGCAACACCTCCCATTGTGGCGATTTCGGTGGCGACGGAATTTACGACGGCCCCATCGATCAAGGACAGAAACGTGGTTTCGGCCCCCGCGACTACCTCGGCCATCGACACCACTTCGGTAGCGCCCTCCGGTGCGCGTCCGGCGACCAAATCATAGCAAAGCAATGGCGCCGGGCCGTTGGCGATATTGGCGGCTATGGGCTGGCCCATCTGGCCCAATCCAATGAACCCAAGTGTTTTTGGCGCAGACATGTCAGACCCTGTCATTTGTGCATCGTTTCTGGTGAAGCGGAACGAATTGCTACTGCTGAGCCTCATCGGAACCATTGCGTACTTCAACAAAGTTCTACCTTGATGACGCAAAATTGCCTCAGTGGAAAGTGGCGCGAGACCTTCCTCGCATTGTTTGGCTCAAACTGCCGCCCCATACACCAACTTCCAATACTGCGGTGCGGCCCGCTAGCTGGGGTCAGGACATTCGGTGCATTTCCGAAGCTCAACGATAGCAAACATCGCTGCCCGTCGCCCGGATTTGTTGTGCCAAGGGGGATTTTGAAAATGAGAGAACTTGTTCCATCTAATTCATTTCATTATGCCGCGAGCTGTCTATTATCCATAGCGAAATGCTTCCCGCCAATTCTACACAAATTCCGAAATTCAATCCGTGAAAGTCCGTGCCCATGACCTCATTCGACCCATCCATTCCCGAAGGTACTAACCGCAGCCTTGAGATTGCTGTTTCCGCTGACGGCGAACCTGAAATGGGGCATATCTACACGATTGACGCGCGATGCGGTGTAGCGGTGCGCGTTGGCGCGGGTAAACAACTGACTGTGATTAATCCCAGCGGCAATCAAGTGTGCGATTTCTGGGTCTTCACGGCGGATGATTTGGGCGAATATTCGTCGATGGAGCATTTGCATACAGCATTAGGTTCGATCTTTCCCAAAGTGGGTGACGGTGTGACCTCTAACTTGCGTCGAACGCTGGTGACGATTGTCGAAGACACTTCTGTCGGCGTACATGACACCGTAATCGCCTCCTGTGATCACGCCCGGTATCAGCAATTAGGCTGCACGGAATATCACGACAATTGCGCTGATAATCTGCGCCAGGCTCTGATTGCCATTGGTCTAAAGGCGCATGCCATTCCCGCCCCCTTCAATCTTTGGATGAACGTGCCTGTTCAGGCTGATGGTAGCACCAGTTTTGTGCCGCCATTGTCAAAGCCAGGTGATCGGATGACCTTTCGCGCCGATATGGACGTAATCGCTGTAATGTCGGCATGCCCTCAAGACGTTACGCCCGTCAACGGAGTGGGTGTCGCGCCAGATATTCTGAAATTCTACGTCACCGACGCTTGAAGCATCCATCTATTGCCGCTGCAACTGATTGATGTTCTTGTGGAAAACTCGCTGTTTATGTGTCAGTAGGTTACGGAAGCTGCCTTCAACTTCGACGGATATCATTCAACGCGAGAGGATTTGCCCACAGCGGACCTTGGACCAGTTTATCCATGCTGTAGCGCAGCTAGTCGTCTGTGATTTTCACCCTAACGAGTCAAATTTCGTTCGCGATCGTCATCGTGCTTAGATTGAGGCTTCCGGTTTCCGGTTCTGATTGACAAGGCAGGCCAGTAAACAGAGGCACAGAAGCCTGAGCCACCTTGCCAGTAGGCGCATGTTTTGCCCTACGGCTGAG
>CALKOT010000131.1 GCA_938092015.1 uncultured Paracoccaceae bacterium
CCGCGCCTCTGGATTACAGGCGCGCATGGCGGCCTTGAACTGATCGCCGCCAACCGGATCGTAAACAACATCAGCGCCGCCCAGCGATTTGACGACCTCGCGGATATCGTCCGTATCGCTGTCGATCAGGTGGTCGGCGCCTGTGCGCTTGGCAATTTCCAGCTTTTCCGCCCCGCGGGCGCAGGCGATAACGTTGGCGCCCATCAGTTTGCCAATCTCAACCGCAGTCAGGCCAACGCCGCCTGCAGCGCCCAGGACCAACAGGTTTTCGCCGGGTTGCATGTTCACGCGGTAGTCCAGCGCGACATGGGACGTGCCGTAAGCGATCAGGAAAGCAGCGGCGTCTGCGTGAGGCATTTCGGTAGGTGTTTCCACGATTGCAGCGGCGGGGGCGATGGCGTATTCGGCAAAGCCGCCGTTGCCGCACATCGCCGCAACGCGCTGTCCGACAGATAGGGTGACGCCTTCGCCAACCTCAGCGATCTCGCCCGAGATTTCCATGCCAGGTGAAAAGGGCAGTTCGGGCTTTTCCTGATATTTGCCCTTCACCATCAGCGTATCTGCGAAATTCACGCCACAGGCGGCGACGCGGATCAGCACTTCGCCCGGGCCGGGTTTTGGGCGTGGGGCATCGGTTGTGTAGGTCAGGTCGCCGCCAAGTTCATGGATCTGCATTGCGCGCATGGGTCTGCCTTTCAGTTTGGTGAACGCGTTTGTAGAGCGCGCTTCAGGATGCTTCCAGCATCTCAGCGACTTTTTGCGCAGCTGAGGCGCCTTTTTGGGCCACTGAAATGATCAGCGAGCGATCTAGTTTGATCCGACGCTCCGCAATGGCGATCAGATCGCCACGCGCCAGATGATTGGCGACAAGATGGCTGTGGCCGATCAAAACGCCGGCGCCAGCGGCGGCCTCGGCCAATGCGAGGCTGTAGAGAGAAAAGACAGGGCCGTTGGCCGATATCGGCGCGCCTGACCATTGCGACCAGTCGTCGACCCAGGCCGCGTCGAACAGCCTGGGCGCATCAGCGCCGACGCCGGGTGCGCTGACCGGGAAGATCTCATCAGGGCCAAGGTCGATTTCGACTGCGACGCCCTCAGCCGGTTCATAGAATATGCCAAGATCGAAATGTTCCCGGTTCATGTTGGGCGGCGTTTCCAACGCAAAGACTGAAATTGCGATATCTGGGGCAGCCTCGCGGATCGCGGGCAGGCGGGGTGACAGCCATAGCTGCGCAACGGATGGAAGGGCCGCGATGCGCACCTCTGACGGTCTACCGCCGAGGCGAAGCTTTTGGCTGGCGGCGCCGATCTGGTCAAAGGCAAGTGTCAGGTCGCGTGCAGTTTCAGCGCCAAGCTGGGTAAGGGCGACGCCCTGCGCCTTGCGGTCGAACAAGGGCGCGCCGACCCAGTCTTCCAGGTTCTTGATCTGCTGGGCGACGGCGCCAGGCGTCACGCACAACTCTTCAGCCGCCATAGTGAACGCACCGTGTCGGGCGGCGGCTTCGAAAGTGCGGAGGGCGTTCAGAGGCGGGCTTTTGGGGCGGGGCGGTTCGATTGGCATAACACACACCTAGATTATCTAGGGCTAGATTATAGAAAACCTGATTTGCGGGAAAGCGGCGATTGGGGTTTGTGGAGGTTAACAAATCAGGAGATTCCCATGACTGCCCTTGCCCGCCGCCCTTGGCCACCGACGATATGCGAAGACTATGTGATGGCCCGCGCGGCAGAGACCGCCGCAGCTACATCGGCTGATATCGCAGATCGGCTTGAAGCGCTGGTGGGGGAAAACCGACTGATCCATGAAGAACAGTGCTTCAACCTGAACCCGGCGACAAATGTGATGAACCCACGGGCTGAGGCGCTGCTGGCGTCCGGCATCGGATCGCGCCCATCGCTCGGTTATCCCGGCGACAAATACGAAATGGGGCTGGAGGCGATTGAAGAGATCGAAGTTATCGCGGCTGAGCTGTGCGCAGAGGTATTTCAGGCGAAATACGCGGAAATTCGTGTGCCTTCGGGTGCGCTGGGAAACCTCTATGCCTTCATGGCGACCTGTCAGCCGGGCGACGCGATTATCGTGCCGCCTGCTACGGTTGGTGGGCATGTCACACACCATGAGGCTGGGTGCGCAGGATTGTATGGGCTGAAGGTCCACCATGCACCGGTAAACGCTGACGGATATACCGTTGACCTGGACGGGCTGGCGACGCTGGCCCGAGAGGTGGAGCCAAAGCTGATCACTATTGGTGGCAGTCTGAACCTGTTCTCGCATCCAGTCGCTGAGGTGCGCTCGATTGCCGATGAGGTTGGCGCCAAAGTCCTGTTCGATGCGGCCCATCAGTGCGGGATCATTGCGGGTAAGGCCTGGCCGAACCCTATGGCCGAGGGTGCGCATCTGATGACGATGAGCACCTACAAGTCCCTAGGCGGCGCCGCAGGCGGCTTGATCGTCTCGAATGATGCAGAAATCGCAGAACGATTGGATGCAATCGCGTTCCCCGGCCTAACAGCCAATTTTGACGCCGCAAAGGCGGCGGCGTTAGCGATGACAATGCTGGATTGTCGAGATCATGGAGAAGGCTATGCAGCTGAAATGATCCGCATGGCGCGGGCGCTTGCGCAAGCGTTGGCCGAAGAAGGCGCACCTGTATTCGAAGGCGCTGAGGGCCATACAAACTCACACCAGTTCGCCATTGAGGCGGCAGCCTATGGCGGCGGGCAAACGGCGTCAAAAACGCTGCGAAAATCAGGCTTCCTCGCCTGTGGCATCGGTCTGCCGATAGATCCTGTGGAAGGCGACATGAATGGCCTGCGCATTGGCACGCCGGAATTGGTTCGTTGGGGAATGACCGCAGAGGACGCGCCGCGTCTGGCGCAACTGATCGCAAGGGGCCTTACAACCAATGATCCCGGCGCGTTGGCGACCGAGGTCGCAGACTGGCGCGCCGGGTTTAATAGGCTTCACTTCATCAACAAGTGATTAGAGCATTGGGCGCATATCTTGACCCAGACTAAGCGCTCATTGCCCTACTTGGCGGCGATGACGCCGATCTCAACAGTGAACTTTGGCGACGCAAGGCGTGGGCTTTCCACGCAAGCACGACAAGGCGCGTTGCCTGCGGGCAGCCAGGCGTCCCAAACGGCGTTCATCTCGGCGAAATCATCCATCGTGCAGATCCAGATGGTGGCGGACAGGATCTTGGTCTTGTCCGTGCCAGCCTCAGCCAGCAGCGCATCGATCTGCGCCAGAATCGTCTCGGTCTGTTTGGTGACGCTTTCGCCACCTGCAGTCAGGGCGACCTGACCTGCAGTGTAGACAGTATCGCCATGAACAACGCACTGGCTCATGCGCTCATTTGTTTGGATGCGGGTGATGGACATTGGGTTTCTCCTCTTTGTGATGTGCGCACCCTAGCTATGCGTTCCCAAATGTCACTCTTGTATGCTTAGGAATTCACCGCCACCGTTCTGAGAAACATAGGAGACGCCAAATGACCCTTTCTGCAGATGTCTATTTTTCCTACCGCAGCCCGTATTCCTATCTGGCTGCGGCGCGATATGTGCAGTTGGCGGAGGAGCATGACCTGACCATCAACCTGCGCGTCGTCTGGCCTATCGCTGTGCGCGATCCAGGGTTTTTTGAACGTGAGAACCCGCAATGGCTGTCGTACCTTTTGAAAGACATTTTTCGCGTTGCCCAGTTCACCGGTCAGCCAATAGGCATACCGAACCCTGATCCCATTATTCAGAACATGGCGACGCGCGAAATAGCAGCGGAGCAGCCGTTGATTGGTCGTATCTCTCATCTTGGCGTGGTTGCCCAACGACGGGGTGCAGGGCTGAAGTTTGCTCAGGTTGTGTCGACAATGATCTGGGGTGGGACGGCTAATTGGAATTCGGATGAGAATTTGACCGCGGCGGCTGAGCAAGCCGGTCTGAGTCTGATAGACCTTCAAGCGGAAGTGGATGCCGATACTGCCGGTATCGTAGCTGAGATTGAGGCCAATCAGAACGCTTTGGAAAAAGCGGGCCATTGGGGCGTGCCGACGCTGGTCCTCGAGGGAGAGCCGTTTTTCGGGCAGGATCGCGTTGATCTGGCGATCTGGCGGATGCAGCAAAAAGGCCTCACTAAGCGGGCTTAAGCCGCCTGCGCCAACGCGCCGCTCGTATTCTTAGGCTTTAGCCCCTAGACCGCGCTTCAAACCTATATGAGGAGCGCTCCGATGGAGCTGCGTAACATCGCGATCATTGCTCACGTTGACCATGGTAAAACGACCCTGGTTGACGAGATGTTGAAACAGTCCGGCGAAGTCAAAGCCCACCAGGCGATTGACGAACGCGCCATGGATTCCAATGACTTGGAACGGGAACGCGGGATCACCATCCTGGCGAAATGCACGTCCGTCGAATGGGGCGGCGCGCGATTGAACATCGTCGACACGCCAGGCCACGCCGATTTCGGCGGTGAAGTTGAGCGGATCCTCAGCATGGTAGACGGCGTTGTTCTGCTGGTTGACGCGGCCGAAGGGCCGATGCCGCAGACGAAGTTCGTCACCTCAAAAGCGCTGGCGCTGGGTCTGAAGCCAATCGTTTGCCTGAACAAAGTCGACAAACCAGATGGTGAGCCTGACCGCGCACTGGATGAAGTGTTTGATCTGTTCGTTGCGCTGGACGCCAACGAAGACCAGTTGGATTTTCCGGTGCTCTATGCGTCTGGCCGTAATGGTTGGGCCGATGACAGCCTGGAAGGTCCGCGTGACAGCCTTCGCCCGCTGTTCGATCTGATCCTCAAACACATTCCTGCGCCTGAACAGGTGTCCCGCGCGGATGAGCCATTTCAGATGCTTGCCACAACGCTGGAGGCTGATCCCTTCCTTGGCCGCCTGCTGACCGGTCGGGTTGAAGCAGGCAAAGTCAAAGCTGGTGATACGATCCGCGCGATGACGCGCGAAGGCGCTGAAGTTGAAAAATTCCGCGTCTCGAAGGTTATGGCGTTCCGTGGCCTGAAACGGCAGCCTGTGGATGTGGCCGAAGCAGGCGATATCATCGCGCTGTCCGGGATGCAGAAAGCGACTGTGGCGGACACGTTGGCCGACCCTGCCGTGGCTGAGCCGATTGAGGCGCAGCCTGTCGATCCGCCCACCATCTCTGTCACCTTTGGCATTAATGATAGTCCGCTGGCGGGCCGGGATGGCGACAAGGTGCAGTCTCGCGTCATTCGCAACCGCCTGATGCGCGAAGCCGAAGGAAACGTTGCACTTAAGATCAGCGACACGCCCGAAGGCGATGCGTTTGAAGTTGCAGGCCGCGGCGAATTGCAGATGGGCGTCCTGATCGAAACGATGCGGCGCGAAGGGTTTGAGTTGTCGATTTCACGCCCCCGCGTCCTCTTTCGTGAAGAAGATGGCGTCTGGATGGAGCCGATCGAAGAAGTGACCGTCGATGTTGATGAAGAATATGCAGGCGCCGTTGTTGAAAAGCTAACGCAACGTAAAGGCGAGTTGCAGGCCATGCGGCCCGGTGGCGGCGGTAAGACCCGCATCGTCGCATTGGCTCCATCGCGCGGCCTGATCGGCTATCATGGTGAGTTCCTGACTGATACGCGCGGCGCTGGCGTCATGGCCCGCATCTTCCATTCCTGGGCGCCGCACAAAGGCCCTATCCAGGGTCGCCGCGCTGGCGTGCTGATCTCGATGGAGCAGGGCAAAAGCGTCGCCTATGCATTGTGGAACCTGGAAGAGCGTGGATTCATGTTCATCGGATCGGGTGAAGACCTCTATGAGGGTATGATCATTGGGGAAAATAACCGCCCGGGTGATTTGATCGTTAACCCGCTGAAGGGCAAAAAGCTGACCAACGTGCGGGCCTCAGGTAAAGACGACGCTGTGGCGCTGACCACTCCGCGCCGGTTGAGCCTGGAAGAAGCCATCGCCTACATCGCAGATGATGAGCTTTTGGAAGTCACGCCCTATCATCTGCGTCTGCGCAAGCGCCATCTCGACCCGCATGAGCGGAAACGATTGTCGCGAGCTGGCTAAATCTGTGGTTGAAATTCGCAATTTGCAAAGCAGATTGCGAATTTTCCGCAAATTGCATGTAGTTTCGCGGATACACTTGATACGGGAGTTTCCGCCCGTAAAATTTCCTACAGATAAATTCTTAATAAAATTCAGCGCCTTAGATGCGACTCCCGTAAAAATTGATTTTTTTTCGGTGTTTTTGCAAAGTTGGCCCACCGTTTGCGTTGTGTTGATCAGCGGAAATAAAGTGTGGAGAGACTAATCATGAAACATCCTGTTGACGTACATGTGGGGAAACGCGTTCGTCACCGTCGTTGGATGGTCGGCATGACCCAGCAGCAGCTGGGCGAAAGTGTCGGCATCAAATTCCAGCAGATCCAGAAATATGAAACTGGCATGAACCGCATCAGCGCTTCCCGTCTTTGGGATATCGCGACTGCGCTTGATGTGCCGATTTCATTCTTCTTTGAGGGCCTTGATGGGGCCGAGACCCTCTCTGCTTCCGCACAAGCGGAGGCACGTCCGCAGGGTGACTTGCTGGTTGACAAGGAAGCGTTGGAGCTGGTTCGCAGCTACTACGCGATCCCTGAACAGCAGCGTCGCCGTCTGTTCGACCTGGCTCGTGTCCTTTCGGACGCGGCCTGACGTGACCTGACTTTACGTGGGGCGTAAAGCCGGATCACTCTAGCGCATGCCGATGTGGTCGCATTGACCACAGGAGCTGCTTGCGGAAAACTCCGGTGGAGAGGGGCATGTTCCACCGGAGTTTTTTCTTTTGAACCATCAAGAATTCGAAGACCTAGTGGAAGTCGCCCATGCGCTGGCCGACGCTGCGCGCGGGCCCGTTCTCAAACACTTCAGATCGGATGAGCTGACGGCGGACAACAAGCTGTCGGGCGGGTTTGATCCCGTGACCATCGCAGATCGCGAATCTGAGGCGGCGATGCGGGCCGTGCTGGCGAAGCTGCGCCCGCAGGATGGAATTCTGGGTGAGGAAGACGAACGGGCAGAGGGGACCAGCGGCCTGACATGGGTGCTGGACCCCATTGACGGCACCCGCGCTTTTATATCTGGCGCGCCGGTGTTTGGTGTTCTGATCGCGGTACACGATGGAACCCGCCCAATCCTTGGCGTCATTGACCAGCCGCATATTGGTGAGCGTTTCATAGGCGCCCTCGGCGGTGAAGCGCCGGGCTCCGATCTGCTGCGGGGTGATACAGGCCGATCTCTCCATACCCGTAGTCGCGTTCTGTCCGAAGCAACGTTGCTGTCTACCTTTCCTGAGGTCGGGGAAGAACAGGACAGGCTGGGGTTTGAGGCCGTTCGCGACAGGGTAAAACTGACCCGCTATGGCCTTGACTGTTATGGCTATGCGCTGGTGGCGATGGGGCAGGCGGATCTGGTGATTGAGGCTGGCTTGCACGCCTATGACATTCAGGCGCCGAAAGCGGTGATCGAGGCTGCCGGCGGGGTCGTCACCAATTGGCGGGGCGGGTCGTGCGATGATGGCGGGCAGGTGCTGGCGGCTGGATCAAAAGCGCTGCATGCAGAGGTTTTGCGCCTGCTGGAACCCTTCGCCCAGTAGAAACAGCACAGGGTTTCACGCGTGAAACCCATGCTAAGCTATTGATTTAATTGAAGTGCCGAAAAGTCGCCTTGTGACGTTAACCATGCTTCCAAATTGATTGGATGCAAACCCTGGTTCTGCGTCAGTCATTCCCGCCTGACATGTGCCGCGCCGCGATATAGCCGAACGTCACCGCTGGCCCCAACGTGATGCCACCGCCCGGATAGTTCCCGCCCATGATGCTGGCGGCGTCATTGCCAACCGCATAAAGACCGCCAATCGGGCGGCCATCTTCGCCCAGCACTTCGGCGTTTTCGTTCGCTTTCAGCCCTGCAAATGTACCGAGATCGCCGACATAGAGGCGCACGGCATAGAACGGCCCATCCTTCAGCGGCGCCACGCAAGGATTTGGCTGATGGTCCGGATCGCCCAGCGAGCGGTTGTAGGAGGTTGAGCCTTTGCCAAACTCAGGGTCCTCTCCCTTCACTGCATGGATGTTGAACTCAGCGACAGTCTTTTCAAGCTGAGCGCCATCTGCGCCGATTTGGCTGGCGAGGTCAGTTAAAGTGCGCCCGCGGATCAGATAGCCGTTTTTGATCAACCCTTCGAACGGCACGGGCGCTGGCTTGGCAAAACCGATGCCGTACTTCCGGAAGGCGCGGTGGTCGATAACGAACCACGCAGCGTTTTCATCGCCTTCTTCGGCGCAGCGCGCGACCATCGCCTGACAGAAATCGTGATAGCTGTGCGCCTCATTCACGAACCGCTTGCCAGAGCGGGTGACAGCGATCACGCCGGGTTTTGAGCGATCTACGAAATGCGGAAATGTCCCCAGCGTGCCATCCGGTCGGCGAGGCCGCGATATCGGCACCCATGCGGCGGCGTTCGGCAGGCTGTCATCGACCGTCGCGCCGACGCCTTCGGCCAAGCGCAATCCGTCGCCTGTGTTGCCTGGTGGGGCGGGCGAGACGTGCTTATGGCCGGTGTCATCATGCGGCATCAGCTCTTTCCGGCGCACCGCGTCCTGCGGGAAGCCGCCTGCCGCCAGTACGACACCTTTCGCTGCCTTCACCTCAACTGGACCAGTGGGCGTGTCGACGATTGCTCCAATCGCCCGACCATTGTCGTCAGTCAGCAAGGTGCGAACCGGGGCGCTGGTCCAGATTGGCACGCCCTTGTCGAAACAGGATTTCGCCAGCCGCGCGACCAGCGCGTTGCCGTTCATCAACCGCATGGAGCGGCCATGGAACAGCTTGTCCCGGCCAAACTTCAACAGCAGTTTCGCCACGAACCACATGGACACTGGGGATCGGGTGACGTTGAAGAAATGCAGCAGTTCTTTGCCAGTGCCGATCATCATGCCGAGGAACGTGATCTCTGCCAGCGGCGGGCGCAGGCGGCGGATTTCATCACCGAGTTCTCGCCCATCAAAAGGCCGCGCGACGATGGAGCGTCCGCCATCCATCCCACCGGGCGCCTTTGGGTGATAGTCAGCGAAGGTCGGGCCAAGGTCGAATTGCAGGGTGGTTTCTTCTTCGTAGAACGTCACCGCCTTTGGTCCTGCCTCCAGAAACGCATCGACGCGGGCGCCATCAAAATGCGCGCCCGCTTCATGCGCCAAGTAGGTGCGGGCCGCCTCGACGCTGTCTTCCACGCCTGCGCGCTGGGCGGGGGCGTTGTTCGGGATCCACATCCAGCCGCCTGATCGGGCTGAGGTGCCGCCAAAGACCGGCTCTTTCTCAACCACCAGAACATTCAGCCGACGATGGACTGAGGATACGGCCGTCGCCAGTCCCCCGGCGCCAGAGCCGACGACAAGCACATCGCATTCATGCGTTTTCATCTCAGTCATGCCGCCAGATATCCCCCATCAACCGGCAATAAGGCGCCAGTGACATAGCTTGATGCATGTGAGGCGAGGAACAGGGCAGGGCCTACCAACTCCTCAGCGCGCCCGGGTCTTCCCATCGGCGTGTGCGCCATGAAACGGCCGATAGCGTCAGGGTTGGCGCGGGTCGCCTCTGTCATTGGCGTCTCAATCACACCGGGCGCAATTGCATTCACACGCACGCCGTCGGGGGCAAGGTCATGTGCGAGGGCCTTGGTCATCTGCGCAACGGCGCCTTTCGAGGCGGCATAGGCTGTCATGCCCGGTCCGGCGGTGACCGACATGATCGATCCAAGGTTGACGATCCGGCCCTTGGTTTCTTTCAGCTGGTCCAGAAAGGCGCGGGTCATGTTGGCGACGCCGGTCGCGTTTACCCCCATCACCGTCTCAAAGTCAGTGTCGAAAGTTTCCGAGGCTATCGGCGTGCGGCGGATGATACCTGCGTTATTGATCAGGATTTCAGCGGGTCCGAAAGCTTCCAGCACCGCCGCAGCCAGTTCTGTTGCGGAGGGGAGGAAGGCCACATCAACGGGCAGCGCCACAGCCTCACTGCCTGCCTTGCGAATGGCGGCGGCGACAGTTTCGGCGATGTCGATCTGAACGTCGGCCAAGGCAACCTTTGCGCCGTTTTGCGCAAGTCCTTTGGCGATGGCCTCGCCGTTACCCTGCGCCGCGCCAGTGACGACGGCGATGGCACCTTTGATCCCGTCCATTGAACCCTCCTTAGTCGGTCCATTTTAGATTAAGGATAACCTTTGAGAGGGGCAACGAAGGGCGTGGGGGCGCCCAAATAGTTTTGGTGGCGCCATGCCATAAGTTAAGACAGGCGGGCGTGGTTTACCTTGAAAGAGCGATGACCGAACCATCCCTGAGGCGAACAATAAACCGCGCCCTGGCGCCTGATCCTTCGGCCAATACGGGTCCTTCGACCCGGGCCGGCAGGCGGATAGAAGCGACTTTCACCAGCCCATCGCGGTAGTCGATGATGCGCATGGTAGCGCGGCTGTCCGATGGGACGACAATTTCCATATCCCCATCACCGTCGATATCCGCCACGGCGCTTAGCCGTTGTTCGCGTGAGCCGATGGCATGGTTTGAAAATCCGTCGATCTCAGACGTTAAAGTTAGGCCGTCATCATACCGGAACAATCGCAGCATCCCGCCAATATGCGGCGTGCGGACGTAGGCAATGTCTTTACGGCCGTCGCCTGTGATGTCGGCAATGGCTGCGATGTTCAGCCAGCGGTTTCTAAGGCCTATGAAGTCATTTGGTGCAACCTCCGCCAGCCGCCCTTCAACTGCGGCATAGATTGCAACGCCCCCGCCTTCGCTGGTTGAAGATCGGATTGTGATCACTTCGTTCCGCCCGTCGCCATCAAGATCAGCGATGCGGGGGGTGCGATCTTCGAACACCATGTTTTGGGGCAGGTCATAGGTTAACTGGGCGCCATCAGCCAGTTCGACGCGCAACGCGGCCGCCTCAATCGCATCACCCAGAATGCCATGCCCATACCGCCGCGTTGGTCCGACATACCAGGCAGCGCGGATGTCGCCCTTGCCGGTGGCGACCAAGCCATCTGGCAGGCCCTCAGGTGCCCGCGCACCGCTTTCGGCCATTGAGTTGGTGTGGAGAGCAACATCAAGCGGCTCTACTTTCCATTCGCTTGCGGCGGCGGAGAGGGCGTTGGCGGCTATCAGCAGTGCTGCGTATTTTAACATGGGGCGGCGTCCGGAAAATTTGATACGTTTGCGCAGGTGCGACCTGTCTGGTGTTGGACAGGTTCGACGATATCTACTGTCGTCGCCGTCTTACTACATCTGACAATTTAGTTATTCCGGATCAGGTCTGAGGCCTTTTCCCCAATCATCAGGCTGGATGCATTGGTATTCGCCGCTGGCATCGTCGGCATGATGGATGCATCGGCAACCCGCAGTCCTTCGACGCCACGCACCTTCAACTCATGATCCACGACCGCGGTGGGGTCATGTTCTGGCCCCATCCGGCAGGTGCCCATCATATGGAAGGTCGTTGTGCCGCGCTGGCGGGCGGTGTCCATCAGCTCATCATCGGTCTGGACGTTTTCGCCGGGATAAATCTCCCCATCGAAATACTGCATCATCGGTTCGGTCCGCATCAGTTTGCGGGTCAGCTTCAGGCCTGCCAGAAGGACGCGGCGGTCAGATTCAGCGCTCAGATAGTTTGGTTGGATCTGTGGCTTTTCCATAGGATTGCTCGACCGCGCACGGATGAATCCCAGGCTGTCGGGCCGTTGTTGCCACGCCGCCAGCGTCATGCCGGGCTGATCGTCCAGGGTGCTTTGCACGCCTTCCTTGTAACTTGCGGGCATGAAGGTGATCTGAATATCGCTATCCTCTAGCGTTTCATCAGACCGCACAAACGCGTAGCAGGCAGTCGATGGCAGGCTGAGGATCGATGGTTTGCCAAGGAAGTACTTCACGACCTCGCCGACAAATGGCAGGCCCGTAGCCTTTTCGTTGAACGTGCCAACGTTCTTGGCCTTTGCCGTGAAACGCGGCGTATAGTGGTCGCGCAGATTCTCACCAACACCTTTTGAAGCGTGCAGAACCGGCACGCCGATCTCGTTCAAATGATCAGGATCACCAATTCCTGAAATTTGTAAAAGCTGAGGGGAATTTACGACGCCGCCCGACAGGATCACTTCGCGTCGGGCGCGAACCTCTTTGGTCTGCCCACCCTGTTGGTACTTGATCCCAACAGCCCGCTTGCCATCGAAGATGACCCCGGTGGCGTGCGCGCTGGTGCGAACAGACAAGTTTTTCTGCTTCATCGCAGGCCGCAGGAAGGATTTCGCCGCGCTCTGCCGCCGCCCACCATCAATCGTACGCTGGGAATAGGCGGCCCCTAGTTGCCGCGCGCCGTTGTAGTCGGGGTTCCGGGGGATACCTAGCGTTTCAGCGCCATCCAGAAACGCCTCGCATAACGGGTGTGTCCAGTCGCCCTGGCGGACCTTCAGCTTGCCGCCCCGCCCGCGTCGGTCATCATCATCGCTGCCGGTCCAGTCCTCTAGCCGTTTGAACATCGGCAAGACATCTGTATAGCCCCAGCCCTGATTGCCGCGCTGCGCCCAGTGGTCGAAATCGGATGGCGCGCCTCGGTTAAAGATGTTGCCGTTGATGGACGATGACCCGCCCAGCGTTTTGCCGCGAGGCGCCGAAATTTTCCGCCCTCCGGTCCATTCAGAGGCGTCGGCTTCGTACATCCAATTGTACTTTGGGTTGTTCAGTAGCTTCATCCAGCCAACGGGGATGTGGATCATCGGGTGCCAGTCGCTTGGCCCCGCTTCCAGCACGCAAATAGTGGTTGAGGGATCCTCGGCGAGGCGAGAGGCGATGACGCAGCCGGCAGATCCTGCGCCTACAATGATGTAGTCGAATTCATCCATGCCGTACGGTCGCCGGACAGGCGTGGGCCGTCAAGGATGGACGCGATGTCAGGGGGTTTCGTATCGCCTTGGCGCAAGACCCGAATGCAGCCATTCGCCCAGCGTCACCATCGAATAGACGGGCAAGCCCGTCGCATCATGCATGTCAGCGGCGTAGGGGCACATGTTGGTGCATTCCAACACCAGCGCGCCGAGGTCATCGTGATCCGCCTTTAACGCCATGGCGGCAGCGACGTTGTCTGCGCGGGCGGCGTCGACATCCAGCTCGGCCTCATCCCCCAGAATGGCGCGCGTGAACTCATCACCGCCTTCAGTTGTGCCGATTGGCGTATCGGCGGGAACACCGGCCTTCTCAAGATGCGCAGGCGTCAGGGTTGAGCCTGATATTGTCAGCACGCCTGCCCGCTTTCCCTTTGGCAGAAACCGGTTCACGTGCGCGACCTGCATGAGCGAGGATGTGGCGACGGGCACCGGCAAGGCTTCGGCCAGTTCTTCCTGAAACAGCGACAGGAACCCGCAATTGGTGGTGATCCCGTCCGCCCCATCGCGAACCAGATCGCGGGCGGCGTCAATGAACGGGCCGAGCATTCCTTCCGCGCCCTGACGGACGATCAGGTCGGGGGAGGCGCCACGGACGACCCGATACAATACGGGAAAAGGCCAGGTCAGCGCATTGCCCATGTCGCCGGGTATGCGAGGGAACCGGGCATCCAGCATCAGGATGCCAACTGACGCGCCGTAGATAGATTTGCCGCCTGTGGCGATCATTGTTCCCCTCCCGCTTTGCCCGAATGGGTGCCACAGGCTGCACAGCGCAGGCAAGGATGATCGCGCTTAAACCGCGTAGGCGGCGAAATCGGTCTCCAGAAGCCGCAGAAACTCACGCCCCAATGCGGACAATGGACGGTCGCGGGCTGTGATGATCGCCATGTCGATCGTCACAGCGGGCCGAAAAGGCCGGGCGACATAACCACCTTCACTATCGAAGGCGAGCGTAAAAGGGTCCAACAACGCCGCGCCCATACCGCGTTTTACGAAGGATAGCTTGTTTTCAAACAGATGGGTGTGAACCTTGGGACGCAGATCGGCGCCTTCGGCCCGAAATGCCTCTTGCGTCCGATGCAGCGTCATATGCTCTGGCCCCATGACGACGAAGGGATGGCCGCTTAGCATTGTAGGTGTGAGTTCAGCCTCATCCGCCATGGGATGGCCCACGTGTAGGACGCATTGAGTTTCAAACTGATACCTACGCGCATCCAGATCATTCAGCGTCACCGGCGTTTCGCACACGCCAATCTCAAACAGACCTGCTGCGACCCATTCCTGTATTTTCGACGAATACTGGGCCTGAAACGATACCGACAGATCAGGCCGGGTCGCTGCAAAGCGCGCGATGACATCGGGCATGAAACCGAATGACAGGTTGTGCGGCGAGGCGACGGTTAGCTGACCTGCCTCTTTATTCTGCAGGTCCGTAACGGCCTGCGAAACATGGTCGAGACCGCGCACGACTGTTTCAACTTCACGAAACAGAACGTCCGCCTCTGGCGTCGTGATCAGACGACCCTTGGCCCGGTCAAACAGTTTTAGCCGCGTCTGTGTTTCCAGCTGAGCGATCAGGTTTGAAACGCCGGGTTGTGAGATGCCAAGGCGCGATGCGGCGCCAGTTACGGTGCCGGTTTCGACAATGGCGTGAAAGGCCTGAAGCTGACGAAAGCGGAGGGACATCGAAAATTTATATCACTTTTTCTGATGCCCTAGGCAATATTTTGTATTGGAAATGATGAAGCCGGATAGGCAGGGTTTTTCGGTCAAGGAGCTTCAATGACAGATCTTGCGCAAACGATCACCGGCATGGACCTATGGCGCCTCGCGCTGCCTGTCGTTTCACGTCGTGACCACGGCATCGGATCGGTCGAAGGGTCGTGTGAAATCATCGTTCTGCGCCTGACTGCTGAAGGTGGCGCCGAAGGTTTTGGTGAGGCTTCGCCCTGGTCAGTTTTCACCGGCACGCCCGAGGCGGCGTATGCCGCGCTGAACCGCTATCTCCGCCCGCTGGTCGTAGGGCGCAAGGTCAGCGACCGTGCCGCGATCATGGAAGATTGCCGTTACGCCGTTGCCCATTGCACCGAGGCGAAAGCAGCGCTGGAAAGTGCATTGCTGGACCTCGAAGGGCGGATTAGCGGTCTGCCGGTTTGGGCGCTGCTAGGCGGATTAGCGCGCGCGACGATCCCGTTGTCGGTGTCGCTGGCGAACCCTGACTTCGACCAGGATGTGGAGTTGCTAGGTCGCCTGCGCGATGACGGTGTGCGGCTGGTTAAGCTGAAGACCGGGTTCAGTGACGCGGCGTTTGACGTCATGCGGCTTGAACGGCTTCGCAATGACTTTCCAGAGATTTCTGTCCGTGTGGATTTCAATCAGGGTCTGCAACCTGGCGAGGCGATGGTGCGTGTGCGCGACGTTGATAGCTTCGCGCCTGACTTTATCGAACAACCTGTCCGGGCCCACCATTTTGACCTGATGGCTGAATTGCGGGCGATGACTAAAAGCCCACTTTTGGCTGACGAAAGCGTATTTGGCCCAGAGGACATGGCGCGTGCCGCTAAAGAAAAGATCGCGGACGGCGTCTCGGTGAAAATCATGAAATCCGGCGGCCTTATCCGTGGCCAGACCGTTGCGCGCATGGCCGTCGCCAATGGCATGACAGCATATGGCGGCGACATGTTTGAGGCGGGCCTCGCGCATCTTGCAGGCGCGCATATGATTGCTGCAACGCCGGAAATTTCGCTGGGATGTGAGTTCTATCAGGCGACCTATTATCTACGGGAAGATATTCTTGAGTCCCCGTTCCCCGTAGCCAATGGCGCTGTTATCGTACCCGAAAGGCCGGGCCTTGGCATCCGCCCTGACCTTGCGAAACTGGATCATTATGCAGTGGAAGGGTCAGCGCAATGAGCCGACATGTTGTCGTCATCGGGGCCGGGATCGTTGGCGTCTCAACGGCGATCCAGCTACGGCGCGACGGGATTGATGTGACGCTTGTCGATCGCGCTGGCCCTGCGGCAGGTACATCGTACGGCAACGCAGGTGTTCTCGCGTCCTGCTCCATGGTGCCGGTCACCGGGCCGGGGCTGATCGGCAAAGCGCCGAAGATGCTGTTTGATCCGATGCAGCCGCTTTTCCTCAAGTGGAGCTATCTGCCCAAGCTGGCCCCCTGGCTGGTCAAATATCTCGGCCATGCGAATGAGGCGGATACGCGACGTATCGGGTCTGCCGTTGCAGGTGTGGTAGGCGACAGTCTGGCCGAACATCAGGCATTGGCGGCGGGCACGGGCGCTGAAGGGTTCATCGTCGAAAGCGATTACACCTTTGCCTATGATAGCCGTGAAAAGTTTCTTGGCGACGCACTGGCCTGGGACATTCGGCGTAATGAGGGCGTGAAATGGACCGAACTGGAAGGCCCGGCTTTCCAGGACTACGACCCTATCGTCCCCTCCAAATTTGGCTATGGCGTTGTCTGCGGCGATCATGGCCGCATCTCAGACCCCGGCGAATATGTCAAAGCGCTGGCCAGCCATGCAGAGGCGCTGGGCGCCCGCTTTATCAAGGCTGAAATCGAAGACATCGCGCAGGAAAATGGTGCTGTCTCCGGCGTACGTGCGGGCGGTGAGACGATCCCCTGCGACACGCTCGTCATCGCCACTGGCGTCTGGTCCGGCCCTCTGACCAAGAAACTCGGACTGAAAGTGCCATTGGAGGCTGAGCGCGGCTATCACATTGAGCTGTGGGAACCATCTTTCTATCCTAAATCCCCCCTGATGATCGCTTCAGGCAAGTTTGTCATGACCCCGATGGAAGGGCGCCTGCGCCTTGCTGGCATGGTCGAATTTGGCGGGTTGGAGAAAGGGCCGTCAAAGGCGCCTTTCGATCTTCTCCGCGCAAACATTAAATCCGCGTTTCCGACCCTCACCTGGAAAGAGGAAACGGAATGGATGGGTCATCGCCCTGCGCCTGCGGATTCGATCCCCATCATCGGCGAAGCCCCTGGCGTCAAAGGCGCCTTCATGGGCTTTGGCCACCACCATATCGGCCTGACCGGCGGGCCGAAGACCGGGCGATTACTCGCCCAGATGATTGCCGGAAAGACCCCCAATGCCGACATGAGCAGTTACGCGCCCGCCCGGCATGCCGCATGATGAACCTCAGGACCCGTCATAAGGCGGGCTAAAAACAGGGAGACTACCGCATGAAAAAACTCTCAACCTTCCTCGCCGCCACGGCGATGACTGCGGCGGGCGCGACATCTGCGCTGGCTGAAAAATGGGATATGCCGCTGGCCTATTCCGCATCAAACTACCATTCCGTCACCGCCGCTGAATTCGCCAGCTGCGTGACCACGGGCACGGGCGGCGACATCGAAATTGTTACGCACCCGTCAGGTTCTCTCTTCCCCGGTGCGCAGATCAAACGCGCTATTCAGACCGGTCAGGCCCCAATTGGTGAGCGTCTCTTGTCCGGTCACCAGAACGAAAACGCGGTCTTTGCGATCGACTCAATCCCGTTCCTTGCGACGAACTTCGAAGATTCGAACAAGTTGTGGGCTGCGGCTGAGCCGACCATTTCGAAGATCCTTGATGATCAGAACCTGCACCTGCTGTACGCTGTGCCGTGGCCGCCACAGGGTCTCTACTTCAAGAAAGAAGTGAACTCTGTCGCCGACATGAAGGGAATCAAGTTCCGGTCCTACAACAACGCGACCGCACGGCTGGCTGAGCTGACGGGCATGCTGCCCGTGACCATCGAAGCGGCTGAAATCAGCCAGGCGTTCGCCACTGGCGTTGCTGAATCCATGATCTCATCCGGCGCGACGGGCTATGACCGTAAGGTCTGGGAAAGCCTGACGCATTTCTACGAAGTTGATGCGTGGATGCCCCGCAACTCAATCATCGTGAACAAAGACAGCTGGAATGGCGCGTCCGACGCCAGCAAGGCCGTTATGACCGCCTGTGCTGAGCTGGCTGAGTACGCCGGGCACTGGCGCGCGGTTCAGTACACCGACTTCACGCTGAACGGCCTGCGCGCTGGCGGCATGACAGTCGGCCCTGCCGGCGACAAGCTGGTTGGTGAGCTGAACGAAGCTGGCAAACAGATGATCAAAGAATGGTCAGAGGCTGCTGGTGCCGAAGGTCAGGCGATCATCGACGCGTATCTGGCGTCTAAATAAGACGCTGACGCCCGGGCTGCTTAGGCGGCCCGGGCTTTCTGATTCCAACATTCAGGTGGGTCGTCATGGGCTTTGTGCGCGCGCTCCGTAAGGGGCTGGATTTTCTGTATCAGGTGTCGGGGGTCATGGCCGCATTGTGCCTGATCGCGATCCTGTCGCTGATCGTCATCCAGATGCTGGCCCGCTGGACGGGCGAAGTGTTCCCAGGCGCCCCGGAATACGCAGGCTTTGCAATGTGCGCCGCGTCCTTCCTTGCCTTCGCCAACGCCCTGAACAAGGGCGCGCATATCCGGGTATCCATCCTGCTGAATGCTCTCGGCCCAAAGGCGAAATGGGTGATGGAGATCTGGTGCTTTGGCCTCGGCGCCGCCATCGCCTGGTATTTCGTCTTCTACTGCCAAAAGTTCGTTTACTGGTCTTGGAAATTTAATGACATCTCTCAGGGGCAGGACAAAACTCTGCTCTGGATGCCGCAATCACTGATGCTGATCGGTGCAGTGATCCTGGCCATCGCGCTGACCGATCACCTGGTGAACCTGATCTTCAAGGGCAATCACCGGATTGAGCGTGAGATTGCTGGCGAAGGGGCCGAATGATGGAAAACGTCTCAATCATCATCCTGTTTCTCTTCGTTCTATTCACCCTTCTTGGCACCGGCGTCTGGGTCGGCCTTGCTCTGATGGGCGTTGCCTGGGTGGGGATGGAGTTGTTCACGACCCGCCCCGTTGGCGACGTTATGCTGACGACAATCTGGGCGGCGTCTTCTTCGTGGACGCTAACCGCACTGCCGCTCTTCATCTGGATGGGCGAAATCCTCTATCGGACGCGATTATCGGAAGACATGTTCCAGGGCCTCTCCCCCTGGATGGCGCGCCTTCCCGGCGGTCTTGTTCACACGAACATCGTCGGCTGCACCGTGTTCGCTGCTGTATCCGGCTCGTCCGCCGCGACGCTGACCACAGTCGGCAAGATGTCGATCCCGGAACTCCGCCGCCGCAAATACCCCGAACATATGATCATCGGCACTCTGGCGGGCGCGGCCACATTGGGTCTGATGATCCCGCCCTCGCTGACGCTGATCGTTTATGGCGTCACGATCAACGAGAGCATCACCAAGCTGTTCTTTGCGGGCATCGTGCCGGGCCTCGTGCTGGCGGCGATGTTCATGGGTTATGTAGCGATCAAGTCGAAGACAGCCTCTGACTGGAACCCGATTGAGGAACCCCGCATGACCTTCATGGAGAAGGTCAATAATTCGAAATTCCTGATCCCGGTGATGATCCTGATCACAGTTGTGATCGGCTCAATGTACCTCGGCTACGCCACTGCGACTGAGGCTGCCGCATTCGGCGTTATCGGCGGGCTGTTGCTTGCGGCGTCTCAAGGCTCACTTAGCTGGTCGACCTTCACCGAAAGCCTGATGGGCGCAACGCGGACCTCAGCCATGATCGCACTGATTCTGGCGGGCGCCGCGTTCCTGTCGCTGTCGATGGGCTTTACCGGCCTGCCGCGCAGTCTGGCGGATTTGATAGCCGGGTTGGACCTTAGCCGGTTCGAACTCCTCATGGCCCTCCTTGTCTTTTATATCATTCTTGGCTGTTTCCTCGATGGCATCTCGTCGGTCGTTCTAACCATGGCGGTGGTTGAGCCGATGATCCGTGAGGCGGGTATTGACCTGATCTGGTTCGGTATCTTTATCGTGGTGGTGGTGGAAATGGCCCAGATCACGCCGCCCATCGGCTTTAACCTGTTCGTTCTGCAGGGCATGACCAACCATGAGATGAGCTATATCGCCAAGGCTGCGATCCCGATGTTCCTGATCATGGTGCTGATGGTCTTCGTCTTGATCCTGTTCCCGGACATTGCCACTTGGCTGCCGGACAACATGCAGCAAGGACCCGTCTAGATGAGCACGTATGCAGTCACCGGCGTCGCCAGCGGGATTGGCGCTGAACTGATGAAGATCCTGAAGGTGCGGGGGCATACCGTTATCGGCTTTGATAAGCATGAGGCTGCGGGCGCTGATCGCTTCATTCAGATGGACCTCGACGATCCTGCATCTATCGAAGCCGCCGCCGCGCAGGTCGACACTTCGCTGGACGGCCTCTGCAACAATGCTGGCGTCCCGCCACGCGATGGGTGGGAAGAACTGATCTTGTCCGTCAATTTCCTCGGCCAACGGCAGTTCATGAAGGCGATGCTGCCGCATATGAAGCCCGGCGGCTGCATCGCCAATATGGCGTCGCGGGCAGGGCAGAACTGGTTGGCGAATGTTGACCAGAACAAGCGTCTGGCGGCGCTGACCAGCAAAGATCAATTGGCGGCGTTTATCGTTGATGAAGGCCTGAACCCGACGACATGCTACAACCTCACAAAAGAGGCGATGATCCTCTGGACGCTTGGGATGCAGAGTGAACTGCAGGCGCTTGATCTGCGGGCAAATTCAATTAGCCCGGCCGCTGTCGACACCGGCATTCTGGACGACTTCAAGCGTGCCTTTGGTGAGAAGGTCGATAAGAATATCAAGCGCGCCGGGCGGGCAGGGGGACCAAAGGAAATCGCCGAGATCGCCGCCTTTATCCTTAGCCCCGAAAGTCACTGGATGAAGGGCGCGGACCTGCATATCGACGGCGGGATGAATGCGTTCAAACTGTCCGATGAGTTGGGGCTGGACGGCTTCAGACTTAACTAACGTCCAACGTATCTCGTAGCGCCTGGCGGAACAGGCGCATGGGTGGCGTCGGGTCCTCATCGGCGCGCGATACGATGCCAATCGGTCCTGCGGTGATGCTGGTGTCGATGGGTAATGTTTGCATACGGCCAGACGCCACATCTCCGGCGACGACACTTTCACTGATGATCCAGATTGCCCGCGCCGGGCCCAATGTCATTGAGCGGCCAAAGGCGCCGATACAGTTTCAATCACCTTGGCAGGTTTGCTGACCCCTTCAGAGATCATGAACCGGTCGACCATCGGTCTGATCGCAGCGCCTTTCGGCGGATAAAGAACCAGATTTCGATCCAGCACCGACAGGTCAGCAGCGCCAGTTTCGGGGTGATCGCCCGCAACCGCGAACACGATATGTTCGGAATAGAGTTGGGTGAATGTCAGCCCGGTCATCAGATCAGATCGGCCGAGGCGACCAACCACGAGATCAAGTTCCCCGACCCGAAGTCGCGCGATCAGGTTTTCAATTGGGCCGTCCTCAACCATTGTCTGGGTGCTTGGCGACAGATCGGAAAAACGAAGGATCGCATCCGGCAGCAGGTTTGCCGCCACACTGGGCAGAACGCCAATACGCAAGGGCGTCGCCGCGCCGCCTTCCATCGCATCCAGACTGGCGAGGCCGTGGCCAAGGGCGGCTATGCTTTGCTCAGCAAAGCCAGAGAACACTTCGCCGGCGCTGGTCAGCCGCGCGCCGCCCCGGTCACGTTCAAACAGGCGCAGGCCAAGGATATCTTCCAGATCCTTTACGGTCTTGGAGATGGCTGGCTGGGTCAGCGACAACCGTTCAGCGGCCTCTTTGAACCGCCCGGCGCGGGCGATGGCGACAAAGGCCGTCAGGTGCCTGAACGGCGTTACTTTCCAACATGGCAACTAAACCGCATGAATTTTCATTTTACTGATCGTATTTGATGATCCAAAAAGGGGTCAAGACGGTAGGGAGGCATCGTGCGTACTCAAGTCGCCATCATCGGGGGCGGGCCATCTGGCCTATTGCTTGCGCAGCTTCTGCATACGCGTGGCATTGAAAGCGTGGTGCTGGAACGCAAGACCAAGGATTATGTCCTTAGCCGCATTCGTGCGGGCGTCCTGGAACGCGGTATGCTTCAGCTGATGGATGAAGCGGGATGTTCTGACCGGATGCGCGCGGAAAACTATTCCCATGATGGCACGTATATCTCATACGGCGAAGAAAGCTTTCGCATCGATTTTGTTGTGCTGACCGGCCATCCGGTCATGGTCTATGGCCAGACCGAGGTGACGCGCGACCTCTATGATGCCCGTGAAAAGACTGGCGGGCCGATTGAGTTTAATGTCGACGATGTCGTGATTAATGGCGCTGACGGTGACACGCCCTACATCACCTACACTGTGGACGGACAACCCCGGCGTATCGATTGCGATTTCGTAGCGGGTTGTGACGGGTTCCACGGGGTATCGCGCCAGACCATTCCGCTAAGCGTCCGGCGCGAATATGAAAAGGTCTATCCGTTTGGCTGGCTTGGCATCCTATCGGAAACGCCGCCGGTGAACCACGAACTGGTTTATTCAAATTCAAACCGTGGCTTTGCGCTGTGTTCCATGCGGAACGAGCAGCTTAGCCGCCACTACATCCAATGCTCGCTTTCTGACAGCCCGGACGATTGGACAGATGCCGCGTTCTGGGAAGAACTCAAGCGTCGCATCCCCACCAAGTTCGCCGATGCGCTGGTTACTGGTCCGTCTGTTGAAAAGTCTATCGCCCCGCTCAGGTCCTTTGTGACCGAGCCTATGCGCTGGGGCCGCCTGTTCCTGTGTGGTGACGCCGCCCACATCGTACCGCCAACCGGCGCTAAAGGCCTGAACACAGCGGCGTCGGACGTCCAATACCTCTACAATGGTCTGCGTCAATTCTATGAAAGCGGGTCGTCTGAGGGCATCGACGGCTATTCCGCCAAGGCGCTTCTGCGCGTGTGGAAGACGGAAAGGTTTTCGTGGTGGTTCTCGTCACTTTTACACCGCTACCCCGACCAGTCAGAATTCGACATCCGCATTCAGGTCGCGGAACTGGAATTCTTGCGTTCAAACGAAGCGGCGCAGCGCGCTATGGCCGAAAACTATGTTGGCCTGCCCTACTGAGGCCCCGGTGAGGATTATGAAATGACTGACAGATTCGACAAAGGCATGGCCACCCGCCGCAAGGTTCTCGGGGACGCGTATGTCGACCGGGCTGAGGCGGCGAAAACACCCTTCGACCAACCGTTTCAACAGATGATTACGGAAAGCGCATGGGGAACTGTCTGGGCGGGTGACGCTATCCCAGACCGGGAACGGTCGATGCTGACGCTTGCCCTTTTGGCTGCATGCGGGAATTTCGACGAAATCCCGATGCACATCCGCGCTACGGCCAATACGGGGGCGTCCCCGGATGACGTGATGCAGACATTCCTTCATGTCGCGGTCTATGCGGGGGTGCCCAAGGCGAACCATGCTATTAAGCTGGCCAAGCAAACGTACGCTAAGATGGGTGTAGAATTGGGAGACGACACATGAGTGGCGGAAGTTTCTTCGCCCGCGACCGGTCCTGGCAACCGCCCGCGCTGACGCCGCAATACCGGACTTCTGTCGCCCGCTCGCCCAGCCGCGCGCTGTTGGCCATGCCGCAGACGCTGTCTGAAACGACTGGGCCGGTGTTTGCGCCCGATACGGTGCGGCCAGAGGATGCCGACCTGATCCACAACTATGCGGCTGAAGGGCAAAGCGCCGTCGGCCCCCGCATCATCGTCTATGGCCGCGTGATGGACGAAACCGGACGCGGCGTGCCGAATGCGTTGTTGGAGGTCTGGCAGGCGAACGCAGGCGGGCGCTATCGCCACAAGAAAGAGGGCTACATCGCCGCCCTCGATCCAAATTTTGGCGGCTGCGGGCGGTGCATGACGGACGCTGATGGCAACTATGAGTTCCGCACCATCCAGCCTGGCGTCTACCCCTGGCTAAACCGCGCGAATGACTGGCGGCCTGCCCACATCCATTTCTCGATCTTCGGCGAAGCTTTCGCCCAGCGTCTGATCACCCAGATGTATTTTGAGGGCGATCCAATGATCCGCCTCTGCCCTATCGTGCAGGGTGTTCCGCACGAAGAAGGCATCGACAGCCTGACAGCGGCGCTGGACATGACCCGCACCATCCCGATGGATGCGCGGGCCTACAAGTTCGACATGGTCCTGCGCGGGCGTCGCCAGACGATGTTCGAAAACCGGGTGGAGGGGGCGTGATGGCGCAGAAGCTGGACTACTTCAAAGAAAGTCCCAGCCAGACGGCCGGGCCCTACGTACATATCGGTTGCCTCCCGAACATGTGCGAGATTGGGGGCGTTTATGACGACGACCTAGGCGCCACGATGCTGTCGGACGCCACAAAAGGCGAACGCATCACGATCACTGGCACGACCTATGATGGTACGGGCACTGCGTTGAAAGATGCGATGGTTGAGATCTGGCAGGCCGATGCTGACGGGATTTATCCCGGCGGGCGCGATCCGCGCGGGCCGGGCGATCCGAATTTTCCTGGCTGGGGCCGCAAGGTGGGGGACTATACGACGGGCGAATGGACATTTGAGACGATCAAACCCGGCGCTGTCCCGTTCCCGGATGGTCGCATGCAGGCGCCCCACATCACGTTCTGGGTCGTCGCGCGGGGCATCAATGTTGGCCTTCAGACCCGGATGTACTTTCCAGAGGATGACACCGCCGCTGATCCGATCCTCAGCCGCATCGAACACCAGAACCGCGTGCCCACGCTGATCGCTGAGAAGACAGGCGAGGGCCAGTATCGTTTCGACATCAGCCTTCAGGGCGATGGCGAAACGATCTTCTTTGACTTCTAGGGCTTTTTCGACATCGAAGGACTGACCGATGACCAAACCCTGCATCATCTGCGTCGCCATCACTGGCAGCGTCCCCACCAAAGCGGATAATCCCGCCGTCCCGATCACGGTGCCAGAGCAGGTGGAATCGACCCAGGCCGCATTCGAGGCCGGCGCTGCCATCGCCCATTGCCATGTTCGCAATGACGACCAGACGCCGACTTCAGATCCGGACAGGTTCGCAGCCTTGAAAGAGGGCCTCGAAAAACACTGCCCCGGCATGATTACACAGTTCTCGACTGGCGGGCGTTCCGGCTCAGGCCGGGAACGCGGTGGTATGATCCCCCTCCGCCCTGACATGTGCTCTCTGACCGTCGGGTCGAACAACTTTCCGACGCGGGTCTACGAGAACTCTCCCGATCTGGTCGATTGGCTGTCATCCGAGATGATCGCGCATGAAGTGAAGCCGGAAATCGAAGCGTTCGATCTGTCCCACATCCATCAGGCCGCCAAGATGCAGGCCGATGGGCGTCTCGCCAAAGACGTGTACGTACAGTTCGTCATGGGCGTTAAAAACGCCATGCCGGTCGATAAAGAGACGTTCGATTTCTACATCCAGACGATGAAACGCCTGCTTCCTGACAGCGAATGGTGCGCGGCTGGCATCGGGCCGGGCCAGATCATGCTCAATGAATGGTGTGTGGCGAATGGCGGCCATGCGCGAACAGGGCTTGAGGATAACGTCAAGCTGGATAGAACAACGCTAGCGCCTTCGAACGCCGCGCTTGTGCAGCGCGTCGTCGATCTTTGCGAGACATATGAGCGACCTGTAGCGACCACAGCCCAGGCGCGCGAAATGCTGGGCCTTCGCGCCGCAGCCTGAGAAGGAGACGAAAACTTGGCCAAGAAGATCTACGGATCGGCGGCGGAGGCCCTTGATGGCCTGCTGTTCGACGGCATGTTCATCGCCGCAGGGGGCTTTGGCCTGTGCGGCATCCCGGAAAACCTGATTTCAGCGATTGTAGCTAATGGTGCCAAGGACCTGACCATCGCATCTAACAATGCCGGTGTGGATGATTTCGGCCTCGGCCTTCTTCTCCAGACCCGTCAGGTGAAAAAGATGCTGTCGTCCTATGTGGGTGAGAACGACACCTTCATGCAGCAGTATCTGTCTGGTGAGCTGGAACTGGAATTCAACCCTCAAGGCACGCTGGCCGAACGTATGCGTGCTGGCGGCGCTGGCATTCCTGGTTTCTACACCAAAACCGGCGTTGGCACCGTGATCGCCGAAGGTAAGGAAGTGAAGAACTTCGACGGTCAGGACTACATTCTTGAGCGCGGCATCGTCGCAGACCTATCCATCGTCAAAGCATGGAAAGCGGACGAGACCGGCAATTGCATCTTCCGCAAAACCGCCCGCAACTTTAACCCACCCGCAGCCATGTGCGGCAAGACCTGCGTGGTTGAGGTTGAGGAAATTGTGCCAACAGGCAGCCTCGATCCTGACCTCATCCACCTGCCCGGCATCTATGTGAACCGCCTGATCAAGGGCGACCACGAAAAACGCATCGAACAGCGCACAGTGAGGGCCGCATAATGCCTTGGGATCGTAATGAAATGGCGGCGCGCGCCGCTCAGGAACTGCAGGACGGCTGGTACGTGAACCTCGGCATCGGCATCCCGACGCTGGTGTCGAACTACATCCCCGATGGGATCGAAGTGACGCTGCAATCGGAAAACGGGATGCTCGGCATGGGGCCGTTCCCAACCGAGGATGAAATTGACGCTGACCTGATCAACGCAGGTAAGCAGACCATCACTGAACTGCCGCAGACCGCTTATTTCGATAGCGCCACGTCCTTCGGGATGATCCGGGGCGGCAAGATCGCGATGGCGATCCTTGGCGCGATGGAAGTGGCCGAAAACGGCGACCTTGCGAACTGGATGATCCCCGGCAAGCTGGTCAAAGGCATGGGCGGCGCGATGGATCTGGTCGCAGGCGTTGGCCGGGTTGTTGTGATCATGGATCACGCCAACAAGAAGGGTGAATCGAAGCTGCTTAAGGAATGCACATTGCCTCTGACCGGCAAGTCAGTTGTTGACCGCATCATCACCGGCCTTGGCGTCTTTGATATCGTCGAAGGCGGGTTGAAAGTGGTTGAGCTGGCGCCTGAGGTCGACATGGAGATGGTGAATTCCATGACCGAAGCGACGCTGGTTTGACGTCGAATATCGGCAAAAACCTTATGAAACATTCATGCCCGGACTTGATCCGGGCATCCAGCGCCCGACCTTCAAGAAGGGTTGCGCCCATCCACGGGTGGGCAAGCGAAACACTACTAGCGGGCACTTTATCGTCCCGAGTACCTCTAACCTATCAAGAACTTGATACGCCGCAGTGCGCCCACCCAAGGGGGTGGCTCCTTCTTGGCGATTTTCAATCGCCTGCCAGGCAGCGGGGCGCGGCCCGTGCTGGTCGCACGCGCCAACAGCGCTTGGGGCGACTTCTCGCCAATCTACGGGCAATTCAGTGACCACATCCCTCTTCAATCACCCTTGGATGGGTGGCCTCTTCGCTGACGAGGCGACACAGGCCGAGTGGGCCACTGACGCTCAACTCCCTCGCCTCATTGCCTTTGAGCGCGCCCTAACCGAAGCACTGATCGCCGTCGGAGATGTCAGCGAGCAAGACGGCGCCACCGCCCTAACCTCCCTCGATAACTTCGCCCCCGACATCCCTGGCCTGCGCGAAGGCGTCGCCAAAGATGGCCTCGTCGTCCCCGCGCTGGTCCGCCAGATGCGCGACGCCTGCACTGCGCCAAAAGCCATCCACACCGGATCGACTTCGCAGGACCTGCTCGACACGGTGTTGGTGCAAACGCTTGAGGCGATCCGTGGCCTCCACTGTGCCCGATTGGCCGAGGTAATCACCGCCATCAGCGCCCTAGCAGATCGATATGGCGCCACGGAACTCATGGGCCGCACCCGAATGCAGGCCGCGCTGCCCATCACAGCCGCTTATCGCCTCAACACATGGCGCGCACCCTTGCAGCGCCTCCAAACAGATGGTGAGGCACTGGCGGCAGACCTGAAAGTCATCCAGTTCGGCGGCCCTGTCGGCGACAGGGGGACTTTCAGCGCGAAGGCTGACGACATTGCCGCTCATATGGCCGCAGCGCTTGGTGCGCGCGACGATGGCTGTTGGCACACTGACCGCAGCCTGATCGTACGCTTTGGAAACTGGCAATCGATGATCAGCGGGGCACTTGGCAAGATCGGCACCGACCTTTGCCTGATGGCGCAGCAAGGTATTGACGAAGTGAAAATCGCTGGCGGCGGGGCGTCATCGGCCATGGCGCACAAAGCCAATCCGATCCGTGCCGAACTGCTGGTGACGCTGGCTCATTACAACGCCGCACAAATGGGCGCGCTGCACAATACGCTGGTGCATGAGCAGGAACGTTCAGGCGCGATGTGGGCGCTGGAATGGATGGTCCTACCGCCAATCACGGTGACGGCAGGCCGGGCGCTATCGGCGGCGTCTGAGGTGCTGGGGCAGATTGAGCGAATAGGTCCTCGATCGTGATCAAATCATGAACGAACTAAGGCGATCACACCGGTGGTCTCTATAAATCAATAGCTTAAGCTTGCTTTCACATGTGAAAGGTTTTGCGAGAAAGACCTGTGCCGCTGTCCCGCTTATTCTTCCACAAAGTTCTGTTTTATCGGGCCGGTATACTTCTCCAACAGCTCCTCCGGCACCTCGGTTCCATCCGCCAGAAATGGCAATATCCCCCGCCGCATCGACCGCCCGCGCATGGCTTGGATATCCGCATCCGACTTGGTTACCCGCTGCGACATCCGCCGTCCCCACTGCGCAAGATAGCCGTACAGCCGGTCAATCTCAGCCTGATGCGCATCGCCCTTTGCGAGGTCATCGAATTCATCCGGGTCTGTCTCCAGATCGAACAACATTGGCCGGAAGCCGCCTTCTGCATGCGTCATCTTGAACCGCCCATCGAAGATCATGAAAAGGCGGGCATCGCGAGGCTCTAACTCCAGCTTCACGGCCTGAGGGGTCGCGGAGTAGTCGAATTCGCTGACTACGAATTGCCGCCAGTCCGGCGTCTCGCCCCGTAGCCAGGGCATCAGCGAGCGGCCCTCAAGAATGTGCGAGGCAGGCTTTCCGCCCGCCGCATCAACAAAGGTCGGCGCAAGGTCGATGCTTTCGACCAGCGCATCACAGGTAGTGCTGCGCGTTGTGTCCGCCTCGGCCCGTGGGTCGAAGATGATCATCGGAACCTTGACTGACTGCTCGTGAAACAGATCCTTTTCCCCCAGCCAGTGATCGCCAAGATAATCGCCGTGGTCCGAGGTCAGCACGATCATCGTCTCGTCTGCTTTCCCGGTCTCATCAAGATAGTCGAGTATGCGCCCTAGTTGGTCATCGCACTGCTTGATCAGCCCCATATAGGCCGGGATCACCTTTTGGCGGACCTCATCTTTCTGAAAGGCCTGCGCAATCTTGTTCTCCATATATGCGCCAAAAACCGGTTGTGGATTGTCCAGCTCGCTTTCATGTCGTTTGGCGGCGGGAACATGATTGGCGCCGAACATGTCGTGATAAGGCGCGGGCACGATGTAGGGCCAGTGGGGTTTGATGTAGGAGACATGGGCGCACCACGGTCCCTCCGTTTCCTCCATGAATCGTAGGGTTTCAGAGGTTAGCCAAGGTGTTTCGCTGTCTTCCTCACGGATGTTCGCGGGCTTGTCGGCGTTGCGAAAGATCCATCCAGAGGCGATCTTATCATTTTCAACTCCAGCATTGGCGAAGTCAGCCCAGGGGTTCTCCCCTTCGTAACCTTTTGAGTTCAGATATTCGTTATAGGGAGAGCGTTTTTCATCATAGAACCCGTCAGGCCCTTGCCCCCAAAGCCCATCGTCACGCACCCAAGAATCGAAACCGCACTCCGCCTGCCGCACGCCGATGACGCCATCTTGGGCGATGCCCAAACGCTCCATCCCCGCCACATCCGCCTTCATGTGGGTCTTGCCCAGCAGCCAGCAGTCCATGCCGGAATTGCGCAGATGATCGCCCATCGTTATCTCGCCTACACGCAGCGAATACCCGTTCCAATGCGCGCCGTGGCTGGACGTGTAACGCCCGGTATAAAAGCTCATCCGAGAGGCGCCGCAGATCGGTGACTGAACATAGGCGTTGGTGAATCGCACGCCTTTGGCCGCGACACGGTCGAAGTTCGGTGTTTCCAGATGGGGATGCCCGGCGCAGCTGAGATAATCGAACCTCAACTGGTCATACATGATGAAAAGAATGTTCATGGCGCGTCTCCCTCTGTTTCACCGTGATGGCTGACGGGCTGGGATTTGGCAACCGATGCCGCAACGGCTGCGTTTTCATGGGGCGCGAAGGCGTATAGGGTCACCTCAAAATTCCCCTGATGAATTGGAACCCCTATGTCCCTTCCCGAAACATACCTGCAGATGCTGTCCACCGTCACCGAAGCCGGCGAATTGTGGATGGAGCTGAAAGAGCAGCCCATGCCAACGCCAAAGCCGGATCAGGTCATCGTCCGGGTCGAGGCGACGCCGATTAACCCGTCTGATCAAGGCGTGATGTTCGGTTGGTCCAGCATGGGCAAGGCTAAGGGCAGTGGATCAGGCGCTGAGGCCGTGCTGACGGCTCCCGTGCCGCCAGTAGGCATGAAAACTATGAAGGCCCGAATCGGCCAGTCACTTCCCGTTGGCAACGAAGGCGCAGGCTTCGTGGTTGCAGCTGGCGACAGCCCAGCGGCGCAGGCCCTGATGGGCAAACTCGTCGCCGTCATGGGCGGTGGTATGTACGCACAGTACCGTTGCCTGCCGGCAATGATGTGCATGCCTTTGCTAGAAGAGCATACCGCCAAAGACGGCGCCTCCTGCTTCGTGAATCCGCTGACAGCGCTTTGCTTCCTTGAGACGATGCGGGCAGAGGGTCACAAAGCCATCGTCCACACGGCGGCAGCGTCGAACCTTGGTCAGATGCTGAACCACATTTGCCAGGCCGATGGCGTCGATCTGGTGAACATCGTGCGCCGGCCAGAGCAGGCTGAGATTCTAGAAAAAATCGGTGCGAGATACATCTGTGACAGCAGCTCAGACAGCTTCGCTGCTGACCTGACCGACGCGATTCACGCCACTGGCGCGACGCTGGCGTTCGATGCAACAGGCGGCGGCGACCTTGCTTCAAAAATCCTTTCGGCGATGGAGGCAGCTGCGGCCCGCACCCCTGGCGCCTACAGCATCTATGGGTCAATCCACCACAAGCAGGTCTACCTTTATGGCGGGCTGGACGTCTCACCCACGACCTTGAACCGGGGCTATGGCATGGCCTGGGGCGTTGGCGGCTGGCTGCTGCCGAACTTCCTCGCCAAGGCGGGCCAAGAGGTCGCCGCACGTCTCAGAGCGCGCGTTGTGGCTGAACTGAAAACGACCTTCGCCAGCCATTACACTGACGAGATTTCGCTGTCGCGGGCGCTGCAGCCAGAAATCGTTGCACGCTACTATGCCAAGACAACGGGTGAGAAGTTCTTGGTCTGCCCGCAGATGGATCTCTGACTTAGCTGCAATGTCCTCGGTTGGGCCGCTATGCTCAGCCGAGGATGTTGGCCATCTTTCGCTAACCCGAAAGCGTTAGATGCAATCGATCAAACGGTTGCGATTGAATGGGACTGTTCGGGTGGTTTCTTTCGTGTCGAATGGCCCCACTTCAGTAAAGAGCTGACTTGGAAATGAACCATGCTGATCGACGATTGTCTGGCCTTCTGTATCATTGCAGCCTTTGAAATTCTGCTATTCAGATACGCATACCTTCGACGGCTCCAAGCTGTAATCGGCGGAGCAATACTCGACCACGGTAGCGGCGGCCCAATGCGGTCGCGGGCGGCGTAAAAGTCGGCCACTTTTGCCCTTTCACCTGATGGGAGGGCTTTGGGATATTCACCGTGGAATTGTATTTG
>CALKOT010000132.1 GCA_938092015.1 uncultured Paracoccaceae bacterium
ACCACGAGAGCCTGAACAACGTCACACCTGCCGACGTCTACTTCGGAAGGGACAAAGCCATACTCAGGGAAAGGGAGAAAATCAAAAAACTGACAATCCGACAGCGACGCTTGCAACATCAAAAACAAGCAGCATAATCAATCATACAAACGAGCCAGAGCCTCCAATGCTCAAAACGCTCTGATGCCCCACTTTATTCGACGACGGACACTTCAGTTTCCACCGGCGTTTCCCGTCTGATTGAAGCGGCCACCTGGGCTGGCCAGACACCGGCAGGCGGCATCCCGTGGACGCCGCGCAACCAGAAATGGGATCGGATCGGTCTGGGTCTCTACTTCGGCGGCGGCATCATAAACGACGCTCCCAAAGTCGCAGCGTTGCAAGCTCTGATCGATGCTGATGATGATGCAGGTATGTCGGCGCTAATGGATACCTACCTTCGCGAAGAAGGTGTGGTGGGGTCGCTTCCTGACATCACCGAGAAACTCCGCAATCACTGGCAGGTCTGCCAAGCTGCCGGCATCAGTCTGGACGTCTACGAAGAAGGTCCGCACATCTCACACTCAACATCGTTTTCTAACGGCGCATCAGAAGACACGATGCTTGCGGCGCAGCAGATCTGGCGAAAGTCGCCAGAGTGTGCCGCGTTCATGGCGGACTTCTTTGAAATCCACCGGGCGTTTATCGATGCGAGATACAATCATTTCGATCTTCACCATGCACCGTCGCGCAGCGGTGATTGGGGCGCATATCGCCTTATAGACGACCCAGACGCAGCAGCGGATGAAATGGTCGCTTTCCTTCTGACCATCCCGTCGCAGCCTGTCTGGTACGGCGAGGACGTGCCGCCCATTGAGATTGTTCCGCTACCCGCTATCGTAGCCAACGAATTTGATGAGGTCGTGTTCGAGACTGATGTGTGTTTCTCGGCAAACACCGATAGCTATAGCAGCCCTGATTTGCCTGACGGCTTGTCCATCGACGCGACCACCGGATCGGTATCTGGGTTTTTGTCTGACGCCTCGTCGGGTGTTGGAACGTATACAGTGGTGGCGACTAACCCAGCAGGGACTATCAGCGTCGAGGGGGCATATACTATCGGCGATGTAGTCGCTGCGGCGCCAGACAATCCGATCTATGCTGGAATCGCGTGGATCGATCCCTCAGATCTCACATCATTCACTGCAACCGGCAATAGTGTCGAAACCATAACCGATAAGCTGAACGCCTTTGCCCACACGTTCGCGACCACCCCGATATCGGGGGAATTGGTGGTCAACGGTCAAAACCTTCTGAAGCACTTCAACAGCTACACAACATTCGGAACGGAAACGGCAGTGGTCGGCCTAACGACAGGCTTCACGATGTATTCGCTCCACCGAGTAGGCATCAGTGGGTTAACGAGCACGCCAATTGCCAGATGGTACGGCGGCAATCAGCTAAACTTTGGTTTGAGCATCGGCAATTTGAACGATGAAACCTTCTTCCTGCAAACCACGGCAGGTCGGGTGAGCGTCCCTGCGACAACCACCGGCGGAACGACAGCGCCACGGCTAACGACCGTCCGATATGACGGGGCGACGCTTAGCATTCAGGTGGCGGAAGCCACTGTGTCTATTCCTGTGATGGGCAACGTGTCTTTGCCAAACGGTCAATGCCGCATTGGGCGAGGTAGCTCAGGAAACAATGGCATTCGGTCATATCTGAGCGAAATGCTGATTTGTGACCGCGCGCACAGTCCAGCTGAAGTCGCTGAGATGCAGGGATATTTCAATCTGAAATACGGCCTGCCTGATTACACTTAAGAGCTTGTGGCGCGCGGGTCTTCGTAGGTTTTGGTGCGTGTCGCTCACGTCGCTCTGTTCTTCATCGTTGGCGCCGCCCATTCCGGTACTGTGATGGGCAACATAATCTAGGCGCCAAATACGGACTTTGACCTACGTTCGGGCAGGCCCCAGACCAGCCCGGGCGACTGGCGAAGTTGCGTTTTGGATGCTATGTGCGCCCGGGAATCACTTCCGGGCGCAGTTACCATGCTGACAGAAAACACATCGCTGGACATCGCGCGCCGCCTGTCTGTCGCCCCGATGATGGACTGGACGGATCGGCATTGCCGCTATCTTCATCGTCTCATCTCGAAACACGCACTGCTCTACACCGAGATGGTGACAGCTGCGGCTATCGCGCATGGCGATGTGGAACGTTTGTTGGGCTTTTCTGATGCAGAACATCCGGTCGCCTTGCAAATTGGCGGATCAGAACCTGACCTGCTGGCCACTGCTTTGAAGACCGCGATCGACTTCGGTTATCCAGAAGTGAACCTCAATGTCGGCTGTCCATCAGATCGTGTTCAAAGCGGCGCATTCGGCGCCTGTCTGATGCGTGAGCCCCAGCTGGTTGCTGATTGCGTCGCCGCGATGATCGATGCAGCTGATGGGAAGGCGGCGATCACAGTGAAATGCCGCCTTGGCGTAGATGATCAAGACGTTGAACACACGCTGCCTGCCTTCATCGACACTGTGTCAGATGCGGGCGTGCGCATCTTTTGTATTCACGCCCGAAAAGCCTGGCTTAAAGGCCTTAGCCCTAAGGAAAATCGCGATGTGCCGCAACTGGACTACACGCTGGCGCGACGCATGAAAGCTATGCGGCCTGATCTGCATGTTTCGGTCAATGGCGGCATTACAGATCTTTCGAAGGCTGAGGCTTTTCTGACTGATGGGTTTGATGGCGTTATGATTGGCCGGGCCGCCTATCACGATCCGATGTCGATCCTTGGCGCAGCTGACCAGCGCATATTTGGCGAAAACGTCCCAAAGACGGCTACTGAAAGCGTTGTGCGCGCCATGCTGCCCTATATAGAGGATCACCTGTCAAAGGGCGATCGTCTGGCGCAGATTACTCGCCATATGCTGGGTCTGTTTCAGGGTCGCCCGGGCGCGCGGCGTTGGCGGCGTATCTTGTCGGAAGGCACCCACAAGCCGGGTGCAGGACCAGCGCTGGTCGAAGAGGCGCTTTCAGCGATTGAGCCTGCATCAGAGGCGGCATAGAACCGGGCTGTGGATATCCCCTTTACAGAACTTGCGGCGCTGATCGTATTTCTTTTGCTGGTTGGAGGCGTCGCTGGCGTCCTCGCCGGTCTTCTTGGCGTCGGGGGCGGCATCGCCATCGTCCCTGCGCTGTATTACGTCTTTACCGGCCTTGGAAATCCCGCCGCCACATTGATGCATGTCTGTGTCGCCACTTCGCTGGCGACAATCGTTCTGACATCGGCGCGTTCAGTGTACAATCACAACAAAAAGGGCGCGGTTGATTGGGCGATGCTGAAATCTTGGGCTCCTTTTATCTGTGTCGGCGCCGTCATAGGTGTCGTGGCTGCAGATTATCTGCGCAGTGACAGTCTGATGTTGGTGTTCGGGGTAATGGCCATGACAGTCTCGCTCCACATGGGGTTCGCGCGCGATAGCTGGCGGCTGGGCGATGCGCCGCCGGAAGGCGCGGGCAGGGGCGCGATGGCGACCGGGGTTGGCTTCTTGTCCGTTTTAATGGGGATTGGCGGGGGCACGTTTGGCGTGCCGCTTCTGTCATTGTTCAATGTCGCCATGCATCGCGCCGTGGCGACCGCCGCCGGGTTTGGGCTGATCATCGCAGTTCCTTCGGTCATCGGTTTCATGATCTCAGGCTGGGCGGCGCCGGACCGGCCGCCGTTTACCTTGGGATATGTCCACGTCCCAGCCTTCGCGATCATTGTGCCAATGACAGTGATGTTTGCACCCTATGGTGTGAAGTTGGCCCATTCAATGAACCCACGCCCGCTTAAGCTGCTGTTCGCCTTCTTCCTGTTCATAACTGCCCTGAACATGCTGCGACGCGCGATTTATGGCTGATTGGCCAGCGAGCGGCTGCTTAAAGTTCGCCTATGATCCAGCCTTGGCGACGTGGGCGGCACATGCTGACAAAGTGGCGCTGCGGGCGGAGGGGGACCCTGCCAACTCTGACTGGCTGCGTTGCGGCGGAACGTGGTTTGTCGGCGTCAATGCTCTGCAAAATGACACTGCTGGCCGCCTGCCTGATGGCCCGCAGCTGACAGGTTTGGCGATAGCGGCTGCGCGCGCCATTTCAGATGCCCCGCTAGACCGGGCGCAGGCCTCTGTCTGCTATCCCGGGTATCCAAAGCAAGGACCGGACGAAAACGACAACGCTTTCAGTTACCGCAGGGATCGGGACGCAGCCCATGTTGATGGCCTGCACCGGATCATGCCTGGCAGGCGACGGAAACTGTTGGAACGGCATGCCTACATTCTCGGCATTCCCCTGAACGATGCGCCATCAGATGCCGCGCCGTTTGTCATATGGGAAGGTGGGCATGAGATCATGCGAAAGGCGCTTGTGGCGCGCTTTACAGATATCGCCCCAGAGAACTGGGCGGCAGAGGATGTGACTGCTGCTTATCAGGCTGCCCGGCGTATGGTCTTTGAAACCTGCACTCGAAAGACAGTTCACGCGCAAGTGGGTGAGGCGTATCTGGTTCATCGTCTCGCGGTTCACGGGGTCGCCTCATGGCCGGGCGGGCGGGGCAGACGCGCTATTGCGTATTTCCGTCCAGAACTGCCTTCAGGGGAAGCGTCAGCAGACTGGCTGAGGGCCCCCTGATTTCTTCGAACTCAAAAATATCCAAAAAGCAGCGCTTCAGAACGTGCGGGCCCTAGTTTTTAAGAACCAGAACATCCCGCCGAAAGCTCGTTTCTTGAAGGCGGCCAAGAAAGCTCATCCCCAGCAGGGAAGAATGCAGTTTGCCATTTTCGGCGACTGCGGCTTTCACGCTTTGCAGCCCGACATTGCCGACGGCTACATATTCCAGTGTTATCGGGGCGACATGCGCCCGGCCGTTTGCGGTGATGACCGGCTGGCGGAACGCCATGTTGGCGGGATCCAGACCTGCAGCCTCAGCATCCTCGTACGACAGAAGGACGATTGAGGCGCCTGTGTCGATCAACATGCCGACCTTTGCGCCATTCACTTCGGTCACTGCTCGGAAATGCCCGTCCCAGGCTTTGCGCAATTCAACAACGCCTTCAGCACGGGCGATTGCCAGCGTTGGGCTGACTTCGCCCCGGAAGCGGTCCAAAACGGCGCGGGCGTCGTCGCGATAGGAATAGGCGACGACAAGGGCGGAAATTGCGCTAAGCCATGCAACGCCGGCAATGGCCATTGGCTTTAACCGAAGTTCACGGCCACGAAAGCCCCAGATGATGACGATCATTAGCAGGAACGCCAGATAGATCAGCTGTTCGCTTGCACCTTCGGTTTTGAGCGCATGCGGAAAGTGCACGTTCAGTTGTGAAGCGAGCACTGCGATTGCGACAATTAATGCGAGTGGCCAAAAGATCATCAGCGGCGAAATTCCTGAACTACACAATCCCGTGACCGCAATTATGCCAGTTTAACGCGAGACGTAAAGATATATCCGCCTTAATGTCCGCCGATAAGGGACTGAAAACCAACCAAATTCTGCAAAAACGCAGTTTCATTGCCGTTGGCGTCGACCATCCCGTCCGCCGCGGCGCTTGGGTTGCGTCTCAGATTCGCGGTCCGGAAGCTCGTCCATGACAGTCCGTCGTTGGTCTGGCGTCATCCGTGACCAGCCAGCAATTTCATAGCGTGTGCGAAAACAACCCATGCAAAGATCGGCCTGAGGATGCATCAAACAGATCTTTTTGCAGGGGCTTTCAATTTCCGCCCGGCTCCAAACGACATCATCCGTCATGTGCTGCTCGCTTCAAATGCGCCAGTCGATCCAGCACACCTTGCAGGATAAAGGCAGCGGCCATTTTGTCGATGACCTCAGCGCGACGCTTTCGCGATGAATCCGCCTCAAGGAGAGTGCGTTCAACCGCGACTGTCGAAAGGCGTTCGTCCCAAAACGTGATCGGCAGATCAGTCAGTTTCGAAAGATTGCGGGCGAAAGCGCGGGTTGATTGGCAGCGGGGACCTTCAGATCCGTCCATGTTGCGCGGCAGACCAAGTACAAGGCCTGCCGCCTCGCGCCCGTCGGCAATGGCGAACAGGGCATTGGCGTCGGCGGTAAATTTGGTGCGCCTGATCGTTTCTACGGGACTGGCGACGGACCGGCGCAGGTCAGATGTCGCGACGCCAAGCGTCTTTGTGCCAAGGTCAAGACCCAGCAGTGCGCGATCCCGGGGCAGGGCGGCGGCGAATGCCTCTATATCATCGGTGACCAGAGCCATTTATCTATCTTACTCGAACGTCACGCCATTCAGAAGCGCGGCTTCTTTCAGATAGGCAAGGCTGATTGCGTCGTCGGCGTAGATCAGAACAGCTTCTTCATAAGCTTCCCTGATTGCGCCAGTTTCCCCAAGGATTTTGTAGGAGCGCATCAGTTTGCCCCAATCGTTGACGTCGGATACCCGGCCTTCATCGCTGAGCCGACCATGCAGGCGGGCGACCATGCCCTGGATCATGGCTTTACGATCTTCAGTCTCCATTTCGGCCGCTGCGGCAATGTCCTCTTGCGTTGGGCCGGGGCTGGTGCCGCCAGCAGGCGCGCGAGGCGCACCTTCAAATGCGCTTTCAAGCACCGATAGCGCGCCCGCGTCGCGAGCGAGATCACGGCGGGCGGCCTCATAGGCGGCTGACGCCTCTTCCTGACGGCCCATAACGCCGTAAGAGGATATCAGCCGCAGCCATTCATCCACTGTGCCGCCTTCTGACTGCAAACGTTCAGCAAGACGTCCGACCATGCCCTGGATCATCGCAGCGCGGTCTGCAGGCGCCATGTCCTGTGCGGCGGCGATATCATCGCCATCCGGTCCAGGCAGGGCGGCGCCCGGCAATTGTGGGGCCTCACCGCTTTCAAGACGCGCCAGCGCGGCCGGGTCGCCTGCGAAGGCCTTGCGCGCGGCATCCATAGCAGCCTGAGCGGCTTTGGGATCTCCGAGTACGCTGTAGGACCGGATTAACTGCTGCCATTCTTCCATGGAGCCGCCCTCTTCGGCCAGCCGTGTCGCGAGACTTGCGACCATGCCTTGCACCATTGACTGGCGTTCTTCGGCTGGAATGTTTCCGGCGGCCTGCATTTCCTGCTGCGTCGGACCGGGCAGCGGCCCTAGTGTGCGGCCAAGCTCAGCCATTTCGCGCTGGATCGGCGCGACCCACGGGGCGTCTGGTGGGCTTTCGCGCATCAGTTCTTCCCAAATCGTGCGGGCCAGTTCCGGCTCTCCAGCCTGAATGTGCAGGCGGCCCAAGTAGTAGCGGGCAGACGGGTTGGTCGGCTGGTATTTCATAATCTGCAGGAGATTCGCCTCAGCCTCTGGTGAGATATATCCACCCGCCGCTAAAATCTGGCCTTCGGTCAGGCCTGCGTAGATCTCAGCACTTGCCTCCCCCAGTTCCACCAAGCGTTCAAATTGCGGCCATGCGTCAGCAAACCGACCAAGGTTCATGAGTGAGCGGGCATAGAGAAACACGCCTTGCGCATCATCCGGGCTGGCTTTGATGCGCGCCTCAAGCTGCACGACCAGTTTTTCAAACTCAGCGACATCATCGCCAGCGGGTGCGGCAAGCTCACGGCCTGCCATCATTTTCTCGGCCTCTTCCTGACCGGGGCGGCCTTCATCAGCGCGGGCGGCGAAGGGTGTGTCCTGCGCGCCGGGCGCGCCGAGATCATAGTAGAGGATGCCTGTCGCTACGGGGATCGCGATCAGCACCAGCACAGCCAATCCGCGCGACAATCCAGCCGGGGCAGATTGGGCGCCAGCGGCCTCGCGCATCTCTGCGTCGGCGGCCAGCAAACGGCGTTGGATTTCCAATTTGGTGGCGTCTGCGTCTTCGGCTGTGACTGCGCCGCGGGCGACGTCCCTGTCCAGTTCAGTCAGCTGATCGCGGAATACCTGCACGTCATGCGCTGCGCGCGGGGCTGCGTCTTCGCGGCCTCTAAGCAGGGGCAGAGCGACGATCAGGGTTGTCAGCACCGCTGCGCCAATTGCGATAATCCAGAAAAGCATTGCCGTCTCCCGCCCACGATATGCGCCGTTGGTTCTGACTTAGACGTGGGGGCGGGCAGGGGCAACGGGACAAAGTCACATATTGGTAATAAGGTCGAAGTAAATGGTCGCGGAGAGGTTTATTTCTTAGCGTGAAAATCACCTAGCGGAGCGGTCAGTATGTGCGAACAGCGCAGCCTTCGCCCACCTAAGGCGGACGCAGGCCTTGCTTCTTTAATTGCATCGCGCACCCAACAGGCCGCCAATCTTCCGCTTGGAGTCATGCCCGCAGGCGCTATTGTGCATTCAAACCGGTTGCCAAACGCCGGTCGATGTGCACTGTATACAGTATACAGTGAGGGCGAACGCCCCAATAAATCGCACCAATCAGGGAGACACGCGATATGATTTCACCCTTAAAGACGCTGACAGGTGCCGCCGCGATTGCGCTGGCCGCATCAGCGGTGACAGCCGACATCAAGGTCGGCTTCATCGGTTCAATGTCATCGGACACCGGCTTGTCGACCTTGCGCGGCGCTGAGATTGCGATTGAAGAACTGAACGCAGCAGGCGGCGTGCTTGGCGGCCAGAAGATCGAACTGGTCACAGCCGACACGCGCGAAGACGTCACAGAAGGCGTCAAAGCCTACGAATACCTCGCGGAAAGCGAAGAGGTGGATTTCATCATCTCAGGTTCTATCGACGATGTTTCGCTCGGCTGGCTGCCTCGGATGATCGAATATCAAATCCCGACACTGGACACCTGGACCAGCTATATCGGCATCATCGACATGGTCGTCGAGAACCCGGACGACATGAAACCGTACTTCATGAACATCGCTTCGGACGAAGCTCTGGCGACGCTCTACATCAACTTTGGCGCTGATGTGCTGAAGGCTCAGATGGGCTTTGAAAGCGTTGTGATCCTTGCCGAAGACACCGCGTTCGGTCAGGCGATCACCGGTCTGGTGACTGAGGCGCTGGCGCCTGTCGCCGGTATCGAGGTCAAAGACACCATCATCTACGACATCAACACCGTTGATTTCGCGCCGCTGTTCTCAAAAGCGCAGGAATCCGGCGCTGATTTCATCTATCAGGTGTCTTCGGTGAACTCTCAGGTCATTTCTTCGCAGTACGTGAAGCTGCAGGTGCCGATGGCGATGACCGGCGTGAACGTATCTGCGCTGGGTCTTGAGTACTGGGAAGACACGGGCGGTGCCGGCGGCGGTATCTCAACGCTTTCGCCAATCCCGTCTGTTGGCTTTGAGCTGGACCCGGCTTCGCAGGCATTCGTTGACACATATCAGGCGAAATACACCTCGCGCCCTGTGATGCCTCACTTCAACGGCTTTAACGCCTACCAGGGTCTGAAACAGGCTTTTGCTGCGGCTGAAGAAGCTGGCGGGTTCAAGGACGTCAACGGCTGGAACGCTGCGATGTCCAAGCAGGACCTGAAGCTGATGAAGGACGACAAACTGTGGTTGCGTTACGGTTTCTGGGATCGTGACACTGTTGAGCCTGTGACGAACCGGACCTATCCGCAGAACGCATTGTTCGACCTCGAGGCGCCGTATGATTTTGCGCAACCATCCATGGTGGTCATTCAGTGGAAAGAGGACGGCAATGTCGGCGTCGTCTATCCGCCGGAATATGCAACGACTGACTTCACGCTGCCTTCCTGGGTTCCAGCTAAGTAAGTTGATCTGACTTTCTCGCCGGGTGGTTCGCCGCCCGGCGTTTGCGATTGTTCGCGAGACCCCCTCCCATGCTTCAAATTATCATTCAGGGGCTGCTGCTGAGCGGCCTTTACGCGCTGATAGCGGTTGGCTTTACGCTGATCTTTTCCGTCGGACGTGTTTTGAACCTCGCCTATGGCGCCTACCTGATGCTTGGGGGGTATGCGTTTTTCTACGTCTCCCAAACGTTGGGAATGCCCAAACTGCTGGGCGTCGTCGCAGCTGTCGCCGTTGGTGTGATAGCCGGGTTGATGAAGCATCGGTTTATCGTAAAGCCGCTAAAAGGCGACATGGTTCCGGTGGAAATCGCGACGCTTATCCTGGCGGTCGTACTGCAATCGGCGGTCGTTCTGATGTTCGGCGATAGCTCGAAAATTCTGCATTCGATCATTCCGGGTGTTGTGCAAGTGGGAACGGTTTCAGTGCCTTACAGCAACGTCTTCGCTATGATTGTAAGCTGGACCGTGCTTATCGCTCTCTATCTTTTCATTCGTAAAACCCATCTGGGTCGCGCGATGCAAGCGGTGTCGATGGATCAGAAAGGCGCCGCGATATCAGGCGTGAACCCTGACCATGTGAACATGATGGTCTGGGGCATTTCCGGTGGGCTTGGCGCGCTGGGGGGCGTCTTCTTCGCCTCTTACACCCAGCTTTATCCCGCCATGTGGGTCGCCCCGCTGATCATCGCGGTCGCCGTCGTCATCGTTGGCGGCATCGGGTCAATCATCGGCACCCTGATCGTAGCGCACATCATCGGGTTCATGGAGGTGATGACGACTTCCTTGATCGCACCAGAGCTTCGCGGCGTCTTTACCATGGCGCTGATCATCATTGTGCTGGTCGTCAGCCCCAAAGGTCTTTTCGGGCGGGAGGAAATCCATTGACCTCCAATCTCAATCTTCGCCACGCAATCTACTGGGCGCTGTTCGCCGGGCTGTTGTTCGCGATGCCATATCTGGTGTCGAAGGGCGACCTGCGTACCATGATCTTCGCGCTTTATGTCGGCATTTTTGCGATGAGCTGGGATTTCCTCAGCGGTCGCACTGGTTACATCAGCTTCGGCCACCCGTTCCTGATCGGGATTGGGGCATATGCGACTGCGATCCTCAGTTACCGCTTCGACGTGCCGGTGATGTTCTCAATCCCGCTTGCCGTCATCATCACGATGGTCGCCTCTACCATGTTCATCCTGCCGGCGCTTCGCATCAAAGGCAGCTATTTCGCGCTGGTGACGCTGGCGTTCATGGAGCTGATGTATCAGCTTGTGCAGGTCATCCGCCCCGACCTGACCGGCGGCACGCGTGGTATCTCAGGGGTCGAAACGATCACACGCGGCGCCGTCAACGGTTTCTACCTTGCGGCCTTCCTCGCCTTTTGCGTCGCCCTGTTCCTGTGGCTGCTGACCCGCACCCGCCTCGGCGCAGCGCAAAGCGCGATTGGTATGGATGAAGAGGCGCTGAAAGGTTCAGGCATCAATGCAACCAAGCTGAAGCTCTTTACCTTCGTGGTCTCAGCTGCCGTCGCGGGCCTGGGAGGCGCGTTCTACGTCCATTATCTCGGCTCAATTGCGCCGCGCGCCATTTTTGACATCAATTTCGTCTTTACCATCATCGTGGCGGCCCTGTTAGGCGGCGCAGGCACAATCACTGGGCCGCTGTTTGGCGCGTTCTTCCTGACGTTCCTGCTGGAATACCTCCGCCCGTGGCTGCCGGGCGCTGAGCGTTATCTGATCTACGGCGGCGTCGCGCTGGTCCTCTATATGTACCAACCCAAGGGCATGTATGCGATCGCGGCCAAGCTGCGCGCGGGGGTGATGAAATGACCATTCTTGCGCTCGACGGCCTTGTGAAACGTTTTGGTGGTTTGACCGCGACAAACCAGTTCTCAGCAGACGTGACTGAGGGGGAAAGCCTTGGCCTGATCGGCCCAAACGGCGCCGGCAAAACGACGATTTTCTCGCTGATCATGGGCGAGCATCGCCTGAACGAAGGCGCGATCCGGCTGAAAGGCGAGGCGATCCAGGATTTGCCCACGCACGCCCGCATCCAGCGTGGCGTCGCCCGGACTTATCAGGTGCCGCGTCCGTTTGCCGAGATGACCGTAGCTGAGAATATCCGTGTGGGCCTGACGCCTGACAGCATTATGGCCATGATTTTTGGCTCATCGAACGCAGCGGAGGAGCTGGCGCTGGCAGAAGCAGTTGGTTTTGAGGCTGCAGACCTCGATCGACTGCCAAATGAGCTGTCGATGGGCGACCTAAGGAAGTTGGAGCTGGCGCGAACGCTGGCCACCGGCGCCAAAGTTGTTCTGCTGGATGAGGTCTTTGCCGGGCTAACGGTTGGCGAAATTGCGCAGATCTCAGAACTCATCAACGAAAAGCGGCGGTCGGGTATGACTTTTGTCATTGTCAGCCATGACCTTCGCAGCCTTGAACCGTTGATTGACCGCGCCGTCGCCATGACTGCTGGATCGGTCATCGCCGAAGGCGCCTATGCCGATGTGATCGCCGACAAGCAGGTCCGCGACAGCTATCTGGGGGCTTAAAGCATGGCGATCCTGGAAATCGAAAACCTTTCAGCCTTTTACGGTAAGGCGCAGGCGCTGGATGGCGTCAGCTTCTCAGTTGAGGAAGGCGAGATTGTCGGTGTCATCGGCGCAAACGGGGCAGGGAAGTCGACCCTGCTTGACAGCATCATGGGCATGACCCAAACCACCGGCGCGATCCGGCTGGCAGGCGCTGATCTGGCGGGCAAAACCACCGCTGAGATCGTGAAGATGGGCGTCGGTTATGCGCCAGAGCGTGCGAACTTATTCCCTTACATGTCCGTCCGCGACAACCTGCTGGTCGGGGCATATACGGCGCGGGACGATATCGAGCGGAATTTGGAAATGGTGCATGACCTTTTTCCGCGGCTCAAGGAACGCTCAACTCAGGAAACTGGGACCCAGTCGGGCGGGGAACGTCAGATGGTGTCTGTTGGCCGGGCGCTGATGACATCGCCCAAGCTGCTGATGGTGGATGAACCGACGATCGGTTTGGCCCCCAAGGTGTGCTTGGAGATCGCCGAGGTGCTGCGACGCCTGAACAAGGACTACGGCGCGACGATTATCATCACAGAGCAGAACGTGAATTTTGCCCTGACGCTTGCCGAGCGCCTGTTGGTGATGGAGACGGGGCGGATCCGGATGAGTGGCACGGTTGAAGAGCTACGCGAAAACCCCGCATTGACCGAGGCGTATTTCGGGCACTGAGGTGCGAGATTTTGGGGCGCGCGACCAGCACGGCCTTTGCCCAAGTGCTTACGGCCCCTTTTGTGTCTGCTGAGGCTTCGGTGTTGGCTACCCTCAGCGGCCTGCGGCCATAGCCTTTCACCTGATCACACCTTTGTTGAAACAGCGTCAGAAATGTTCTTTCCAGGCCGCTAACATCTTATCTCAAAGGTGTATCAGACACGGAGACCTATTATGCGCCGCTTCTTAGTCGCCATCCTCGCCGCAGAAACAATACTGGCTGCGCCCATCACGGCCTCAGCCAAAGATGCCGTCTACCAATCCTTCTTCGGAACAGCGATTAATGGCACAGACCCTGTCGCCTACTTCACGATGGGCAAACCGGTCGAAGGCTCATCAGACTTCGCACACGATTGGAATGGCGCAACGTTCCACTTCGCATCTGCCGAAAACCGCGATCTGTTCGCGGTGAGCCCGGAAAAATACGCTCCGCAATTTGGCGGCTACTGCGCTTGGGCGGTCAGTCAGGGGTACACTGCTTCAACCGACCTGGATGCGTGGAAGATCGTCGATGGTAAACTATACCTGAACTACATAAAATCCGTTCAGTCACAGTGGGAACAGGACATCCCTGGCAATATCTCTGCCGGTGAAGGCAACTGGCCGAAGGTTCTGAATTAAGTCCGGGGAATAGGCGCTGACGCCGCGCCGGTCTTCCCCAATAGGCGCCTACAAGCTAAACCCTCGCCAACCAACGTGAGGAATCCGCTATGACTGCCCACCTGTTCGACGCCCCAGCCCTGCCGACGATTGAGATCAAGGGTGAGGATGCGAAATACCCTCTTCGCCGAATTTTCTGCGTCGGTCGGAATTATGTCGCTCACGCCAAGGAAATGGGCGGCGAGGTGGATCGTGAGGCGCCGTGGTACTTCACCAAGTCCGCATTCCACGCGATCCCTACAGGCTCTTCACGCCCATACCCCCCCGGCACTGCGAACTACCACCATGAGATGGAGCTTGCCTTTGCTATGGGCGCCCCAGCCTTTCGGGCAACGGCTGACGAAGCGGCCTCAGCGATCTACGCCTATGGCTCTGCGCTGGACATGACCCGCCGGGACCGTCAGCAGGATGGCAAAGACAACCGCCGTCCCTGGTCGCTAGGCAAAGACGTTGAAGGCGCTGCCGTCCTGTCGCCGATGACCAAAGCCAGCGAATTTGGCGCCGTCGCAAACCAGCGCATCCACCTTTCTGTCAACGGTGAAATCCGCCAGAACGCGACCTTGGCCGAAATGGTGTGGAGCTGCACTGAGGTGATTGTTCACCTATCGCAATACTACCACCTCGCCCCCGGTGACATCATCCTGACGGGAACGCCGGCAGGCGTTGGCCCGGTTGTGGCGGGCGATGTGCTGGAAGGTGGGATCGACGGCCTTGACCCGATCTCGCTGACCCTTACGGACGCTGAATAGCGGACTGCGTCAACGCCTGAGCGGTTAGCTCGCGATAGGTGGTAAGGTGCTGCGCCTGTATCTCAGATGGTGCAGGGGCGAAGTCTTGCGATGCGCCATCGGCGGTGTTTCTACGGGCCTCGCGAAGGTCCTCTGGCGCTGCAAATAACGCCGCGCCCAAAGCCGCGCCTGTCGCTTCACCTGATCCGCGCGTGACGGTGAAGCCGGTGACCTCAGCGATGGTTTGTAACAACAGATCGCTGCGCGCTCCGCCGCCGATCGCTGGCACGCGGTCAAACTTGGCGCCGGCGCGGGTCAACGCATCTGTTGCATCGGCAAAGCTGAACGCGATGCCATCGACGACAGCGCGCATCATGTGAGCGCGCGTCATGCCATCGGCCAACCCATGAAACCCGCCCCGGATATGCGGATCGCCGTGCGGTGTGCGTTCTCCTGTCAGAAAGGGCAGAAAGATCGGAGCGTCTTTGCTGTTCACCGCCGCCGCCTCGGCCAATAGATCACCGACCGGAGCGCCGCAGATGCCGCCGAACCAGTCCATCGGCCGCGCGCCGTTCAGCATTGCCGCCATCTGGAACCACATGTCGGGCACGCGATGGGCATAGGCGTGAACGACCTCTGCCGGGTTTGGGCGGTATGCGTCTGTAGCTACAAACAGTTGTCCCGATGTGCCGAACGACAGAAAATAGTCGCCATCCTTTATCGCGCCCACGCTGATTGCGCCCACTGCTGCATCGCCGCCACCGGCAACGACTGGGACGCCTTTCGGTAAACCAAGCGTTGCGGCTGCGTCGGCGGTGATCTGACCGACGACTTCGGATCCTTCGACACAGGTTGGAAGCCAGTTCAAGTCGATGCCAGATGCATCACAAAGGTCGGCTGACCACGCCCGTCCCGCCTGATCCAACCACAGGGTTCCGGCGGCGTCGGATTTGTCGGTGACATGCCGCCCATGCAGTTTCAGCCCGACATAGTCCTTTGGCAGCAGGATATGGCGGATACGATCAAAAGGGCCGGGATCATGGCGTTTCAGCCACATCAGTTTGGGTGCAGTAAAACCGGGCAGGGGCGGGGCGCCTGCAAGGTCGACAATCCAGCTCTGGACGGCAAGCGCCTCTGCCTCAGCAAAGCAGCGGCCATCGTTCCAGAGTATCGCGGGGCGGATGGCCTGATCGGCCTCATCCAGCAAAACCGCGCCGTGCATCTGGCCCGAAAGACCAACGCCGAGGACACGGTTTAGATCACAACGCTGTCTAAGGTCGTTGCAGGCGGCGATCGTGGCGCGCCACCAACTGTCAGGGTCCTGTTCCGACCAGTACGGATGCGGCGTTTGAACGGTCAGCGGGGACGTTGCGGTGGCGACCTCATCGCCAGCATCATTAAGCAGCGAAAGCTTTACCGATGACGTGCCGATATCAATGCCCAGCCACATACCCGTCCCCTTTTGCGTGATGGCGTTAACGCCTGAGACGATCTTTTACGAGGTTGGCTGGGGGCGGGTTTATAGCAGGTGGCCTGATGGCGCCTCAGAACCTTTCACATGTGAAAATAGGGGTAAGTTATTGATACATATAGGATGGAGATGGGGCCGCCATAATTTGTTCATATTATGTTCTTACTGGCGGACGACTAGGATTGTGAGCAGACAGGCAGGCTAGGCGGCAGGCTGGCCTGGATTTGCGCAGAGCATTTATCTCTCTGCGGCCAAACTCGCCGTCATTCTCCGCCGTCGCCGCCCCAAGATATCAGAATGATTTCTTGCTGCTTTTACCCCTATAAGTTCGAGTTCCGGGCTTGCCGGACATCGACCGACCCTTGGGCTTAACCGCATTGTCTGCGGCAGCTTCCACCGCGCTTTGGCGGGCCAATGGATCGTCGGCGATTGTCAGTTCAACCGCCTCCAACCGCTTGACCTCATCGCGAAGACGGGCGGCTTCCTCAAATTCGAGGTTCTCTGCCGCCTTCATCATATCCTTGCGCAGCGCATCGAGATGGGCCTGAAGATTGCCGCCAACCAGCGCTTTCTTGCCCTTCTTGCCGCCAATATCCGGCGTGACGTGATCGCCTTCATAAACACTGTCGAGGATATCGCCGATATCGCGCTTGATCGTTTCAGGCGTGATACCGTGAAGATCATTATAGGCCTGCTGCTTTTCGCGGCGGCGATCCGTTTCCCGAATTGCCCGCTCCATCGAGCCGGTAATGCGGTCGGCATACATGATCACGTTGCTGTCGACGTTCCGCGCGGCCCTGCCAATCGTCTGGACCAGCGAAGTTTCACTGCGCAGAAAACCTTCCTTGTCCGCATCAAGGATCGCAACCAATGCGCATTCAGGTATGTCGAGCCCTTCACGCAGCAGGTTGATGCCGATCAGCACATCAAATGCACCGAGCCGCAGGTCGCGGAGGATTTCGATACGCTCCAGCGTATCGATGTCTGAGTGCATGTACCGGACCCGCACGTTCTGTTCGTGCATGTATTCTGTCAGATCCTCAGCCATCCGTTTTGTCAGGGTGGTGACGAGGCTGCGATAACCGTTTTTGGCGACCCGCTTCACCTCATCCAGCAGATCATCGACCTGCGTGCTGACGGGGCGGATTTCGATCGGCGGATCGATCAATCCGGTTGGGCGAATGATCTGTTCGGAAAACACCCCGCCAGTGCGTTCCAGTTCCCACGCGCTGGGGGTTGCTGAAACGAAGACAGATTGGGGGCGCATCGCATCCCATTCTTCAAACTTCAGCGGCCGGTTGTCCATACAGGAAGGCAGACGGAAACCATGTTCTGCCAAGGTCATCTTGCGCCGGAAGTCACCTTTATACATCGCGCCCAGCTGCGGAACGGACACATGGCTTTCATCGGCGAACACGATTGCGTTGTCTGGGATATATTCGAACAGTGTGGGCGGTGGCTCACCCGGTTGGCGGCCTGTCAGATAGCGGGAATAGTTTTCAATTCCAGCGCAGGAACCTGTCGTTTCCATCATCTCAAGATCAAAGTTTGTGCGCTGTTCCAGCCGCTGCGCCTCTAACAGCATGCCCTGATCTTCGAGGCGCTTCAGCGTGATCTTCAGTTCTTCCTTGATGCCCTTCATCGCCTGGTTAAGCGTCGGACGGGCGGTGACGTGGTGGGAGTTTGCGTAGATCCGAATACGCTCAAGCGTGTCGGTCTTTTCGCCGGTCAGAGGGTCAAATTCAGTGATTGCTTCCAGATCATCGCCGAAAAACGCCAGACGCCAGGCGCGGTCTTCAAGGTGGGCAGGAAACAGATCCAGCGTATCGCCCTTTACCCGAAATGATCCGCGCTGAAAGGCGGCGTCATTGCGCTTGTACTGCTGGGCGACCAGTTCGCGGATGATATCGCGTTGCTCGTAAGTTCCGCCAACCTTCAGGTCCTGCGTCATGGCCCCATAGGTTTCCACCGCGCCAATACCGTAGATGCAGGACACAGATGCAACGATGATGACATCGTCCCGTTCCAGCAAAGATCGCGTGGCCGAGTGGCGCATCCGGTCGATCTGCTCGTTTATCTGCGCCTCCTTCTCGATGTAGGTGTCCGAACGCGCGACATATGCCTCTGGCTGGTAGTAGTCGTAGTAGGATACGAAATACTCGACAGCATTATTCGGGAACATCGATTTGAACTCGCCATACAGCTGGGCGGCGAGGGTCTTGTTCGGGGCAAGAATGATGGCGGGGCGCTGTGTCGCCTCAATGACTTTCGCCATCGTGTAGGTCTTGCCGGTGCCGGTTGCGCCCAGCAGAACCTGATCCTGCTCACCAGCGTCCACGCCTTCGGCCAGTTCCTTTATCGCGGTCGGTTGGTCGCCAGCAGGTTCAAACGGCGTTTCCATCACGATTCGCACGCCACCTTCCAGCTTGTCCCGATTCGGTTTGTCGGGAACGGTGACGAGCGTATCGACGGTCATGGATGTGCCTCTTTTCCTACGGTTCAGACACTTTAGTCTGATTTTATAGATAGTAACCATTTGTTAATGACAACTGATGTCAGTTGTCCTTTCGACCTGCGGTTATCACTCCAAATATCGCTGAACAAAATCAATTTTATAGCGTGTTTTGGGTATGCAAACTCTCCCTATGGGTGTATCTAGAATAGGCAAGCAGCAGAGAAGATCGTCGGTTGGGTGCTGCACCACCCACCCCACGCTCCCAAGCGCCCAGCCGGCGGTCAACCTCTTCTCCTTGCGACTCTCCCCCATCTCAGACATAAAGTGGTCACCGCAGACCAGAGGTTCTTCATGCTCGCCAGAATTTATCAGCCCGCCCGGAACGCCATGCAGTCAGGCCAGTCGAAATCAGACTGGGTGCTGGAATTTGCGCCGTCCGAGGCGAAACGGATCGACCCGCTGATGGGCTGGTCCGGGTCTGGCGATATGAACTCTCAGATCAAGATCAAGTTCCCGACGAAGGACGCCGCTGTCGCATACGCTGAGAAGCACGGTTTGGCGTATCGCGTAGATGAACCAAAAGCGCGCAAGCATGTCATCAAGCCCGGCGGCTATGGCGGCAACTTCGCATTCAATCGCCGGGGCGCCTGGACGCACTGATCATGGCCTTTGGCGCAGAAGACCTGATTGGCGCCTGGTCGCTGCAATCCAGTACCAATTTTCGGGATGGCGTCGGCTCGCCCACATTTGGCGAACCGCCTGCAGGTCAAATCCAGTACACCGCTGACGGCCGAATGGGCGCGTTTCTGATGGACCCGGCCTGGGCTGCGAACGGCGTGGTTGAAGCAAGCAGCTTTACCGAGTTCTTTTCATACGCTGGCCGGTGGGAACTGACAGGCGACCAGGTGCGCCATTTCATTGAATTTTCGTCGATCCCAACCAAAGTCGGTACAGATTTCGTGCGAACTGTAAGTGTGATTGACGCCGATACGATTGAACTGACGACCAAACCGGAAACGTCAAAGTCTGGCGCGGTCTACATCACCAAACTGGTCTGGCGTCGCCACGCTGCGATCTGAGCCTTCTGGACCGTTGCAAATCAAGCCGTGCCCCGGCATATGTGCAACCGTACGGCCCCTTAGCTCAGCTGGATAGAGCAACGGACTTCTAATCCGTAGGTCGCAGGTTCGAATCCTGCAGGGGTCGCCAATACTTTCAATAGATTAGCGCGAATACTGACAAAACTCATCGCGACAGAATCCGTTCTGGGGGACATATGGGGGACATTTGCGTCGTACTGCCTCCGCTTTTCGACCCAGCGTCGTAGTGTTACCAAACACAATAAATTCACCTGAGGCGAGTGCGCTTTCGAATACGTTTATTTTTGTTATCCACCCAAAAAATATCTCTACGCCCGTACGAGCAACTTTCACAAAAATGCACTCATGAGCTGGTCAGTTGGGAGGAGCCATTGAGCCAACTCGCTCGACAAAGGCACTTTCAGTTTCACCCTCTTTGCAGGCTACGGTTTCCCAACCGTCGGGGGCTTTCGCCCAAGCAGATACGGCCTCAGGCACAATCTCGCCGCCTCGACTTTTTGCAGCTCTAAATATCATGCGCGTCACACTTGGGGTTTTGCCCAAAGCAACACGTTTGGCCTCTAGCCGATCAAGACGCTTTCGCAGTGCCATCAGTTGGCTTCTTCTAGCGCTACCACTCGCGCCTCAAGCTCAGTCGTTTCAAGCGTGCGCCGGAAACCTTCGATCAGCCCCATGATGTGTGAGCCTTCGGTCGGGGTCAGGTCGCCAAGTGCGACAGCATCCAACACCGCACCAGCGGCCATTGCAGCATCCGCAGCCGATTGCATAGGTGGAAGGTCGACTTGCACCGGGGCGTCTTTCTTTGCGGGCGCAATGCGTTCCAAGCATAGCCGCAGCGCCGTTGTATCGCCATTCAGAGCCATTTCGACAGCTTTGCGTGATAGTCCCTCAGCTTCGCCTTCTAAAAGCGCTAGAGCAGCACGCGTGGCCTTGTGGCGTGCGCCGGGTGGGCGTCCGGGGTTGCCAGCAGCAAAGCGGCCCGCAGCATCACGCCCTGCCGATTTGATGCCGTTATTTCGGTTAGCCATGTTTAAATATACCATAAAACTGTGAGGATTGCTGCGCGTTGGGTTGGATTGCAGAAATAGTGCCAGAATAATTATATTCTGGCTCTGTACGAACCGAAGGTCGGTCGATATGTGGTGCAAGTTAGTTGTGGCTATTGGCGTTGCGCTGGGTCTATCTGCAAGTCCGGCGACAGCAGGTTCCGAGACGAGCCGTTTAATGGTGAAATCTACTACAGCTTACGAGTTGGTCCTTTGTTTCTGAAATGTGGTAGCGGAC
>CALKOT010000133.1 GCA_938092015.1 uncultured Paracoccaceae bacterium
AACCGGAAGCCTCAATCTGAGCACGATGACGATCGCGAACGAAATTTGAATCGTTAGGGTGAAAATCACAGACGACTAGATACGCCAAAGAGATTATACTGTGGTTGCCTGCCATCAAACGTAAGATCGAACGAATCGCGAGCACCAAATGACGACATGCCCAAATTCTCAAATGAAGGATTTGAAACAATGCGGGCTTCAAATCTTGCACAGAGCTCAATCTCTTCCAGCGATTTAGTCGGAGTAGCTTGTCTCGCAGTTTTTAACGCTCTTAGGCAGCTGAAAAATATAACAGACCGTCCGACCGCTATCGGGTGGTTGTCCGGAGTTTCCATGTCCAAAGCGCCATTTTGGTTGGAAATATTACATTTGCTGTCAAATATTGAAACGATCCGAGTACCGTTCATTTTTGGCAGAATATATAAGATGTCACCTACATGAATAATGGGTCCATTTATAATGACATCGTCGCGATTCTCGACAATATCAGAAATATCGTAATCGTATCGCTCTATTATTCGTTGCTCTATCGTCTTGGCCATGCCTTTATCTGGCCCTCAGTTCCGAACATATTTCCTGCAATTTCCTTTTTTGCCTTTTTTGCAGTTGATTGATCTGACCAGAATTAAGGATTTTTAAAGCAGCTTTGCTCTCGTCCCATGGCTTGGTTTCCAGTTCCGGGAAAAGGAAAAAAAGCTCGGCGCGCTTTCGTTCATCCAGAACAGAAAGGGACCACTTCCCTGGTCGATAGCTTTCGGACCATATTCCGTTCGACTTCACAACTTGGTGCTCGTCAAAAAGCATATGGTAGTAGACGACGGGTTCTGTCGGTTCATCAATGACAACATCATTCCCGTTGACCAGCGCCTTTGCTGGAACGAGACTCTCGATTTCTAGTCCTAAGCGCTGCATGGCAAATTCGTGGTCTAGAAAAACAGCATGCTGTGCAGAAACGATGAGATCCTGATCATTTCCGAGCGCTCCGCGCTTGATGCGCACGGGCTTCATTTTGGGGAATTGTTTCAACGTCTCTAATGTTACGACCGACTTGTCGAACCAGCGTATTTTCTGACCACCATTCATCTTGGTTGCAATACTGTTCCCGACGCGCAGGTCCTCGATTTTTACCAATGATCCGTCAGCACGCTCAATCTTTGTCGATTTATCAAAACAGATAAAATTACCAGCAGCTGATAACAAATAAATCTGGGTAATACCCGTTTGTCGGGCGCCATTTTCATCGTAGATTTGAAGGTATTGAAAGTTCAGGCCATCCCATTCAGCGGCGGAATAAAACTCGCCATTCGCGGCAATCGATCCGAACTGGGTATTAGTAAAGCCATAAGTCCAACCAGTTGGTAAACCTCTGAGAATGAAAACATCCTGAACGGCATTGTTGGGATCGTTGTATCTTCCATCATTTCGCTGAACGCCATTGTATCCAGGCGTATCCACGTAGAGCCAGATTTCATAATCTTGCGCGTTACTCGCTCCGTTCCCATCGGCATCGGCATCGGCATCGAATGGAATGGTGATATCAAGGAAAATTCTATCGTATTGGCCGTTGGCCGCACCTGTGAATGTGGCGTCATAAGCTTCTTGGTACGCGGGTAAGAGGTACGGGTTTCCATCATCGTTCAGACCACCATCTTGAATGCCGTCACCGATTGTAAAGTAGTAATTTGCCATTTAACGCCCCGATTTCCCTTTTCCCTTCTGTTACGCCCACACGTGCCCAGAAGTGCAAATTCAAAGTTGTAGAACTGCAGGGTCTTCAAATTCGGGTTAAATTTTTGGGAAAGCAATTAACAAATTTGAATACACGGTATCCGCATTTATTGCTCCGTGAACGCAGCTATTGGAGTGCTGAAAGCAGCTTCAGATTGATAGCCAGCGTCAAACCCGAAGCGGTATATGCCAATTGTCCATAGTTGTCGGTAGTTTGAGTGATCGGTTCGATATGGGGGCAATGGGACGTGACCTGGACATAAAAATAGTCCAAAAGCGGCCACTGGCTCAGCCGCAGAAAAGGTTAACTTTGTCCGCAACCCGACCCCTCCAATTGGGAACGTCAGTCATCTGGCATCAGCGCCATTTTCAAAGGTCTTTACACAAATGAAGCTGCAGACTGGACCAGCCCCCCATTCAATGCCATGTCTCCACCAGACAAACAAAGGGCGCACACATGAAGATCGAAGTCAGACGGCCAGAGGTTCTGCGGTGGATCATGCTCTCCGCCATTGTCGCCTTGTTTGCCATGACGTTGATGGCGGCCATCGATCTTATGGCCCGTTCAACTGTCCCAGCGGTGATCCTTGCGTTGTTCGCCGCCACAATCGGCTGGTTCGGTCAGGCGCTTTTCTTCACCAAGGCGCGGGCCGTGATTTTCGAAGATGGGCGTCTCTACGATGACAGCGGCGTTGAGATTTGCCATGTCGATGACGTGTCAGAGCTGGAAAAAGGCCTGCACCTTTTCAAACCTTCGTCCGGCTTCGTGCTGAAACTGAAAACCAAACAGCAAATCGCATGGTCCCCCGGTCTCTGGTGGCGGATTGGCCACCGCGTCGGCGTTGGCGGCGCCACCCCGGGCCGCCGCGCCAAGGCGATGGCCGACGCGATCATGATGTATCAGGGCGCAGAGGCGACTGAAAAAGCCGTGGCTGAGATTCAGGCGAAGATGAAGCAGCGTAAAAAGGGCTGAATACCCCTGGAAACCAATAGGAATTCCGGGGTAAACCATGAACGAATTGTGTCGACCCTGTTCAACCTACAAATAAATCAATGCCTTAGGTCTACTTTCACATGTGAAAGGTTTCGGCGCCCACCTTACCGCTTCACCCGCCGAACAAAGCCAACGCCAATTTTCTGATCACCGCCCGCCTGCCGTTCCAGCGCTGCCGTAATCGCGTCGATGGTCGTGCGAAACTGTTCTGGATCAGGGCTCCAATCATCCGCTTCATCCGCAGGTAATTCAGCCAGATGGGCGCGCAGGCGATCGCCGGTTTCGATCAGCCAGACAGTATTCTGCATCGCTTCGACCTTCAGATTGTCTATCAGCGTATCCAGCTGATCGCTGTCCATCGCTTCTTCAGTCAGGTCATCGATGACAACCAGATTGGCCCCCTTGCGCTTGTCATGGGTGCGGAGATCATGCTGGCAAGTGGACCGGGTCACGCGGCCTGATCCATGCTCAATCAACAGGTCAATTGTGGGGTAAGCGACGATGTCCCGCTTCAGCTTAATATCGCGCATGAACGCCATCAGGCTTGAAACATCGATGAAGCGGGCGGTGCGGATTTTGCCCTTTTCCTCAACATCAATTGCATCGCGCCGCTTCTTGCGCGGCGTTTGCTTGAACGTCGCCAACGAAGCCAGCGCCACCTCAGACGCAATCGCCCGGCCCAGCGGCGTAACGCCCGCGCCAGCAGGGCCAAAGACGATGAGGTGATCAAACATCTGATTGCCGCTGATCCAGTCCCACGAAGCAAAATGGCGCAGAAAATCCAATGGTTCGTTTTGATACTCCACCGGTTCATCTGGCTTGGGGTCAATCGTCAGACGTAGGGCCGCATGGAACACAGCTAGTCGGCTGGCCTTGTCCGCCCCCATGAAATCCAGCGCTTGCTGACGAAACGCCCAGGTTTCCCCCATGCCGATGAAGACCAGCAGAAAGACGCCAAGGCCCAGCAATTCCGACCCCGAAACCCAGACATCAGCCGTCAACGACGGCACGCCAGAGGCGGCCCCCGCCCCGATCCGGGCGCCGGCAAAATAGAACATGCCGTCCGTCCGCGCATCCATCCGCGCGTCATCGGCGTATTCCTTTTCGACCATCTGGCACGTCCCCAGCAGGTCGCCTGGCCGCTTGCGGGCGGCTTCGTAAATCTCTTTGTAAACGTTCGGCAGATCGGACCCGAATTCCTTCACCCACCAGATCGTCAGGCTGCAGATCGCCCCCGCAACAGGCATTCGCCAACCTTCCTCAAGCCCAGCGATAGAGGCAAAGGCAAACGCGCCCGCCAGCAGGGATATCGTAAGAAACTGCAAGCGCTGCTCGTTCCGTTCCAACCGTTCCCGCGCGTTCGACGAAAAGCACAACGCCCATGCCGGAAAGACGAAGAAGTGAATGGACAGAAGGATGGACACCAACCGTCGCGCGTCTTCATTTGCGCCCAACCCGTGCGTCCAAATCCAAAGCGCGCCAAAAACGGACACCATCGCGAAGATGAAGTGATACTTTTCGCAGCACAGTTTCAGGATCGCGGCGGCGACGATCGCGATGGCGAAAACGATGCCCAGCCAATCGAGATAGATCTGAGGTTCCTGCAACGGGTTATCTTTGAACGCCATCGATCGGATGATGACCCCAAGGCCAAGAACCAGCAGCGCCAACACAATCCAGTTTCCCATCCGGCTGACCGTAGGCGGCAAAGGCACGTAGAAACTGCGTTCCTTGTCAGAGACCTCTGGGTGTTTAGCCTTTCCACCCTTAACCAGCAGCACGAGGGTGGCGCCGATCAGCAATAGCGCCACGGCGATCAGAAGAAGTTGGTTCAAATAGTACATCAGAACTTGCAGGGAAGAGAGGGTTTCAGCCTCTGCAGCGCTCATCGATATTCCGGGCCAGCACTTGCAGCCTACGAACAGATCCGCAAATGAGGTAACCGTGTCGGCGATCCAGATGAAAAAAACACCGTCGCCATGCCCAGCGTCATGTGGCCCAGCTGGTTGGCCATCCATGCATAGGTTCGTGAATAGTTCGACTGCACATCAGAAAAGCCAAATTCAGCTTCAAAAATGCGGGTCAACCAAAGGTTTTCAAGTATCCGGCGCATATCTGCATCCACCCCCATGGAACGAATTGCGAAAGAATAGCATAAGGTTATGCAACGCGCTTAGATTTTTGCGGGAGTTGGGTCAATGAAGCTCGCCTATCTGGAGTATCCCGGTGTGCGAAAAGACATGCCGCCACTGATCGTGGCGCATGGCCTGTTCGGCTCAGCCCGGAACTGGCGCGCGCATTCCAAACGAATGGGCGCAGGGCGTGACGCCTATGCGGTCGACATGCGCAATCATGGCGACAGCCCTTGGGATGACGCCAATGACTACTTCGCTATGGCAGGTGACCTGGCTGAGATGATCGAAGGACTGGGCGGCAAAGCATCGGTCCTTGGACATTCGATGGGCGGCAAGGCGGCGATGGTGCTGGCGCTGACCCGGCCCGAATTGGTCGACAAGCTGATCGTCGCCGACATCTCGCCCGTCGCATACCCACATTCGCTGGCGCATCATATCGAAGCAATGCAAAAGGTAGATCTGGCCCAGATGCAACGGCGCGGCGATGTCGAGGACGCGCTTGAGGCCTTTATTGACGCAAAGGACGTGCGCACCTTTCTTGCGTTGTCCGCCGATCTGAAGGCGGACCCGCCGAAATGGGATCTGAACCTTGATGTGCTACTGGCCGAGATGGACACGATCACCGGCTTTCCAGAGGTAACGGGTCAGTTCACCGGCCCCACGCTGTTCCTGACAGGCCTCAAATCTAACTATGTCACGCCCGACCACCGCGAAAAGATCATCTCGCTTTTTCCCGCCGCCACCCATGTCGGATTAAAAGGCGCGGGCCATTGGCTCCACGCCGAAAAACCACGAGAGTTTCTGGACGCAGTCACAGACTTCCTTGGCGAAGAGTAAGGGCGCAACAATGATGAAATGGATCAAACGAGTGCTTTGGGGATTGGGCGGCCTTGCCCTTATCGCGGTCATCGCCGCCATGATTTATCGCGAACCTCTGGAACGACTTTACCGTGTCGCCACGCTGTTTTCAGCGGATAGGATCGTGTCGATTTTTTCGAACATGAAGACGATGTTCCTGACCGATGACATCCCGCGCTCAGGCCCGGTCTATGAGTTCGGCGTCGCCCCTGACGCATCACCAGAGACGTTTGAGTTCGAGAGCGAAGCATTCACCACGACAGAGTTTCTGGAAAGAACAAAGACAACATCCCTCATCGTCATCCGTGATGATCAGATTGAGTATGAAGATTACTTCCTTGGCACCGGCCCGGAAGATCAGCGCATCTCTTGGTCCATCGCGAAATCGTTTCTGTTAGCCCTTGTCGGCATTGCAGTGGATGAAGGCGCCATCGCTGACTTGAATGATCCAGTGACGAAATACGCGCCCAGCCTGGCAGGCTCTGCCTGCGAAAATGCCAGCATCCGGCAGGTCGCGATGATGACCAGCGGCGTTGCGTTCAATGAGGATTACATCGACCGGTTCAGCGATATCAACATGATGGGTTATGAGCTGGGCCTCGGCGGCTCACTCGACCGCTTTTCAGCCCGCATCACCGACACCGCAGGCGCGCCCGGCGAAAACTGGCGCTATGTCTCAATCGACACCCATGTCCTCGGCATGGCCCTTCGCGGGGCGACCGGCAAAACTGTCGGCGCCTACATGGCTAAAAAACTGTGGTCCAAGATCGGGGTGGAAGCGGACGCCTATTACAACACCGATGGCGAAGGCGCAGCATTCGTCCTTGGAGGCCTTAACATGCGTACCCGCGACTATGCCCGCTTTGGCCGCCTGTTCCTGAACGATGGGATGTGGGAAGGCGAGCAGATCATCTCTAAAGGCTGGGTTCGGGAAAGCACCAGTGACCTCGCCCCGCCACCCGCGCCGACTTATGAGCGGGGCGAACATTATGGATATCAATGGTGGATGCCGCCTGCCCATGATGAAGAATTCTATGGCATCGGCGTCTATGGCCAGTATTTGTGGATCGACCGCAAGGCAGGCGTGATCGTCGTCAAAACCTCCGCCGACAAGGCGTTCCGTGAAAATGACGGTCAGGTTCAGCTTGAAACCATCGCCATGATGCGCGCCATTGCAAGACGATGATGCGCAGACCGCAGGCCCACCTCACCCGGTTGTAGGATCAGTTCCGGTAGCGGTCAGAGGTGTGAAACCGCGAAACGGCAAAGATTAAGGGAAAATTAAGTCTGTATTACTACAGATAGTTGGCAATGGTTTCACGCGTGAAACCATCGATAGGTTTCACACTTTGCTTTGAACGCGAAATGTCGCTCGGCGGAGCATTCCTCCGCAGGGAGGGGCCTCTTCAGGCCGCCACCAACACATCCCGTCCATGCGCCGCATCCCAGTCAGCCCGGGGCCCGGTAGACACAATCCGATGCGGATTGATCGTCTCATGACTATAGAAATAATGCTGGCGGATATGGGCCATATTGATCGTCTCTTTCACGCCGGGCCATTGATACAGTTCCCGCGCATAGGCCCAGAGGTTAGGGTAATCCACCACCCGCGCCCTATCGGTTTTGAAGTGGGTCACGTAAACCGCATCAAACCGAACAAGCGTTGAAAACAGCCGCCAGTCAGCCTCGCTGATACGATCGCCCATCAGATAGCGACGGGTGGAAAGATGATCTTCCAACCAGTCCATCGTATCGAACAGGGCGTTCACCGCCTCATCGTAGGCGTCCTGTGATGTGGCGAAGCCGGACCTGTAAACGCCGTTGTTGAAGGTCGAATAGATCCGTTCATTCACGTCCTCGATCTCGTCCCGCATTTCCTCAGGCCAGAAATCCAGCGTATTGCCCGTGATTCCGTCAAAGGCTGAATTGAACATCCGGATAATTTCCGAACTTTCGTTCGAAACAATCGTCCCGTTTCGCTTGTCCCACAAGACCGGCACGGTCACTCGCGTGGTAACGCCCGGCCTAGCTGCGGTGTAGACTTGATGCAATCGCTTGAACCCGTTCAGGCTGTCGCCCGATCCATCAAATTCGTCCCCGTCCAGCGTCCAGCCTTCGCTCAGCATCGCCGCATCAACGACGTCGACCGAGATATGATCTTCAAGCTCTTTAAGCGCGCGAAACACCATCGTCCGATGCGCCCAAGGGCAGGCATGCGAGATATACAAGTGATAACGCCCGCTTTCGGCCTTGTATCCAGCCTCACCCGATGGCCCCGCCGATCCATCAGCCGTTATCCAGCTGCGAAACTGGGCTTCGGTCCGAACGAACTTTCCACCAGATTTCTTAGTATCGTATCCAACATCGTGCCATTCACCGTCTATCAACATGCCCATCGCATCATTCCTCGCGTTTGCTTGGGTTCAACATAGGCGATCAGTTCCACTGTGAAACCTTGTTGGTTGGCGCAAACTGATCACACGTCGGAAACAGCGCACGGAATCCGCCCCTTTCCGGGCGGGCGGATATCGGCTACATCCCGCGCAGACTTAGACACGCTTGGACAAGACCGATGAAATTCACCCTGAACTGGCTGAAAGAACACCTGGAAACCGAGGCCTCGCTGGACGAGATCCTTTACGCCTTGACCGATTTGGGGTTGGAGGTGGAGGGCGTCGAAGATCCCGCCGCCACACTGGGCGCGTTTACAATCTGCAGGGTGATTGAAGCCAACCAGCATCCCGATGCCGATCGCCTGCGCCTTTGCCGGGTTGAGGCTTGGCCAAACGGGCCGGACAAACCGTCCGAAGAAGTGCAGGTTGTTTGCGGCGCCCCGAACGCACGTACCGGTCTGGTCGGCGTTTTCGCTGCGCCTGGAACACACGTACCCGGCACCGGCGTCGATCTGAAGCCGGGCATCATTCGCGGTGTCGAATCCAATGGCATGCTGTGTTCAGAGCGTGAGTTGATGGTATCCGAAGATCACGACGGCATCATCGATCTGCCTGAAGATGCACCGATGGGTGTTCGATATATCGATTATGCCGATCTGAATGATCCGGTCATCGAGATCGCAATCACCCCAAACCGGCCAGACGCTTTAGGCGTAGCTGGCGTGGCGCGCGACCTTGCGGCGCGCGGTCTTGGTAAAGTCATCACCAAACCGGTCGAAGAAATCGCCGGGACGTTCCCCTCGCCAATCTCCGTCACGATTGAGCCTGACGTTCAGGAAAAAGACTGTCCTGTCTTCGCCGGCCGCTACATTCGCGGCGTCAAGAACGGCCCGTCGCCCGCATGGCTGCAACAACGCCTGCGCGCCATCGGTCTTCGCCCAATCTCGGCGCTGGTCGATGTGACGAACTTCTTCACATATGACCGCAACCGGCCTTTGCACGTTTTCGACGCTGACAAGGTGAACGGCAATCTACGTGTCCATTTCGCTGAGGGCGGTGAGACTCTGGAAGCGCTGGATGACACTGAGTACACGTTTGAGCCTGGCATGATGATCATCGCCGATGACAATGCGCCAGAGGCCATTGCAGGCGTCATGGGTGGCAATCCAACTGGGTGTCAGGCTGAGACGGTAAATGTCTTCGTCGAAAGCGCCTACTGGGACCCAGTGACGACCGCCGCAACGGGCCGTAAGCTGAAGATCAACTCTGATGCTCGCTATCGGTTTGAACGGGGGATCGACCCTGCCTCTTGCGCACCGGGTGTTGATATGGCGACGGCGCTGATCCTGGAACTATGTGGTGGTGAACCATCTGAGATGGTCGTCGCTGGCGCCGTGCCTGACACGACCCGCAGCTATCCCTTGAACCCCGAGCGGGTGCAAAGCCTTGTGGGTATGGAAATTCCCGCCGTTGATCAGCGCACAACGCTTGAGGCGTTGGGTTTTGGCGTGGCTGAAGCCGCTGATGGCTTTGAAGTGTCTGTACCGTCGTGGCGCCCCGATGTGCATGGCGCCGCTGATCTGGTGGAAGAAGTCGCCCGCGTGGCTTCCCTCACGAAGCTTGAAGCACGTCCAATGACACGACCGAAGTCCGGCGTTCAGGGCGCAGTGCTGACACCGATGCAAAAGCGCCTCACCAAAGCGCGTCGCACTTTGGCTGCTGTGGGTCTGAACGAATGCGTCACGTATTCATTCGTTTCCTCAAAAGAAGCGGCTCTGTTTGGTGGCGGCGATGAGCTGCTGAAGCTTGAAAACCCCATCAGCTCCGAAATGTCGGACATGCGTCCGTCATTGCTGCCCGGCCTGTTGGCAGCTGCAGCCCGCAATCAGGCGCGCGGCTATGCTGATGTCGCACTGTTCGAGATTGGCGCAGAGTATTTCGGCGGAGAGCCAGAGGACCAGCGCGAAATCGCTGCTGCGATCCGCGTTGGGGCGACTGCTCCACGTGATTGGTCAGGCGCGCGCCGCCCGGTCGACCTTTACGATGCTAAAGCGGACGCAGAGACGGCGCTGGCCGCAATTGGCGCACCGGTTGAGCGCTTGATGACCTTCCGGGACGCACCAGAATGGTTCCACCCAGGCAGATCTGCGGTGTTGAAGCTGGGTCCCAAAAATCCGCTTTGCGCCTATGGTGAACTACACCCCAAAGTGCTGGCTGAGATGGATATCAAAGGTCCGGCAGTTGCGATTGAGCTCTACATTGCAAACGCGCCTTTTCCGAAAGCCAAAGGGGCGACCCGTGCTGCGTTGGATATCTCTGACTATCAGGCGGTGGAACGCGATTTCGCCTTTGTCGTCGATGCAGATGTTGAGGCCGATGCAATTCTGAAAGCCGCTCGTGGGGCAGAGAAGAAGTTGATCGAGGCCGCAAGCGTCTTTGACATCTTCGCTGGCGAACGTGCAGAGGCGCAGATGGGCGCCGGCAAGAAATCTGTCGCGATTTCTATTCGATTGCAGCCGAAATCCAGTACTTTGACGGACGAAGAGATCGAAGCAGTTGGTGCAAAAGTCATCGCAGGCGTAGCAAAAGCGACGGGCGGCGTGCTGCGCAGTTGACGAATTGACTAGGGCGGCGGCTCCTAAATTTGCTGAACGCCGCCCTTTCACCGCCATCATTACTATCGCAAATGCGCCGAAATTGACGTTATAAACCTGATTATGCGCAGAATAGCGCAGAAAACAACGATACGATGGGGTGTCATTCTTCAAGAATTCAAAGAGTTCGCCGTAAAGGGCAATGTGCTCGATATGGCTGTCGGTATCATTATCGGCGCCGCGTTCACCACCATCGTCAAGGCCTTGGTCGACGGCATCATGATGCCAATCGTCGGCTATTTCCTTGGCGGCGTAGATTTCACCAACATCTTCATCGTTCTGGGTGATGGAGAATATGCAAGCCTTGCGGCGGCAGAAGAAGCCGACGCAGCAGTCCTGAAATGGGGCGTCTTCATCAACGCGATGATTTCATTCATCATCGTCGCCTGGATCCTCTTCATCATTGTTCGCAACATGAACAAGCTGAAAAAAGAAGACGTAGAAGCGGCGCCTGCAGAACCAGCTGGTCCTACGCAGGAAGAGCCTTTGGGTGAGATTCGCGACCTGCTCGCCAAGTCGTAATCTGCACTAAGAGATTGAATGACCCCGGGGCGGCAACGCGCCGGGGTTTTCTTTTGCCCGCAATCTGGGCATGAAACGCTGAAAGTAAACTTTACGGAGACGCGTTATGGTCCAACCTCTCGAAAAACCCGATCTTCCAGCGCGCTATGCGTCCCTTGCGGATTTTCGCGAAGGCGCACGTCGGCGCATCCCGAACTTCGCCTTTGAATATCTCGATGGCGGTATTGGCCGCGATGTCGGCCTGCAGCGGAATTATTCTGAACTCGACAAGGTGATGATCACACCACGAAACGTCGACAGCACTCAGGCGCCGCAGACCGGCGTTGAGATCTTTGACGAAAGCTATTCGACACCGTTCTGTGTGGCGCCTGTAGGCTTCATCGGTTTGTTCCACCCGCGGTGCGGGCCGGCGTTTGCCAAGCGATCGAAAGAATTAGGTATGCCATTTTGCCTCTCTTTCGCATCATCTTCGTCAACTGAGTCTATCATTGAAGCGATGGATGGCACGCCGCCATGGCAGCAGTTCTACTGGCCAGATGACGAAGACGTACAGGACGACATTATCGCCCGCATGAAAGCGTTGGGCGTGAAAGTCATCATGCCGACAGTCGACATTCCTGGCTTTCAGTGGCGTGAGCGTACCGTCCGTGCCGGATCTTCCGGCATGCCGCCCTGGCACGTGCTTGCGCGCGATATCATTCAACGACCGCGCTGGGCGCTAGATATGCTGCGCGGCCCAAGACCGGCCCTGCCGAACATGGCGCCCTATGCCAAATCCGCCAGCGTGCCCGATTGCGAGGCGTTTCTGGTTGAGCGTTGCACCCGTCCCATGGGCGTCGGCGAGATCGCCAAGCTGCGGGACAAATGGGATGGCAAGTTAGTCATCAAAGGTGTGATGGCTGTCGAAGACGCAGAGGCGTACACCAATATTGGCGTCGACGGCATCGTCGTTTCCAACCACGGCGGCCGCCAACTGGATGCTGCACCGTCTGTCGCTGAACTGCTTCCGCCCATCGCGGCTGCAGTCAAAGGCAAGACTGCAATCATCGCTGACAGCGGCGTCGCCAGCGGGCTCGATGCAATCCGTATGCTGCGCCTTGGTGCGGACTATGTGATGATCGGACGTCTGGCTTTCTACGCTGCTGCAGCGCTCGGCCCGCAAGGCGCACAGGTTCTCGACTTGATGAAGCTGCAGGTCAAAACCGTAATGACCCAACTGGGCATTCGGTCATTGGATGAACTGAAAGACCTGAAAATGGATATATCCAACTAAGTCTTAGTGTCGATCTGAAAGGGGCGGTATCCGATGGGATGCCGCCCTTTTCAATTCAGGCGGCAGTGCGCCGCATCCTTGTGGCCCAGGCACGCCATATCGAAAGTGCGGCAAGTGGCCCAAAATGAACCATCGCTGGGCCAACGCCGCCCCAATCGTGCAGCGCCGCCCAATGAATAAGCGTGAGGATGGCGGCGCCATAGACCCAGCGTTGCAGTCGTTTCCAAGCCGGTCCCATTACGCGAACAGCTTTGTTGTTTGAAGTGACCGCCAAAGGAACAAAGACTAGAAACGCCAACCAGCCTGTCCAGATCGATAGTTTTGTCGCCTGGTCCAACGCGCCAGCGATCCCGACATCAATCAGATAAAAAACCGTGTGGGCCAGCGCATAGGCAAGGGCTGCGACGCCAAAATAACGCCGGTTTCGAACCATCCAACGCGGCCCGCGCCATCCAGGCAGCGCCATCATCAGAGGCGTCGCCATCATTGCAATGATCATGAAACGTGCTGCAAATTCCCCTGTTGGATGCAGCAATTGATGAAAGGCATTCGGGTTACCCGATAATGCGCCAACCGTCATCGGAACTGCTGGAATGCAGAGAAGCGCCCACAGAAAGTAGGGGGAATTCAGGATTGCACGCATGTCGCCCTCATCAGTGTTTCGACTAATACGCCGCCCAACCGTCATTCCGTCGATGGACAGTATGCTTCGTCTGCATCATTCTCTGCCGCATGACAGATTTCCTAATCGGCCCCCGCCCTTATGACCCTCGCCTGACCCGCAGCGTGACCAGCGTTGACCATGAAGGTCTGCGGCGGGAGGTCAAGGTGGTTGAAGAACGCCCGCTGACGATTTTCCTCAATAGTCAGGAAATCGTAACTGCGATGACCATCGGCGATCATCCGGAATATCTGGCGGTCGGATATCTGACGAACCAGAACATGCTTCTGGCCACTGATGAGATTACCGATGTCGATTATGATCAAGAACTGGAAACTGTCGTCGTTCGCACAACGCGCCAAACCGACTACGAAGACAAGTTAAAGAAAAAGACCCGCACATCTGGCTGCGCCGTCGGCACCGTCTTTGGCGATATGATGGAGGCGCTACCAGCCGACCTTCCAGCCACAGAACTGCGCATCAGCTGGCTTTATGCATTGGCAAAGCAGATCAACACCGCCCCCAGCCTGTATCTGGAGGCTGGCGCCATCCATGGCACCGTCCTTTGTCATCAGGATCGCCCCCTTGTGTATATGGAGGACGTCGGCCGTCATAACGCGGTCGACAAGATCGCCGGTTGGATGCGGATGGAAGGCGTTAGCGCTTCGGACAAGATCCTCTACACAACGGGGCGCCTCACCTCTGAAATGGTGATAAAAACAGCGATGATGGGCGTCCCGGCGCTCGCCTCTCGTTCCGGGTTTACCGCCTGGGGGGTAGAGATCGCGCGGCAGGTAGGCCTTACATTGATTGGCCGCATGCGAGGCGCCAGATTTGTCTGCCTTTCAGGCGAAGACCGACTGATCTGGGATGGCGATCCAAAAGCCGTCGGTGACGAAGACAAAAGGCATCGACGGAAAGGCGCTGACTGAAAGTACGTTGTGTAATCTGTCGCTGGCAGGTTTTGGACCTCCCCTTAAGTTGATTTGGAACTGGATCGTGCAATCAAAAGCACGTCACCGCGACTTAGGGGGAACAACATGTCGCTCACAAAAGAAGAATTACGCGAGCTTGTCGAAAAAGAGGTCGCCAGCAGCGCCGCGCGTGAAGTGCTGGCTGAACTTGGACCTAAGCAGGAAAGCTAGTCGTCTGTGATTTTCACCCTAACGAGTCAAATTTCGTTCGCGATCGGCATCGTGCTCAGATTGAGGCTTCCAGTTTTCAGTTCTGATTGACAAGGCAGGCCAGTAAACAGAGGCACAGAAGCCTGAGCCACCTTGCCAG
>CALKOT010000134.1 GCA_938092015.1 uncultured Paracoccaceae bacterium
CCTGCGCCAGCGAACTTTCCGCCTTTGGCAACCGGTTTCGGCTTTCGCGCCTCCCTGATGGCGTCAATTTTGCCGCCGAGGTCTTTCAGTGGATCTTCAGGGGGTCGCGTATTCATGACGCGCGCGCCTCCTCTGCCCAAACCTGGAACCCAATTCAGGTTAGGCGGAACATAGAGGCCGCTTTAGGGCATGGTCAACGCCGTGAGAGGCCAGGTTAAGCGTCTCAAACCCATGGAAACATTGATGGTTTTTACCCTGCGACGCCACGGCGCAGGCGCTCCTGCCTCAATTCGCCAGATTCGGGCAGGGTTGCGGTAAGTCCAGAAAGCCATTAGAGAATTTTACATACCATATAGTATGGTATGTGGTTGGGGGCTTTATGTTGGACAATATCCATAACTATTGGTTGCTGGCTGCAGGCGTCGCTGCCGGGCTGACCACCCTGATCCATATCTTCGGCGGTGGGCCAGAAGTCGTACGCCCCTTGTTTGCAGCGCAGGACATTGAAGAGGTGCCTAATCTGCTGAACTACTATTGCTGGCATCTGGTCACGATCACGATCGCGGCGATGACCTTCGCTTTTACCTACGCTGCACTTACACCGGGTGAGGCGATGCTAGCCATCATGTGGACCGTCATCTCTGGCGTCTTTGCGTTGTGGTCGATCCTGCTGATCGCCTGGAAGAGACAAAAGGCGATTGAGATGCCGCAATGGATCCTCTTCGCAGCCATAACCGGCCTTGCCCTGCCCGGCCTGTTCTGATGGCGAGGTTTTCGCGCGATGACTGGTTGGTGTTGGGCCTGGCGCAATTATCAGCGCATGGGCCAGATGGTCTGCGGGTAGAGCCGTTATGCGCCGCTGCCGCCCGAACGCGAGGATCGTTCTATCATCACTTCGATGACCATGACGCCTTCATCGCAGCGCTGCTGGAACATTGGCGAGAATGGAACACTGATGGCGTTATAGAGATGGTAAAGCTGGAGGCTGAAATATCTGGCAAGCGCGCCCGATTGAGCGCCCTGGCGGCGGGGTTGGATCAACAAATGGAAGTTGCGATCCGCCAGTTCGCAGCCGTTAATTCACAGGCGAAGCTAGCGGTGGCCGAGGTTGATGAGACCCGCATTTCATACCTTGCCCGAATGAACGATGAAGAGCGTGGCGAAGCCGATGACCGCGCACGAATGCTGGCGGAAATTGAATACGCCGCCTTTATCGGCTTTCAGCACCTCTTTCCCGATGCAGATGAGGCGCGTCTCATTGAGATCGGCGATACGCTGGAACAGATGATTGCGAACGCTTGATCGTCTGGCGCCAAAACCACTGGGCAGTTACGCTACCCGACTATGAGCTTTGACCTTGACCAATTTGTCCTAGACCTGCGGCGCGCTGCAGCTTCAGACACTGCAGTCCGCACAATTTGCGAGACAATAGAAGCCGCCATTGCAGACCCCACTGCAATCAGGCCCGCCTTGCCAACGTTCGATGATGATGAAGCGCTGCTCTATGAAGACGACGCAATATCTATCTGGCACTGCGTCTATCACTCCGGCGCAACGATCCCACCACATGACCACCAGATGGCGGCGATCATCGGCCTGTATGTCGGGCGAGAACAGAATGATTTCTATGAGGCTGACCCGGCGGGTGGCGTTCGCAAATCAAGCGAGGTGTTTCTTGAAACCGGGAAAATACTGTCTATCGGTCCCAGCGCCATTCATTCGGTTGCATGCATAAGCGAGATATCCTGCCGGGGGTTTCACGTTTATCTGGGGAACCTGACAGAAACTGACCGCTGGTTGTTCGACGTCGATCACCACCAAAAGCTGCCGTTCAATGAAGTGAATTACGCGGCGATGAAGCGGACAGCTTAATCTTCAGGCGAAGGCCTCAGCGCTTGCCAGCGCCAGCCCATCGGCCACTGCCGTAAACGCCTCGGAAAATGCCAATTCGGCGTTGGGGCACAATGTGGTCATCTCTGACCGCACAATATTCATCAGGCTAGATCCGCCGACCAGCACGATGGTCGCGACTTCCTCCGCTCCGATGTCTGCCAACTGCAGCGTCTCTGCCGCTGCAACACTAAGTTCATCGCGAAAGCGATCCAGCGCTGCGGTCATTGATGCACCGTCAATCGGCGCCTCCAGCCCGGGTTCAATGAATCCCATGCCAATAACGCCGGACTGGTCAGAGTTTGCGGCGATCTTGCCATCTTCCACCGCGAAGGCCAGCTGATGGCCCAGTTCTTCGCCCAACACTTCAGCCAGCCTGCCGATCTGATCGGGCGCAACCGCCAGCCGTTCCATCTCTGCGACGGCGCGGCGTGTCTCGCCGGTGTAAAGAAATGGGATCTTGGCCCACGTTGCGTGGTCGCCATAGATCGCCTTTGGCACTGGCTGCAGCCCAGCGCCAAACGTTCGCCGCAGCTGTCCCCCAAGCCCCAGCAGAGGCATCGCATGTGTGACCGAGATCGCCTGATCGAAATCTGTACCGCCCAGCCGCACGCCATGACTGGCGAAGATCTTGGCCTCTGCGCCCGCCGCGCGGAACAATGTGAAATCTGACGTACCGCCGCCGATATCGACGATCAGGCCGATCTGACTGGTCTTGCTAAGCCCGTGGTTCGCAACCGCCGCCGCCTCAGGCTCTAACATGAAAGCAACGTCACTGAATCCAGCCGCAAGATAGCAAGACCGCAGATCATCCTCAGCTTTCACATCACGCACAGGATCAGCGGCGTGAAACTGAACCGGACGTCCCGAAAGAGCCTTGTCATAGATCTGACCTGTGATCGCCTCAGCCCGCGCTTTCACCTCTGCCAGAAAGGCGGTGACGATATCCGCCAGTGTCTGACGCCGCCCGCCAATGGGCCGCGCTTCATGAAACAAACCTGTCCCCAAGACGCTTTTCAGCGCGCGCATATATCGTCCTTCAACGCCAGAGATCAAAGCGGAAGAGGCGGCTTCACCGATCAGCATCTGGCCCCCTTTGGGCGCAAAGAACACAGCGGTTGGCAGCGTATCGGCGCCTGCCTCGATGCTGAGGCGACGCACCTTACCATCCTCCAGCACCGCAGCGGCTGAGTTTGAGGTGCCAAAGTCGATGGCAAGCGTCTGGGTACGCATAATCCGGCCTCCTCTGATGCAATGGGGACGCGGCTGGTACGCAATCCTTCCCAGCGATGCAAGGGCAACGCTTCAAAGCGCGTGAAGGTTCCCATTGACGCCTCGCGGTAATCCCCTAACCCTCAGGGCAACATTTATTGGAGCCTTCATGTCCCTCGAATTCCTTCTCAACGCCTTTGTCGTTGTCATGCTTCCCGGTACGGGCGTGATCTATGCGCTAGCGATCGGTCTGGGGCGTGGGTTTCGCGCTAGCGTCGCCGCCTCTTTCGGCTGCACGCTGGGGATCGTGCCTGCCGCCATCGCCAGCATCGTCGGCCTCGCAGCCCTGCTGCATACCAGCGCGCTGGCCTTCATGGTGCTAAAGTACCTTGGCGTCGCCTATTTGTTCTACATGGCCTGGAAGATCCTGCGCGATGACAGCGTGATGGAGGTTTCAGAAGATGGCGAAAAGCGCAGTATGACCCGCATCGCCTTCACTGGCACGTTGCTAAATGTGCTGAACCCGAAACTGTCATTGTTCTTTCTGGCCTTCCTGCCGCAGTTTGTATCGGCAGAGACAGCTAATCCGACAGCCCATCTAATCGCGCTGGCCGGCGTCTTCATGGCGATGACCTTCGCCGTCTTCGTGGCCTACAGCGCCTTCGCCGCAGGTGCGCGGGACTATGTGATCCAGCGGCCAAAAGTCATGCAGTGGATCAAGCGCACTTTTGCTGGCGCATTCGGGTTTCTGGGCGCGCGCTTGGCGTTGTCCGATTAAGCAGACAGATATCCTTTGGCGCCGTTAAGCAGCTTGGCGGCGCCTTCAACAGTATCTGTGACGATTTTGGCGGCAGGTTCCACAGAGGTTATTAAGTCAACCGCTTCACCAGCGATCACGACTCTGGTTGAAAAATCATCTTCGGCTGATGCGTTATAGACGGCGCGTTGAACCTCAATATCCGCTTGAAGTCCTTCAACATCACGATGCCATTTGTCAGAGAAATCATTGCCAACCACGCGCCCGGTGTACTTCCAAGGCCAGTCAGCATCCCGTGCGACGTCGAACACTTTTGATCGCAGCGTCCGGTCCCCTTCGGCCGCTGCAATGGCCTGCTTAGCCGCATCTGGCCCGTTTGCCTCTGCACTCGCCCAGAAACGGGTGCCCATCATCACGCCATCCGCGCCGAGCATCAGCGCCGCCGCCAGGCCGCGCCCATCTGCAATGCCGCCTGCGGCCATGATGATCTGATCCTGTTCGGCCGCATCACGAGCGGCGGGCAGTAATGTCGTCAGACCACGGTCCATTCCATGACCGCCAGCCTCTTGCCCCTGAACGACGATAACATCGACTTTCACCGCCATGGCTTGGCGAACCTGCGCCAGTGTCTGGACCTGCCAAATAGTGGGAATGTCCAGCGCTTGCGCCTGAACGACCAGATCCTCACCATCGCCAAACGACACCATCAACGCGGCGGGGTTATGGGCCAGCGCCGCTTCAACCGCCTCTGGATGGCGCTGCGCCGACCAGGTGATGAAGCCGACGCCAACACGCTGATTGCCCGCTTCGGTGAACGCTGTCTCTATCAGCTCTCGATCACCATACCCGCCGCCAATCAAGCCAAAGCCGCCAGCAGCGGTCACCGCCGCCGCCAGTGCGCCGCCAGAGATTTTGTCCATGGGGGCGAGCATCACCGGATGCTCAACCCCGAACCGTTCTGTGAAGCGAGTTTTCAGCATCAGTCGTGGAACGTCGTCCATTCATCCACTGGGGCCTTTTCGACCCGCAGCGTATTTTCCGGCGCATCTGTATCTTCAAAGCCCAGCGAAATCCCGCAGGCCATCAGCTGATCATCATCAATCCCCAGCTCTTCGCGAATGATGCCGTGGAAATTGCACCAGGCGACCTGACCGCATGAGTGCAGCCCCTCGCCACGTGCGCCGATCAGGATATTTTCGATGAACATGCCAACGTCCATGAACGTGCCAACGGCCATCCTGCGAGAGAATGTGATGAACATGCCGACCGGGGCGTCAAAAAACTTGAAGTTACGCAGCATCTGATCTGACCGGCGCTGTTTGTCTTCTCGCCCGATGCCCAGCGCTTCGTAAAGGCCAAAACCCGTGGCGCGGCGACGTCCCAGATACGGCTCAAACCATTCAGTCGGATAGTATTCGAATTCAGGGTCCGAAGTTTTCAAGCTGGTCACCTCACCAGACGCCGACGCCAGCGCTTTTTCCGTGATCCGCTGTTTCATGGCGCCACGAACGACATGCACCTGCCAGGGCTGAGTGTTGTGGCCGGACGGGGCCATGCCAGCCCCCTGCAGAATGCGGCGCAGCGCGTCTTCAGGCACGTCCTTGTCCAGAAATTTCCGGACAGAGCGGCGGGACATAATGGCGTCGTGGACGGGGTTGGACATTTTGACCTCCTCTAATTCATTGAGGCCACCTTGGCCTGAGCCGGTCAGAGAGGGAAGGCGCTTTCGAAGGCTTTCTTCCCTGACGTTGAGAAAGCGATTATCCGGCTTTCAGGTTCCCTCTTGGCCCAGCCGAGGTCAGTTATGCGGGTTAGCAGTGCTTGTCCCAACGCGCCCGCTAGGTGCGTGCGCCGGGCAGACCAGTCGAGGCAAGGCCTGCACATGGGGCGGCGCGTCGTGTTGAGATTGTCGAGATCGACCCCAAATTCGCAGGCAAAGGCGTCGCCTTTGCCGGTCAACAGGATGTCTTGGCCAGCGGTCTGCAGCCCGCCAGAGGCAAGCATGCTGTCATACAGCCGAACACCCATTTCCCCCGCCAGATGGTTGTAGCAAACCCGCGCCTCGCGCAGCGCCGGGTTCTTTGGGCCTGTTCTCGTGCGCAAATGCCCGCGTTTCGCGGCAAGACCCATGACAGCCTCCAACACCGCGCCAACCTCATCGTCGGCCAGCGTGAAATATCGATGGCGGCCCTGCTTGCGGCCCTCGGTCAGCCCAGCCTCAGCCAGTTTCGAGAGGTGAGCCGAGGCTGTTTGCGCCGTCACTCCCGCCTCAGCCGCCAATTCCGTTGCGGTAAGCGCCTTGCCGCTCATCAGCGCGGTTAGCATGTTGGCGCGGGCGGGGTCGCCGATCAGGGCGCCGATGCGGGCGATGTCTGGACCTTCTCTCATACTTCGACCATGGACGAAGCATTAACGTCACGCAATCCGCTAGACCGTGACGAACGAAAGGGCCCCGATGACTGACGCACGACCACCATGGACAGAATTCGCCCTATTGGGCCTGCTCGCCCTTTTGTGGGGGTCGTCCTATGGCTTTATCAAACTGGCGGTCACGGAAATCCCGCCGATGACCCTGATCGCCGCACGCGGATCGATCGCTGCGGCCATGCTGATCGCACTGGTGATGATCCGGGGCGACAAATGGCCGACCGACGCCCGCACATGGGGGATGCTTCTAGTCCAGGCCTTCTTCAACGGCATCGGCGCATGGACCCTGCTGGCGTGGGGCCAACAACATATCGATAGCGGGCTGGCGAGCGTCCTGAATTCCACCTCTCCCATCTTTGTCGTCCTCATCACGCTCCTAATCCTGCGCAACGGAACCATCGGCCCAAGGGCGACCTTCGGCGCCTTTCTCGGCCTTGGCGGCGTCATCCTGATGATGGGGGTCGGGGTGCTGGACGGCTTAGGGACTGAAATCGCGGGGCAGGCCGCAGCATTGGCGGGCGCCGCACTTTACGCCTGCGCGGCATTATACGGGCGGAGGTTCGCTGGCCTGCCCGCCTCTGTGATTGCCGCCACGACAATGCTGTGGACCGCCATCTGGCTGGTTCCCGCCGCATTCATCTTCGAAGACCCCCTAACACTAAACCCCTCCGCCACTGCCATCGGCGCAGCGGTTGCTTTGGGCGTCTTCTGCACGGGCTTCGCGGTTCTAATTTACTTCCGCCTGATCAAAACCCTCGGCCCCGCAGGCGTCGCCAGCCAGGCGTATCTGCGCGCAGGTCTAGGCGTCCTCATCGGCGTCTTGCTGTTCCAAGAGGCCTTCACCCTGTCCATCGCCGCCGGATTGCTAGCCGCGATCCTCGGCGTCGCCCTGATCAACACAGATAAAAGGAAAGCCAGATGATCACTTGTTTCATCCAGTACCAAATCGACCCAACCAAGAAGGCGCAGTTTGAGCAATACGCACGGAACTGGGGCGAAGCGATCCCCCGAAATGGCGCCGACCTGATCGGTTACTATGCTCCGCATGAGGGATCTTCCACACTGGCATACGGCGTCTACAACGTCGAAAATCTGGCTGAATACGAAGCCTACCGCGCCCGCCTGGCCGCAGACCCGCTCGGCCGCGAAAACTACGAATTCGCGATGAAGGAAAAGTTCATCTTGCGCGAAGACCGCACGTTTCTGAAACTCGCATCAGGAGGATCAGCATGATCGCAGTAATTTTCGAAGTCATCCCACATGACGACAAGAAAGACGCCTATCTTGAGGTCGCCGCCAAGATGAAGGCCGAAGTGCAGAACATCGACGGCTTTATCTCGGTTGAGCGGTTTCAATCCCTGATGGACCCGAACAAACTGGTTTCCCTGTCCTACTGGCGAGATGAGGCCGCGCTGAACGAATGGCGCGCGTTGCAGGCACATCGCAAGGCGCAGACGATGGGCCGGGACATCATGTTCAGCGATTATCGCCTTCGCGTCGCATCAGTTATGCGCGATTATGGAATGACTGAGCGGGATGAGGCGCCAGCGGATAGCGTGGCATTGCACGGGTGAAAGTGCTTGAGAACATTATCAGTGACAGGGGTTCGAAATACGCCGTTTCGGGCGGTCCTTGCACATCAGAAGCTGAAGCGAAGGCCTTCATCAAAGAACTCTGCCGCAAGAAGAAGTTCGCCAAAGCCACCCACAACACCTGGGGTTTTATCACTGATGACAGCCAGCACAAGAACGATGACGGAGAGTCAGGCGCCGGCATGGTGATCCTGCGGATGCTGGAGCGGGAAGGTATGAAGAACCACATCGTCGTCGTCACCCGCTGGTATGGCGGCAAGCATCTGGGCGGCGACCGGTTCCGTCATGTGCAGGAAGCTGTGCGGATGTATTTGGAGGAATAATGCACAAGATCGTCGTCATAGGGCGCGGCCTGTTCGGAAGCGCCGCCGCACGTCATCTGGCCGAAGCTGAAGATGGCATAGCCTGCATTGGCCCGGATGAGCCAACAAGCCGCGTGGCCCATTCAGGCGTTTTCGCCAGCCACTATGACGAAGGAAGAATGACGCGAAATGTCGATCCGGTGTGGGAGTGGGCGACCACCGCCAGACAGGCCATCGCTCGGTATCGCGACTTGGAGGAACGGAGTGGGGTCAAGTTCTACTCCCCCGTCGGTTATCTCGGCCTTGGCCATCCAGCCTCCACCTACAACGCCAGATGCGCAGAAACGGGTGAGGCCCAAGGCCCTGCCATAGAACGCCTCGACGCCGCCACCATCCGTGCGCGCTAACCGTTCCTCTCGATTTCAGACAACGCTGACGGCCTAGTGGAAAGCGGCGGCGCAGGACATATTGGCCCCCGCAAGATGGTTCAGGCGCAGACACTGCTGGCTGAGCGGGCTGGCGCGACCATGATCCGGGAGGAGGCCCGCGCGATCCGCACCGTTTCGTCAGGTGTTGAGGTCGATCTCTGGGATGGATCGGTCGTGCAAGCTGAAAGGGTGTTGGTAACGGCGGGTGCCTTCACCAAGGCATGCGGGCTTAGCCCCAAGCATCTTGGCGTTACGGTCTAAGGCCGCACGGTTGTCCTCGTTGGGATTGAGGGCGAGGCTATCGATGCGCTGAAAAACATGCCGACAATGATCGACTCAAACATCGGGGCCTACATCCTGCCGCCGATCACTTATCCCGATAGGCACAGCTATCTGAAGATCGGCATCGGGACAGAGGCGGACCCCCAATTCGCTGATCTAGACAACCTGCAAAACTGGTTCAAAGGCTAAGGGTCCACGACGGATCACGCGAAGTTCACCGCGCATCTCAAGCAGCTCATCCCAACGCTTGCCGGCTGCCCAAACTGGCACACCGATACCTGCGCTGTAACCTCCACGAAAACTGGCCTGCCGATCATCGACTTTGTAGAAGGAGATCGGATTGCGGTCGCGGTCGGCGGCTGCGGCAAAGGCGCTAAAGGGTCCGACGAATGGGGACGCATCGCGGCTGGCCTTGTGCGCCAAGCACAATGGAGCTCAGACGTGTCGCAAGAAACACTGGCCCTGCCAGCATAGAGGCCGCTTAAGCCGACTGCGCCGCAGGCTCCCACGGGTTCTGGTCTCTCCACACTTCGCGCAGCGCTTTGGACTGACCTTCGAACCGCTCATCCAGTTCCTCGCAGCCCCAAATCCGGTCTGTCCGGAAATGCCGGAACCCGCCGCGCAGCTCACACCAGCAAGCCAGCATCACGCATTCCAGATGATAGACCAGCGCCAGTGGGCGGACGGTGCGCACGCTCTCAACCTCCGCCTCGTTGCGATAAGTGATCCGCAGCTTCCGCTCTGACCGGATCGCCTCACGCAAGGACGATTTCGACACGCACCCCATCTTTGGATCATCCAGCGGTGCGCCCCATGGGGCCACCCGCAACCAGTCGGTCGGCTTTTGCAGCACCTCTATCTTGTCGCAAATCCGCTGCGCCACGCGTTGCAGGTCGCTGTCCCGGGTTCGCGCCAGCATCGACAGGCCGACAAACAGCGCCTCTGCCTCTTCTTGATCGAAATTCAGTGGTGGCAGATCATAGCCTTTGCGCATGATGTAGCCGATCCCCGCCTCCTCCTCGATCGGGGTGCGCATGGCCTGCAGCGCAGCGATATCGCGATAAACGGTGCGCATCGACACCTCCAGCGCAGCCGCCAGATCCGCCGCCGTCATCGGCTGCGCAGCAGACCGCAGGATCTGGATAATTTCAAACAAACGGGTCGAGCGGCGCATCGCGATCTCCTTCAGGTTCCTGCCACTATACACCACCCCCCTGACACCCCCCTGTCAGTAGCGATCAGCGATGGTGACCTCAGTTCGAAAAACGGAGGTCCCTTATGTCTTACTACGACCACGCCACGCTGATGAGCCTGAAACTGGAACGGTGGAGCGAGGATCGATTCCTTCCCCATCAGATGCAACGCCGCGAAGAGTGGAAACCAGGCCCCACCTGCTCACCTAAGCGTCGCGAAACATGGTTGGCGCGGATCATCCGCTTTCTCAGCCGACAGCGGCATGTGAGGACGTGAGGATTGATCAGTCCCTGCCTTAGTGATTGGCGGTAAGAAGGTTGGTTGGCCTGCGCTAAAACGACTTGTGGCCCGAGCGACCTTGGAGGCCAAAACCGCATCCTTGATTAAGCTTCGCCCGATGAAACCATCGGCCAGATCGAAAAGGTTAACAGATCTTTGATATTTAGCAATGACAATGACTTAGCCATGGTTTCACGCGTGAAACCAAGGCCGTTTCACACCCGATCAGCACTGCCAATCAGGCAAATGCTATCTGCGCCTTCATCGCCTGCGACCTGTCGTTGGCAATCCTGAACGCTGCTTCGGCATCCGCCAGCGGCATGGTGTGAGTGATCAGTGGGGCCACATCGATCAGGCCTTTCTGCATCATCTCGACCGCCATCGGAAACTCTTCGTGGAACCGAAATGACCCCCTCAGATCCAGTTCCTTCGCGGTCAGCGCCTGGACCGGAACCGTCATATCACCGCCAAGACCCAGCTGCATGACAACGCCCCGCGGGCGGACAACGTTAATCCCCCCCGCCAGCGCCGCAGCGACGCCGGTGCATTCAAACAGAACATCGAAATAGCCCTTGTCAGCACCGTAGGCATCCAAGCCATCTGGTGTTTTGGCCATATCGATCACCCGGTCCGCCCCAGCACAGGTTGCATAGCTCAGCGCATTCAGCTCCAAATCCGTGGCGACAATCTCTGCCGCGCCAGCCCTGCGAGCGGCAAGGATGCAGAGCGCGCCAATCGGTCCGGCGCCGGTGATCAGAACCCGCTTACCCAACAGGTCCCCCGCCCGCCGCGTAGCATGCAGGCACACGGACAACGGTTCAGCCATCGCCGCTTCTCCAGCGGTCAGGCCATCAGCTTTGGCGCACTGTGAAACGTCGGCGACCAGCACTTCACGAAACGCGCCCTGAATGTGGGGGAATGGCATAGCGGAACCATAGAACCGCATATCGAGGCATTGGTTTCGCAACCCTTCGGCGCAATACCGACACTGGCCGCAAGGGCGCGACGGCGATACCGCTACAAGATCACCGACGGCAAGGTTTTCGACACCATCACCCACCGCCGCTACATACCCCGAAACCTCATGGCCTAGGATCATCGGCTGTTTGATCCGCACAGCGCCAAAACCGCCGTGATTGTAGTAATGCAGGTCCGATCCGCACACCCCGCCTGCCGCCAGTCGGATCGCGACCTGACCGGGACCAGGGATTTCGGGCGCTATGTCTTCGACCCGCAGGTCCTTCGGGGCGTGGATGACAATGGCTTTCATGGTGCTCACTCTGATCAATTCGCCCCCATTATGCGCCTGCTCGCCACGTCAGACCACCCGCTTCGTCCATCCGCCTTGCA
>CALKOT010000135.1 GCA_938092015.1 uncultured Paracoccaceae bacterium
TATTGCAAAAGTGAATACTGGGCCTGCATAAACGCAGCTTAAAGTTTGTGTACGATTTCACAGAACATTCCCATTGGGCGATTGATTTTCGATGCATAATCGGTTTGGTTGAAGGCGTGGATGGGTGAAGCTATCTGAGTAATAGAATCATTTGGCAGGCGAAGTTTTGGCGCCGAACGGCGCATCTAAAGTGCGTCACGAATAGACCGTAGTTGCCCCACAATACGGTCTGTCAGCCACCGCCGGACATTTCCGCCCGGCGGTGGCACTTTTTTATCTGACCTCATGTCCGTCTTGAATGCTGGTCCTTATGCGGCGACCGTTCCACCAAACGACAAGGGAGGCGCCAGATGGCCCATCATCATCTCGACGAAAGCAATAGCCTTTTCTACATCCATCATGCGCCGACCCGCGCGGGCGCGCCGACGTTCTATTTCGTCAATGCGCTGACCGGCACGACTGATCATTGGGAAGGCGCTGCTGGGCCCGCGCTGCGTGATGCGGGGTTCGGCACGCTCAGCTACAATTTCCGAGGACAGGTTGAAAGCACGTTTGATCCAGTCGTTCAACTGACCAACGAGGTTATCGTCTCTGACATCGTGGCGCTGAATGAGGCGGTAAAACCTGAAAAACCGATCATGGTCGGGCTGTCCATCGGCGGACTGTATGCGGCGCAAGCGCGGCGCGAGGGCGTTGATGCGGCGGGTGTCGTTTTCCTGAATACCCTACGCAAGATCGGCCCACGCATTCAGTGGATTAACGAAGCGCTGCCGCATTATGCGGCGATGGGCGGCGCGCAGATGTTCATGGATGCGACCTTCCCTTTGGTCGTGAACCCGGAATTTGCCGAAAAGATGCGCCCAAACTTCCTGAAGGGCGGGTATGAGCCGTTGCCGTCAGAGCATGGCCACATGAACCTGATGCGGAACTCCCCCCACACCGATTGGGAATTCGACTGGGCCAGTCTTGATCTGCCGGTTTTGTCGATCACGGGTGAGCATGACCGTATCTTCCGTGACCCCGAGGTGATTGATGAATTGTTCGCGCTGATGCCAAGCGCCCAACGTCTGGATTGGGCCGATTGCGGCCACATGATTCCGTTAGAGCGGCCGGAACGGATGATTGAAAGTCTGATTGCTTTTGGGAAGCAGATCGAAGGGTAGTGGAGATATTGACGTTAACGTCAACGTCAAATAAATCACTGCTATCAGTCGGGATCATCGCTGCTTGCGTCGATTCGCTACGTCAGGCGTCGGAATCCGGCGATGACGCGGCTGGTAATTGGGCCTAAAAGCCCAAGATTGAGATTTGAAGCCTCGCGCGTCGTGCGACGGGGCAAACAACGGAGCAACGCGCAATGAAGGTCTTGGTGCCTGTCAAACGCGTGATCGACTATAACGTGAAGGTTCGCGTCAAAGCGGACGGATCGGGCGTCGATCTCGCCAATGTCAAAATGTCGATGAACCCTTTCGATGAGATTGCTGTCGAAGAAGCGATCCGCTTGAAAGAGGCTGGCAAAGCTGAAGAGATCATTGCGGTCTCCATCGGCGTCAAGCAAAGCCAGGAAACCCTGCGTACGGCCCTTGCTATGGGCGCCGACCGCGCAATCCTGATCGTTGCGGCCGAAGACACCTCAACTGATATTGAGCCGCTTGCAGTCGCCAAACTGCTCAAAGCGGTTGTCGATGAAGAGCAGCCCGGCGTTGTTCTCTGCGGTAAGCAGGCGATCGACAACGACATGAACGCGACCGGTCAGATGCTGTCAGCCCTTCTGGGTTGGAGCCAGGCGACCTTCGCGTCTGAGCTGGACATCGATGGCGACAGCGCCGTTGTGACCCGCGAAGTCGACGGCGGCCTGCAGACGATCAAAGTGACGATGCCAACCATCGTTTCTGTCGATCTTCGCCTAAACGAGCCTCGCTATGCGTCGCTGCCGAACATCATGAAGGCGAAGAAAAAGCCGATGGATGAGAAAACGCCTGCAGATTACGGCGTTGACGTCTCACCGCGCCTTTCTGTCGTTTCCACGGTAGAGCCTGCTGCACGCGCCGCTGGCGTTAAAGTCGCTGACGTGGCTGAGCTGGTTCAGAAACTCAAAGACGAAGCGGGGGTGATCTGATGAGCGTTCTTCTTCTTGCTGAAGTAACTGGCGGCGAACTGAACCTCGACGCTACGTCCAAAGCCATTACCGCGGCCAAAATGGTTGGTGATGTCACCGTTCTTTGCGCCGGCGCAAGCGCTGCTGCGGCGGGCGATGCTGCGGCCAAGATCGACGGTGTGTCCAAGGTGCTTGTCGCCGAGGATGAATCGCTTGGCCACCGCATGGCGGAATCCACCGCTGCGCTGATCGCCGGTCTTGCCGGCGACTACAGCCACGTCATGGCGCCTGCCACGACCGACGCCAAAAACGTCCTGCCGCGCGTCGCAGCGCTGCTCGATGTCATGGTGATCTCGGATGTGTCCGGCGTTGTTGATGCGGATACGTTTGAGCGTCCGATCTATGCGGGTAACGCGATCCAGACGGTGAAATCGGCTGATGCGACCAAGGTCGTCTCTGTCCGCGTTTCCACGTTTGATGCGGCTGGCGAGGGCGGTTCCGCCTCTGTCGAAACCGTGTCTGTTGGCGCCAATCCGGGTCTGTCGGAATGGGTCGAAGACAAGGTTGCAGCGTCTGATCGCCCTGAGCTGACCTCAGCCAAAATCGTCATCTCTGGCGGTCGCGGTATCGGGTCTGCCGAAAACTTCGCGATCATCGAGAAAGTCGCAGACAAGCTGGGCGCCGCTGTTGGCGCATCCCGCGCTGCGGTTGACTCGGGCTATGCCCCGAACGACTGGCAGGTTGGTCAGACCGGTAAAGTCGTAGCGCCAGACCTCTACATCGCAGTCGGCATTTCGGGCGCCATCCAGCACCTTGCTGGTATGAAAGACTCGAAAGTCATCGTCGCGATCAACAAAGATGAAGAAGCGCCGATTTTCCAGGTTGCCGATTACGGCCTGGTCGCGGACCTCTTCACCGCTGTGCCGGAACTTGAAGCCGCTCTCGGCTGATAAACGGCACTAAAGCGTCTTGATTGGGCCGTCCTTCGGGGTGGCCCTTTTCTATGGTCCGCCCAACTTTTGAATAGCAGCGAAGACGCACATGCCTGAGTTTGACTTCATCATCGTCGGCGCCGGATCAGCCGGATCGGCGCTTGCTTACCGATTGTCCGAAAACGGGCGCTACACCGTGCTGGTGCTTGAGGCTGGCGGCGGCGACCTCCACCCCTGGATCCAGATGCCCATCGGGTATGGCAAGGCCTACTACGACGGCTCTATCAACTGGAAATACACGTCTGAACCTGTGCCGGGGCTGGACGGTAAGACCAGTTA
>CALKOT010000136.1 GCA_938092015.1 uncultured Paracoccaceae bacterium
CAACGCCCGTTGCGCCAGAGTGAGCGAAAGCGCCGACCGCAAACAGCGCCGCGGCGCTTGCACCAAGAACGATCACGTTTCGCATCAGAAAATGCCCACAGCCCGCTGTGCCTCGCGGACATAAACGATGATATTTTCAACGTCCGCCTCGGCGACCTGTGGCTGCGGCGGCATATTTCCAAACTGCCAATGATGCTGCTGAACGCCCCGCTGAACGGCCAGACGGAAAGAACCATCGCCGTGGTGGCTGGGCTCGTAAATTTTGTGGATCAAAGGTGGCCCACCGCTGCCACCCTTTGCGTCCCGGCCGTGACAGACCGCGCAATTCTGGTTGAAGGCCAGCCTGCCCTCTTCTGCCTGTGGCGTCATCTTGGACGGGCCTGCCGCCTCGTAGGCTTCCTGAGCCGACTGCTGGTCATTGGCATTGGACCAGAATGAATAGGTGCCGATCAGCAACCCGCCAACAAGTAGAACCAACGCAACATTCCGGTTCATCCGCAGCAGGCCTTTCCAAGTGCTTTCAGTCGCCAGTAGTTATACGGCAGCGGTGTAACATATCCCGCCAGCAACATTATTGGAATGACCCACCAGGTCAGGATTGCACCACCTGTCAGTAAATAATCGGTGAGGTTCATCGCCGCCTCCATCGAGATCATCGAAATCAGCGACATGCCGATGGCGGTGTTAAAGGCGGCTTTCAACGGCATCTGACGGGTAAGGATGAAGGTCTCCAACGCGATGGACGTCAGCAGACCATTCATGATCGCCAGCGACATGATCGCCCAGACCGGCCAAGGAATGCCAGTCAGTTGAAAGAACAGAATCGTGCCGAAATCACCGATAGAGCAGCCCAGCAGGCACCACGCCGTGTTGATGCACGCCTGACGCCATGTGCCTTTGCATGCCCAGTCAATGCTGAGGGTGGCTGTCGTATCCGCCATAATTACAGTCCTTGTGTCTTTTCCTTACCTGTCTATTCTTTCCAGTTACTGGAAGGTCAAGAGGAACCAACCCATGAAAATTGGAGACGCCGCAAACGCCGCAGGTCTGCCAGTCAAGACCGTACGTTACTATGCAGACATTGATCTGGTCGCCCCGCCCCGCGCAGACAATGGCTATCGCGACTATGATGCGGCGGATGTAAAGCGGTTAAGTTTCGTTGGCCGCTCAAGGGCGTTCGGATTCTCGGTCGCTGAATGCCGCCGCCTGCTGACGCTTTACGATGATGACAGCCGCGCATCCGCCGATGTCAAAGCGATTGCCGAAGAACATTTGGCGGCGCTGGACCAGAAAATGGCAGAACTTGCAACCCTGCGCGCAGAACTTTCAGCGATTGCGAAGGAATGCAAAGGCGACGCGGGCGCCCGCTGCCCAATCATCGACCACCTCGCCGGGGCGTAACCCCCTCTGGCGCTTTTCGGCGCCCCAAGGTAATCACGTCGCCGACGGAGGACGCCATGGAGAAATCAAGAGCAATGAAACGCGACTGGATCGCCACTGCCCGCACACTAAGCGAGGCCCTGCCCTATATCCGCTCGCACGATGGTGCGACGATTGTCGTGAAATTCGGCGGTCACGCGATGGGCGACGATGAAGCCATGGCGAATTTCGCGCGTGACATCGTTCTGATGAAGCAGTGCGGCCTTCACCCCGTCGTGGTCCATGGCGGCGGCCCACAGATCAATGAGATGCTTGAGCGTCTTGGAATCAAATCTGAGTTTGTTGACGGCAAACGCGTAACCGACGAGGCGACCGTCGAAGTCGTCGAAATGGTTCTGGCGGGCCGGATCAACAAGAAGATCGTGCAGGCGTTGAACGCGCAGGGCGGCCGCGCTGTTGGCCTGTCGGGCAAAGACGCCGACCTTATCATCTGCGAAAAAGCGCTAAAGGTCGTAAAAGATCCTGAAAGCAACATCGAAAAGGTCCTCGATCTGGGTTTCGTCGGCCAGCCGGTCGAAGTGAACCCGGATGTTCTGAACACATTCATCGCCTCAGATTTCATCCCCGTCGTTGCACCGGTTGGCGTGGGTCGAAATGGTGAGACATTCAACATCAACGGCGACACAGCAGCGGGCGCGGTTGCGGGCTCAATGAAGGCTCAACGCCTGTTGCTGTTGACGGATGTTGCTGGCGTGAAGGATGGCGAAGGCGATGTGATCACCAACCTCACCTCAGCCCAAGTCGACAGCCTGATCGCCGACGGCGTCATCGCCGGCGGTATGATCCCCAAGGTCGAAACCGCGATGGATGCGATCCAACAAGGCGTCGATGCGGTCGTAATCATGGACGGGCGCGCTCAGCATGCCTGTCTGTTGGAACTATTTACCAGCCATGGGGCGGGGACACTGATTAAAGCGCAATAGACCTGCACTTGCCTCGCAAGCTCTAAGTAAATTTCTGCTGTCGCTTCATGGCGCGCTGGATGACCAAGGCGCTCGATGAGGCGCGACTACCGCGCCATCTGCTCATCCCAGTTTTCCCAACGTCGTGAATGCAAGAATGGATATCCGCTGATCGGCCAGTATAGTTGGTAGAGGTTTAGCTTCCGGGACAAGACGATGACTGTCGATGAGCAACGGCCAGATGGGCTCAACGTGCTTGAAAAGCGGATCGCACAGGACTTTGAGCGTCTGAACTATCCCCCGGCGGATTGGACGCCGGAAGAAACCGGGCCGCGGGGCGATTCTAACGCTGACGTTCTCATCGTCGGCGCTGGTATGAACGGGCTTTGCGCTGCCTTCGCCCTCCGCCGTCTCGGTATTTCGCGCATCCGTCACATCGATGCCCGTGACGCGGGCCTGGAAGGGCCATGGCTCACCTATGCCCGGATGGAATATCTGCGCTCACCCAAACACCTGACCGGACCGGCGCTGGGTATGGCGTCACTGACATTTCGCGCATGGTGGGAGGCGCAGTACGGATCGGCTGGATGGGATCGGTTGGGGTACATCCTTCGTGAAGATTGGGCGCGATACCTGGCCTGGTACGCGCGCTTTACCGGATCGCAGGTTGAAAATGCGACACGGCTGACATCGCTTCACCCCGGGCAGCAGTATGTGACAGCCCGGATTGATGGCCCAAACGGCGTCGAAGACATCATGGCGCGCCAGATCGTCCTCGCAACCGGGCGAGAGGGTCAGGCAAGCCCCCGAATTCCAGCGCCATTCTCTGCGCACATGGGCGCTGGCGTTCAACACAGCTCTGCCCCTCTCGACACAAGTGATCTGGCAGGGCGCAAGATCGTCGTTGTGGGCCTGTCGGCGTCAGCCTTCGACAATGCCTGTATCGCGGCTGAGGTTGGCGCGGATGTCACCCTGTTGGGACGCGCGCCGCACCTGCCGACCGTCAACAAGATGAAGCAGACCGTCTATCCGGGGTTTGCCCACGGGTTTCCGGACCTGCCGGATGGGGAGCGTTTGGCATGGCTGCGCATGGTCGCCGCCGCCCGGACTGCGCCACCACGGCACACGGTCCAACGAGCGGCGCGCGCAGGGGTCAGAGTCGTTCTTGGCGAAGAGACCAGCAGCGTCATTCGCGATGGCGCCATTCTCAAACTGACGACCGAGAATAACGCCTACACTGCAGATCAGGTGATCCTGGGAACCGGATTTCGATTTGATCTGAGCGCGGACCCTGCCCTGTCTGACATCGCATCGGAGATCCTTCTTTGGCGAGACGTCGCCGAAGCCACAGCGCAGGACGACGATTATCTTGAATGCCCTGCCCTGGGGCCTGGCTTTGACCTCCGCCCCAACCATGCGGCGACGACGCCGGGTCTCGGCCGCATTCGGTGCTTTACCCACGCAGCCCAGCCATCGCTTGGCAATCTTTCAAACGACATACCACAGGCCTCTGAAGGCGCTGATCGATTGGCGCGTTCTCTGGCAAGCTCTTTGTTCGTGGACGACACGTCTGTGCATCGTCAACGACTGAAAGAGTATTCTGATCCTGAACTTCTGGGCGATGAAATTTCGATATCAACGTCGTGATGGGGCTGCGCCCGTTCAGGGTAAGCCAGTCGTCTGTGATTTTCACCCTAACGATTCAAATTTCGTTCGCGATCGTCATCGTGCTCAGATTGAGGCTTCCGGTTTCCGGTTCTGATTGACAAGGCAGGCCAGTAAACAGAGGCACAGAAGCCTGAGCCACCTTGCCAGTAGGCGCATGTTTTGCCCTACGGCTGAGAGAATGGCGTTGATGGCGTCGCCTTCGGGTC
>CALKOT010000137.1 GCA_938092015.1 uncultured Paracoccaceae bacterium
CCCCCCTTAACCCCCGCCACATTCACATACAGCGCGTAAACCGAATGGTTGGCCGCCATGAATAACCGGCTGTTCGCCCTACCGCCAAAACAGACGTTCGCGCACCGCTCTGGCAGCGCAATCCGCCCGATGAGGTCGCCGTCATCGGCATAGATCATCACCCCATCCAGCGCCGGGCCGCCCATGCCCCAGCCGCACCAGAGGTTGCCATCAACATCGCAGCGTATCCCGTCCGGCGTGCCAGCGCCAGCGTCGATATGGATGCGCTTGCCCGTCAGCTTCACGCCATCCACCACGTCATAGGCAAGGATCTTTCGCGTCGGCTCCCCCCGAGACTCAACAATATAGAGGATGCTTTCGTCGGGCGAAAAACACAGCCCGTTCGGGCCGAGCACATCATCCGCCACCACAGTCGCCTCGCCCGTCTGGCCGTCGATGCGATAGACATTCTGGGGTAGTTCAGGATCAGCCTTATATCCTTTATAGTTCCCAGAAATGCCAAACACCGGATCGGTGAACCAGATCGCGCCGTCAGAGGCGACGATCACGTCGTTTGGGGAATTCAGGCGTTTACCTTCGAACCGGTCCATCACCACGGTGATTGAGCCGTCGTATTCCGTCCGCGTAATCCGGCGCCCGCCATGTTCACAATGCACCAGTCGCCCCTGTCGGTCGCGGGTCGCGCCATTGGCGTAGGTAGATGGCTTGCGGAACTCAGCAGCTGTCTGACGTCGGCACCTTTGGGACAGATTTGAGGTTTTCGTAACGGAGGATTTCTGGTTCATCGCAACCTTCATGGAGTAAAGATGAACAAGAAACCCGGAACCAGCAAAGCCTCAGCTGACAAGCTTGTTAAGAACCTCCGCCGCAAGACCCGCCAGACTTATTCGGCGGAGGAGAAGATCCGCATCGTTTTGGCGGGCCTTCGAGGCGAAGAGAGCATCTCGGCGCTGTGTCGCCGCGAGGGCATCTCCGAGAGCCTGTATTACGGCTGGTCTAAGGAATTTCTGGAAGCTGGCAAACGGCGGTTGTCTGGCGATACGGCGCGGCAGGCGACGTCGCCCGAGGTAAAGGATCTGCGGGCTGAATCCTCGGCTTTGAAGGAATGCGTGGCCGATCTCACCCTTGAGAACCGTTTGCTCAAAAAAAGCATGACAGGGAATGGGGAGTTTGAGGAATGAGATATCCCGCAACCGAGAAGCTGGAGATCATCCGCACCGTCGAGGGATCACATTTGCCCACGAAGCAGACCCTGGACATGCTGGGCATCCCGCGCACCACATTCTACCGCTGGTATGATCGCTATGTCGAAGGCGGGTTTGATGCGCTGGCAGATCGTTCTCCCTGCCCGAAGTCTGTCTGGAATCGTATCCCAGACAACCGCCGCGATGATCTGATCGAGTTTGCGCTGGAACATGAGGCGCTGACGACGCGGGAATTGGCGGTCAAATACACCGATGAGAAACGGTATTTTGTCTCTGAATCATCGGCTTATCGCTTATTGAAGGCCGCTGATCTGATCACCGCGCCTGAGCATGTAGTGATCAAAGCCGCTGATGAGTTCCACGACAAAACCAAGGCCATCAACGAGATGTGGCAGACAGACTTCACCTACTTCAAGATCATCGGCTGGGGTTGGTATTATCTCAGCACGATCCTGGACGATTACAGCCGCTACATCGTGTCCTGGAAGCTTTGCACAAACATGCGGGCGACCGATGTGACCGACACGATTAAGTTGGCATTGGCCGCTTCGGGTTGCGACCAGGCAGTTGTGCGTCACAAGCCACGTCTGCTCAGCGACAATGGGTCCTGCTTCATCTCTGGCGACCTGGCCGAATGGTTGGGCGATAGGAAGATGGATCACGTGCGCGGTGCACCATTCCACCCCCAGACCCAGGGCAAGATCGAGCGCTGGCACCAGACCATGAAGAACCGGGTTCTCCTGGAAAACTATTACCTTCCCGGTGATCTCGAACGACAGATCAGGGCATTCGTCGACTACTACAACAACCAACGATACCACGAGAGCCTGAACAACGTCACACCTGCCGACGTCTACTTCGGAAGGGACAAAGCCATACTCAGGGAGAGGGAGAAAATCAAAAAACTGACAATCCGACAGCGACGCTTGCAACATCAAAAACAAGCAGCATAATCAAGCATACAAACGAGCCAGAGCCTCCAATGCTCAAAACGCTCTGATGCCCCACTTTATACGACGACGGACAGAACCGTTCCCCGGCACGCCGTATTTTGAGCTACTAGCGAACGACTACGATTTCTATGGCGATGAGCCTGCGCAAATCGTGCTTGTTGAGAATGAGAATGAGAGGATGCCGAAAGAGATCCTCTTTGTGCCCGGCCTTTTGATGATCATGCTGATCTATCTCCTCCAGTTGCGTCGGCGCGAAGATACGCCTGCGGCTGCGCCAGCCTGATCGCCCAACCTGACAGCCTTGCCGCCGCGCCATGTGCGCGGCGGGCTTGTGATATCGTCCGGACCCGGCTTTGTTCATCAGTGATGATGACTGGCGGAACGGGATGAAAACATGCGCGAGATAGTTATTGGCGGCGCCCAAATGGGGCCGATCCAGAAAGCCGACAGCCGCGAGGCGGTCGTAGCACGGATGATGGCGCTGCTTGATCAGGCCATCGCCGCAAAATGCGATCTGGTGGTGTTTCCTGAACTCACCCTGACCACGTTCTTCCCCCGCTGGATGATGGAGGATCAGGCTGAGGTTGATACCTGGTTTGAGGCGGCGATGCCGAACCCGCCAAACCAGCCCCTGTTCGACCGGGCGCGCGAGGCGGGCGTTGCGATCAGCCTTGGGTATGCTGAACTGACGCCGGAAGGACGCCACTTCAACACCCAGATCCTGACCGACCGGCAGGCAGAGATCATCGCGAGATATCGCAAAGTCCATCTGCCCGGCCACGTGGAATACGAAACCGAGCGCTCTCACCAGCACCTCGAAAAACGCTATTTTGAGCCCGGCGATCTGGGTTTCCCTGTCTGGCGCAATCTGGATGCGTGGATGGGCATGCTGATCTGCAATGATCGCCGCTGGCCCGAGGCATACCGCGAGATGGGCCTGCAGGGGGTTGAGCTGGTTATGCTGGGTTACAACACGCCGACCACAAACGGTCAGGGCGGCGGCGAGGATCTGGAAAAGCGGATTTTCCATTCAACGATGTCGATGCAAGCGGGGGCCTACCAGAACTCCTGCTGGGTCGTTGGCGTTGCGAAGGCTGGAGTTGAGGATGGGCATGGGCTGTTCGGCGGCTCTGTCATTGTTGATCCTGACGGGATGGTTGTGCAGGAGGCGACGACTGACGGCGATGAGCTGCTGGTGCACGCCTGCGACATGGACAAAGCCCTCTTCGGCAAGAAGACGATCTTTGATTTCAAGAAACATAGGCGGGTCGAGCACTACCAGCGCATCGTCAACCAGACCGGCGTCATCTATCCCGATGGGACGGAAAGATGAGCTACGACCTGGTCATCAAAGGCGGGGACATCGCGACCGCCGAGGCGCGATATTCCGCCGATATCGGCATCAAGGACGGCAAGATCGCTGAAATTGCCGAGGGGCTGAGCGGATCGGATGAGATCAACGCCGCCGGGCGACTGGTCATGCCGGGCGGAATCGAAACGCATTGCCATATCGCACAGGAAAGCGGCATGGGGCTGATGTGCACGGACGACTACGAAAGTGGCTCACGCGCTGCCGCGTTCGGTGGCAATAGCAGCTTTGTGCCCTTCGCCGCCCAGCGCAAAGGCTGGGGCGTGTTAGAAACGCTGGATACCTACGACAGCCGGGCAGCCCCGAAATCGTACCTCGACTGGGGCTATCACCTGATCATCTCCGACCCGACGGAGGAGGCATTGGCCGAGCTGCCCAAAGCCTTTGAGCGGGGGGTGACCTCGTTCAAGGTCTTCATGACCTACGACATCGCACTGGATGACAAGCAGTTCCTCGACATTCTGTCAGTCGCTAAGAAACACGGCGCAATCACCATGGTTCACGCCGAAAACCGGGACATGATCGCATGGACGACCGCGCAGTTGCTCGCCAAGGGCTGCACCGCGCCGAAGTACCATGCGCCAAGCCGTCCAGCAGCGGCGGAGGTTGAGGCGATCAGCCGGGCAATTAGCCTCGCCCGCATGGTCGATGCGCCTTTGTTCATCGTCCACGTCTCAACCGAAGGTGGGGCGGAGGCTGTGTTGAAGGCCCGTCGCGAGGGCGCGAAAGTGTTTGCTGAAACTTGTCCGCATTACCTGTTCCTGACCGCTGATGATCTGGACCGACCGGGACTGGAAGGGGCAAAGTACATCTGCTCTCCCCCCATTCGCGATGCAGCGACGCAAGAGATGCTGTGGAGCCATATTCAGCAGGGTCTGTTTGAGGCGGTCACGTCAGACCACGCACCATTCAGCTTTGACGAAAAGGGCAAATTCGCAAATGGCCGCGATGTGCCGTTCACCAAGATCGCCAATGGGATGCCGGGGATTGAGATGCGATTGCCGATGATGTTTTCGGAAGGCGTGGTGAAAGGGCGGATACCGCTAGAGCAGTTCGTGCATCTGTCCGCGACTAACCCGGCGCGGCTGTTTGGGATGCCAGACAAAGGCGTGATCACGGTAGGCGCCGACGCTGACATTGCGATCTGGGACCCGACCGAAGAATGGGTCGCGGGCGATTGCCATGACGATATGGATTACAACCCGTTTGAGGGTTGGGCGCTGACCGGGCGGCCCAAAACGGTGCTGAACCGGGGGCGGCGCGTGGTTGAGGATGGCGAGTTGCGCGGCGCACCGGGTGATGGAGCATTCATTGCGCGTGAGCCTGTCGATCTAACTGGATTTACCGGGACCCAAACCCCCGAACTGGACCCGGCGAAGAATTTCGGGGCGGAGATTGCACCGTGACAGGCCTAGCTAAGACCGGCCCCATCATCGTCATCAACCCAAACTCAAATCAGGCGGTGACGGATGGTCTGGCAGAGGCGTTGGCGCCCTTCCAGCGCCCCGACGGCCCCGCGATTGAATGCCTTACATTGGCCGAAGGCCCGTTTGGCATCGAAAGCCAGTCCGACAGCGACCTCGTCGTCGCGCCTTTGCTCGATCTCGTGAAGTCACGCCCTGACGCGAGCGCCTTCATCATCGCCTGCTATTCCGACCCGGGGTTGGAGGCGTGCCGTACAGTTACGGATGCGCCCTGCTTCGGCATTCAGGAAAGTGGCGTTCTGGCGGCCTTGGCGCGGGGCGATCTGTTTGGGGTCATCGCAATCTCGGAAGGATCAATCGCCCGCCACCGACGCTATGTCCGCCGAATGGGCGTGTTAGATCGGCTGGCAGGTGAACGCGCATTGAACATGAGCGTCGCCGAAACTGCGACGGGCGAAGATAACTTCGCCGCGCTGGAGCGGACAGGCCATGCGCTGGTCAACGACGGCGCGGATGTCATCGTCTTCGGATGCGCTGGCATGGCGACACATCGTAAAGCGCTAGAGGCCGCAATTGGTATTCCGGTGGTAGAGCCAACGCAGGCAGCCGTTGCGATGGCGTTGGGGGCAATCTTACCTGGCTAAGCGAAATTATCAGCGGCGCTTCCGATAGGGGACAAGTCTTACCAATAGCTTGCACTCCCTCTACGAGGCATCGTGTGGATCGTCAGATCGACCGCGATGGCCAAAGCGATCAGCCAAGCAGTGGGCTAGCGCGCCACGTTTCAGACTAATCAGCTACAGTTCCAAAGAAGATCTTTTCGCCGCGAGCGATGCCATGTTTGGTTACATCCGGTTCATGCGCGGTAAACTCAGAAACGATCAACCCGGCTTCGGCAATCTTGTTCCTGATGTCCCGGCCATACCACCGCCTGTGATCAGGATCGCTCATGATCAGGGCCCTGTGGTCATCGCTCAGATTGCCCGGGTCTTCAAACGTCGTCGACCATCCCTCAATAATCGGCACAGTGAGGAGAAGCTTACCACCCGGCCTCAGGATGCGGCAAACTTCGCGCAGGGCAATTTCATCGCGGACATGTTCGAAAACATGGTTGGCGATCACCAAATCAAACGAAGCGTCGGGAAGGTCGATTTCTTCGATGTTGAGTTGAAGATCGAACCCGGGGTTAAGATCGGCGGTCACATATTTTTGCGACATCGTCCGGAACAGGTCGGTCAGGCAGGTCTCTGCCGCGAAATGCAGTGTCGCGCCAATCTGGCCCGGCGACAGATGACCCGCCGCCCAAAGTTTAATCAGACGGTGGCGCGAACGGCTGTCGCAGGACGGGCACCACACATCGACCTTGTGGCGAACGGGACTGAACCGACCGCTATAGTCGCAGATCGGGCAGGTTCGTGGCATAAGCCCGCGTGCGATAACCTCAAAATGCTCAATCGCCTTGCGATACCGCGTGTCGATGATCTCATCGATTTCGGCAGCGCTACGCCAGCCGTTCTGCGTAGATTCAAGGTCTTGGACGGCTTGGTCTTTGTTCATCGACATTCAGGTTTCCGATTGGGCTGTTTTATCACCAACCCGTGGGCAGGCGGTCTGAGGGGAATAAGCCAAATATGCTGCGTCTGCAAAATTCGCCACCTGATGTTCGACGCCGGGCGGCAAGGCATTGGTTTTAAGCTTTCATTTGCCCAAAAGCCCAGATGAGCAAATCGAGTTCTGTCTCGTCCAACTCAACCCCCCGGGTCTTCGCTGCCTGGGCGGCGTTCAACGAAAGCTCTTGCTGGAATTCGGGGTTGGATTGCGAAAATTCAAGTAGCGCTTTGACTTTTATCGTCGCGATCAACCCTTTTGAGGACGCGCGATCAGCGCCGTCCTGCGGCCCGAGTTTCTGTTCGATCATGCTTCGCGACCCTCGTAAAACCGCTTCCCACCGACTTAGAACTATTTGTTAACAAGCCGTTAAGTCAATTCACGATCAATCCCAATGGATCTGAATTTTCGTTTCGAGGTTCTCGTTAGAGCCAAGATTGATTTCATTTGAAAATATTCGAAATTAATATGAAATCCGTTCTTTCACTTTCACGCCCGTCTGATAGATAACCATGCCATCCCCGGCGCAGATTTGGGGTAGCTGGACCCTGAGGCTCGGATGCAGACCGAAACACTGAATGACAGACAGGATCGCATTCTTGAAATGCTGAACCAGCAAGGCCGTGTCCTTGTTGAGGATCTATCCAGTGCGTTTGAAGTGTCCACTCAGACCATTCGCAAGGACCTGAAAGAACTGTGCGAGCGTGGACTGGCGTCGCGCACCCACGGCGGCGCTCGCGCGGGGCGGTCAATCTCGAACGTTGAATATGAAGACAGGCGTCTTCTTTCCAGCGAAGGGAAAGAAGGGATCGGCGCGGCAACGGCAAAGCTGATCCCTGATGAATGTTCAATCATGATGAACATTGGCACGACGACAGAACAGGTCGCACGCGCCCTTTATGGGCACGAGAGCCTCGTGGTGATCACTAACAACGTGAACATCATCAGCACCCTGATCGGGTCGCGCGCGCGCGAACTGATCCTGGCTGGCGGAACAGTGCGCCCTTCCGATGGCGCTATTGTCGGCGAGGCGGCAGTTGAATTCATCTCACGCTTCAAGGCCGATTACGCGGTGATCGGCGCCTCATCCATAGATGGCGACGGAGCTGTGCTGGATTATGACGCCCGCGAGGTGTCGGTCGCGCGCGCAATCCTCAAGAACGCACGGACCAAAGTTCTTGTGGCCGATGCGTCAAAGTTCAACCGGACTGCATCTGTCAGAATTTGTGACATTGGCGATGTCGATATCTTCGTTACGGACCAAACGCCAAGCGAGGAATTTCTACGCGCCGCCGAAGCTGGCGAAACCCGGGTGGTCATCGCCGAAACTCAGAAGGGCGATGTTCGTGGAACAGTCTGACGCCCCCTATGATATTCTTGTGATTGGCGGCGGCGTAAATGGCTGCGGCGTCGCCCGCGACGCTGCCGGTCGCGGGCTAAAGGTTCTGCTGGTCGAAAAGCAGGATTTGGGCTGGGCGACATCGTCCGCCTCAACCAAGCTGTTTCATGGCGGGCTAAGATATCTGGAATTCTTTGAATTTCGGCTGGTGCGCGAAGCGCTGTTTGAACGGGAAACGCTGCTGAAGGCGATGCCACATATCGCCTGGCCCATGCGGTTTGTCTTGCCGGTAAATCCAACGTTGCGGTTTGCCGATGCGTCGACGCTCGGCCGTATCCTGCAATATTGCATGCCCTTTCTGGATGGTAGGCGACCTGCCTGGCTGACGCGCCTTGGGCTGTTTGTTTATGATCATCTTGGCGGCCGCAAGATCTTGCCCGCGACAAAGGTCTTGGACCTGTCGAAACACAGAACCGGCGCGGTGCTGAGGTCAGAGTTTCAGAAAGCATTCGAATATTCCGACTGCTGGATCGAAGACAGCCGTCTTGTGGCGCTAAACGCCCGGGATGCTGTTGAACGGGGCGCAACCGTTCTGACGCGCACAGCTTGCACCGGCGCCACAAAGGAAGATGATCTGTGGCGCGTATCGCTACAAGCGGATGGAAAGACGTCAGAGGTTACAGCGCGCGCCATCGTCAATGCGGGCGGACCCTGGGTCGCCGATGTTCTGACAGGAAAGCTGCGCCAGAACTCAACTGAAAAAGTGCGTCTGGTCCGTGGTTCTCACATCGTGACGAAGCGATTGTTTGACCATGACCAGCCCTACTTCCTGCAGCAGCCAGACGGCCGGATTATCTTCGCAATTCCATATGAGACCGAATTTACGCTGATCGGCACGACCGATGCAGATCACGAAGGCGACCCGGCGAACCCGGTTTGTACGCCTGAAGAACGCGATTATCTGATCAATGCCGTAAACCTGTATTTCTCAGCCGAGATCGGTGCGGATGACGTCGTCTGGACTTATTCCGGCGTCCGCCCGCTTTACGACGACGGGGCATCTACCGCGACCGCCGCAACACGCGACTATGTCTTAAGTCTGTCCAGCCCGGATGCAGGGCCGCCAATTTTGTCCTGTTTCGGCGGCAAGATCACGACCTATCGTCGATTGTCGGAAGAAGTCGTGGACAAAGTGAGCGGCGCACTTAAGGGCGCCAAATCTGGATGGACTGCAGGTGTACCATTGCCAGGCGGTGACTTTCCGCATGACGGCATCGAAGCATTGGTCGCGTCACTTCTTGGTAAGTACAAGTTTCTGGACGATCGCTGGGCTCGCAGACTGATCCGCGCCTACGGCGTTGACGCCGACCGGATATTAAATGGCGCCAGTGATAAGGCTGATCTGGGCGAGAGATTTGGCTGGAACCTCACCGAAAGAGAAGTTGCATGGCTGATTGATCATGAATTCGCCCGGTCAGCAGAAGATGTTCTGTGGCGAAGGTCGAAACTCGGCCTCAGATTGACGGCGGAAGAAGCTGCAGCATTGCAGTCATATATCGGCAGGCGAATTCCGGACCAGGCCGCATAAACCCCACCCAACAGCGTTGACATGATTACCAGACAAAAGGCGCCATTCAGCCATGAGCGCGATCTGGCGAATTTTTATCCAATTCAGGCGCGATTTGACTGGAAGACGGTTCGTAAGCCCCCAAATGTTTAAAAGCGGGGGCGGCGACCTTTCCTTAGGATGCGCGGCGAGCTAAGCTCTGATTCAAAGCATTTGGCTCCAACGAACGGGAAATTTGTGTCTCTCTTCATCATCGTAGCACTACCGTTTCTGGGTGCGCTCCTCCCCGGTTTGATGAACCCTGCTGGTCGGCAGGCCTGTGGCGGCGTCACCTTCATGGTCTCGCTGACAGCCTTCATCGGATTGATGACGAATGCGCCCGCTGTTTTTGCAGGTGAGGTCGTTCAGGTCGGGTTCAACTGGATCCCGTCGCTGGGTCTGAACTTTACGCTGATGCTTGATCCGCTTGGGTTTTTCTTTGCCGGACTGATCCTTGGCGTCGGCCTTCTGATCATCGCCTACGCGCGCCATTATCTGGCGCGCAGCGATAATATGGGTGAGTTCTTCACCTATCTTCTGCTGTTTCAGGGTGCGATGGTCGGCATCGTCCTTAGTGATAACATCTTACTTTTGCTGATCTTTTGGGAACTGACATCACTATCGTCCTTCCTGCTAATCGGATACTGGAAGCATCTGCCAGAGGGGCGTCAAGGGGCACGGATGGCTCTGACAGTGACCGGCATGGGCGGCCTCGCGATGATCGGTGGTATGCTGATCCTCGGCCAGATTGTCGGCAGCTATGACCTCAGCGTCATCCTGGAAAATCGCGAACTGATCCAGGCCGACCCGTTGTACGTGCCTGCGCTGATCCTGATCCTGCTCGGCTGTTTCACGAAGTCAGCGCAGTTCCCGTTCCACTTCTGGCTGCCGCACGCGATGGCTGCGCCGACGCCAGTGTCGGCCTACCTGCACTCCGCCACCATGGTGAAGGCGGGGATTTTCCTGATGGCGCGCATGTGGCCCGTACTATCAGGGACGCCGGAATGGTTTGTCATTGTGACAGGCGCCGGGCTGATCACGATGGTTCTTGGCGCAGTCATTGCGCTGTTCAAACATGACCTCAAAGCGCTGCTGGCGTTTTCGACTGTCAGCCATTTGGGCCTGATTACGATGCTTCTGGGCACCGGCACCGCCTTTGGCGCGTTGGCCGCAATGTTCCACATTTTGAACCACGCGACGTTCAAGGCCGCCCTCTTCATGTCAGCGGGCATTATCGACCATGAAGCGCATACACGTGATATCCGACGGCTGGGCGGGCTTCGCACCCTTATGCCGATCACGTTCGTCATCGCGACAATTGGCGCGCTGTCAATGGCGGGCATTCCGTTCCTGAACGGGTTTCTGTCAAAGGAAATGATGCTGGAAGAGGCGTATCATACTGTCCTCTTCGACAATCACTGGCTTGTCCCAGCGTTGGCCGTATTCGGATCGCTGTTCTCAGCCGCGTACTGTTTCCGGCTGATCAAACACACGTTTCTGGGCCCGGTGCGCCACGACTACCCGTCAAAGCCGCATGATCCACCATTCGGCCTGTGGCTGCCACCTGCCTTCCTGATCGTGCTGGTCGTTGGCATCGGCGTTGCGCCATTCTTGGTGGAGCCATTCGTGAAGCTGGTCGCAAGCGCTATGATTGGCGGCGTTTACGAGATGCCCGATGTCCATTTCAAAATCTGGCACGGTCTGGTTCCAGCGTTGTACATGTCCATCGCCGCCGTCGTTGGCGGCCTCGTGGTTCTGGCGATCTATCGCCCATTGCTAAGCGCGTGGGATGCAGCGCCCCGGCCCGAAGCCAAGGTCATTTTCGAAGGCCTGATCGAGGCCGTCGTCGCCATCGCCCGCCGCATCATTCATTCAATGCATGACGGCGCCTTCACCCGCTACGCAGCGATCATGACCATTACAGTCATCGCCGTTGGTTACCACGCCTGGTCAACTGGCGCAGTGGGTGAGGCGACGCGGACAATGCAACCGGTTACGCCCATCGCAGTTGCTGGTTGGTTGATGTTGGTGACCGCCACAGCGGCGATGATGTTCCTGCATCGTAACCGTCTGCTTTCGCTTATCCTGATCGGCATTGTCGGCCTAATGGTTTCAGTTGGCTTTGTTTTCTTCAGCGCGCCAGATCTTGCGATGACGCAGATCACTGTTGAAGTTGTAACGATCATCCTTCTGCTGTTGGCGCTGAACTTCCTGCCGAACCGGACACCGAAAGAAAGCACTGTTCTCCGCCGCACCAGCGACGCCGTCATTGCGCTGGCTGGTGGTTTGGCGATCACTGCGCTGTCCTATCATTATCTCCTGCGCGTGGCGGTCGTAACGCCGCTGTCCGAATTCCATCTGGCGAATTCCTACAAAGGCGGCGGCGGCACCAACGTCGTGAACGTCATCCTTGTCGATTTCCGTGGGTTCGACACCTATGGCGAGATCATCGTCCTCGGGATCGCAGCACTGTTGATCTATGCGCTGACCGAGGCCCTGCTGAACGGCCCTGTCCGCGCCCGTTTACTGAACCGCAAGCCGGATCAGCCGCGCGCGGGTGACATGCACCCGATGATGATGGTTGTGCTGACGCGGGTCCTTATGCCGGTTGTGATGATGGTCGGGTTTTACATCTATCTTCGCGGCCATAATGAACCGGGCGGTGGGTTTATCGCGGGTCTGATCGTCTCAATCGGCGTGGTCATGCAGTACATGGCGAGCGGCTTTTCATGGGCCTCAGCGCGCTTGCGTTATCCCTATCACGGGGTGATCGGCGCAGGCGTCTTGATTGCGGGCCTGACCGGCATCGGATCATGGTTTGCAGGCAAACCGTTCATGACGACCGCATTCGGCTACTTCCGCATTCCGCCTTTCGACAAGTTTGAACTTGCAACTGCGATGGCCTTTGATCTTGGCGTCTTTCTCGCAGTGGTCGGCGCGGTGATGTTGTCGCTGGAAAGCTTCTCTCGCCTTGCACGCCGGGCCCATATGCCCGAAGTCGATGAACCGATGGACATAGATCCATCGCGGGATGAGCAACCAGCCGACGATGCAGCGAAGAGAGGGGCGTAAGATGGAACTTCTCGTTGCGACCGCAATTGGCATTCTTACCGCTGGCGGCATCTATCTGGTGCTGCGCCTTCGGACATTCCCGGTGATCCTGGGCGTGTCGTTACTGACGTATGCTGTAAACGTGTTCCTGTTCGCCTCTGGCCGCCTGACCATTGGCGCTTCGCCCATATTGATAGATGGGGTTGAGACCTACACTGATCCTTTGCCCCAAGCTCTCGTCCTGACGGCGATTGTGATTTCGTTTGGCATGACTGCAGTGGTCGTGATGATCGCGCTGGGGGCCTATCTGGGGTCAAATGATGATCATGTGGATGATCCAGACGACGCGGCGCTTGCCGCGGAGGATGCGAAATGAACCACTGGATCATTGTTCCCATCATCCTGCCGGCGATCCTTGCGCCGTTCATCGTTCTTGCAGCACGCCATCATATCGGTATTCAGCGCGCCTTCTCGGTTGCTGGCGTGCTTGCATTGATTGCGATCTCGACCGGTTTGGCGTGGCAAGCCGCTGACGGGACGATCACGCTGTACCAGACAGGTGACTGGGCGGCCCCGTTCGGCATTGTGCTGGTAGGCGACCGGCTGTCGACCATGATGGTGTTGCTGACATCGGTTTTGGCGCTTTTCGTCCTTCTCTACGCTATTGGGTCGAAATGGGATGAACGCGGGCGGCACTTCCACGCCCTGTTCCAATTCCAGCTGATGGGCATCCTTGGCGCCTTTCTGACAGGTGACCTTTTCAACCTCTTCGTCTTCTTTGAGGTTCTGCTGATCGCCTCTTATGGCCTGATGATCCATTCTGGTGGCGACCAGCGCCTTCGGGCCGGCGTTCAATACGTTCTTTACAACCTTCTGGGATCAACCCTGTTCCTGTTTGCGCTTGGGTCGATCTACGCGGAAACAGGCACTCTCAACATGGCGGACCTCGCTGTTCGTGTGGCTGAGGTTGGGCCTGAAGCAACAGTAGGCATCCGTGTCGCTGCCGTCCTTCTTCTGATGGTTTTTGCGATCAAGGCGGCGCTGGCGCCCCTGCATTTCTGGCTGCCGTCCAGCTATTCAGAAGCGCCAGGACCGGTTGCTGCGTTGTTCGCAATTATGACAAAGGTCGGCGCCTACGCGATCATCCGCGTTTACACGATGATCTTCCATCCAGAGCTTGAGGTCACGATGGGCCTGCATGACACATGGTTGCTTCCAGCCGCCTTGGTGTCGCTTGTGATCGGGATGGTTGGTGTGTTGGCCGCGAAACATCTGGACAGGCTGGTCGCATTTTCTGTCATCGGGTCCATGGGGATGGTGATGGTCGCCATTTCGCTGATGAGCGAGGCGGGCATTGCAGCGGCGCTTTACTACATCATCCATTCGACCCTGGCGGCTGCGGCCCTGTTCCTGATTGTCGATCTGGTGAAAACAGGCCGGGCGGGCCTGACACTTGTTGCAGCACCGCCAGTATCAGGCGCCGCCCTGACTGCCGGGTTGTTCTTTGTCGCCGCCATTGCGATGGCCGGATTGCCGCCGCTTTCGGGCTTTATCGGTAAGCTGCTTATCCTGGAAGCATCATTTTCGACGGATATGGCTGTGTGGGTCTGGGCGATCATTCTGTCATCCAGCCTGATCGCCGTTGTTGGCTTTGCCCGCGCAGGCAGTGTGGTTTTCTGGAAGGGGCAAAGCGTCGAATATGAAGAAGACGCCGTTTTGCCTGACGCGCCATCAACGCTTGCCTATGCCGCAGTTGGCGGTCTGGTTGCGATGCTGATCGCGCACACGATCTTTGCAGGCCATATGCACGATTACATGCAGGTTATGGCGGAACAGTTGTTTGCACCGGTCGATTACATCTCAACCGTGGTGGAAACGCCGGGCAAGATGAGCACGACGAAGGAAGGGCACTGACATGAGCAAGGCGTTTCACTGGTTGTTGCCGCATCCCCTGCTGACCTTGTTGCTGGCCGTCGTCTGGACGCTGCTGCAAAATGACGTGTCCGCAGGTATGATCGTGTTTGGCGTGATCCTTGGCGTGATCATCCCCTTCGGCACATCCATATGGTGGCCCGACAGACCCAGTGGGTTTCGGATTGGCAAGATGATCTCATATTCCTTTTTGGTCATTTGGGATATTTTCGTCGCCAATGTTCAGGTCGCTTGGATCGTGCTGACCCGGCCAAACGACAAATTGCGCCCGGCCTGGATCGAAGTGCCGCTGGACCTTCGTCAACCTGAGGCGATCTCTGTGCTTGCAGGCACCATCACCCTGACACCGGGCACAGTTTCGGCGGACCTGTCAGATGAAGGTCACAGCCTTTTGGTGCATGCGCTGGATGCCGATGACCCAGATGCGGTGCGGGATGAAATCAAGGACCGTTACGAACGTCGACTGAAGGAGATTTTTGTATGACAGCTGCAGTCGAATTGATGGATCTGGTATTGATCATCGCCTTCATTGGAGTGGCGCTGGGCCAACTGGCGACGATGGTCAGGCTGGTGATCGGACCTGGGCCAGGCGACAGAATTCTGGCGCTTGATACGATGGTGATCAATGCAATTGGCCTGATCGTTCTTTTGGGGGTCTGGCAGGGCACGCGTATTTACTTTGAAGCTTCGATGATCGTGGCCATGCTGGGCTTTGTCTCAACAGTGGCCTATGCGCGCTTCATTCTGCGGGGGGACATCATCGAATGACCCTTGAGATCGTCGCAGTTTACGCCATCTCTGCCTGCTTGCTGATCGGAACTTTCTTTACAGTTGTCGGCGCAATCGGGTTGTTGCGGTTCAATGATTCAATGACGCGCCTGCATGCCCCGACCAAAGTCAGCACGATGGGCATTGGCGCGCTTTTGCTGGCGTCCATGATCCATTCCTATGTGTTTGGCGAAGGGTCTTTGCATGATCTCCTGATCATGGCGTTCCTGTTCGTCACAGCGCCAATATCTGCGAACTTTATCGCAAAGGTGAACATTCACCGTCGCAGCTGCCAGATGCCCAAGCCGCCAAAGGCCGACACGACGTGGGCCACGCTGAATGTGCCTGAAGCTGACAGAGATATCGAAGAGACGGGCAAAGCCTGAACGGCTGCTCACCTTTGACTGACTGTGACTTTTCAACTGGACCGGCCCGTCACCGCGCTGATAGGCCTTTTGGACCTTTCCGGGAATTCGAGATGATTGAAGGAATACCTTACGGTGAGCGATGAAAAGACCGTGAAGTTGCCGCTTCTTTACAAGGAACTGACACCGCTCAGCCATGCGCGCCACGGCGATTATGGCGTCGCCGCCGCCTGGTCGTTTGAATTTGCGAGAGACTTGAAATTTGTCCCCCTGACAATGGATGAGTTTCCTCAGGCCCAGCGCGATTACCCCATCGTCTTCACCTCAAAGGGCCCAACTGTTCCCGTGGCGCTGCTTGGCGCGAATGAAGGCGGCAATCAGTTTGTTGAACCCGATGGCAGCTGGCGCAAAGGCGCTTATGTGCCCGGCTACCTGCGCCGATATCCCTTCCAGATGGTGCGCGAAAAGGAAGGGTCAGATCGCCATGTCTTTTGCGCGGACCTGACCTGCGATCTGTTTGAACTCGATTGCAAGGATGAAGAACGCCGCCTGTTCGACGGCGACAAACCCGGCAAAGCGTCGGAACGGGCGATGGAGTACTGCAAAGCCTATGAAGCAGCGCTGGCCCGCACCCGCAAAGCGATTGAAGAGCTTGAGGTCCTGAAACTGATCGACGAAAGCTCAGTCAACCTGAAGGGCGGCGAAAAGACATCGCGCATCGACGGGTTTTCGGTGGTTGATGAAAAGAAACTGCACGAATTGGCGGATGAGACGATCTCATCCCTCGTCAAGCGCGGTGTGATGGGCTGCGTCTACGCGCATCTGTTCTCAATGGGCAACTTCGCTCGGCTGGCAATGAAACAGCCTGACGCCTGATTCAGGCAATGGCTTTGACGTCCCGGCACACCACCGGGACGCACAGACCCCTCAGATCGGCGCCTAAAGCGCCTCGATTGCTGTGCCAAGACGCAGCAGTCCTGCTTCGTCAAATGGCTTGCTCATCAGGTTCAGGCCGCACATTGGCGTATTAGTTGGCATGGTAAGCGAGCATAGACCCAACAAATTGCCAATCCGCGTATTGCGCAACGCCAACAGGTTTTCTTTGGCGAAGTATGCTTCATCCGCCAACAGACGTTCGCGATCTGGCGCAAGAATTGGCGATGAGGGGATCAGTACCGCATCATAGCCAGCTGTTCGCGCCAGATAGTCCGCCCGAATGCCATGCAGTCGACGCCATTCACGAAGGTACTGCGCGGCGCTGAAAGAAGCCCCCATCTCAAACCGTTCACGAACCGGGGCGAACATCAGATCGCCCTTCTGTTCAATGGTTTCACCCCATTCCGCCCATGCCTCGCCGACATATAGCGAGATGGAAGATTCCATTGATTGCGCAATTTCGGGGATCTCTTCACGGTGGATCTCGACTCCTGCATCTTTCAGTTTTGCGACAGACGCTTCAAAAGCGGCCCGTGGTTCATCACGGCAATCGCCATCCAATGGCAGCCCTTCGGCGACCAGCATCTTCTTGCCCTTCAGCGTGGCGCCGCCAAGATCAGGCGCGCGTTGAGCCGCCATCATCGCGGTCAGCAATGCTGCATCCTCAACCGAACGGGTCAGCGGCCCAACCGTGTCAAAACTTTCGATCAGCAGGACAACGCCATCGGCAGGCAGCAAACCGTGTGTAGTTTTCAAGCCAACCATGTTGTTCCACGCAGACGGAATACGGACAGAACCACCCGTGTCTGACCCAATACCCGCCGCAGCCAAACCAAACGCCACAGATGCTGCAGCGCCTGAGGACGACCCGCCCGGCACCAGCGCGGGATCATTTACGTTCGGTGGGGTTTTGGTCACAGGGTTCAGACCGAGGCCTGAAAACGCCAGCTCTGTCATGTGCGTTTTGCCCAGGCTGACCACGCCAGCCCGCTTCCCGCGCGCAAAGACTGTCGCGTCTTTAGTCGGCACCCGGCCTGCAAGCATGGCTGTGCCAGCCTCGGTGCCGACGCCCGCAGTATCATACAGGTCTTTCCATGAGATCGGCACACCATCCAACGGCCCCCGACGAAGACCTGCTTTGGCTCGTGCCGCCGCCTCTGCTGCTTCGGTCCGGGCAGAGTCCGCCATAACACGGACGTAAATCGTATCAGTCGCCTCGTGCGCTTCGATCGCGTTCAGATACGCTTCGGTTACATCACGAGCGTCCAGCGCGCCACTTTCGATCTGGCGACCCGTTTCGGCGGCGGTCAGGAAGTTGATGTCAGTCATGTAACCCTCCAGTCATTTTTCCAGACCCTATGCGGCGGCGCGTCCGTGGACAATCCGGGGTGACGGCACGATATAGAAACTATGAACAAATTTCTCGACTGTGACGCCCTGATCGTTGGCGGCGGCCTTGCTGGCGCCGCATCGGCCCTTTCGCTGGCGGATGCTGGTTTTGACGTGATCCTGCTGGATGCAGGCGGAGCGACGGCAGAAGACGCGGCAGAGTTTGACGGACGCGCCTATGCAGTGGCGCTCGCCTCACAACGCTTTTGGGCGGCGATCGGCGTTTGGGATCGCGTAGCAGCTGAGGCTGAGCCAATGGTCGACATTCTCGTCTCGGACGGCAAGGTGGATGAGGGCGCATCGCCCCTATTTCTGCATCTCGACCATCGTGAGACTGATGACGGCGTTTACGGTTACATGGTCGAGGATCGCCACCTGCGACCCGCTGTGCTTGCCGCAATGGACGATCACGAACGGGTAGAGCAGCGCGCGGGTCGTGTGACAACGGTCGACTACGGCCCGGGGCGGGCGGTCGCGTCGCTGGCCGATGGCGGTACGATCCACGCCTCTGTCGTCATTGCCTGCGATGGGCGCGACAGCCCATTGGGCGCCGCAGCCGGGATCAGACGGATGAGCCGCCGGTATCAGCAAAACGGTCTCGTTTGCGCTGTGGGTCATGAAGAGCCCCACCATGGCGTGGCGCATGAGATGTTCCTGCCAAGCGGTCCTTTCGCAATTCTACCGTTGCGTGGCGACCGGTCATCACTGGTCTGGACAGAGACCAACGCTGAGGCCGCCCGCATTCATGCCTTGGATGATGATGCGTATTTGGTCGAATTGCATCGCCGGTTCGGTGATTTCCTTGGCGAGATCACGTTAGAAGGGCGTCGCTGGACTTATCCCCTTCATCTTTCGCTCGCTCATGAATACGTCAAACCTCGCCTCGCATTGCTGGGCGACGCCGCACATGCCGTTCATCCGATTGCAGGGCAAGGCCTGAACCTAGGCGTCCGCGACGCCGCTGCACTGGCAGAGGTGCTTAGCGAAGCTGCAGGCCGTGGCGAAGACATTGGCGGGCTGGACGTTCTGAGGCGGTACCAGAATTGGCGCAGGTTCGATTCGACGTCCTTCGCACTTGGGATGGATGCGCTGAACATATTTTTCTCGAACGACAGTGGCCCGATCCGGTTGATCCGCGACCTTGGTATGGCGGCGGTGAACAAGGCACCCAAGCTGAAAACCGTGTTCATGAAAATGGCGTCTGGCGTGTCAGGCGAGACGCCAAAACTGATGCGCGGCGAACGCCTGTAGATCGTCTCAGAACATTAAAGACTGAAAGCACCCCTGTTGACGTGGGACCTGCGCCTTCCTAGATAGCGTGCAGGGCCTGAAGACGCCGGCCGCCCGCAGGCGCAAGCCCACGGTGAAATCTTCGGCATTTTCATCGCTCCCGACTTTCCCAAGTTGCGCGGCGTGATGGCAACGCGGGCGCCGTCAAAGCAGTTTTGCGCAGCCTCATGAAAGGCGGCTCAGATGCCCACTATTGATGACCTGAAATTCTAGGCGAAGCGTCTTCGCGCCTCGTTGGCTGGGACAAATCCCATGTCCCATTCACAAGCGTTAGAGGCGGTCGCCCGGCAGCATGGCTACAAGGATTGGAACACAATCTTTGCGGCGTGCGGGAATGCCCCATCCGGCCCACCGTGGCAGGTGGGGCAGATCGTGACCGGCGCCTATCTAGGCAAACCGGTGCGCGGAACGATCAAATCGTTGCGCCAGTTGGCTGACGGGCGGATGTTCCGCGTTTCGCTTGATCTGGATCAGCCGGTGAACGTTTCGGCCTTCGACAGTTTCGACGTCATGCGTCGCCGCTTGTCGGCGACACTAAACCGAAAAGGTGAGACTGTTGAAAAGATCACCGGCGGCACGCCTCAGCTGAAGCTGGATGTGTAACCAAAGCGCCCGTTGGCACGTAGCCAGCGGGCGTTAACCGCCGCTCATCAACAACGTTTCCGCCGTTGCAGGCGCATCAAGATCAACCCAACCATCCTTGGCCGCATTGTTTGCCTGTTGCAGGGCAAGGAACGCTGAGACACCCAGCATCAAAGGCGGTTCTCCCACCGCTTTGGATCGCTTGATCGTCAGTTCGCGGTTCTGTCCTTCGGCCCAAAGCGCCACGTTCATGACATCGGGCCGATCACCTGCAGTTGGGATCTTGTAGGTCGATGGCGCGTGGGTTCTGAGTGCGCCGGTATTGTCCCAAACCAGTTCTTCCGTCGTCAGCCAGCCCGCGCCCTGAATGAACCCGCCCTCTACCTGTCCAAGATCAATTGCAGGGTTCAGGGATTTGCCAACATCATGCAGAATATCGGCGCGGACCATGCGGTTTTCACCGGTCAGAACATCCAGCGCGACTTCGGTCACCGCCGCGCCATAGGCGAAATAGTAGAACGGGCGACCTTTGGCGGCCTCACGATCCCATTCGATCTTCGGCGTCGCATAGAACCCTGTTGCGGCCAACGAGACCCGGTTCATGTAGGCCTCTTTAATCAGATCAGGCCATTTTTTGCGGCCCCCGGACCAAAAGACCATACCATTTTCGAAAAGCAGCTCGTCCTTGTCCAAAAAGTCGGCCAGCCGCTGCTTTAGCTGATTACACGCATCCTGCACCGCCATCCCGTTCATGTCTGACCCGGATGACGCAGCAGTTGCTGAGGTGTTGGGCACCTTGTCTGTCCGGGTTGAGGTGATGCGGACCATGTCCAGCGGCAAGCCAAACTCAGACGCCGCGACCTGCGCCACCTTTTGGAACAGGCCCTGGCCCATTTCCGTCCCGCCATGGTTCAAAGCGATAGAGCCATCCTGGTAGATCAGCACCAGCGCACCCGCCTGGTTCAGAAACGTGGTCGTGAAGGAAATGCCAAATTTCACCGGCGTTAACGCGATCCCGCGCTTGATAAGCGCATTCTCAGCGTTCCACGCTACGATTTCCTTGCGCCGGGTTTCATAATCAGAAGTTTGAACAAGCTCGGCAACGATCTTTTCGGTGACGCTGTCCTCGACCGTCATGTGGTACGGGGTCACCACCCTTTCGCCCGGCCCATCAGCAGGTTCATAAAAATTACGCTGGCGAACAACCAGCGGGTCGAGATCAAGGTGATGGGCGATATGCTCCATCATTCTTTCAGCCCCAAGAACGCCTTGCGGGCCGCCAAAACCCCGGAAGGCCGTCATCGAAACCATGTTGGTTTTGCAGCGATGCGAGATGATTTCAGCGTCTGGATAGTAGTAGGCATTATCCGCATGGAACATCGCCCGGTCGGCGATGGCGTGGCTCAGGTCGGTTGACCAGCCACAGTTGGACCACTGTTCGAATTTGACGCCTTCGATCCGCCCGCTGTCGTCAAAGCCAACCTCATAGGCCACACGAAACGGGTGGCGTTTGCCGGTCAGCACCATGTCATCATCGCGGTCAAGGCGCAGCTTCGCAGGTCGCCCTGTGACCCGCGCAGCCATTGCGACGGCCACAGCGATCAGATTGCCCTGCGTTTCCTTACCGCCGAACCCGCCGCCCATACGGCGAACTTCGACCGTTACGGTGTTGAGCGGCAGCGCGAGGTTTTCAGCGACGACCTTCTGCACCTCTGATGGGTGCTGGGTCGACGAAAGGACATGGATTTCGTCGTTCTCACCAGGCGTCGCAACGGCAATCTGACCTTCCAGATAAAAGTGATCCTGCCCGCCAATTTCCATCTGGCCTTTCAGGGTATGCGCCGCCCGATCGATTGCCCGGCCCGCATCCCCACGCGCCATTCGGTAGGGTTCAGACAGAAACGATTTGGCCTGTATCGCCTCATCTATGCTGAGGATCGGGGAATTTTCGCTGTACTCAAGATTAGCTAGGCGAACTGCGGCGCGGGCCGCTTCACGCGTATCGGCGACTACAGCGAACAGGCATTGGCCCTGATAGCTGACATCCGCGCCAGTTTCTTCGGAGAGGGCAAAGGCAGGTTCATCATGAATGACGGGCCCGGTGTCGTTGATCCCGGGAACGTCATCAGCCGTAAAGACCGCCACTACGCCAGGTGCGTTCCTGATCAGATCAAGATCACCACCTGAGACAAAACCATAGGCGATCTTCGATAGACCCAGCGCAAGATGGACCATGCCTGGCGGCTCCAGCCCATCATCAGCGTACCGCGCATCGCCTGCGACCTGCCGGTCAGCGCTGTCATGGCGCACTGCAACGAAGTCTTTATCCCGTGCGGATCCGTCCATCATCCCGCCACCACGTCTTGCGCAAGAACCTTGCCACGGCCCGTGATCCGCGCTTCGCCAAAATTGCGTTCGACGAAGTATTTCAGGATCAGGTTCTTGGCCGTTTTCATTCGATACGCAGCAGAGGCGCGATGATCGTCTATGGGCGCAAAATCCTGATCAAGCGCATCCATCGCGGCCTTGAAAGCAGCTTCGGCGAACGGTTTGCCCTTCAAAGCGGCCTCAGCGGCTTTTGCACGTTTCGGTGTCGCCGCCATGCCGCCGAATGCGATGCGGACTTCGACAATCTTCTCGCTCCTCAGCCGGATATTGATCGCGGCCATGATGGCCGAAATGTCCTGATCAAAGCGTTTTGAGATTTTGTAGCACCGCAGATCCATCGGATCGTCCGGCGCAGTGATGTCGACCGCCTGAACAAATTCGCCTGGTGACAGATCCTGCTTACTGTATTCGATAAAGAAGTCTTCGAGATTGGCATGCCGTATTTGAGCGCCTTTGCGGATCGTCAGCGTCGCGCCTACGGCAATCAGGGCGGGCGGGGCATCGCCAATGGGCGACCCGTTGGCGATGTTGCCGCACAAAGTCCCGGCAGACCGGACCTGTTCTGAGGCGAACCTGCGCCACAACTCCCCCATATCCGGGAACATTTCAGCCAACGAGGACATGGCTTTCTGATGTGAAACGGCGGCGGGGATCTGCACGCCTGTCAGGGTTTCTTCAATCTCAGCCAGATCAGCACAATCACCGAGGTAGATGATCTTATCCGGTGCAAAGCCTTGTTTGGTGACCCATAGGCCAACATCCGTCGCGCCGGCCAGGATGGTCGCGTCAGGGTGCGTCTCAACCAGCTGGGCAAGTGTATCAGCATCCTGCGGGGCCCAGAACGCGCACCCGTCCACCTCATATGTCAGCGGCCCGGCATCCAGCGCCTTCAGGCGCGTACGTGCGTCAGGTTTATCGGATGGGGCGTCAGGCAGGTCGCGGGCGACCTGAGCGGCATTCAGGATAGGACCATAGCCTGTGCATCGGCAGAGATTGCCCGCCAGCTGATCGGCAACCGACCCGGCGTCGGTCGGGGCGCCGGTTTCATAACCGTGCCACAGGCTCATCACGAAACCGGGTGTGCAAAACCCGCATTGAGAACCGTGACCTTCAGACATCGCCTTTTGCACAGGGTGCAGGTCGCCGTCGCGGGTAAGATGCTCAACAGTGACAACTTCCTTGCCGTGAACCATCGGCAAAAGATGGATGCAAGCGTTCACAGTCCGTTGGGTCAGACGGCCGCGCGGGCCAAGCTCACGAAGGGCGACGGTGCAGGCGCCGCAATCCCCTTCGGCGCACCCTTCCTTTGTGCCCGTAAGCCGCTTTTCGTACCGCAACCAGTTCAGAAGGGTCATGGTTGGCGCGGCGCTGTCTACGCGCTGCTCAACGCCATTCAACAGGAATGTAATTACACTACTCATAGTCAGCATCCTCAGCGGTATCTCGCTGATTTGTCCAGAGGAAGACCTGCTAATGGGCCTTTATCGGCGTGATTTTATGGGACTGGTGATGGCGCGGGTGAAGATTAAAGGCGCCCTGAAAAACCTTTCACATGTGAAAGTAGACTTAAGCGGTTGATATATATGGGGTGCAAGTGTGATAGCCTTATTTTGTTCACGTTATGCCCCTGACAATTCAGGTGATCTACCGCGATCGCGCCTACCCAAAGAGCGTATTCTCCACAGCGAATGTCCCATTCGCTTGTCGGGCGACAGGGCCCGGGCCGGGCTATAGTTCAAGGGTTAACAAGGTATTAATATCGTTTGGTGACAGTTACTTACCAAAGGTTTGACGCGTGAAACCCTCGACAGTTTCACAACCGCTCATACGCCCTCACCGGAACGACAGCGTTCCATCCTCAAGGTCCTGCGCTGGGATCGTATCCTTCTCAACCTGATAATCCTGCGTGAAGACCCACGGTCCACGATCACCCTGTTTGGCGAGCAGATGAACGCTACGCTGAATATACCCGGCATTGAAGTTCTCGGCTGAGATCAAGGGCTGCGGGGCCATATCCTGATCTTCGGCCCGCAATTGCGGCTCAACCACCGTCGTTCCGGTCGCGTCCATCCGTTCAAGAACGCGGCAGACGAAATCGGCGACCAGATCGGCCCGCATCGTCCAGCTGGTGCGGATATACCCAAATACATAGGCAAGGTTCGGCAGACCTGTGAACATGATGCCGTGATGCGCCCAGGCGGCGGACAGATCGAACGCCTTGCCGTTCACTGTGAAAGGGATGTCCCCCAGCGGCGCCAGATTCAGGCCCGTAGCGGTGACGATCACGTCGGCATCCACGTGGGTCCCGGACGCCAGTTGAATGCCCGTCTCATCAAATGTTTCGATTTTGTCGGTCAAGATCGTGGCAGTCCCCGCTTTCAACGCGGCGAAGAGATCACCGTTCGGGACCACCGCCAGACGTTGCCGCCATGGCTGATAAGACGGGGTAAAGTGCGGGTCCAAAGGCACGGCGCCCTCAAGATGCGCCTTAACCCCTGCGATCAGATCTGCGGCCAGCGCATCAGGTTCTTCGAATGCCCGCCGCGTGGTTTCAGCGGAATCGTAGAGGTATTTCTTGCGCATCACCTGATGATAGACGTCATCAGGCAGGTTCAGCGGCGCAAGCAGTTCACCCAGATCATTCTCATCGGGCTTCGGGAAATAATAGGTCGGCGATCGCTGGATGATGGTGACATGCTCTGTCCGGTCAGCAATGGCCGGAACCAGCGTCGCCGCTGTTGCGCCCGATCCGATTACGGCGACGCGCTTACCGTTCAAGTCGATATCTTCGGGCCATGTTTGCGGGTGCACGATCTGGCCCTGAAACCGGTCACGGCCTGTAAATTCGGGCGTGTACCCTTCGTCATGGCGATAATATCCCTGACACATCCACAGAAAGTTGCACGACAAGGTCCGTTCACCATCGGGTCCTGCGACCTGCAATGACCATGTTGCATCAGCTTCTGACCAGTTGGCGCTGCACACTTCATGGCCGAAACGGATGTGCTGGCTGATGTCCTGCTCAACAATTGCGTCCTCAAGATAGCTGAGGATTTCATGCGCCTCAGCAATCGGCTTGCCCATCCAGGGCTTCCATGAATAGCCGAACGTGTAGAGATCGCTGTCAGACCGGATGCCAGGATACTTATGGATACGCCATGTCCCGCCAATGCCAGCCTCACATTCCAGCAAGGCAAAGGTCTTGCCCGGATGGCGCTGTTGCAGATGATAGGCGGCATCAATGCCGGAAATGCCCGCGCCAACAATCAGAACATCGAAATGCGTGGCGTCTGCATCAGCTGTGATTTTAGTTTCGACATTCATTGCGGCGTCCTGACGGGTTCTTGTTCAGTCTGGCTGAACGTAGGCGCGCTTTCTTGACATGGCTAGGCGCATCACGCACTTCCGTCGCGCAATCGCGAAAGCAGAGATTGGTGAAAAGGTCAGCCAGGTTTCTGCCGGGACCAAAGGTGAAACCTGATGCAATCTGATCCGCTTTCACGCAACCGGAGGCGCCCCAAATGGCCAAATCGACCAAGCCCACCTACGTCTACACTTTGCTGGTCGAAGCAGGTCGCAAAGACGGCGACGGCCTGCCAAAGGACGCCACTGGCGCGGCGTTGATGTGCTATGCGGCGGGCAAAGATGAAAGCGAAGCGGTCAACGAGACCGTCGCCATTCTGAAACAGGCCGGCATCAGCGCGCTGGAAGTGTCAGGCTATGGCTCGCTGGAAGAACGCGAAGACGAAGGCCACGATATCAGCGATGAAGAGAAGGCGCTGATGCAAAGGGCGTTAGAGGAAAACGCCGTGATCGTCGCGCAGATGACGCCGTTCTACGACAAGGTTTGACGTAGCAAAGCGCCCAACCGCGCAATCCCAGCCTCAATGTCTTCAACGCTTGGCAGCGAGTAGCTTAGCCGCAGGGTGTTCGGCCCTGATCGGTCTGCAAAGAACGCCTCGCCCGGCACATAGGTGGCGCCGGCTTCTTCCACCGCCCCTGGGAGCAGTTCAGCGGCATCGAAACCTTCGGGCAGCACCATCCAGATGAACATCCCACCTTCAGGCTTTGACCATGTGACGCCTTCAGGCATGTGCTGCGCCAATGCGCCCAACATGGCGTCGCGTTTCCGAACGTAACTTTCCCGCGCCTTGGCGACCTGCTCGTCGAACATTGTACTGGCCAGTTCATGCACCACCATCTGGTTCAGGCGGGATGCGTTCAGATCGCTGGCCTGTTTGATCAGCGTTAGTTTCTGGATGACCGGTGTCGCGGCGCACACCCAGCCGATGCGCAGACCGGGGGTGAAGACCTTGGAAAATGACCCGCAATGGATCACCCGCGACGCCTCTATCCCGCCGCTGCGGGCGATATCCAGCGACTGAATTATCGTTGGGGCGACGCCTTCGTAGCGAAGTTCAGAATAGGGGCTGTCTTCGATAATAGGGGCGTCCAGTTCTGCGGCCAGTTCGATCAGACGAAGACGTTCAACCTCTGTCATGGTTTCGCCGGTCGGGTTGGCGAATTCCGGAACGACATAGGCAAACCCGGTTCGACCGCCGCGCGCTGCCGTTTCTGCCGTATAAACCTCTGCGTTCAGGTTTGTGTCGCTCAGGCGCAGTGTTTCGTAGTGCGGCTGACAGGCAGAGAACGCCTGCAGTGCGCCCAGATATGTCGGCGCAGCCACCAGCGCCGTGTCACCGGGCGATAGAAACAGGCGGCCCAGAAACTCCAACCCCTGCTGCGAGCCATTGGTGATCAAGATGTTATCAATTGAACAGATCGTCCCTTTGGCCGCCATGTAGTCGACAATCCATGCGCGCAGATCGCCATCACCTTCGCTGGTCGAATATTGCAGCGCCCGACCTGCGCGCACCGGATCAGACAGAACCCGGTCGTATGCGGCGCGAATTTCGTTTTGTGGGAACAGGGTCGGATCAGGGATGCCGCCTGCAAAGCTGACGACGCCCGGCTTTTCGATCAGCTTGAGCAGCTCACGAATTTCCGACGCCTGCATGCCGTCCATGCGGCGGGCGAAGGTCGGGGCGAAGGCGGGTGCTTTAGGTGTCTGTGTCATTAGGTCAGAAACACTGACATAGGTATATAGGTCAATGATTAGGACCTAATATTTCAGGAAATCAGGGAAATTGTGAACGAAATGCAAAGAATGGGAGGGCTTCACGACATATAATAACAATCTTGCCTTAAGACCTCCTCCGCCATAGGCAATGCAAACCTGTAATTCATGCAAAGACGCTTGTTATGACCACGCCAAACGCTTGGGTGTTTCTCGACCTTGACGGCACGATGACCGATGCCGGACCGGGCATCACGAAATCCATCGCCTATGCGTTGGAAAAGATGGGGAAAACGCCACCGACACTGAAAGATCTGGAAAAATACGTCGGTCCCGCCCTGCAGGAGACTTTCCCGCAGTTAGGCGTGGATGATGTCGATGCTGCTTTAGGCTTTTATCGTGAGCGGTATACAGATGTCGGCCTCTTTGAAAACTCGCTCTATGACGGCGTGCACCAAATGATGGACGATCTTAAGGCGCAAGGTTTTAGGCTGGCGATGGCGACTGCCAAACCGTTGGTCTACGCCCGCCGCATTACAGAACACTATGATCTGGCGCCACGTATGGAACAGCAGTTCGGATCCGAACTCGGTGGTTGGCTGACCAACAAGAAAGATCTGCTGGAACACGCGCTGAAGGAAACCGGCGCTAATCCTGCCGCCAGTTTCATGTTGGGTGACCGGAGCCATGACGCCATTGGCGCGCGACACAACAACATCACGCCGCTGGGCGCGCTATGGGGCTTTGGATCCCGGCCTGAACTTGAGCAGGCGCAATGCGCCGCCATCGGCGATGCACCCGCCAACATCGCAGGAATTGTGGAGAGCCTGACATGAAGATCGATCCCGTTGCCCTGACCGCCGACCTGATCCGCTGCAATTCCGTCACCCCCGCTGAGGGCGGCGCTATTCAACTGCTGGAAAAACTGCTGGGCGAAAACGGGTTTGAATGCCATCGCTGCGACAGGAATGACATTGCCAATCTTTATGCGCGCACACCCAGCAATGGCCCGATTTTTGGCTTTGGCGGGCATACCGACGTGGTGCCAGAAGGCGATCAGTCACTCTGGGCGCATCCACCTTTCGACGGCGTGATCGCAGAAGACCAGCTGTGGGGCCGGGGCGCGGTTGATATGAAATCAGGCGTCGCCGCCTTTGTCTCAGCGGCGATCGAGTATCGTGAGGCGGGTGGCCAGGGCGGTATCGCCCTGCTGATTACCGGTGATGAAGAAGGTAACGCCAAAGACGGTACCGTCGCGATCCTCGACTGGATGCGCGAACATGGCGAAGCCGTGACGCATTGCCTGGTGGGAGAGCCTACCAGCCCCGAAACACTGGGCGACATGATCAAGATCGGGCGACGAGGATCAATGACTGCCGACTTCCGCGCTGTCGGTACGCAGGGCCACACGGCCTATCCGCACCGATCTGCTAACCCGTTGCCACCATTGATGCGTCTGCTCGATACAATCGCCAGTCACAAGCTGGACGAAGGGACTGAGCATTTCGACCAATCAACACTGGCGTTGACTACAGTCGACGTTGGCAACCCGGCGAACAACGTCATTCCGGCTGAAGCGACGGCAACCTGCAATATCCGGTTCAACGACGCCCACACGTCGAAGAAGCTGGCCCTGTGGCTCTTGGAAGAAGCGACCAAGGCGACGCTGGGTTCGGGCGTGCGGATTGAGACGAATTTCCGCGTCTCGGGTGAAAGTTTCATCACTGAACCTGAAACGCTCGCCTCAGTACTGACAGAGGCGATCCAGGCGGAGACCGGTAAAACGCCGGAACTGTCGACCACAGGCGGAACATCAGATGCCCGCTTCATCAAGGATATGTGCCCGGTGGCCGAGTTTGGTTTGGTGGGTCAAACCATGCACCAGACAGATGAAAGGGCGCCGGTTGAAGAGATCCGAGCGCTCAGCCGGATTTACCGGGGCGTTCTGGAGCGGTATTTTGCCCAATAGTTCGCCAATAAGCCGAGTGGTAATTCAACCCAGAGTATACTGATCAAATGACTTTGGGGCATCGCGAATTTTTTTGCCTTCTGTAGCAGGGAATTTTGATAGTTTTAAAGTGGTATGATGATCATACCAATGATTGTGGCAGGCTATTTTTTCTCAATTTTCAATTTTCGCCTCAGAAATTCTGATTAACTAGCAAGCCAAAATATTCCAATTTGTGCCAATTAATTCGCCTGACATCGGTCAGGTTTTGTTAACATCTGATATATACATGGCATTCTTTTCGCTACTATTCAGCTATCTGCCTTCTTGGGCAGGTTAATACATTACTTTACTTTATGTTGCACTGCAGTATTTTCACGGAAGATCGAATCGCTAGCAAAACTGTTCAGCAAAACAAGTTGACTCGTCGCGCCATCCGCTTCTTACTTACGCCACAACAAAAACATGGGGGGCGGATTCAACACGTCTCCTGAAGACTGACTTTAGGAATCAACGGGAGAAACCGATGAAATTCGACTTTCTGAAAAAGGCTTCAGCAGTTGCAGCGACCGCTGCGATGGCGTTCAGCCTATCGGCGATGGACGCCGAAGCTGGCAAAAAAGTACGCTGGAAAATGCACTCTGCATTCGGCACCAACCTTGCCGTCATCGGCCCGGTCGGCCCCCGCGTTGCAGACGCAGTTCGCGCAATGTCTGGTGGCGACTTCGACATTAAAGTGTTCGAGCCTGGCGCACTTGCCGGCGGTTATGCTTACTACGATCCGATCAGCCAGGGCGCGTTTGACGCAGCTTACGGCACGCCAGGTGCGAACCAGGGCAAAAACTCAGCTCTCGCATTCGCATCTTCATGGCCATTCGGCCCAGGCGTTGGTGAATTCCTCGCATGGCTGAAGTATGGTGGCGGCGAAGAAATCATCTCTGAAATCTACGCACGCGATAACATCAAGTTCCACATGTGTGGCATGATCTCGCCAGAGACTTCAGGTTGGTTCCGTGAGCCTATCGAAAGCCTTGACCAGCTGAAGGGCCTGAAAATGCGCTTCTTTGGCATGGGCGCCAAAGTGATGCAGAAGTTCGGCGTGTCAACCCAGCAGCTTGCTGGCGGCGACATCTACCCAGCGCTTGAGCTTGGCACCATCGACGCGACTGAATTCTCCATGCCAGCTATCGACCGTTCGCTCGGCTTCTACCAGATCGCGAAGTACAACTACTTCCCAGGCTGGCACCAGCAGGCGACGACCAACGAAATCCTGGTCAACATGGACAAGTGGAACGCACTGCCAGACGAGTACAAGGCAATGTTTGAAACCGCTTGCGCTATGAACATCGCGTACGAAATCGCTGACGGTGAAGCTTCGCAGTTCGAAGCAATGATCGCCAACGAAGCTGATGGCGTGAAAAACATGGTGTGGCCTGATGAAATCCTCGACCAGCTGCGTGCAGCTTGGGACGAAGTTGTCCAGGAAGAAATCGCATCCAACCCTGACGCGCAGAAACTGTGGGCTTCTTACACAGAGTTCAACGCGAAATACAAAGTCTGGGGCGACCGCGGCTACCTCAAGTAAGAGGCTGACGTAAAGAAACTTGCGCCGGCGCGTTCCATCGGACGCGCCGGCGTTTTACTAACAAGACTATCGCCGCAAAGACTGTATGAATGCAGCGCGGATTTCAGGGAGGGAGCCCCAGAGCGTTATGGACGCCTTACTCAACATTTCAGCGTTGTTTGATCGCATCGCACGCTGGGCGGGAAAAACCGTCGGCTGGCTAATGCTGCCGCTGATCGTAGTGATCATGTTCGACGTCGTCACCCGCAAGATCGACTATACGCGGCTGTGGTTTTCAGAGTTCACCGTCAACTACGGTTACTCACTTTCAACAATCATGCAGGATCTGCAGTGGCACTTTCACGCAATGATCCTGATGCTCAGCTTTGGCTTTGGCTACCTTGCCAATGCACACGTTCGCGTTGATGTTTTCCGCGAACTGCTGCCAGAGCGGACCCAGGCATGGTCAGAGTTCATCCTTCTTATTTTCCTCGGCACCCCGTTCATGCTGATGATGATCGTGTATGGCTGGGATCTGTTCGCGTTGTCCTGGCATCAGGGCGAAGGGTCGGACAGTATGACGGGCATCGATTTCCGCTGGGCCATCAAATTCTTCGTACCCCTTGGATTTGTCGTCGCGATGATGGCGACGCTGGCGACCATGTTCAGGTTGGGCACCTATCTTTTCGGGGATGCGGCCCAAAAGGCTGAAGCAAGAGACAAGCTAGAAATATTCGCAGACGACGGCGGCGGCCTTGCAGAGGCCCGTGAAGAAGCTGAGCGCATTCTACGCGAAGAAGCAGAAAAAGCGGCGAGGCTTAAATAGAATGTTGGAACTTTGGGAAGTCATTTACGATCACCTATACGTCTACATAGGTGCGTACATGTTCTTGGCGCTGGCGCTGATGCTTTTTACCGGCATGCCAGTCGCATTCGCAGTGGGCGGTATCTCGACCCTCTTCGCCTTCTGGGCGATCTATCTGGAATTCCTGGACTGGCCGATCTTTTACCAGATCATTCAACGCATTTGGGGCGGTGACGGCGCATCAGGCGCGGTTCAGAATCCGATACTCGTGGCTATTCCGTGTTTCGTCTTCATGGGCACAATGCTGGAAAAATCGCGTGTGGCGGAAGATCTGCTGCACATCCTGCAGGTCATGCTGCGTCGGGTTCCCGGCGGTCTGGCCCTGTCCGTCACACTGATGGGCACGATCATGGCGGCGACCACCGGCATCATCGGCGCTTCGGTTGTCATGATCACGCTGCTTGCGCTGCCAACCATGCTAGCGCGCGGGTATTCCCCGGCGTTGGCGACGGGCACCATCGCAGCGTCATCAACGTTGGGCATTCTGATCCCGCCGTCGATCATGCTGGTTCTGATGGCTAACCTGATGGCGATTTCGGTCGGCAACCTCTTCATCGGGGCGATCCTTCCGGGTCTGCTTCTGTCGGGTCTCTACTTCCTGTGGATCATGACGGTTGCTACGGTAAAGCCGTCCATGGCCCCGTCGATGGAGCTGGACGAGCTGGATCTCAACCCGACTAATTCGTCGAACACGTTCCTTTTCCTCGGCATCTCTGTCGTTGCGTTGGTTACCGCTTATCTGGGCGTATCTCTGGGACTTGGCGACGACATCAACTGGCCACTTCTCGCCTTCCTGTCGATCTTCGGCGCTGCGATGTGGATCGGTAAGAGAGAGGGTAACACCCTTCTTGGCGGTATCCTGAAAGGCTTCGTTCCGCCGATCTTCCTGATCGTCATGGTGCTGGGATCGATCTTCGCCGGTTGGGCGACACCAACTGAAGCAGCTGGCGTTGGCGCCTTTGGCGCGCTGGTTCTAGCTTGGGTCAATCGGACACTTAGCTGGGATGTGCTTCGTCAGGTTATCCATCGGACGTCACTGACCGTTGCAATGATCTTCTTCATCTTCGTTGGCGCGACGGCCTTCTCGACCGTCTTCCGCAACGTTTACGGCGAAGACCTGATCATTGAGTTCATTGAGCATCTTCAGCTGTCGCCATGGGCGCTGCTGTTCATGCTTATGTTCACGATTTTCATCATGGGGTTCTTCTTTGACTTCCTGGAAATCACACTGATCATTCTGCCGGTGTTCACTCCAATCATTCAGACTTTGGCCCCTGCTTTCGCAAGCCATCTGGGGATGGAGGACCCCACTAACGCCGCCCAATTATTGAATGTGCAAGCCCAAGTTACGTATTGGTTTGCCATACTCGTGGCGGTGAATCTCCAAACAAGCTTCTTAACGCCGCCGTTCGGTTTCGCCCTTTTCTATATGAAGGGCGTGGCGCCGAGCACAGTGAAGATGCAGGAAATCTACCGAGGCATCATACCGTTCGTCTTACTTCAGGTGATTGGTCTGGCCCTGGTCATCGAATTCCCTGCACTGGCATTGTGGCTGCCGGAACAGGTGTTCGGACGTTAGCGAGACGGCTGACAACGAAAACAGATCAGGCCCTCGGAGTGTTCCGGGGGCCTTTTCTTTTGGCGAAGACAAATGCTTCACCTCGCCGGACGATCTGGAGGGCTTGAAGACCCTCGTGCCCGGCGACCTCATCTTCTCAAACCTTTGCGCGCGCGCCCTGCGCCAAAATCGGCAGGGCGGATCTCGCTGAGATGCGCATGCGCGGTCATACCGAGTCGTCTGTGATTTTCACCCTAACGAGTCAAATTTCGTTCGCGATCGTCATCGTGCTCAGATTGAGGCTTCCGGTTTCCGGTTCTGATTGACAAGGCAGGCCAGTAAACAGAGGCACAGAAGCCTGAGCCACCTTGCCAG
>CALKOT010000138.1 GCA_938092015.1 uncultured Paracoccaceae bacterium
GCTTTTAGAAGCCGGCTCTGGGAACGGTTCGAACCTCGGCTATGGCGATAGCTTCACCATGCCCGCGACTGCGGACACGACCTTCGTCGTAACAGACAATGACCAGTACCTAAGCGGTGACAGCCGGAGAAACGAAAACTCCAACGACCGCAGCTATCAGACCGCGACGATCACCGTTGATGGTGAGGAAGCCGGTAACGGCGGCCAGGTATATGGAGAGAAGTATTTCTGGGTGTGGGGTTCCAGACGGCGGATCCAGTGTATTCACAGCAACGGATTCTCTGGGTCGGACTGTCGAGGTTACCGTCGACAGCGATGGCAACGTCACCGTCGGAACGCCTGAAGGCTTTGACGCGACAGACGATCAGGATGGCGTGTTCACGTTCGAATATGAAATCACTGACGCAGATGGCGATACAGACGTCGCGCAGGTGACCATCAATGTCGACGATCTGGCCGAACCGATTGCGCCTGTCGCAGTCGACGACGTGATCAACACCGACGAAGACAACGGTGTGACCAGCGTCAACATCATCACTGCAGTTGACGGCAATGTTGATCCAAACTCGAACCTTGGCGAAGACTCTGATCCGGATGGGCCAACAAGCGCACTCACAATCACAAAGGTCATCATCGACGGCGCAGATGTCGTGGTTCCGGACGGCGGGTCCGCCGTGTTCACGGCGACTGATACGCTGGGTCGGTCTGTTGAGTTTACTGTAGACGGCGCTGGCAACGTTACGGTCGGAACGCCGGAAGGCTTCGATGCCACAGACGATCAGGATGGCGTGTTCACGTTTGAATATGAGATCACCGACGAGGATGGTGAGGTCGACGTCGCACAGGTGACAATTAACGTTGATGATCTGGCCGAACCGATTGCGCCAGTTGCAGTAGACGATGTGATCACCACCGACGAAGACACTGCAGTTGATGGGCTGAACATCATCACCAGCGTCGACGGCAATGATCTACCAACATCGACACTTGGCGCTGACTCAGATCCTGACGGTTCGACGGATGACTTGACAATCACTCAGATTACGGTCGGTTCGCAGGTCATCGCGGTTCCAACAACAGGTACCACAACGTTCACCGCCGACAACGTCGCCAGGCAGAGCGTTGATGTAACCATCGATAATCAGGGCAATATTTCGGTAGCGAAACCTGACGGATTTAACGCAACAAATGATCAGGACGGTGTCTTCTCATTCGAGTACACGATCGTGGACAGCGATGGTCTTGAGGATGAAGCAACCGTCACCATCAACGTCGAAGATCTTGATGAACCTGCTGCAGGTCCTGAAATCAATGTGGTGTTCTTGCTGGATGCTTCTGATGCTGCGGTTTCAGCAAACAATGGCATCCTGAATGTCGGTGACCTCAATGGTGACCAACTCGCCAACTCGCATTTCGATGTGTCGATTTCGGTCATGCAGGAAGCTGTAAACAACATCAAAACGGCGCTGGGCGGCAACGCTGCCACACATGATGTCGATATCGGTGTCTTCTCATTCAAAAGCCAACTGCCAGGCGACGCTGGCGCAGTTGAGGCAGCGGTAGCTTTGACGCATGAAACTGAGACTGTCTTTGATCTCAGCACCAACTTTGGCCGCATCATCTCTGGCATGACAGCCGGTGGTGGCACACCGTTCGGTGACAACGGGTCAGACATCGTTGACGGCGGTGTGGCATTCATGGCTGCTGCAATGGACGCGGCGAACGGCTTCATTTCCAACAACGCCGCTAGCGGAGACGCCATCAACCTCGTCTATGTTCTGACAGCCTCTACAGGCATGGATATCGGCAACGATTACTTCGACCACTCAGGTACCAACCCCATCCCAGGTCAGCAGGACAGTGTTTCAGACGGCTTCCTGCCTGTCAACTTCCTAGAGGGTCTTCAGGGTATCGGGCCACTTATTGCTGATCTCAATCTTGAAGACACGGCGTTGACGCAAGAACTGCTGGAGGCGCAGACTCTCGGTCTGTCCATCGACACGCTCTTTTTCCAGGACTCGGCTGTCGCAACAAACCAGGGTCTATTCGCACTGGAGAACTTCATCCCTGACGCGAATGGCGTCACTTTGGCGGACAACAACGTTAATCAGGGTTCAGCCGGCAAGGATGCCTTCTTGGCCAATATCACGACGCTGGTCGACGATCTTATCGCCTGATAAAGGCAGAGATCAAAAAACAAAGGGGCGCGCGGTTCACACCGCGCGCGCCTTCTTCGTTTCGAGCAGAAAGTTATTCGGGTCGGGTGGCAGCCATTGAAGGCCGCGCCAGAAATTCACCGGCCCACGCGGTCAGATTTGGTCGCCCAACGCGCCAATCGGTAAAGCCGCCCATCTCAGCGCGGAAATCCAGATAGTCGAGCACGCAGCCAATGCCGACCTGCCCCATATCCAAAGGCCCCACCAGATGGTCCATCCAGTTTGCTTCTACAGCGTCTAAACCATTAGAAACTTTCGCCCTTTGACCCTCCACCCAAGCGGCGGACCGATCATCTTCGTCACGGCAGCGAACTTCATAGACGCATAGAATCCCGGCATCGAGCATCCCGTCAGCATGCGCTTCAAGTGTCAGCGTGCTCCAGACGGCATCACCTGTCGGATACAGCCCGGCATCGAATTTGGCGTCGAGATAACGGGTAATGACACGGCTGTCATAGACCGCTGGCCCATCATCGCGGACTAGACACGGAATTTTGCCAATCGGGTTAGCAGCGATCACATCAGCATTCGGGGCCGTCGGCCCCCCGAAACCGTCAACCAGTTCGACCTCATCGGTTTTTCCCGCTTCGTTCAGCAGCACCATCACCTTGCGGACGAACGGCGAAGGCCGCGCATAGAATAACTTCATGTCTCTTCCCTGTTTTCTTTTGATTTCAGATAGATACCCGCCTCACAGGCGGCGTAGTTTCAACCGGGTCAGGCTTGAGTAATCGATCTCAACGCCGGGGCCCTTGACGCCCAAGCGAATGCCCCGTTTCCAGCGAACTGCAGCACCCATGCGGCTGTCTTCAGATGAGCGGCTGAAATCAGTTTCAACACCCTCTTCAACATCATCCAGAACCCGTTCGCGCCAGATCTCACGCGGGCCATCGGGCCGGGCTTTCCGCGCCGCATACCAGGCAACGGCGGCGACAGCGCCCAATTGGGCGGCTTTCCATGCGACAGGGGCAAGTGCGGCAGGGGCTGGCATGAGCGATCCTCTCTCTTTGTTGAAAAGATGGGGGGGATCGGCGCAGCGCGCAACCACTGAATTCAGGCTGGCGGGTTCCGCATCAATGCCGCGAGGTCAGATCGCCCCTGCCCTTCAAGGCCTGCAGCTGCGCCAACACGGGCTTCTTCAGACTTGTTCTGGGCAAGTTTCCAGGTGCCTTGCACGTCTGAGATTGCCATCTCAATCGGCGCAATCATCCGCATCATGCGCGATAGCGCGTCGGGATCGACCTTCTCTGTTAGCCAAATCGGCTTTGGGGCCAGACGCGCCTCAAACTGACCTGACATTTCATCAACATGCGCCCACAACGCAGGCTCTTCCAAAAGTCGCACCTGTCCGCGCAGATGGATTGCAACATAATTCCAGGTAGGCACCTGATCTTCGATGCCATACCAGTCGGGCGAAATGTAACCATGGGGGCCCGAAACGATCATCGCGGCCTCAAGTGGCCCGTTGCGAAGCGCCTTCCAGATCGGATTGGACCGGACGATGTGGGTGCCAAACCTGTCACCCGCCTCATTCAGTGCAAAAGGTAGATGAGACACCAACGGCCCATCATCCCCCGCCATCGTCATCACGCCAAACGACACCTCACGGGCGAAGGCCAGATTGCGCGCGCTATCAACGCCCCGATATGCCGGATTGGGATGCACCGCCTGGCCCTTCCATATTCTTCAGATATCTGAAGATCTGACCCTAAATTTCGTCCGCAAAATGCTTCATGGTCAAGCGGATCGGATTAGGCGCGGCCTGCCCCAAACCACAGATCGAAGCATCTTCCATCACTTTGCACAGGTCTTCCAGCAACGGCTGATCCCAGGCATCGGCCTGCATCAGTTTCACGGCTTTTTCGCAACCCACGCGGCAGGGCGTACATTGACCGCAGCTTTCATCCTCAAAGAACCTGAGCATGTTCAACGCTGCATCACGCGCCTTGTCCTGATCGGACAAGACGACAACAGCAGCCGATCCGATGAAAGACCCAAACGGCTGCAGCGTGTCGAAATCAAGCGGAATGTCATTCATTGTAGCTGGAAGAATACCAGCCGACGGCCCACCGGGCTGATAGGCTTTGAATGCATGCCCATCCAGCATACCGCCACAGGCATCAATCAGGTCCATGATGGTTGAACCAGCGGGCAGCAGCTTCACACCCGGTTCTTTCACCCGGCCTGAAACAGAATAGCTGCGCAGACCTTTGCGCCCATTCTTTTCATGCGCATTCAGAACCTCTGGTCCTTCGCGGCAGATCTTCGTCACCCAGTACAGCGTTTCGACATTGTGGACCAATGTGGGGCGGCCAAAGATGCCGACCTGCGCGACATAAGGCGGGCGATGACGCGGCATGCCACGTTTGCCTTCGATACTTTCGATCATTGCGGACTCTTCACCGCAAATGTACGCGCCAGCGCCGCGGCGCAGATCTATGTGACCGGGGGTCACCAGACCGGCGTTTTCTAGCGCCGCGATCTCACGCGCCAGGATCGCCAGCACCGCCGGATATTCGTCGCGCATGTAGATAAAGCAGGTTTCCGCCTCAACCGCCCAGGCGGCGATCAGCATGCCTTCAAGAAACACGTGCGGCGTGCGTTCCAGATAGTAGCGATCTTTGAACGTTCCCGGCTCGCCCTCATCACCGTTTACGGCAAGATAGCGCGGACCTTCAGCAGCGCGCACAAACGACCATTTGCGTCCAGAAGGGAACCCTGCGCCGCCAAGTCCGCGCAAGCCGCTTTCCAGAACTTCGTCCTGCACCTGATCGACAGTTTTGGACCCACCTCGCAGCGCTTCAAGTTCGGTGTATCCACCGGCAGACCGATACGCCTCAAACGCTTCATAGTCCGGCACATGCGCATGGGTGTCTTTTGCTTCGATCGCTGTCGCGACCTTTTCCGGCGTCGCGTGGCCAACGTGATTATGACCAAGCTCAAGCACGGGCGCGATGTCGCAACGCCCCATGCAGGGCGCGCGCAGAACGCGGACTTCACCGCCGCCCCCATAAATTTCGCCAAGCTCAGACAGCAGGGCTTCAGATCCTGCAAGCTCACATGCAAGGCTATCACAGACGCGGATTGTCAGGGATGGCGGCGCGGCCTCACCTTCCTTCACAACGTCAAAATGGGCGTAGAAACTGGCGACTTCGTAAACTTCGGCCTGCGCAAGGCGCATCTCTTCTGCCAGCGCTCGCAAATGATCCGAAGACAGGCAGCCAAACTCATCCTGAATCAGATGCAAATATTCAATCAAGAGATCACGGCGGCGCGGGCGGTCGCCCAGCAGCGCCTTAACTTCCGCCCATGCGGCGTCATCCACCTGACGACCTTTGGGGGTCTTACGGCCCTTGCCGCGTCCGGACTTCCAAACGCCTTTGCGATCATCTTGTGGGGCATCGAGCGGTGACATGACGTTTATCCTTGTCAGAGTTTCGCAGACACTAACGTCGCCTCTTTAAGCTGTCACCGCGACTCGGCGACGTACTCTTTACCAAATCCGACATAACTATATGTTAGGATGTTCGGGTGGGGCCCCACTCGCATACTCTGAATCGCCCCGGGGGCTGAGAGTTCTGTGCATAGGCTGTTCACCATTCAGTGTGTCCTGAGCGCATTCTGCGCCGCGTCCGTTGCGGCGAAGGATACATCTATTGGCGAAACGGAATGGCGCAGTTTAACCAATGGCAAAACTGTTCGCTACACCAAGAACGGGCGCGTTTTCGGGCGGGAATACTACCCACCCGGCGAGTATTTCTCGATCTTTGAGGATACCGCCTCTGGCGCCTGCTATGAGGGACCATGGGCGTTCACCGAAGGCAGGTTTTGCTTCCTGTACGCTGACAATTTTCAGTTCTTCGCCCATATCAGGCGAGGCGACAAAATCGTTTCAAAGTCAGATGTCAGCGGCCGGGAACAGATTATCGACCAGATCCTCGGCGGCGACAGGCTTAGCTGCCGCCGCTAACGGACAAATCGAACGATCCGTCACTAAAAGCGCCTATCGTACGCACCGCTGCGCCGCCGGCACGTCATCAAAATGAATAGCGGATCCCGACTTTGGCGGTGAAACTGTCCAGATCGAAATTCCTGACATATGATTCACGCATGAAATATTCCATCCGCGCCGTCAAAGACAGATCATCCTGCAGATAGGCCGTGTGGCCGATATGAACGCGCAGATCCAGATCCTCACACTTTCTCGTCGGCTCAAATACGCTTTCCTCGTCAAACCGACGATATACACCTCTGAACCCGCCTGACAGTAGCCAGTCACGGCTGGCCATCGCCAAGCCGCTGTCGTAGCGATAGGTCACCAGACCGCCCAGGCCGAACTCATGACTTTGTTCCTGGTCACTTTCGGCGCCGGTAAACTCCGCCAAAACAAATCCACGCAGGGTGAAGTGTTCATCATAGAAGTAATTGGCGCCGACATTGGCCCACACATTCAAGCCATCCTGATCAATGACATCGCCATTCAGATCGACCGCCCCCGTGTTTGTATGGTTGTCTTTCCACGCGATGCGCAGATCAGAAAACAGCGACATGGATTGATCGATTGTATTCGTCAGTTCAAACCCGCCGCCTATTGTCGTTTGCAACGGCGCCTTGGCGAACCTGACATGGCTGACCTCAACATACGGTCCGATCTTCGGTCCAAACCGGTCATCATCAAGCGACAGGCGCGGTCCCGTCCGGACCACCGCAACATCCGTGGCGCCGCTGGGCGTATCGGCGTATCGCACAGCTGAGAACGCCAGATCGATGCGCCAGACATCGCCATTCGCGGTGGACAGGTCATAGATATGCGACACACGACCAACCAGACCAAAACCGACATCCGTCTGGTCAGTGACATTCGCCCCTGTCAGCGTCACCGGCACGCCCAAAAACACGGCGTTACGGTCTTCGGGACCGAAATTGGCGTTCGTGGTAAAGATCGTGTCGAACCCAACCCGGCCCGTCAGATAGCTTTTGCGGGTGCGGCGGTCGATTTCATCAACAAAGGTTTGCACACGCTCTTTTAGATCAGATGAAGCGGTGTCATCGTTGAGGACTTCTTCGAAGTAGAACTTCGCAACCGGATACGAGCCAATTCTGAATTATGATGCGCCAAGCTCAACCTTCACACGCGGCAGGTTCGGACTGTAAATCAGAATACGCTCAAGCGTCGTGATCGCCGCCTCATAGTCTTGTAAGCGGATAGATGTCAGCGCGTACTGGAACATCAGATCAACATCATCAGGTGCTTCAAACATTGCAGCAAATTGCTGCTACTGTTCGGCGCGCAATGCCGTTTCCTCAGCAGCTGAAACCTGCGCCGGCGCCGCGCCACCCGTCAAACACGCCGCCAACGCCGCGCCCGCTGCGAAAGCGTGAATATCCCAAAATCTGCCCATTCTGAGCCCCCGCTATATTTTCGCATCCTGTCCCGGAATGCGTAGTCAGCTCTACTTTAACCGCAATCTGCCCACCTGGTTCTTACGGCACCGGTTGCAGCAGCTGTTTGAATTCATCCAATCCTTGATCCAGTTCCGCCTGCAACGTCTCCAGATCGACGCCTGGCTCTAGGAAGGCCTCAATGAACTGAACCTGGGCTGCCGAAAACTCGCCATCCACTGACTGCAGGAACTGAACGAGCGACGAATTATCGTAGTTGACCGAGATATTTCCATCCAGCGTGGACGTCGTTTCCGACGCTTCATTCATGATAAAGTTGCTGTTGGACGGATCCCCAAGCAGCACCGACGCCAAACCGGTATTGCCGGTGAACTGACCGCCCGCGCCCAACTGCACCAGGAACTGATCGCCCACGCCGCTGAATTGGTCGCCGTCAATAAATGTCAGCTGGTCGCCCGTGTCGGGAATGCTGAAGAACACAACGCCTTCGTTCGCGTTCCCATTGTAGATCAACTGGAAGAACGCGTTCGGGTCATCGATCGTCAGACCCTCTGAAATTGTCGAAGTGCTGAACGCGCCGGTTGCAAGGAAACTGCCCAGATCAGCAGTGACGGGCTGTTCTTCTGTCATGTCGTCCATCATTTGGGTCGCTTCGGCGAGTTCAAGTCCGACATCAACATCCACGTCAACGCTTAGCTCGCCAAACTCAAGCGTCTGCTTTTTCGCCAATAGTTGAAATCGCCGCCTGTACAACGGCATCTGGTTCGCCAGAGACAAAGTCCGCCACTTGCGCTGCACCTGCATTTGCAGACGCCGCTACGTTGGAAACTGCGCCCCCGCCGCCCTGCCCTGCGGCGCCCGGCCGAAAGGCATTGGCGATAAAGTCGCTATCAGCGACACCCAGATATTCCAGGTTGCCATTCGCACCGATGGAGGCGAGCCCGCCTTCGCGCGTGATCGTCAGCTCCTGATCACCAGATGTGATGGTTGAAGAAAACCCAGCGACATGCATGTAAAGCGTATCCGCGCCATCACGCACGCTGACATTCCCCATGCCGCCCCGAATACCAATGGTCGCGGTTGGTGTTTTGATCACGGCTGGTGAGGTCTTTGAAATCCGTCCCCCAGCGAAGCGCATCGCGCCTTTCAAAACAGTGACCGTCATCTCGCCACTGTCTGCTTCAGGATCATACACATACTTGTCCAGCAGCACTTCGCTGTTCGGTGCAATGGTCAGCGAAGTTTGATCCAGAAACAGAATTTGCCCGCCACCGCCACCGGTTGAAACGATGCGTTCATTCTGAACCAGTTTTTCCTTGATGAAAATCGGCCTCGCCTGCTCTGTCGGGCGTGCGCCGGTCATATCGCGATTGACCGCCGCCAAAACGCCAATTTCGGCTTTGGCCGCATCCACACCAGTGATCGCAACTACAGCAGCGCCAATTAAAAGCAATTTTCGCATGGTGATCCCCAAATCAATCAGCTTTGCCAAGAAGGTAACAACACCCACTAACGTAAGCTGGCGTATTTTGGGGCAATATGGCCGTCGTTCGTATCTAAAACCTCAAATTAGCAAAGAATACGCCCCTTCATGGCGCAAAAGCTCTACTTTGGTTTCAACGCCGCCCATACCAGAAAATCCGCCCAAGCCACCGGTTCCTGTAACACGGTGACAGGGAATAATGACCGGGATCGTGTTTGCGCCGCACGCCTGAACGACAGCCTGCGCCGGGGCGCCGACTACCTTTGCAATTTCGCCATAGGTCTTTGTCTCACCGAATGGAATGGCCCGCATTTCAGCCAAAACCGCTTGCTGCAATGGCCCGCCCTCAGGCGCCAGAGGCAGGTCAAACTCGGTCAGATCGCCTTGCGCATAGGCGATCAACTGTCGCCGCGCCTCAACCAGCAAAGGCGTCTCTTCATCCATCTTGGCCGCACGCCAGTGAAGCGCAGTGATAGCCCCATCAGTCTCTTCGATCGAAAAGGCCCCTAAACCTGTATCTGCAGTCAGTGTAGCCATACCAACAACTTTGCGCCCATCCAGCCCAGCGTACAACCCGGATCATGCGCACAAAGAAAAGGGAACGCGCTGCGCCCCCTTTTGTGTTCTTCGATTACTGCCAGTGCAGCATTCCGCCAAAAGGCAGAACCGACCAGATCAACCGGCGATCAGGCCCATGCTTTCCAGTTTCAGCATCACATCGTGCGCGCAGTCATCCGGCGCCGCATTGATTGTGTCGACGACCAGCTCAGCTTTTTCAGGCACTTCATAGGGATCAGAAATCCCTGTGAATTCCTTAATCTTGCCTTCGCGGGCCAGCTTGTAGAGGCCCTTGCGGTCGCGCCGTTCACATTCTTCAACGCTGGTTGCGACATGCACCTCGATGAACGCGCCGTACTCTTCGATCATCTCACGCACAGTCCGACGAGTAGCGGTGTACGGTGCGATTGGCGCACAAATCGCAATGCCGCCGTTCTTGGTAATCTCGGACGCAACATAGCCGATCCGCTGAATGTTGATATCACGATGCTCTTTGGAAAAGCCCAGTTCAGAACTGAGATGTTTACGCACGACATCGCCGTCCAGCAGCGTGACGGGGCGGCCGCCAAGTTCCATCAGTTTGACCATCAGCGCGTTCGCGATGGTTGATTTGCCCGACCCGGACAGACCTGTGAAAAACACCGTAAAGCCCTGCTTGGACCGTGCAGGTTTCGTTTTGCGCAGTTCCGTCACCACTTCGGGGAACGAGAACCACTCAGGAATATCGAGGCCTTCCAGAAGGCGGCGGCGCAGCTCGGTGCCTGAGATATTCAGGACGGTCGCACCCTCGGCGACCTCATCCGCTGGCTGGTATTCAGCGCGTTCCTGCACATAAACCATGTGCTTGAACGGAACCATTTCGAGGCCAATCTCGTCTGCATACTCAGTGACCATATCCTGAGCGTCGTATGGCCCATAGAAATCGTCATCAGCGGAGTTTTTGCCTGGCCCAGCGTGATCGCGGCCAACGATGAAGTGCGTGCAGCCGTGATTGCGGCGGATCAGAGCATGCCACAGCGCTTCACGCGGACCTGCCATGCGCATTGCAAGGTTCAGCAGTGACATATGCGTGGTCGATGTCGGATACTTGTCCAACACTGCCTCATAGCAGCGAACGCGGGTGAAATGATCGATGTCGCCAGGCTTGGTCATGCCCACAACCGGGTGGATCAGAAGGTTTGCCTGTGCTTCACGTGCAGCGCGGAACGTCAGTTCCTGATGCGCACGGTGCAGCGGGTTGCGCGTCTGGAACGCCACGACCCGGCGCCAACCCATCTTGCGGAAATATGCGCGCAGTTCATTCGGCGTATCACGGCGAGCGCGGAAATCGTAGTGGATTGGCTGCTGTAGACCCACGACCGGGCCACCCAGAGAAACAGGACCAGCCGTGTTATGCAGGTAGTTGACGGCAGGGTGCGCCAGATCATCAGCGCCGTAGACCTTCTCAGCCTCAAGCGCCTTGTTCGGCGTGTATTTCGACGACACGGTCATGACCGCCAGGATCACGCCTTCCTGATCGCGCAGTGCGATATCAACGTCGCCCTCAATCTTGCTGGCAAAGTCTTCAGACACATCCAGCGTGATCGGCATTGGCCACAGCTGGCCATTCGCCAGACGCATGTCTGCAACGACAGAGTTGTAATCTTCTTCGCCCAGGAAACCGTTCAGCGGGTTGAAGCCGCCATTCATCAACAGTTCCAGATCGCAGATCTGGCGCAGGCTCAGATCCCAGCTCAGCAGCTCGCCAGCTTCGACTTTCAGCTTGGCGGCGCTTTCGGGTGAGACGTACAGCTCTGGAATAGGCGCGGTGTTCGCAGACACTGGATCACTTCCGTTGATATCTATATCAGCCGGTGAACCCGACGAGACGCGCACCTTCTGCGACACAAATCCTTAAGTTTCAATGTTCGAGTACACATTTCAGCCCTACACGGGACGCATGGCGGCGATGGGTCGCAAAAATATGGGGCTAATGCGGCGGAAAGGGTGTTTGGAGTGAGGTTGTCGCCCCAGTGGCATCTACGCCCGTGAGGAAGTCAGCGACAGCGGCCAGGCCGCCTCTTAGCTCCGCCCTCGAAGAAGGAGATGTGAAACCGAATTCAAGATTGTCAGCGCTTCACCAACACGGTCTGGCAAACTGTACTAACCCCTCGCCACTCTATTGTCGGGTCATTGGCAAGGAGGCTGCGCCAAGATCATACAGTGAACAAAGTGTGGCGAACACACTGATATATCAATGATCTCAGTTTGTTACGTTTTCTTTCACATGTGAAGGGCGCCTCAGATCGCCGCCTTCCGACTTTCTTCGATATAGATCTCACGCAGCCGCGTCGCCACGGGACCCGGGGTTCCATCACCTACAGCCTCGCCGTCGATCTCAACCACCGGGGTCACAAAGGCTGAAGCCGCCGTGCAGAACGCTTCGTCGGCGCCCTGCGCTTCGGCGATGGAAAACGACCGCTCCTCCACCTTCATCTGCGCTTCTTTGGCATAGCGCAGGACCGAGGCGCGGGTGATGCCGTGGAGGATATCATTCGATAGATGCCGCGTGATAATCGCGCCGTCCTTGACGATATAGGCGTTGTTCGAGGTGCCCTCGTTCACCAGACCATCCTCGGTCAGCCAGGCGTCGTCCTTGCCCTGCGCCTTCGCCTCCATCTTCGCCATGGACGGGAACAACAGCTGCACGGTCTTAATGTCACGCCGCGCCCAGCGCTGGTCCTCGATAGAGATGACTTTCAGGCCGGTCTTGGCGGTCGGCGCATTCACCAGATCCTTGTCTTGCGTGAACAGTACGATGCTTGACGGCACATCATCGCCCGGCCAGACGAAGTCCCGGTCGCCAGCAGACCCGCGCGTGATCTGCAGATAGATCATGCCGTTGTCCAGGTCGTTCCGCTCCACCAGCTCACGATGGATCGCCAGCAGTTCGTCATCCGCGCAGGCGGGTTTCATCTTAAGTTCTGACAACGACCGATGCAGGCGGGCCATGTGGCCGTCAAATTCACAGATCTTTTGGTCGATTACAGACGTGACCTCATAAACGCCGTCGGCCATCAGAAAGGCACGGTCGAAGATTGAGATTTTGGCGTCTTCTTCGGCGACGTATTCGCCGTTCACATAAACAGTTCTGCTCATCTGATTACCCCCAAAGCTCTGCGGTGGGCGGATGAACGCCCTTGTCATCGAATGTTAGCGGCGAAGGGCGGTCCTCCGCCAGCAACAGCGGCCCATCAAGGTCCGTGAACGCGGCGCCCTGCGCGATCAGCGTCGCGGGGGCCATCGACAGGGATGATCCGACCATGCAGCCGGTCATGATGCCAAAACCCGCCTTGATAGCGGCCTCTTTCAGCAAAAGCGCCTCAGTCAGCCCACCGGTCTTGTCCAGCTTGATGTTGATCATGTCGTACTTGCCGACGAGCTTTGGCAATGACCGGCGATCATGCACGCTTTCATCGGCGCAGACCGGCAATGGCCGTTCAATGCCCAGCAACGCATCATCTTCACCAGCAGGCAACGGCTGTTCGACCATGGCGACGCCAAGTTCAAGCAGCAGCGGCGCGATTTCCTTGTAGAAATCGACGGTCCAGCCTTCGTTCGCATCAACGATGATCTTCGCATCCGGCGCGCCACGACGAACAGCGCGGAGGCGGTCGAGGTCTTCCTGACCCGCACCCAGCTTGATCTTGAGCAAAGGGCGATGAGCGTTCTCGCGGGCCTTCTGCTCCATCACCTCAGGTTCATTGATGCCGAGCGTGTAGGCGGTGATCTCTGGCTTAGGCTCGCTCAGCCCGGCCAGTTCCCACACCCGCTTGCCCTGTGCTTTGGCCTCAAGGTCCCAGAACGCCGCGTCCAGCGCGAACCGGGCGGCGCCGGGGGCCATCGCCTCTTGCAGGCCCTTGCGGCGATGTTCGGGGTTCGCCGCAAGGAAGGTTTTGATGTCTGCGATCACGCCTTCAACGGTTTCGCTATAACGCGGATAGGGCACGCATTCCCCCCAGCCGCGATAGCCGCCACTTTCGATCTCAACCGTCACAACCCGCGCTTCGGTGCGTGAGCCGCGAGAGATCGTAAAGACCTCCGCCAGCGGAAAGACGCTTTCGTAGACCTTCGCGGTAAGCATCAGCCCAGCGCATCCACAAGTTTACCCGCACCATAACGGAACGGATCGGTCGTTGGCAGGCCCATCTCAGCCTCAACTTCGGCGAGGTAGGCCTTCGCCTCATCATCCGACATGTGCTGCGTGTTGACCGAGATCGCCATGGATTTGACGTTCGGGTTCACGACCTTTGCCAGCTCTTCCGCCAGTGGGCGAAGCGCGGCGAGGCCCGGCGAGGTGTAGTGCGGCAGGCCGCGCATATGGGTCCGCGTCGGCTCATGACACAACACCAGATAGTCGGGCTGGCCGCCATGGATCAGCGCCATGGTGACGCCGGAATAGGACGGGTGGAACAGGCTGCCCTGCCCTTCGATCAGGTCCCAGTGATCCTCGTCATTGTTCGGCGTCAGCGTCTCAACCGCACCCGCCATGAAGTCGGCGATCACAGCGTCCAGCGGCACGCCTTCACCGGTGACGAGGATGCCGGTCTGGCCGGTGGCGCGGAACGTGGCCTTCATGCCCCGATCCCGCATCTCTTTTTCCATGGCGCACGCGGTGTACATTTTCCCACAGGAACAATCCGTGCCAACCGCAAGAATGCGCTTGCCGGTGCGGGGCTTGCCGTCGCCAATCGGGTACTGGACCTGCGGCAGGCGTACGTCAAAGAGGCTTTGACCCGTACGCTCAGCAGCCTCAACCAGACGGGGCTGATCTTTCAGCAGGGTGTGGAGGCCGGCTGCGATGTCCATGCCGTTTTCCATGACTTCGACCAGAACATCCATCCACACGTCCGAGATCAGACCGCCCCGGTTCGCGACGCCGATGACCAGTGTTTTGGCGCCAGCGGCGACTGCTTCGGCGACGTTCATGTCGGGCATGTCCATGTCGGCGTTGCAGCCTTCAAGGCGCATCTGGCCGACCGACGCGTCGGGGCGCCAGTCTTTGATGCCCTGAGCGACCTTGGCGGCCAAAGCGTCCGGCGCATCGCCGAGGAAGAGGAGATAAGGTTGTTTCAGCATCAGTGCGCCCTCCGAAAACCATGGTTGTATTGTTTTGCGCAGACGGCTCATTTCCCTGAGTCGAGTCAAGAAATGAGTGGTCCAGTTCTGAAGTTAATCTGAAACTGGCTCTATTAAGTTCATCTGCGTTACAGAACCTGTCGGCAACAGGCGTTTCAGTGATCGGCGTTATTGACCTTGCCCCACAGCTTTTCAAGCATCGTCAACAAGAAGAAACCACCAGCAACCCAGACCAACAGATCGTAAGGCGCCAAAGGGGTGCCCCGCAGCTCTCGGCGTAGAATATCACCGCCGGGACGTAGGTATTCGATACCTAACAGGCCCTCACGGCCCCAGAGGTCAAAGATCCAGAAACGCGATATGTAGAGGAAGATTACCGCCAATAGGATGGCGAGGGTCAGGCCGATGATGCGCGACATCTCAGAACACCTCGATGGTGCTGGGATCGGCCTTCAGGACCAGCAGGTCGCCGCGACGCTCAAGCTCCCCCTCAATCGAGAGAAAACTGGCGACATTGTCCAGCAACTTTTGCCCCAATGGTTTGCCATCAGGACCGCCGATCAGCATGTATTCCGAACCTTCGACCTTCTGTGTCGAGACAAACACCGGCGGCACGCCACCAATGATGCAGAGATTGGCGCAGGCCTTGTGAGCCAAACGACGACCGGGCCGCATCGCGCCAGCTAGGCATTTGCCGTCGCAGATCTCACCAGCCAGCTTCCATTTTCCCAAAGGAACCGCAGGTTCTAGCGGTGGCGCGTCACCATCTGCAGCTTGCAGGCCGTTCCTTCCACCACGTACCTGCAACATATCCAGCTCACCACGCTTTAGGATAATGCCAGAGACAGTAGCCAACTTACCTTCAAGAGGCCTCGCCCGGCGCATAATCCCATTCTTGCCAGCCGCGCTGAGCATAAGTGTGTGGCCCGCAGGAATACGCTCATTTCCTTCCGTGACACGCATCGTCGGATAGGGGTTCAGTTCGATCACCCCGGTTACAGTCTGACGGCCAAAATCAAACCGGAAGTTTCCGTCACCCGGATTGTCCTGCGTTGATCCCGCCGCATAAGATAAAACGCCGAAGCCCACGATCAGCAAGACGGCGCAGATGGTCAGAAAACGAGACAGTTTTGAAGGAACCGGCAGATAGCCGACAAAGAACTCATCGTCTTTCATCACGCAGTCTCCTCAATCTTCACAGGCTCTACCGGTGTGCCCGGCGGGTTGGCCGCAGGGTCGACGTAGACGGTGCCACCCTCCAGTTTCACCCGATAAGTCGGGACTTTCTCAGTGAATGGCGCGGGTGAACATCCATCCTGCACCCGATACTGGAATCTATGCCACGGGCAGGTCACGCAGCCATCGATGATTTTACCTTCACCTAGTGCCCGTTCTGGTGGGCGCAGTGGTTGGAAATCGCGCTCAACGTTCCTTCGTTGCGAAACACCGCCACCCGCTCACCGGTGGTCAGGCGGATGATCTTGGCAAAGCCTTCGCGCATGTCTTTGACCTTGCAAACCTCTTCCCATGCCGCCTGATCGGCCAACTGATCGCCATGCTTTACCTCATGCCGCCACGCCGCGACATGCAGGCCCGCCACGCCCAGCAACAGCGCCCAGGCGATGTAGAGTTCCCTTTGCCGGGTTTTATCCTCTGCGGTGATTGTCAGAAGCCGCTGACATCCTGTTGGTCGAAGAGCAAGACCGGCAAGAAGCATCCCTACTACCTGTGCTTTACCAAAGGCTGTGAGAGCCACCGCAAGTCCATTCGCCGCGACGATCTCGAAAGCGCTTTTGAAGAGACGCTTCAGGCCCTACAGCCCGCTCCGTCGCTTGTGGACCTGGTCACGGTCATGTTCCGCGACGCCTGGGATCAGCGGTCTGCGCAGGCGACAGAGATGATGGCGACGCTGAAAGGACAGGCGAAGAAGGTCGATGCGCAAATTGAGCAATTGCTCGATCGTATTGTCGACGCTTCTTCAGACAGTGTGATTCAGGCCTATGAGAAACGCATTGCTAAACTGGAGAACGAAAAACAGCTGATCGCCGAAAGACAGGTCAAACAGACCAAACCACGGCGGCCCTTCGACGAATTGTTCGAACTCGCGCTCTCGTTTCTCTCAAGCCCTTGGAATATCTGGAAAACAGGTGACGTCGACCTTCGCAGGACGGTCCTCAGATTGGCATTTGAGGAGCGTATCGAATACTCCCGTAAAACAGGACTTTGAACCCCAAAAACCACCTTACCATTCAGGATGTTACCAGACTTATCCACAGGTCTGTGTGAAATGGCGCACCCGAGAGGACGCTTGGTTCCTCACTTATGCACTGCGTCCGAGCTAACTCATTGTTTCCATTGGATACAGCGTCTCTAAGTTCATAGCAACGCCGCACCTTTTGGTCAGTAATTTGGTCAGGGATGTGTTGCTGTCATCTGTAGTAGCAAGTCGGGTAGATGAGCATTCTGATGAAATGCATTTAGTGATGCTTCGGGAATGTCTGTCTATGTTAACCGGTCAGATTTCATCACCGCGTGACACGGGCAGTTCAACCCATGCGAGGGCCACCGGGGGTGCCCCGTTATATGTATATCTGGAGCTACACACACGGGGTTTGCTACAGAGACAGCTACTTGGCCTTCACATACAGCGCACAACTATGCCAGTCTGACCGCTATATGCACCCTGAAAGGATGCCCCGAATGCTACGCGCTGCTCTGCTCGCTTTATCGCTAGCCCTCTCTGCCCCACCAGTTTCTGCAGATGCATTCGAAGATGCATTCGATGACGCGTTAAGCGCGTACGATCGTGGGGAGTTCGATACGGTCGCGAAGACCTTAAGAAAGCTGGCTGACCAAGGTTTTGCCCCCGCACAATCCTTTCTCGGCGAAATGTACGAATACGGCGAAGGCGTTTCTCAAAATTACGAAGAAGCTTTGAAGTGGTACCTACTTGCTGCAGACCAAGGTGATGGCTTGGGACAAGCCAATATCGGCTTTATGTATGATAACGGCTTAGGCGTAGCCCAAGATAATATCATGGCTCGCATGTGGTACGACCTTGCATCTCACAATGGTATCGACGTGGCTGAATTGGTATCTGCACTATCTGCCCGAATGACGGTTGCGGATATTTTAAAAGCGCAGGCGTTAGCTCAGGCTTGCATGAATAACGGCTACAAGAATTGCGGAGATTAACTGTCCATTCTTGCGCTCACCTTTCAGCACTTGGTAGACAGCTGCGTAGACGCCTGCACCAGAGCTTATGAGGCCGTTCACAAGGAAACCCTGCGAAGATCTCCTGTGAATCCAGTGCAGCCTGCATGTCAGAGGGCCACGGGCGTGGGCCACCGGGGGGTGCCCCGTTATATGTATATCTGGAGCTACACACACGGGGTTTGCTACAGAGACAGCTACTTGGCCTTCACATACAGCGCACAACTGTGTCAGTCTGACCTCTGCACTCACCCTGAAAGGAAGTCCTGAATGTTACGCGCTACTCTGCTCGCTCTATCGCTGGCCTTCTCTGCACCTCAAGTTTCTGCAGATACATTGGACGATGCCGACAATGCGTACGATCGTGAGGACTTCGATACGGCCGTGAAGATTTTCAGAAAGCTGGCCGAGCAAGGTGATGCCGATGGACAAATTAATCTTGGTAAAATGTACGCTAACGGCGAAGGCGTTCCTCAAGACTATGCAGAAACCGTAAAGTGGTACCGGCTCGCTGCCGAACAAGGTAATGCCTACGCACAAGTTTTAATTGGCCTCATGTACGCTAACGGCATGGGCGTGGCCCAAGATAACATCATGACTTACATGTGGTATAGTCTCGCCTCAGCCAATGGTGACGAAGGCGCTGGTGAATGGCGAGATGAACTAGCAGAGCTAATAACGGCTACGGATCTTGCAACTGCGCGGGCCATGGCGCGGGAATGCATGAATAGCGGCTACAAGAATTGCGGATACTAATCGCTCGTTCTGGCGCTCGCCTTTCGGCACAAGCTCGACAGCTGCGTAACCGCTTATCCGAGAGCTTTTAGGCGCGTATAGGGGCGATCTACCGACATAAAAATATAATTTTTTGTAATATCAATGACTTAATAATCTCGTAGGTCCCTCGACAGTTGCACGAGTAGGTCCCTATAGCGGGAGGAAAAGCTTAGATCGAGCCATCAGTCCTGTATGCGAATCACGAAAAAGCTCGACCCTTCGACATTGAAGTCAAAAAGTGGTGGCAGCGGAGGGTGGCAACCTTCGTAAGTGATGTGACAAACGAACAATCAGTTAGGTTGAACATCACTGCCTACGGTTGAGATGAGCGTTAGTCGGCAGTGACGAGTATCGTATGACGCTACCTTTTATCATGGGTAACTTAAACTTCGGATAAGACGCCTATAGATCGTAGCCGTTCTTGAGAAGCTGCCCTTTATCCCTTTTGTGACCAGCTCTAACGCACCAATATCCACGAGCATCCTGCAAGACTTTCGCCATGCCTCAGCGTTTCCGCCACACCAGCTGATGTACTCTTTCTGAGAAACAGACAGTGTGTTTTCGACAGGGCATCTGCTCTTGATACACAGGTACAGAAAGGCAGCGTTCTTAGCAGTTCGACGATCCTTGTGACTGATAAGATTACGTTCGACGCGACTGGAAGCCAGAAAATTATCGAGGTGCGGTTTTAGGATCTTCTCCTGCAATGTCTCACGTTGAGCATCTGTGAGTTCAACAACGCAATGCTCTGCCTCTAACTCCCGAAGATCTTGCTCGATATCTTCAAGGCTAGTCCCATCGGTAGCCCACGTCACACAGGCTTTCTTAATCGCTGAGATGAGCGCAGGATTGTCTATGAAGGCATCGCCTAGCTTGTCCTGCTGGTACGCCCTTTGTGTCTTCGTACGTCGCTCTCTAGCTGGCAGAATCTGTTGATCACAGTAGGCGTAAAACTCTTCGAGAGTGCTGAGTGTGCTTTCGGTTCCCAACAGCGCAGGAAGGTCACGCAGCCACATGAAAGGATCGAACTTTTTCTTGATCAAAGTCTGGTAATCTTCGGCGCGGTTCATGCTCCTCTGTGCATCCTCGTACAAGGAGTACATCTTCAGATTATTGGGCTTTGCATACAGGCGATCTATCGCCATCCATTCGATATAACGGAGGGCTAAGACAGGGTGTTTTATGAAGCGTAGGTTTGGTTTGGTCATGTCGCAGACCTTAGCATAAACAGGGGAAAATCACTAGTCCGAATACGTCCTACTATATACACTGTATATATCTCTGATAGGGATAATGAGATTATAACTCACTATACCTTATCGTTTCCCTAATGGACTATGTATTCTCTAATATCGCATAAATAAGTTAAACATATATATGTAAAACATATAAAAGCTATCGTGCATTAAACGCTTCGTAAACAGATTAATTGATTTAGTTGTTGTATAATAAACTAAACTATGGTATAACTATGTGTAAGAAACGATAACGTTTATACGTATCGATCTTAAATCCTCTACACAATCAAAAAAAGCATAAGATATGTTTAGCATATATATGTTATACATATGATAAGGAATCATTAAAAATGAATGTAGAATTCTATCCCCATTCGTACTTTGAAATCTTTAGAAAACACTCACCTCATCTGTATGCTAATAAAGAAATCTTTCAGATTATGCGTGAATCCTATTTAGCATTGGGTGAAAAAGGATACTTTGATTACTACTATCAGGGCGTAAACAATGCCCGTTAACTATATCCATTCGTATGTAGAAGCCGCGAAAGTTTTAACGCACGACAGGGCTTTCTTAGAAAAGGTAGATACGCTGGTTGCGATTGCTCGTGCCGTAGGTGCCTTATCAATCAACCGCACTTCGTTAAACAATCAGACGCATCGTAAGTTGTGCGGTCCATTAGTCCTCTGTGCAGCAACGGGCGAAGCCATGGTTTTACCTACGCGTTGCCGTATACAGCTACACAGCCAAGGCCTAACGACTACAGCACCTGTATTCCTTGATCTGTGTGTGCGGCACGGTCTGCTCGAAGGCCAATGTCCGGCACAGACAGCTGCAGGCAAGCTGACAGTTTCAAACTTAGTGAAAAGTTATCTTACAGCTACTGAAGATCCGTTAGCTGCGTAGACGTATTGCACTAGTAGGAGTGAACACTAATAACTTATTTTTAGTAATAAAATCAATTAGTTAGATAGTGTTTACCAGCTAAAAATCTACCAGTTTACTTACGTGTGACACTTGCTGACCTCAGTGCAGTGGTGTGCCCCCATCAAAACCTCCCACATTTGAATACGAAGGATAACTCGCATGGAGCGATATACCGTTGCCGGTCTAATGGCCGCAAACCGCCAGCAGTCTCAGACCCCTTACAGCGATGCCCTACTTGCCCGTCTGCCGTTAGCCAGCAGCACGAGCGCCTCGCGTGAGGACGTGCTCGCCTCAATGTCTGACAGCCAGCGTAACATTCTTGCTGACCTGATTGAGCGGATCGCCAAGTTTGTATCGACGGTCTTCGAACAGCTCGGTTTCGTGTCGGATAGCTACGAAGAT